>CADCEQ010000032.1 GCA_902800435.1 uncultured Prevotellaceae bacterium | reverse complement strand
CCCCGGACCGTTCAGCTGATTCAGAAAGGATTGAAGGGTGTGACCCAGCCGGGAGGTACCGGTGCCTGGTTTGCCGGGTTGCCGGTTCCTGTGGCAGGCAAAACGGGGACTGCGGAGAATCCTCACGGACAGGACCACGGCTGGTTTATCGCCTATGCTCCGGCAGAAAAGGGCGTCTCCGCAGAACAGCAGGTTGTCTTTCTTGCTGTAGAGGCTGATCGATCCAGGTGAATGTCCCGGTGTAAAGATGACAGAAAGCTTCTGGTTGCCGAACTCTATGGTGTCACCTTCCTCCAGATACCGGTCGGGAGCCGGGTTGGGAACGCTGCGGGAACCTAAGATCTCTGCCCCGCCGCCAGACATCATGAGCTTGGAATCCAGCTTATGGATTGCGACAGGGATACCTTTGTCATGGAAATAACGGTCGGCTCCGATATGGTCATAGTGGGCGTGGGTAATCAGTATGCCGTCGATGCGCCGGAAGGGCTGCGGCATCATCTGCTGGCGGAAGTCGGGCCCGCAGTCTATCAGCAGGCGTGTCTGCTCTGTCTCGACGAGCGCCGAGCAGCGCAGCCGCTTGTCCTTCGGATTCTCGCTCCGGCACACGCGGCAATCGCAACCTATCGTCGGCACACCGCACGACGTTCCTGTTCCTAAGAATGTCAGTCTCATATCCTTTTTTCGTTTGCTCGAAAAATTAGCTGCAAAGGTAGCGGTTTGTTTTTAATCCACCAAATTTTACGGCGGAAAAACTATTCGCGGCGCGAACTTATGCGGCCAACAAATCACGCCACTCGTCACATTTCCGTACGGTTTATCCCAAAAACCGGGCAGATATTTGGAGCATTCTGCAAGTATTTGTACCTTTGCACGGTCTAACAATACTCGATCGCAAACAGTAATAGCATAACATGAAACAGGAAATCAATCCCAAGGACACGAATCGGGCAATGGCATTCCAATTGTGGATAAAGTCGCCCATGCCGATGGTGACGTTCACGAAGACCTTCGACGTGACGCAGCTCTGTAAGGTGAGCCGGCGGCGCGGGCTGAAGTTCAACATGCTCCTCTGCTGGTGCATCGGCAAGACGGCCTCAAAGATTGAGGAGTTCTACCTGTTGCCCCACGACGGGAAGCTGTACAAATACGACCGTATGGCCATCAACACGATAGCCGAAAACGCCAAGGGCGGACTGAGCTTCTGCGACATTGCCGTTACCGACGACCTGGAGCAGTTTAACGCTAATTACCTGCACCTGACAGAGACTATCAGCCAAACCTGTCAGGACATATTAGACGACGGAGCCGTCATTGTCGGCACATCGGCAATCACCGGTACGGAGCTCGACTGCATCGTCAACCAGTACAGCGGCATCTTCACCAACCCCTTCCTGGCATGGGGCAGATATCGCAGAGGCTGGCTAAGAACCACACTCCCCATCTCCTTCCAGTTCCACCATGCCCAGATGGACGGCGGACACGCCGCCCGATTCCTGGAAGAGCTGCAGAAGACTATCAATACCGTCAGATGAACCTGGCGGCGCCAGACTCTATGGCCGCAGAATGTAGACCTTCTGGCTTCTGTCGCCCCGGCTTGTGATGCCGGTTGAGGCGTCGAGCGCCAGCTTGCGCAATTCCTCTGCCGCCGTTGTGCGCGACAGTCCGGTCAGCCGCACATAGTCGGGAACCTTCATGAAAAGATGCACTTTCAGGAAGTCGCGAGCCTTCTGAATGCGCTCCTCCAGCGTGAAGGGCGACTTCTTGAGCCGGCTCTCACCGCCTCGCTCCAACTGACATTTGCGGTCTGTGTTCCTGATCAGGTCCTTGTCGGCCCTGAACGAGACGCCGTTCACCTCGATACTCTTGGCATTGCGGCTCGTTTCGCCCTCCTCGAAAGCATCGGGCAGCATGTCACCCCTCACGCCGAGTTTGGCATTGAACGTGCCGATGCCGTCGAGTTTTACTGAAAAACCCTCTGCCATACATAAGGCCAGCTTCTCGCTGACCAGCGACAACGCTCCAAGAATCTGGCTCTCGTCCATTCCGCCTTCACGATGGCAAAGGCTTACGAACTGCTGAAACGTCATGGGCGTCAGCTCCATCTTATAGCAGGCCTGCGTCCTGCCTGTCCCGTTCAAGTCTGTAATCTCACGTTTGATATACTTTGCATGCATGGTAAACCGTCTTTTTGCCGCAAAGATAGCAAACATTTTCCAAACCACCAAACATTGCCGCCGTTTTATCATCCGCCGCCACCGTTTTATCATCCATTGGCGCCGTTTTATCATCCATCGTCGCAGTTTTAACTTAAGTCGCGGCCAAACAACACTTTTGCCGGCACTGAACGCCGCTTTTACCCGTGCCTTTATACGGCTTAGACGGCGTCTCCCTCCCAAAAGCATACCCTCCAATGCTTTTTTGTAAAGTTACGGAGGAGTAATGTTATAAGTTATTAAAAAACGGAATCAGTTAGTTTGCCGATAGAATTATATTGCTATCTTTGCACTTCAAATTAAACAAATTGATTGACTATCAAGTATGAAGAAGCTAATTGCTCTTGTTGCAATTATTGGTTTGCTGACGCTCGCCCAAACCAGTGAGGCGCAGCAACTCCCGAAGAAGGATTCTATAGAGACCGTGATTGCTGACAGCACAGCCAAAATGCTGGGAGACAGCCTGGCTGCTGACTCAGCAACCATTGCTATGGACGACATGGCATTGAGCGAGGATTTCGATGCCGAAGCGGGCGGCGTTCACCACCGGCTGAAGAAAATGTTCATCGACGGCACGCCGCTGTTCATGTCGCTCGTAGCGCTGGCACTGGTGTTCGGTCTGGCCTTCTGCATTGAGCGCATCACCTACCTGACGCTGTCGGAAATCAATGCGAAGCGGCTGATGAAGGACATCGACGCGAAGGTCAGCGAGGGCGACATAGAGGGTGCCAAGCAGCTATGCCGCGACACGCGCGGCCCCGTGGCGAGCATCTGCTACCAAGGACTGATGCACATCCGCGAGACGATGGACGACATCGAGCGCAGTATCTACAGCTACGGCTCCGTACAGACAGCGAAGCTCGAGAAGGGCACGTCGTGGATCAAGCTGTTCATTGCTATGGCCCCGTCGCTGGGCTTCCTCGGTACGGTCATCGGCATGGTGATGGCCTTCGAGCGGATTCAGATTGCCGGCGACATCGGTCCTACGATTGTGGCCTCGGGCATGAAGGTGGCGCTCATTACCACCATCTTCGGTATCGTCGTGGCGCTGATTCTGCAGCTGTTCTATAGTTACATCACGTCGAAGATCGAGCACCTGACCTCGCAGATGGAGGAGTCGGTGGTGACGCTGCTCGACATCATCATGAAATACAAGCACGACCACAATGGCTGATAGTACGATTATCGTCGAAATAGTGCTGTGGGCAGTCTATGGCCTGTTAGCAGTTGCCATCGGCATCGCCGTATGGTCGGCCGTTCACGGCGTGCTCACCCACGAACGGACAAAAGACCCATTGGCCTCGCGCCGCTCGTCGATGATTGGCTATGCAACGGCTGCGCTGGTAGCCGTCGTCCTGCTCATTACCTTCGCATTAGCCTCCACGCAGCCGATAGTCAGCAACGGCACACCGTTTACCGACACGTTCTGGCTGCGGACAACTGATATGTTCATCTTCACCTCAATCCTGCTCATCTGCGTATGTTCCGCCATCGTCGCCATAGCGAAGTTCCGTCGCTGAATACGTCGTCGACAGCCGACATCTCGTTCATGCTGTTGATCTTCTTCCTGATAACATCGTCGATGGACTCCGGGAAGGGACTGAAGCGCCAGCTGCCACCGCCGCCGCAGGATCAGGAGCAGGTGGCCGACATTCGCCAGGAGGACATCATAACCGTGAAGCTCGATGCCGCGGGCCGGCTGACGCTGAACGGCGACGCCGTCACCCTTGAGCAGCTGCAGCAGGAGGTGAGGCAGTTTGCTGCCGTCAACCCGCGCCACCGCGTGGTGGCTATCAAGACCGACCCGAAGGCACGCTACGAGGCTTACTTCCAATTGCAGAATGCCATCGTGGCCGCCTACCGTCCGCTGAAATGTCCGCCGAGGGTGAGCGACGTCGTCGAGGAGGAAGGAGGCCGCCCATGATGCGCCGCCGCTTCCGCCGTCCCGACCACAGCGTGCCCGAGCTGAACATGGCGTCGCTGCCCGACCTCATCTTCACCGTGCTCTTCTTCTTTATGATTGTCACCCACATGCGCGACGTCGAGAAGAAGGTGACCTACGAGGTGCCCGCCGGTACGGAGGTCGAAAAAGCTGAGCATAAGTCGGCGGTGGTCCACATCTACATCGGCAAACCGCTGGACGGCTCGTCGGACGCATACTGTATTCAGCTGAACAACCAGCTGATGACGGTCGGCGACATCAGGAAGTTCATTGAGACGGAGCGCCGCCACATGTCGGCTGAGGACCAGGAGCGGCTGACGGTCAGCATCGAGGCCGACCGCGACGTACCAATGTCAATCATCAACGACGTGAAGCAGGCCCTGCGCAAGTCGTACGCCCTGAACGTGAGTTACGCTGCCACACAAAAACAATTAACTGAATAAGAGATACAAGAATGGATTCATTGGTATTTTTAGGTTTCAGCCATGAATGTGCTGGCCACTACCATACCGGGACTGTTCTGCCTCACTGTCGGCGTCTTGTCAGTCATTGCTTTGCGCCGGTTGCTGCCCAACCGCAAGGCCCCTGAGGCCGCCTTTGAGTCGACGGGTGAATACACGGTCGAACTGCTCGTTCCTTCCGACAATCCGCATATCGCAAAGACTGTTGGCGAATTAGGGCTGAACAACGTTCGCGGTGGCAGCCTCATTGAGTTGTGCCGCTTCGACGATGAGAAAGTGATGTCACAAGTTCCCGACGACGAGCCCCTGATGGGTGGTGACCGTCTGATCTATGCCGGGCAGATTGACGAGTTGCTCGAACTGAAGAAGAGTCATAATCTGGTAAGTGCCGACCACCATATATTCCACTTCAGCGAGGTAGCCGGTGGCAAACACAAGCTGCGCACAGCCTACGTTAACTTTGGCAGCAGTCTGATAGGCACCACCATGAGGCAGAATCATTTTGAACGCGACCACAGCATAACGCTTGTGGCTGTCTCCCGACGCGGAGAGCGCATCGAGCAGTCGCCACGCGATGTCGTTTTGCAGGCTGGCGACACATTACTGCTTGAGATGGGAAACAGAAAGAACGACATTCAGGACCTTACCCCCAGTCTCCAGTTCTTCGACTCTGCCGAGATTCCAAATATCGGACGCGGCACGCTCATTTCGACCACCATCATGATAGCCATGGTGGCCCTTTCGGCCCTCGGCATCATGCCGCTGCTGCAGTGCGCCTTTATAGCTGCAGCTGCCATGCTCATTTTCCGCTGCTGTAGTGTTGACCAGGCCATGCGTGCCATCAACTGGGACATCCTCATGGTCTTTGCTGGTAGTGTCGTTCTTGGAATCGCCATTCAGAAGACAGGCATCGCCGAATGGCTTGCATTCGGCATACTTGACGTCTGCGGCACTAATCCGCTTGTAGTCATGATGGCCATCTGCCTCGTGGGCAACCTTACCACAGAGTTTATCTCGAACACGGCTGCCGGCGCCATGTTTTTCCCCATCATGTACCAGGCTGCCGAACAGCTGGGCTACGAGCCCTACACTTTCCTCATCGCCCTGATGATAAGTGTCAGCAGCAGCTTTGCCACGCCTATCGGCTCGCCCACCCACATGCTGGTCTATGGTCCAGGCGGCTACCGTTTCAGCGACTTTACGCGCATAGGCCTGCCGATGAACCTCATCATCCTCTGCGCCAACATCTTCATCGTCAATCTCGTGTATCCTCTGCAACAGATTTGACCGTCCTCTCGTAATCAACAAACGAATAGGGATGAGCGTGACGCTCGTCGACTGGATGGTCCTCGCGCCACACCTCGTGCCACTCGCTGTAGTCGGGGAAGAAGGTGTCGGCCTCGGCGGGCGTGTCGTCAATCTCAGTCAGACAGAGACGGTCGGCCACGGGCATGGCCTGACGGTAGACGCTGGCTCCACCTATTATATATATGTCCTCGTCGGGCGAGCAATGATTCAGGGCTTCCCTGAGCGACACGTAGGTGTCGCATCCAGGAAAGCCCTGCGTCGTCCGGCTCAGCACGATGTTGCGTCGGTTGGGAAGTGCCCCCTTGGGCAGACTCTCAAATGTGCGGCGCCCCATCACGATGGTGTGCCCCGTCGTCAGCTGCTTGAACCGTTTCAGGTCGTTGGGCAGCCAGTAGATGAGCTTGTTGTTGAAGCCGATGGCGCGGTTACGCGCCACGGCTGCAATAATGGTTATCATAACGTTTTACTTCTTCAGAATCTTCCGGCCGTTGCGGATGATGATGCCACGATAGTCGCTGCCGACCTTCTGGCCTGACAGGTTGAACATCGAACCGAAGGACTGCTCGCCGGCCACCTCATTGATTCCCGTGTTCAGCGTACACTTCAGCTCAACCTTGTCGATGTTACAATTACCGGGATTGATGGTAAAGCGGAGAATCTGCTCACCCTCAGGCAGGTTCCTGGTCAGTTTGCCCGTAACGGTCTTGTAGGTGTTCCAGTCGCCAGTTCCCGAGAACGAGACCTTGGCAATCTGAGTCACCGAAGTGCCCTTGACAAGACTGATGGTGAAGCCGCCAGTCGAGCTGGAGCCGTTCGAAATAGTAGCCGTGTACTCATACTCGCCCGGCTCGGTCACGTTGACCGTGTACTCCGTCCACTCGTTAGAGGCCGTATAGCCAATGGCTGTACCGTTATTGCCCTTCACAAGGTCCAGTCCTTCGTTGTCGGTACGGTAGTTGGCATCTCCCTGGTTATCGCTGTCAGAGTCGTGGAACGACAGTCCTTCACCACCCTTGTCGAAGTTCTCGGCCTGAATGATGCCCGGAATCGTGATGACACTCTTATAAGGTTCACGCTTGCCGTTGACCTTCAGCGTCTTCACAACGGTCGACTGTCTCACCTTACCTTCAGCATCGGTGGCGATGGCAGTGATGGTGTACGACCCCTTTGCGGCGGGCTGGAATTCGATGGTGTATGGAGCCTCGGTAGCGGTGCCGATGTGCAGGCCGTTAGCATAGAAATCGACGCTGGCAATGGTGCTGGTCGACGACTTGCTATTCGCGGTGATGGTCGTGGCATCGCCAATGGCTACGGTGGCAGGCTTCAGCGAGGCAACACTGACGGAGATGCTCTTGTCCTCCTCATAGCGGCTGAACTTGAGACTCTTGATGTAGAATCCGCCCTTGTCGACGTTCAGACAGATGCGATGCTGACCGGCAGAGATGGGGTTCTTACACACGACGCTCAGCGTCTTGAAGTCTGTGGCGCTGCCTGTCACGGGCACCTCAATCATGTTAGCTATGAATGTGAGGCTGTCGAGACCATACTCCGTGAGGTGGAACGTTCCGCCCGACTTTGTGGCAGCCACCTCAGCATCAATCCTATAGATGCCGTCTTCCTTCACGTCTACAGTATACTCCATCCAGCCATCGTCCTTGGTGGCAGTCTTCTCGGGCGTACGCGAAGCATTGGCATAGGAAACGCCGGAAGCACCCTTGTCGTACTCTCCTGCAATGATGGTGCCGGGCAGCTCGAACGGCTGCTCGTTGTAAGTCTGGCGCTTGGTAGTAGAAGTGAGCACGTTGACGCGGCCATAACGCTCGTAGGTAGAGCCATCGGTAGTAGTAACGACAGCCTTGAGGATTTTCCAGCCACTGGTCGATGCCGTGTACTCAGCGATGTAAGGCGCTTCGGTCATCGTGGCGACGAGCGTCGTAGCGCTGGCAACAGAGGAGCCGACGTAGAGGTCGACCTTCTCAATAGTTTTCGTTGCCATGCGTGCACGCACCTTGATAGCAACGACGTCGCCCTTGGCCACCTTATAGTCAGCTGGCTTGATATAGATAGAGGCCTCCTTCTTCATGCCGGGGAAGGGGCTCTTGGCGTTCTTGGCCTTGTCGGTGGCCATATACTCTTTTATCCAGGTCATGGCCGGACGCTCCTTGCCACTCTTGTAGAGGCCAGAGTTGTCAACCCACGTGGCTCCGTGGACGTAGCCCCACAGGGTGACACCGGCGCAGTATTCAGCCTCCCACATCGAGGGGAAAATGCTCTTGTACTGGTTTGCCTGCTTCGTGTCGTCGGCGACGTCAATATCCAGCTCAGTGATGTACATCGGCATCTTCAGCGCATCCTGCTGCTTCTTGAGTGCATTCTTCAATTCGGTTGCGCTGATATCATTCACATCGTGCGACTGGTTTCCGTAGGCATCGATGGGAGCACCGGCGTCACGTATGGCCTGTACCAGGGTGATGTAATTATCGATGTCCCACCTGATGGAGTTGTAGTCGTTGTAGATGAGGATGGCATCGGGGAAGCGCTCGTAGGCCATTTCGAAGGCCTTGATCAGCCAGTCGAAGCCTGTCTTGCCGCCGCCGCCGACAGAAGCCTTTATCAACGGGTTTCCCGCTTGGTGCATGCCGACAGCCTCGTTGACAACGTCGACGAGGGGCAGCGTGGCATAATGCTTCCTAATGGCGTCAAACCACGTCTCGACGGCGTCAAAGCGGTCTTTGATTGACAGGCTCTCAAGCCAGCTGGGATACTGGGCACCCCAGAGGAATGCATGGAACTTGAAGGTAAAATTGTGCTGCTTGGCATAGTTGAAAGGGTTGTCGCAGCCCCAGTTGAAGTTGCTGCGGTTGCCTTGTACGGAACTCCACTTCGACTCGTTCTCAGGCGTCACCTGATTCCAGAGTTTGTAATACTGCGGCACACCGCCCCCCGCATCCATCTGATAGCGGGTTGTAATGTTGCCCAAGAACTTGTCGGGATTTGTCGACAGTTGCGCGCTGGCCGACGTGATGGCCAAGGCACAGAATAAGGTTGATAATAGTTTCTTCATATAGCCTTAGTTTGATTAATGGTATTTGTGCGCAAAGATAATGTTTTTTTCTGATATACCGCTCTTTTTTCGGCTTTTATTCATTTCTGCCCGACAAAAAGGCAGACAAAAGCGACATTTTGTCGGCTACGCAGCCTTCGGCACACTCTTTGAGCCTCTGTTTGCAGATAATAACTAAAGAAACAGGAGGAAAGATTATGACATTAGACAAGTTTACCATCAAGGCGCAGGAGGCGGTCCAGCAGGCCGTCAACCGCGCACAGCTGAACGGGCAGCAGGCCATCGAGCCGGTACATATATTAAAAGGTGTGCTGGAGAAGGCGAAGGATGTCTGCACATTTGTATTCCAGAAACTCGGCGTCAACGCACAGCAGATTGAGATGCTCGCCGACCAGGAGATTCAGCACCTGCCCCGCGTGCAGGGTGCGGGACAGCCGTATCTCTCGAACGAGGCCAACCAGATACTGGTGAAGGCAACGGACATTTCCCAGAAGATGGGCGACGAATTTGTTGCCTGTGAGCCAATACTATTGGCTCTATTAACCGTCAACTCAACGGCCAGCCGCATCATGAAGGACGCCGGCTGCACGGAGAAGGAGATGCAGAAAGCCATACAGGAACTGCGCAAGGGACAGAGCGTCAAGTCGCAGTCGGCCGACGACAACTACCAGTCGTTGGAGAAGTACGCCAAGAACCTCGTCGACCTGGCCCGTAAGGGCAAGCTCGACCCCGTGATAGGCCGCGACGACGAAATCCGCCGTCTGCTGCAGATCCTAAGCCGCCGCACGAAGAACAACCCCATTCTGATAGGTGAGCCGGGTACGGGTAAGACGGCCATTGTCGAAGGACTTGCCGGCCGTATCGTTCGCGGTGACGTGCCCGAGAACCTGAAGGACAAGCAGGTCTATTCGCTCGACATGGGTGCGCTGGTGGCCGGTGCGAAGTACAAGGGTGAGTTCGAGGAGCGTCTGAAGTCGGTCATCAATGAGGTGACGAAGGCCGAGGGCCGCATCATCCTCTTCATCGACGAGATCCACACGCTAGTGGGTGCCGGCGGCGGCGAGGGTGCCATGGATGCAGCCAACATTCTGAAGCCTGCACTGGCACGTGGCGAACTGCGTGCCATCGGTGCCACGACCCTGAACGAATACCAGAAGTATTTCGAGAAGGACAAGGCCCTGGAGCGCCGATTCCAGACGGTGATGGTCGACGAGCCCGACGAGCTCAGCGCCATTTCCATATTAAGAGGTCTGAAGGAGCGCTATGAGAACCACCACAAGGTGCGCATACAGGACGATGCCTGCATCGCCGCCGTACAACTAAGTGAGCGATACATCAGCGAGCGCTTCCTGCCCGACAAGGCCATCGACCTGATGGACGAGGCCGCTGCCAAGCTGCGCATGGAGCGCGACTCCGTGCCTGAGGAGCTCGACGAGATAACGCGCCGACTGGCTCAGCTTGAGATTGAGCGCGAAGCCATCAAGCGCGAGGGTGACGAGGCGAAAATCTCCCAGCTTGACAAAGAAATCGCTGAGCTCCGCGAGCAGGAGACGCAGTTCCGTGCCAAGTGGGAAGGCGAGCGCCAGCTCATCAACAAGATTCAGCAGGACAAACAAGAGATGGAGAACCTGCGGTTGGAAGCCGAGCGTGCCGAGCGAGAGGGCGACTACGGTCGTGTGGCTGAGATACGCTACTCGAAACTGAAGGCACTGGAGGACGACATCAAGAGCATTCAGGCACAACTGGCCAATGCCCAAGGCGGCAACTCACTCGTTCGCGAAGAGGTCACCGCCGACGACATTGCCGAGGTGGTCAGCCGCTGGACGGGCATCCCCGTCACCCGTATGCTGCAGAGTGAGCGCGAAAAGCTGCTGCACCTCGAAGAGGAGCTGCACAAGCGCGTCATCGGCCAGGACGAGGCCATCACCGCCGTCTCTGATGCCGTGCGCCGCTCGCGTGCCGGACTGCAAGACCCAAAGCGGCCTATTGCCTCGTTCATCTTCCTCGGCACCACGGGTGTCGGTAAGACTGAACTGGCCAAGACGCTGGCCGAGTACCTCTTCAACGACGAGACGATGATGACGCGCATCGATATGTCGGAGTATCAGGAGAAGCATACCGTCAGCCGACTCATCGGTGCCCCTCCGGGCTACGTGGGCTACGACGAGGGCGGACAACTGACCGAGGCCGTGCGCCGTAAGCCATACTCGGTGGTGCTCTTCGACGAAATCGAGAAGGCCCATCCCGATGTGTTCAACATCCTGCTGCAGGTGCTCGACGACGGCCGTCTGACCGACAACAAGGGCCGCACGGCGAACTTCAAGAACACCATCATCATCATGACCAGCAACGCTACGCGCGACCAGCTGCGACTGACGATGCGCCCGGAGTTCCTGAACCGTATCGACGAGATTATCACCTTCCAGCCGCTGACGCGCGAACAGATTGCCGACGTGGTGCGCCTGCAGATACGCAAAGTGCAGGAGATGCTCGAGCCGCAGGGCTTCCGTCTCGAGGTCACGCCGCAGGCCATCAGCTACCTGGCTCAGGAGGGTTACGACCCGGAGTTCGGCGCTCGTCCCGTGAAGCGTGCCATCCAGCAACTGGTGCTCAACGACCTGTCGAAGAAGCTGCTGGCGGGCGAGGTAACGAACGAACGCCCCATCATCGTCGACGAATTCGGCGACGGTCTGGTGTTCCGTAACTAAAAAAGTGGCGGCGAAGTTTGGCGGTTTCAGACAAAAACGCTAACTTTGCCGCCAGATTATTTTTTACGACATGGCAGCAACACCTAACGACGAGGCGGCACGCTGGTACGTGCTGAGCGCCAACTACAGAAGTGAAGTCAAAATCCGGGACGACCTGCGCCGCCTCGGATTTGACTGTTATCTGCCCATGCGCTACGAACTGAAGGAGCGCATGGGGAAGAAGAAGCGCGTGCTGGTGCCTGCCATCAACGGAATGGTCTTTGTCAAAAGCCTCAAGTCGGCCTTGGATGAGTACATTGCCACCACCAAGCTCTCGACCTTCTTCAGAATGTCGGGGCTGCCTGGCCAGAAGAAGCCCATCGTCGTGCCCGACCGCGACATGGAGAGCTTCATGCGAGTGACGCAGCAGGTGGAGGAAAACCTTACCTACTTCCAGCCCGACGAAATCAAGCTGCGCGTAGGCGACAAGATTCGCGTCCACGGCGGCGTGTTCGACGGTGTCGAGGGTGTGCTGATGCGCGTTCCCGGCAAGCGCAGCAAGCAGCTGGTGGTCAGCATACCCGAGATTTCGGCCGTCGCCGTCAGCCTCAGCCCCGAGGTGGTGGAGCTGGTCGACCAGCCCGTCAAGAAATCGACCGACATCGACGGCGACCTGAAAGCCCTCTTCGAACTGGCTTTCCGGATGCTGTTTGCCGCCCCCGACCGCGTGACGCAAGAGAATGAGTACAACCTACTGGTCGTCGAACTGCGCCGGACGCTCCAGCGCGTGGAGCCTTACAAGGGATACACCGCCCAGCGCGAGGCCGAACTGGCACTGGCGGTTTATATGGGCATCAAGGCGTTAGGTTTGGACGATGGTAAGGCCTCCGAACGCCTGCTGTCAGCCACAAACGCCTTGAAAGAGAGCAGTATGCTGCGGCTCCGGCTACAGCTCTACTTTGCGGTCCTTGCCCCCGACGACAAGCTGAAGGCTGTCATCGGCGACAAGCTGAAAGCCTGGACGAAGTCGCCCCTAAGCGAGCAGCAGCGCCGGTTCAAGGAAGAATGGAACCAAGTATTCGGACAGCCTCCTCAACCGTAGGCACGTCGCTGACAACCATCGAGCGCTTGCCGTTCTGCTCTTTCAAGTTACAGCGGCGCACATTCCGGCCAACATAGTCGAGCACCCGACCGAAAGCATCGCTCTGGTAGTAGGGACTGTCGGAGTTGCTGACGAAATAGAGGAACATGCGTCCCTGCTTCAACATGATTTTCTCGCACCCGAACTGCTTGCCGAGGCGACGCAGAGGGACTACGCGTATAAGTTCCTCGGCTACGGCTGGTATTGGCCCAAAACGGTCGATGAGTCGTGTGCGGTAAGCCTCCAGCTCCTGGTCATTCCGCATGTTGTCGAGTTCTCTGTATAGCAGCATACGCTCTGAGTCTGACGGCACATACTGATCTGGAAAGTACATCTCGAGGTCGCTTTCGAGGGTGCAGTCGGCGACGAAGCTGAAAGCCTCCCCAAGCCCCTCCAAAGGAGGGGATGTTTGATTACCTGATGAATGCATCCCAGCGCCCCCTCTTTTGGAGGGGCTTGGGGAGGCTTTCTCCTCATTCCTCAGCTCCGCCATCGCCTCATTCAGTATCTTCTGGTAGGTCTCGTAGCCCAGGTCGCTGATGAAGCCCGACTGCTCACTGCCGAGCAGGTTGCCGGCACCTCGGATGTCGAGGTCCTGCATGGCGATGTTGATGCCCGAGCCGAGGTCGCTGAAGTTCTCGAGGGCCTCTAAGCGGCGGCGGCTCTCCACGGGGAGGGCTGCAAGGGGCGGTGCCAGCAGGTAGCAGAAAGCCTTGCGGTTGCCACGCCCCACGCGACCGCGCATCTGGTGGAGGTCAGAGAGTCCGAAGTGGTGGGCTGAGTTGATGATGATGGTGTTGGCGTTGGGAATGTCGATGCCATTCTCGACGATGGTCGTCGACAGCAGCACGTCGTAGTCGTAGTTGGAGAAGTCGAGGATAATCTGCTCCAGTTCCTCGGGCTTCATCTGTCCGTGACCGATGGCCACACGGGCATCGGGCACGTTGTTGTGTATCAGCTCGGCTATGCGGGTCAGGTCTGATATGCGATTATTGACGAAGTACACCTGACCGTTGCGCGACATCTCGAAGTTGATGGCGTCAGTAATGATTTCGGCACTGAAGGTGTGAATCTCCGTCTGTATGGGGTAGCGGTTGGGCGGCGGTGTCTGTATGACGCTCAGGTCGCGGGCACCGACAAGCGAGAACTGCAGCGTTCGCGGGATGGGCGTTGCCGACATCGTCAGCGTATCGACATTCGACTTCATCTGGCGCAGTTTCTCCTTGGTGGCCACGCCGAACTTCTGCTCCTCGTCGATGATGAGCAGTCCGAGGTCGTGGAACTTCACCGTCTTACCTATCAGCTTGTGCGTACCTATTATAATATCTATCTTGCCTGCCTCCAGATCCTTCAAGATAGCCGTCGTCTGCTTGGCCGTACGGGCACGGGTCAGGTAGTCAACGCGGACGGGCATGTCCTTCAGCCGGCTGCTGAAGGTGTGGAAGTGCTGGTAAGCGAGTACCGTCGTGGGCACCATCACGGCCACCTGCTTGCCGTCACAGGCCGCCTTGAATGCCGCACGCACGGCCACTTCGGTCTTGCCGAAGCCCACGTCGCCGCAGACCAGGCGGTCCATCGGCTTGGCCATCTCCATATCGGCCTTCACATCCTGCGTAGCCTTCAGCTGGTCGGGGGTGTCCTCGTAGAGAAACGAGGCCTCCAGCTCGTGCTGCATGTACGAGTCGTGGCTAAAGGCAAAACCCTTCTCACGGCGCCGCTTGGCATAGAGTTTGATCAGGTCGCGGGCAATGTCCTTGATGTGCTTCTTCGTGCGCTCCTTCAGCCGTTCCCACTGCCCGGTGCCCAGTGTCGAAAGGCGAGGCGCCTCGCCACCGTCCTGCGACTTGTACTTCGACACCTTGTAGAGCGAGTGGATCGACACGTAGATGCAGTCGCCCCGCTGGTAGGTAATCTTGATCATTTCCTGATAGGCCCCCTCCCGGCCTCCCCCCGTAGGGGAGGTGACTGGCATACGCACCAGTCCGCCGAACTTGCCAATGCCGTGGTCGATGTGTACCACGAAGTCGCCAATTTCAAACTGCTGTATCTCCTTCAGCGTCAGAGCCACCTTGCCCGTGCGGGCCTTGTCGCTCTTCAGGTTGTACTTATGGAAACGGTCGAATATCTGGTGGTCGGTCAGGAAGCAGGCGCGCGCATCATGGTCGATGAGGCCTTCGTGCAAAGTCTTGTCAACGGGAACGAACTGCAAGTTTTTATCAGTCTCGGCCAGAATGTCCTTCAGCCGTTCCTGCTGCTTCTTGCTGTCGGCCAGTATAAACAGGTTGTAGCCCTTCAGCTGATAGTCCGTCAGCGTCTTGGTCAGCAGTTCGAAGTTCTTGTGGAACAGGGGCTGGGCGGTGATGTTGAACGAGATGGCGGTGCCCTCTCCCCTACCCCTTAGCTCTATGCGGCGGAAGCGCTCGCTGTCGGCCTTGAACTGGCTGCCGTTGATGAGCTGGCTCTCACGGCGCAGCTGCTGCTCAATCTCCTGCTGTTCCATCTCCGACTCAGCCTCCTCCATACGCTCCATGACGGCCTGCTTCGAGAAACCCTCCTGAAAGGTGCGGTCGATGGCATCGGCCACGTAGCCGTAGTCCTTCAGACAGAGCAGCGTATCGTCGGGCAAGAACTTGAACAGCGACTCCTTGTCCTCCGTCAGTCCTGCCAGCTCGGGCACGATGTCCACCCGCTCACGGCGCTCCTTCGACAGCTGGTCCTCCACCTCGAACGTGCGGATGCTGTCTATCTCGTCGCCAAAGAAGTCGATACGGAATGGGAACTCACTGCTATAGGAATAGACGTCGAGGATGGAGCCGCGCAGGGCATACTGCCCCGGCTCGTAGACGTAGTCCACCTCGCGGAATCCGAACTCCTGCAGCGTCTGCTCGATCGTGGCCGTCGCCACCGTCTGGCCAGTGGTCAGCGTCAGCGTCCTCGTATCGAGCCGCTTCTTCGACACCACCATCTCGGCCACCGCCTCGGGGTAAGAGACGATGTAGAGTCCCCTGCCCTCTGCCGCCAATTGCGACAGCACCTCCGTGCGCAGTATCTCGTTGGCCGGGTCGCGCTGGGCGTACTTCACCGACCGCCTGTAGCTCGACGGGAAGAACAGCACCTGCCGGTCGCCCATCAGCTGCGTCAGGTCGTGGTAGAAGTACCCCGCCTCCTCGGCGTCCTGAAGAATGAAAAGTATCGTGGCAGCGGTTTTCTGAGCCAGACTGCCGAACACCAACGGCCCGCTGGAGGCCAACAAGCCCTCGAGGAAAATGCGTCGTTCCCGAACATTTCCCACGGCTTTCGCCAGCGCCGCCACCTGCGGCCGCTTGGCATACTGTTTACTCAGTTCCTGTATGTTCATCGCTTAAAGCGGTGCAAAGGTACGCAAAATAAACGAAGATTCCGCATTTTGCGTCGTTTAATTTGGAAGTCCCGGCAAGTTTCTGTATGGCAATCCCAAATTATCGGCTCTGCGCCGCATCTTTTCTGAACACTACACTGCCGACGTGGTTGCCCACATACATCGGGACGAGGTCGGAAGTGGCGTACCACTTAGGCTTTCCAGGCATGTCGTCATAAATGGCCTGCCCATTGATTTTCAGTCCCTCGAAGGTCACATTCTGCACACGGCGCCCCTCGCCGTAGCCGTTAATCACCGACATGTTTGACTGCATGCCGCAATAGCGCACATGGCGGAACACAATGTCATCGACACCTCGGCCGGCGGCGTTGCAGTATTTCTGGTTGAACCCCACTTTCATCTGCACGATGCTGCCACACTCTATCTGCTCAATGCGGATATTGTCGAAGCAAACGTCGCGCACCAGGTTGCCGTCGCCGCAGTTGATGGCCATGCAGCCCTGATAATCCACCTGCGGCTCAGCCTGGCCCAGGATGTCGATGTTCTCATAAACCAGATGCTCAATGGTGTCGCCAACTTCGGCATCGCCATGAATGCCGATGAAAATAGGATGGGCCACGTCAGCCCAAAGCGTCGAGTTACGCATGCGCACATTGCGGGTGGAGCCCCTGAACCCCTTTCGGGTGGCGTAGGCCGTGGTGCAGTCGTCAGAGTTGCGGCAGAACACCCGGTCGAAGAGTATGCCGTCGCAGCCGCCGAAGACGTTAAGGCCGTCGCCCCAGGCAGGATGGGAAATACTGCGTACATCCCGCAGCGTCACGTCCTTGGATTCGCCAATGGGACAGGTATTCAGCAGCAGTCCGTCGATCAGCACATTGCGGGAGCGATAGACGTGAGCCCCCTCATAGCCACGGGGCGGGCGGGCGATGCCGCGCCCCAAAATGCTTACGTTCGCGGCATCATCGATGGCAAAAGTACCGGTGAAATAAGCTCCGCCGGCGAGATAGACCGTCGTGTTTGACTCGACAAAGATGGTGTCTTGCCGATCGTAGAAGCCTGGCGCATAGTATCTGAACCCACGACCCTGCCGCTTCGCCTCCCGCTCTGCCTGCTCCTTGCTCACGGGTGGCTTGGAAGAGAAGATCAGCAGGTTGCTTGTGATGTCACCGTCCAGCTCTACGCTGACGTTCTCAGGCTGGAACAGCAGGAACTCTACCGTGGAGTCGTTCTGGACGGTGGCCGTCACACCACGATAGTCTGGACGGATGCGCGCTGAGGCGAACTTCCTGGTCTTGCTGATTACTCTCACCCGCACATCGCCCGAGAAGTCGAACATGGCGTACGAGATTTCGCACACTTTGTGTTTGCCGTCGCCCATATATGCGTTGACCTTCGCCATATAAGTGTCTGTCTTTGTCCAATGATCGCAGCCGCGCGGACGGACAAAGACGTCATAGTCATGCTTCAGCGGTGCACCCTTGGGGGCTGGATAGGTGAACGCCCGATGTATTCTCGGATTCTCGTCCACGCCCCTTACGGTAAACTCGTCGGCCTCGATGTTCTTTCTCACCTCGCCCTTTCTGTCGGCTTTAGCCTGCTGTTCAAGCAGTCTCTTGGTATAGGGCATCTTCAGTCCGCAAAGCCCTGCGTAGTGGTCGTAGGCCTTGCGGTAGATGTCGCGGATACGTCCGCGCCCCATGCTGCCCGGTTCGGTCCAGTCAGAATAGAGGCCGGTGCAGTCCTGCCACGTCTCAAAGGGCACGTCATGCCCCAGGTTATAGCGGGCTGTGTATTCCAGCCCTTTCAGCAGCCGGTTGTCGAGTGCCGCATAGAGATCGTCGCCCTGCTGCCACGCCATTTCGCAGACATCGCCCAATGCCCCCAGCCCGAGCTGCACGTGCTGCTGGTCGCGCCCCGACTCCTGGCACTGTCCGGTCTCACCGACATAATGAGGCAGCGAGCCGTTGTCGTATGCATGCAGATAGTAGTCGACGGCATTTCTGTACAGCGTCGTGTCACCCATGGCAATGGCAGCCGCCATGCGGCAACGGTTCACGATGGCGCCCCAGTTGCCGTTGGCGTAAGGACTGTCGGCCTCGAACTTGTCCATGACAGGCACCATCGCCCTGCGGATCATTGCCGACCAGGCCGGTGTCCCGTGCTCCCTCTCCACCATGATGGCGCGACACAGCCAGTAGCACTGAATCAGGCACAGAGGCGCATCGTGGCCGTCAATCAGCCGCAAGGTTCCTGCATACGCTTCAATGATGCGCACGGCCTCATCGTGCCTGCCGGCCAGCGCAAAGTCCCATGCCGCCTTCATGTCGCGCTCGCTTCCTGCCTTCGTGCCACGGAACTGTCCGTCACGGGCTATCACCTCGTAGGGTCCCGACATCGGGAACTCCCCTTGTGCCATGACAGCAAGAGACGCTGCCAACAGGCTGAGAATAGATAATAGGTATTTCATCACGTCGTAAAAGTCTGAGTGTTATTTACTATCCATGACGAGGCCCAAGATGCCTTCCAGGTCAGCGTCATCCACTTTGCCGTCGCCATTGATGTCGGCAGTCCCCGTGATGGGAGTGGGGGTTGGCTGGCCAAGTATCTGACCGATGGCTAAAGTGACGTCAACAATGTTCACCACGCCGTCGCCGTTGACGTCGCCTCTCGTCAGCGGTGGCTGCGTCTCTAAGTGGAACGTGAACAGCGTCTTTCGTCCGCCCTGGTTCTGATAGACGAGCTGCACGTCGCGGTTGCGAGCCACGGTTTTCGTCACCGTGCTGCCCGTGGTGCCGTCATCCCAGAGGAAGGTGTCGAACCCGCGTGTGCCGCTGATGCCCAGCGTGACCTCCTCGCCATAGGCCACGCTGATGGTAGCTTCGTTGTCCAGCGTCTTACCCTTATATATTATAAAAGGTGTCACACCGGGCGTCTCCTCGCAGTCACCCTGCACGGCAATAGAGAAGAGCTGTTCGCTCTTGACACCCCGGCTGTTGGTGTAGGTGGCCCGGTACATAAAGCTGCGGTCGGCCGTGACGGTGATGTTGCGAGTGCTCTCGCCCGTGTTCCACTGCCACTGTCCGGTGTCCGCCTCGCCGTCGGACAGCTGGGGCTGCAGGGTGACGATGCTGCCCCGTGGCAGTCCCGTCTGGTTGTCGGTGGTGTAGTCGTTCTTCAGTCCGCCCAGTTCACCGTGGCCGATGGTGGTGCCGTAGTCTTTCAGCAACGGCGAATAGGGCTTCGACGGATTGCTGCTCGTGGCTGTTCGCTCGAAAGCAATGCGCGGGGTGAGCGGCGTGGGGCGCCGGTCGGCTGGACAGAGCTGCTCGTCGCGAGTGTTCATCAGTACCGAGTAGCCCAGCTGGTCGTAGCCCCCGCTGGTGCCGCCAATGCCGCCACCGTCGGTGCCCATCAGCTTCAGCACTTTCTCCGAGTAGGGCATGTTCACGCCCTTCACGCCTTCGTAATGCCCGACCACCGTTCCCCAGCAGGGACGAATCTGCACGCCAAGACAAGGCTCCGTCATCGTCCAACAGCGCGAGTCGGTATAGTAGATGCCGTTGGTGCCATAGCTGTAGTCGGTCCAGGGCAATCCCTGGGTGCTCAGCACTTGTGCGGCGACATACTCAATGCCGGCAGCAAGGCGGTTGTCCATATATGAGAAGAGGTCGTCGCCCTGATTCCAGGCCGTGTGGGCAATGTCGATGGCCAGTCCTAGGGCCATTGCGGGGTGCCCGACGTCGCGCCCGCTCTCATTAGTCTGTCCCAGTCGTCCGTAGGCTCCCATCTCCAAGTCGCTCGGCGAAGTGGTTACCACGAGATTGCCTATGAACTCCGTCAGTCCGTCGTTCAGGATGGGGTTGGCGGTGCGCGGGTCGCGGAACGTGCCCACTTGGTCATACTTCATGAACGACATTCCCTGGTTGTAGATGTACACGTCGTCGCAGAGTATGCCGATGGAGATGACGCAGAGGGCGTTGCACAGTCCCCAGTTGCTCCAGTAGTGGCCGGGGGCCTTCCACCACTTGCCGGTGTTCTCCCACGTGCCGTTGCGACTGCGCAGGAAGCCGATAGCCGGATAGTACCACACGCGCAGCATCCACCGGCGGAATGTCTCGAAGTCATCGCGCTTCCAACCCTCATAGTCACGCATCAGCTCGGCGGCCTGCGCAAACTGGTAGCCGTAGAGTCCCACGGCCAGGCACTGGTCGCTGCTGCCCGTTACCTGCTTTGTAGTGTTGGCCCATGCCATAAGTATGCGCACGGCGGCTTTAGCACATTGCTCGTTGTCCTCAATCTTCCAGCGCAGGGCGTTCTGGTAGGCCATCGTCGCACCACGGGCGGCATTGATGTAGTTCTCGCCTGAGCCGCCGCGCACGATGCTCTCTACGGGATAGGTCTGCACGCCGGGCTGGGCATAGGCAGCATTTTTCAGCAGGTTGTAGGCCGCCTTAACCGTGGTGTTGCCGGTGGCGAGCTGTGCCTTGATGCGGTCGAAGTCCTGCTGCGTGTGCATGCCACCGGGATGGCGGAAGCCGCGATTGGTGTCGTAGATGCCTGCTGCCTCAGCGTCACTCGTGTCGAATAGCTTCCCGGCGGTGGCTTTCATGGCCGTGACGGCGGCTTTCAGCTGCGCGGTCATCCTGTCGAGCACCGTCTGCCCGTACGTGCCGTCGGCCACGATGGTCTGTGCCAGCATCAGCATGTCCTCGACGTTGGCAACGGCTCCGGGCAGACAGTCGTCCGCAGTGCTGCCGACGGCCGTCTGTGCCTGTGCGATGGCTGCCTGCAGGGCGGTCATGTCGCCAGGCGTGCCGTGCTCGAAGGCATAGTCCAGTTGGACCGTTTTCGCAGCCAGCGCGCTTACCTGCGTTGCCGTGAGTGCTACGCTATATAGGCGGAAATCGGCCACGAGCGTCTTCCTCAAATAGTTGTCGCCTGAAAACGGTGCACGGCCTATCCAGCAGCAAGTCGGTTTTGCCGAACCATAGAGTGCCTTGTTCGTCGGCATCGTCGTGACGGCTTTCTGCAACTGTCCGTCGATGTAGAGTCGCCCTGTGGTGGCCTGCTGGGTGTAGCAGACGTGCATCCAACGGCCCTTCGGCGATGCCGTGCCGACGTCGTAGCCCTTCTCGTTCTGGTAGCCGCCTGTTGACGACGCCACGCGCTGTGCGTTGAGCCGGTAGGCCGTGTAGGCTCCCGCTGTGGCCGTGCAGGCCGACGACGTAGAGAAGGTCCAAAGGAAGTAGCCGTTGCCCGACAACGAGGCATCCTCGTCGACACGATAATATACCGATATACTGTAATTGCCCTGTGCGGCCAACGTGTCGCCTGCCGCTGCCGTCATGTCAAGATAGCCGGAGCCATTGCCCAGGTCAAGCACCCGGTACGACCCCATCTCAACCACCTTAGCCGCACCCATCAGCTTGGCCGTCACGCCCGAGACATTGTCGGTCACGGCTGTTCCCGCTACCGACGAGAAGTCGAAGCGCAACTTCAGGTTCTCTTCACTCTGTGCCTGGACGGCACTCGCCATCAGCAGACATGCGGCCAGGATAGCCAGTAGTTTGTTTTTCATCTCTTTGCTTTTTTGTGATTTATCGCCACAAAGGTAGACAATCCCCACGAAAAAGGGCCGCCCTATTGTGCAAAACCAACCGTCGTTGGCGTTTTTGTACGTCTTCGACCATCGTTTTCCCGTTTTTTTGGACGAAAACGGCCATTCTCTACGAAAATAGTTATACCTTTGTAGCCGAATAGCAACGAAACGGTCATGACGAAGAAACTGGTGACACTCATTCTGTGCCTGTCGGGTTTGCTGGCGGCTGCCGCCCAGACAAGACGGTGGACCGTGGCCGACGGGCTGCCAACAGGCGAGGTACACCAGATAGTGGAACTGCCCAACGGACAGATGCTGGTAAACTGCGAAAGCGTGTTTTGCCTGTCGAACGGACGGGGATTCCTGCCCGTGCCCTGCGACTATAGCCGCGCCTACCGACTGCCTCACTATGGCGGGGGCTACGCCCACCAGTGGCAGGGCGACTCGCTGCTGTGGCTTCAAGACTTCTACCGCATCTACCTCTTCGATGCTCGCACGCGCACGTTCCACTACGACCATGAGCAGCGGCTGCCAGAAGGACTCATGAGGGGGTTCAAACCTTCACCCCTGACCGTCACCGACCGCCAAGGCGGCCTTTGGAGGGCAACCCGGCAGGACGGCATCGTCTATCAGCCGCCGACGCGCCGGCTTGCGGAGCACATCGACGGCCCCCACCCGCTCATCGACCTTGCCCGCAGCAAAGCCGACTTCGCCACCGCACTGCCCGGCCACCGCTGGCTGCTCTGTGACTCGCTTCGCCTCCTAACCTATTTCTATCCCGACCGTAACGAGCACGTGTCTCTGAACGACCGCCTGCCGGCGCTCAACCAGTACCGGCACTTCGTGGGAGCCTGCGTCATAGACAGTCAGTGGACGGCCGTCTATTCCCAGAACGGCGCCTTCATGCTCGACACCCAGGCCGACACGCTGGCACCACTGCCCGCTGCCGAGACCATCGAACGCTACTCCGACAAGTATAACTGCATGCTGCAGGACAGGCAGAAACGACTGTGGGTGGGAACACAGAACGGGCTCTTCTGCGAGGGTCGCCGGGTAAGCGGTCTGGCCAACAACTGTATCCGGAGCCTCCTGCTCGACAGGGCGGGAAATGTATGGTCAGGCACCTCGGGCGGCGTTTCGCGCGTCACGCCTGATGTCGTCAACTATGGACCGGAAGACGGCATCCCCACCGTCTCCATGATGGAGCGGGCTGCAGTCCTCGCCGACGACGGACGGCTGGTGTTTGCCTACAAGTCGACCGAGGCTGTATGTTTCAGTCCAGACTCCATCGACGTCAGGCGAGAGCGTCTTCCCGTCGTCATCACGTGGATGAGCGTGGGTGGAGAGCAGCTCCCCTTAGAGCAACTCACGCGGCAGCTGTCATTCCCACACCACCGGAACGACGTCGAGATTCAGTTCTCTGCCCTCAACTACGCCACGCCCTCGCACACGCGCTATCGTTACAGGCTGGCTGGGCTGGAGAGCCACTGGACGCCATACGGGCTGCCAAGTCCGTCGGTTCTCCGACAGGTCAGTTACGACGGCAGCACCGGCACGGCAGAATACCACGCCCTGCCCCCGGGAGACTACTCCTTCCAGGTGCAGGCGGCCATCGACGGCGGCGAGTGGGGCGACACGGCCGCGATAGACTTCACCATCCGCCCGCCACGCTGGCTCACATGGTGGGCGAAAACGCTCTACCTGCTCGTAGCCGCAGCTGCCGTGGTAGCAGCCCTCTGCCTCTACCTCGAGCGCAAGCGCAAGAAGATGGAACGCGAGAATGACCAGCGTGTGAACCGTCTCTTCGAACTGAGAGAGGAAGCCCGCCACCAGTTTGCGGAAGCCGCCCATGTCAATCCCGGGAAGATTGGCGTCAACGAGGAAGAACGGCAGCTCACCGAACGCCTGCTCAAGGCCATCGAGGTCCACATGGCCGATGCCGACTACGGCGTTGACCAGCTGGCACAGGATGTGTTCATGAGCCGCTCTGCCCTCTATGCCAAGCTCCGCAACATGCTCGGCATATCGCCGGCCGACTTCATCAGAAACGTCCGCCTGAAGCGGGCCGCGCAGCTGCTTGCCGACTCCGAACTGTCGATTGGCGAGATAGCCGACAGCGTAGGCTACAACACACACAAGGCTTTCGTCGCCAACTTCAAGAAGCTCTTCGGAATGCTTCCCTCAGAATACAGACAACGTTAAACAAAAGGTGGTGAAATTGGGGGATGACGATAACGATTTGCCTATAATTGCGAATCGCAGAAGACAACCTACACTTCCTACACCTGTTGAACTTTTTTAGGTGTAGGAAGTGTCGGGAGTGTAGGATATAAAGTGCAAATGGCAATCATATATATAAAGGAGAGGAGTAAGGACGTGGGGCGAAAAGGAGGCTCTTCGGCTTGCTTCGAGCCTGGAACCTACACCTGAAGCTACACCTTGGGCGCAGGCGGAATAGATCTGTCCCACGGCCTGGGATTTTCGTAAACCGCCGGGTTTTGCGCAAAAGGCGGCGGGTTTTGCAGAAAAGGCGGCGCGGCCTGGATAGTTTTTATTGCTAAAGGGGCAAGAAATTCATTTTATTTTTGTACTTTTGCACCCATGTTTCAGACAACCATACTGACGGCGGCGGTGATAGCCCTGACGGGAACGCCGGGCGACACCCTGCGCACACAGCAGTTGGACGAGGTGGTGGTGACCCACAGCTCGGCCCGCCAGCGGCTGCAGAGCCTGCAGGTGGGCGCCGAACAGCTGCAGCTGAAGGAGCTGACGGCGGCTCCCTCGCTGCTGGGCGAGGGCGACGTTATCCGCTCGCTGCAGATGCTGCCGGGCGTGAAGGCCGAGAACGAGGCGTCGAGCAGTTTCCAGGTGCGCGGCGGCACGTCGGCCCAGAACGTCATCCTCTACGACCAGGCTCCGGTCTACAACGTCGGCCACTTGGCCGGACTGCTGTCGGCCTTCAACGACGACGCCCTCGGCTCGGCCACGCTCTACAAGGGTCTGCTGCCGGCACAGTTTGGCGGGGCCTCGTCGGCCGTGCTCGACATCTCGTCGCGCGGCGGCAGCCGCGAGGGGTGGCACGGCGGTGCAACCATCGGGCTGCTGTCGGCCAAGGCGGGCATCGAGGGGCCGCTGACGGACAAGGTCAGCGTGCTGCTATGCGGACGGCGGTCGTATGCCGATATGTTTCTGAAAATGTTTGACGACTACAAGGACAACACCCTCTACTTCTATGATATGAACGCGCGGGCCGACTGGCAGGCCGGTGTGCACGACCAGCTGCAATGGTCGATGCTGGTCAGCAACGACAAGACGGCGCTGAAGGACATGGTGAGCCTGCGCTGGCGTAACCTAGCCACCTCGCTCACCTGGCGCCACCAGTTCTTAGGGGGAGCCTACTCGCAGACGGCGCTCATCCTGTCGAACTACACGACCGACAACGGCGTCGACCTGTTAGGCATGGACCTGACGTTCTCAGGGCACATCCGCCAGGCGGGACTCTACCAGAACTTCACCCTGCCCTTAGGCAGCCACACGGAGCTGCAGGTGGGCGGGCAGTCGATGCTGATGGACGTGAAGTCGGCGGAGTGGCAGCAGATCAGCGAATCGAAGCGCGAGCAGCGGCGGGCCTGGGAGAACACGCTCTGGGCAGGCGCCGCCGTCAAGCTGTCGCCACGCCTGTCGGCTCAGGCCGGCCTGCGGCTGACGGCCTTCTCGTCGCTGGGCGGCCCCTATTACTACGAGGTCGACGAGCAGGGCGACATCGTCTGGTTCTACAAGACGCGCAAGAACCGCATCGTCTACACCCACTGGACGCTCGACCCGAGGCTGAGCGTGGTGTGGCAGCCCACCCGACTGCTGAGCGTGAAGGCCGGCTACACCCGCACGGCACAGAACCTGCACGCCCTGCGCGGACAGAACACGTCGACGCCCTTCGACCGCTACACCATGAGCAGCAACCTGCTGAAGCCGCAGAAGGCCGACCAGGTGAGCTTAGGACTTTTCGGCATGACCGACAGCCAGGACTACGACTTCTCGGCAGAGGGCTACTACCGCCACATCGAGAACATTCTGGACTACCGCGACGGCAAGTCGTTCAGCAGCGAGATTGAGATGGAGCGGCTGGTGCTGCCCGGCAAGGGGCGCTGCTACGGCGTCGAGCTGATGGGCCGCAAGAACACGGGACGGCTGACGGGCTGGCTGAGCTACGCCCTGTCGTGGAGCGAGAACAAGATTGCGGGCATCAACGGCGGACGCTGGTACACGGCCAGCAACGACCGCCGCCACGACATCGGCATCGTGGGCATCTACCGCCTGTCGGCCGAGTGGTTGCTCAGCGGACTCTGGACCTTCAACTCGGGCCAGGCCTTCACGGCCCCAAGCGGCAAGTACGAGATGATTGACAATTACATCTACTACTACGCCGAGCGCAACGGCTACCGCGCCCCCGACTACCACCGCCTGGACGTCAGCGCGACGTGGACAAGGGCCATCAGCCGCAGCAGGCTGACGCGGGTGTGGACCTTCGGCATCTACAACCTGTATAACCGCTACAACCCCTTCCTCATCAACTTCGAGGACAGCAGCAACGGAGCGCGCACCAAGGCCGTGCAGTACAGCATGTTCGGCATTGTGCCCTCGGTATCGTTTACCATCAAATTCTGATTGAGTATGAGAAGCAAGCTATATGTAATGATACTGACAATCGTCGCAGCCATGTCCTCATGCGAGAAGGAGATCGACATCGACTACCGCACCATTGAGCCCCGCTACGTAGCCGAGGTGGAGCTGAAACCCGGCATGGCGAAGGCACGGCTGACGACCACGCGCGCCATTGAGAACTCGCGGGTGGAGGACACCTACGTCACGAATGCCACCGTCACCGTGTCGATGGTGCCCGACGGCAAAAGCTACCAGCTGAAGTACACGGGCCGGGGCTTCTATGAGGCGAAGGTGGCTGGCCT
This sequence comes from uncultured Prevotellaceae bacterium, assembly GCA_902800435.1. Next base: position 2,839 of record CADCEQ010000032.1, on the reverse strand, counting down.
GGAGGGGCAGGAATACCTGGCCGACATCGAGATTGACGGACAGCACTACACGTCGACGTCGACGATGCTCAGTGCGCCGGTCATCAACAGCTTCACGCTTGTGTGGCAGAACATTGTGGGCGAGCGGATGCTCTTCGGCGACCTGCGCCTGCAGGACAACCCGACGGAGCACAACTACTACTTCATGCACCTCTACCGCAACGGCATAGGCTACCGCTGGGCGGTGATGCGCGACACCAGCAATCCGGGCGACGAGCTGCAGCAGCTGTTCTCGTGTACGACGGAGACTGAAATCAGGAAGAACGACAGCGACGAACTGCGCGACGGCGACCGTCTGCGCTTAGAGGTGCGCTCCATCGACAAACTGGCCTACGACTACCTATACTCGCTGCAGACGATGGACAACTCGGGATCGAACCCCATCCAGAACTTCACGGGCGGCATGCTGGGCTACTTCTCGGCCTACCAGAGCCAGACCTGCGAGACGGTGTTCCACATCGATAGTGTACAGACAAGATAGCAACGGGTTAAAGAGATGAAAGCCTACGACATACTCCTGTTGGCAATCAGCCTGCTGCTGGCAACAGCCGCCAGTGCGCAGGACACGAACGAGTTCCAGCGCATAGCCAAGCGCATCATGGACGCCTACGAGGTTGGCGACGAACTGGAGCACGCCCCCGACTCGGGCCACTTCTACGGCGGCGCCTACCTGGGAGCAAGCAGCAACGGCCGGGCCATGCCCTCGGGCTACCTCACCTACCTGAAAGACAAACTGCTGGTGACGAGCCAGATCTCCATCGACCTGAGCGAACAGAACTCTGAGAAGGACGTCGGCACCGACTTCGCAAACGGCAGCGGCCGGCTGACCAGCACCGACATACTGACCCGATATGAGAAGCTGGATTTCTCGACACGTCTCGACTATGAGCCAACGAAGGGGCACATTCTCAGCTTCGGCATCTTGGAGAGCCTCGACCACAGACGGGTAGACGAGAACACCATCAAGAACGGCCACGAGGCCGACGGCAGCAGTCAGGAGTCGCACTACGAGGAGCAGCGCCGTTCGAACCACGACCTGAAACTGGGCGGTCTGCTGCAGTACATCTGCGACTACGAGGAACTCGGGCGACTGACGGCGCGGCTGAACCTGAAATACAACTACAAGCCCACCACCGTGACCTCCGACACCTGGGCTGCACACTCAGAGGCATCGCTGCGCGAGCAGGAGCAAACACTCTACAACTTCGACCCTTACGCGATGATACGCCTGCAGTCGAAGACGTGGAACGGATTCAGATTCGGACTTGAGGAGAAATACACCATCGAGGACATGCGCATCAACGACACCGAGACGACCTTCAACTACAACACCTATTCGTCGCTGTCGTCACTGTCGGCAGCCTACTCCTACCGCTGGCTGGCTCTCGACGCAACCTTCAGCTACGAGCACTTCGCCAACGACATTGACGACCATCGGTCAGCCAACACCAGCCAACCAGCACCCGCCACCCAAACCTACAACGACTGGATGCTGACGGTCAGAGCCACCGCCAAGGCGGGCGCCAGAAACAAGTTCACGCTACGCTTCGACCGCAACATCCAGCGCCCCACCTACACGCAGCTCTACCCCTTTGTACACATAGGCAGCAGCATCGGCGTGATGGTGGTCGGCAACGCAGCGCTGTCGCCCTCGAAAAGCACTCAGCTGAAGGGCAGCTACACATACTCGGGCCGCCACTGGACCCACACCCACAGCCTGACGTACAAGCACATCAGCGACGACATCTCGCAGGTGTCGTCCTACGATGAAGCGTCGCAGCGGTCGGTGCGGACCTGGCTCAACGATGCCCGCTACCGCTACCTGCGCTATGCCGCTGAGGGCGAAATGCACTACAGGGTGTTCTCGATGACGATGGGACTGCACACCCAGTACCTCGACTACGAGGGCGAGCGTGTGTCGTCAGACAATGCCTGGTCTTACAGCTTCAAGGTGCGGCCCCAAGTGCAGCTGCCCCACGACTGGACCCTGGCCACCGTGCTGCTCTATACGGGCCGCGAGACCCACCGCCACTACTATTACAAGTCAAACGTCTATTGGTCGCTGCGCGCCGTGAAGCAGTTCGACAACTGGGCTGCCTACGCCTTTGTGCAGGACATCATCCAGCCCGACCAGAAACAGGTGCTGACCAATACTGACCAGACGATGACGACGCTGACCAGACCCAACACCCGCTGCCTCATCGTCGGCTGTTCCTACACGTTCTGACACGGTGTCGGTCAGCTTGTCGAGCGTCACCGTCAGCGTGACATCACGGCCCTGCGCCTGATGGGTGTACTCGGCCACGACACGGTTGGGCGACATCACGAGCACACGCCAGAGATAGGTCTGCTGCTCGCCGTCGATGACGGCATCAATCTTGATGGCGGCATTGCTGGCGCGGTAGGTGCCGTTCTCCTGACCGTCGGGATAGGTGAGCGAGCAGGTGCCGTCCTCGCGGAAGATGACGCACTGGAACGACATCTCGAAGTCGAGCTGCTCGGAAGCCTTGTAGCTGAATGCCCACGTGCCGGGCAGCGTCTCGTTGATGACGTCGCTGTCCTCCAACTTGTCGCAACCCGTCAGGGCCAAAAGGGCCACGAGCCATATCATAAGATGTCTTTTCAACATTCCGTCAAGCTATAAATTGATAGTCAGAGTAAAAAATCTCTGCAAAGATACGAATTATTTCACAAATAATGCCTATCTTTCCTCTATAAACTTGAACACAAATTGCCCCGCCGCGCTAATATTGGGGCTGTCGTCAATTTCTAAGCTACACGACAGTTTAGCACGTAGACC
>CADCEQ010000031.1 GCA_902800435.1 uncultured Prevotellaceae bacterium | reverse complement strand
GTCACTTTCCACTTCCTACCAACCCTCTATATTACTTATAACTTATTGATAATCAATAATATATATAATATATATATATAAGATACGAGTTGGAGGGTACCTTTAAAAACAACTGAGACGCTGAGACGGAGACGCTCAGCAGAAATGAATTATCAACTTAAAACATTAAAAATGGCGATGCCCAAGCCTTCGAAAGGCACAGAAATATGCAAATTACTCCTCTCAGAGGCCTCAAAAACCATGCTTGAGACGCTCATTCCGATGGCTATACCCGTTCTTGCCGCTCATCTCAGCGACGTGAAATTCATGTATTCTGATAACAAATACTATGAACTTTGCGGCCAAATGGGCCATCTCATAGGTCCCTCGGGCATCGGTAAGGCACAGCTTACTCATCTTGTAGAGGCAATCATGAGATCATTTCGCAGTCATGATGAGATAGAATACCAGAAGCTCGTGGATTGGCAGCGCCAGATAAAGACCCGCGGTGCCAACAAGGAAAAACCCGAACGACCGGACGTCAGCTTCTGGTTTCCACCTGCCGACCTAACCAACCCTGCGTTCATCCAGAATGCGATGGCCCTTGAAAAGCAAGGTGGCCGCACGCAGTATCTGAATCTTCCAGAGGTGGAAATGGCCGACCGCATGTGTGGCGGTCACCGCCAGGTGAGCCAGACCATCCGCAACATTTATGACTGCCAGCGGGCTGGTGCCCTTCGTGCAACGGCAGAAGGTGTGACGGGCAATCCGATACTCCGTGTGAACATGACCTTCAGTTCCACGCCCGACGCCGCTCGTGCGTTCTACAAGAAGGATCTGACCAACGGTTTCTTCGGCCGTATTCCTTTCGCCTACAAGGCAAGGGGTGAGCGCATCGGACGGATTCCCCGGCAGGGTCAGTACGATGATGAGTTCCTGGCAAAGCTTGACAAGTATTTGCTCCGGTTGGACAACTGCAAAGGGACTTTCGTGGTGAACCCGTTGAACAAGATTGCCGACCAACTGGCAGAAGAGATGGCCCGTCTGGCCGACCTTACCGACGACGACGCGCTCTTCGAACTTTCTCACCGCAGCATCTTCGCCGCATGGAAGAAAGCAGCCACACTTTGGATTCTGAACGACCAGACATTTTGCCGTAGTATCGGAGAATACATGATTTGGTTCTGCTTTTTTGATCTTTGGAGCAAAATAATGGTCTTTGGCGATATGTTCAAAGTCGGTGATGCTCAATCGGAAGATACGCAGAAGAATGGTCCGAAGAACATGCTTGACAGCCTTGACAAGGATTTCAACGAGCAGCAACTGGAGGCTTTGCGCCTGAGTCTGGGCAAAAGCGTGGAGGGCACCAAGCATCAGTTGCGCGTCTGGAAAAACCGCGGCTTCATCACCTATTCGCCTGAGACGGGACTCTACACCAAGACCGACGAATACTTGCGTGGTGCATAGTTCATAGTTCATAGTTCATAGTTCATAGTGCATAGTTCATAGTTCATAGTTCATAGTTCATAGTGCATAGTTTATAATTCATAGTTCATAGTTATGGATAGATTTGAACTTCAAAAGCTCCGCGACCTCCCCATCGAGGGGGTCGCCGAGCGACTTGGAATGCAGGTGGTGAGGCATAAGGCGCTTTGTCCGTTCCACGATGATCACCACGCCTCGCTGTCGTTCTCCACGCGCCACAACACGTTCCGCTGCTTCGCCTGCGATGCGCACGGGGGGACTATTGACTTGGTGATGAGGTATCTGAATAAAGATTTCAAGGAGGCGTGCAAGTGGTTAGGGCTGCCCCCCTCTTGCTCCCCCGAGGGGGAGAATAGGTCAGAAGCCTCCCAGAAAGCCCCCCACCAGCTCCCCCGTGGGGGAGAGTCTAATTCCTCCACACCAGCCCCCCACCAGCTCCCCCGAGGGGGAGAGTCTAATTCCTCCACCACTCAGGAAGCCTCCCCTCGGGGAGGTTTGGAGGGGGCCGGAGGATGGGAGGGGGCCGGTTTCGATGCTTCTCGCTTCTCCCGCTTCTTCGATCACCCATTCCTCTTGCCCGAGGCGCGTCGCTTCCTCTTTACCGAGCGGAGGTTGGACGAGCGGGTGGTGCGCTGGTGCCGACTGACATCGTGGAAGGACAGGCGGGAGGTGCCTTGGCTGCAGATACCCTATTACGACCAGAATTGGCGTCTGACGGGCGTTCAGAACCGCAACCTGGTAACTGGAGGGCTGCCCCGTTTCGCCCCGTTTCCGCTTCCCACAGGGCTCGGAATGCGGCATCTACAACCTGCCCGTGCTGAACATGCTGACGGCGGGCGAACGGCTCTGGATTGCCGAGGGCTGCTCCGACTGCTGGGCGCTGCTCTCGACCGGTCGGAAGGCGATAGCCATCCCCTCGGCCACGCTCCTCTCGCGCAAGGACAAGGCGCTGCTGACCGACCTGAGCGCGCGTCTCTCCACCGAGTTTCACATGTTTCCCGACCGCGACGTGCCCGGCGAACGGCTCTTCCTTCAGCTTCGGCAGGTGCTCCCGGGGCTCGTCCACCACCAGCTGCCCCCGGGCTGCAAGGACTTCGGAGAATACTACCTGACGCTTCACACAAAGGCCGTATGAGAGCGTTGTCGAAGCAGCAGATGGCCGACCGCGCGGGGGTGTCGGTCAAGACGCTGATGAGGTGGTGTAAACCTTACCGCGAGGAGCTGGCGCGCATGGGGATGACGCCCGACATGCGGGTGTTGCCGCCCCACATCGTGCAGTGGATGGCCGAGCAGTTCTGTATTGACATAGAGGCGTAGCCCCGCGGGGCTACGTTTCTTTTGAAGCCATCAACGGAACGATCGCGCCTGATCGGGAATTATCGCGAATGATCGCGCCTTATCAGGAATTATCGGGAATTATCGCGCCTTATCGCGCACAGCCTGCCCTAAACGGACATCGTCGCAGGGGAATGTCGTACCTTTGTACTGTCGATGAAACGCATCGGCAAGAGAACGGGATTGCAAAATGCGCGCAAAGCGATTCCAACTCTTGAGAGTATTTTTCTTAATTCTTAACTCTTAATTCTTAATTAGTATGAGTATTTTCTACAGATTGAGTCAAAACAACATGGATGGGTCGAAGATGTTCGGCAAGTGGTACGGCCGCGCCGTGCACCTCGGTACCATCAACCTCGCCGGCATTGCCGAGCAAATCCAGGCGAACACCACCGCCAAGGAGGCCGACGTGAAGGCCGTCCTCACCGAGCTGGTCACGGTCATGCAGCGCGAACTGCAGGCATCGAACCGCGTTCGTATCGACGGCATCGGAACCTTCAAGGTCACCTTCGCCTCGAAGGGTGCCGACACCGCGAAGGAGTACAACCCCACCGAGTGCGTGAAGAAGTTCCGCATCATCTTCCAACCCGAGTACACCACCGTCAAGGGCGCCGAGGGCAAGCGCCGCAAGGACACCCCCATGCTCCGCAACTGCAAGGCGCAGGAATTGCCCGTGAATGCGGTTGTCAAGGAGGATGACGAAGAGCCGGAGCCGTAAGGGAAGGAGCGGCCCCCCACCAGCTCCCCCGAGGGGGAGCGGCCACACCACCACAACGTAAGCCTCCCCTCGGGGAGGTTTGGTGGGGGCTTCACAAGGCTGTAATGACAAGGTCATAAAGGTGTAATGAGAGTGTAAAATAATTTTACTTCCTAACATCTAACATACTCACATACTAACCAATCAGCTGTTGCCGTTTTTTGTGGCAAGCGCGTTTGGCAGCGGGGTGAAGAGACGGATGGTATCAAAAAAACGACGCTTTTATTTGACGGGATTCAATTTTTTTTCGTACATTTGTGCGCAATTATACAACTACATCCCTATGACATACAAGAAGAATCTCCTTGCGGTAGCCTGTGTGGGTATCCTGCTGACAGGCACGACAACAAGTTGCACCTCGGGGGACAACCCGTTTGAACTCGTAGAACAGACCGACGGTCCCACGCTGGGCTATTCGCCGCTGTCGGGAGTGAAGCTGCTCCGCATGGACGGCCACGTGTTCAAGGACCTGAACCGCAACGACTCGCTCGATGCCTACGAAGACTGGCGACTGACGGCTCAGGAGCGCGCTGCCGACCTGGCCCGGCAGCTCTCGGTCGAAGAGATAGCCGGCCTGATGCTCTACAGCAGCCACCAGTCGGTGCCGATGGTGGACCGGATGGGCTTCGGTGCCTCCACCTACGACGGAAAGTCGTTCGACGAGAGTGGTGCGAAAGCCTCTGCCCTGAGCGACGACCAGAAGAAATTCCTGCGCGACGACCATCTGCGCGCCGTCCTGGTGACGGGTGTGGAGAGCCCCGCCGTGGCTGCTGAGTGGAACAACAATATGCAGGCCTTCGTCGAAGGGCTCGACCACGGCATTCCGGCCAATACCAGCTCGGACCCGCGCCACGAGGCCAAGGCAACGACGGAGTTCAACGCCGGCGCTGGCGGTCAGATATCGCTCTGGCCGACTTCGCTCGGACTGGCTGCCACCTTCGATCCGCAGTTGGTGTACCGCTTCGGCGAGATAGCGTCGGAGGAATACCGTGCGCTGGGCATCGCCACGGCCTTGTCGCCACAAGTAGACATTGCCACCGAGCCGCGATGGTTCCGCTTCAATGGCACCTTCGGCGAAGACCCGCAGCTGTCGACCGATATGGCGCGTGCCTATTGCGACGCCTTCCAGACCACTCCCGAGACGAAGGGATGGGGCATGAAGAGCGTCAACGCGATGGTGAAGCACTGGTATGGCTACGGAGCGCAGGAGGGCGGCCGCGACTCGCATTTCGCTTCGGGGAAATATGCCGTCTATCCCGGCAAGAACCTCGCTATGCACAAACGGCCCTTCGTAGATGGTGCCTTCAAGCTCGACGGCGGTACGCAGATGGCCTCGGCCGTGATGCCTATCTATAGTATTCTATGGAACCAAGACCCGTCGGGCGAGAACGTCGGGGGCAGCTTCAGCAAGTGGATGATCGAGCAGCAGCTGCGTGGGGAAGCGCGCTTCGAGGGCGTGGTGTGTACCGACTGGGGCATCACGAAAGACATGAAGGTGCTCGACAGTCCGATTGGCGGCAAGCCCTGGGGCGTAGAGGCTCTCTCTGAAGCCGAGCGCCACTACAAGATTCTGCTGGCAGGCGTCGACCAGTTCGGCGGCAACAACGAGATAGGTCCCGTCGTCGAAGCCTACAACATGTGGGCGAAGGAGTTTGGCGAGGAGAGTGCGCGCCAGCGTTTCGAGCTGTCGGCACGTCGCTTGCTGCTCAACATGTTCCGCGTGGGACTGTTCGAGAACCCCTATCTCGACCCCGCCGTGACGGAGGCGACCGTCGGCAAGCCCGAGTTCATGAAGGAAGGCTACGAAGCGCAGCTCCGCTCGGTGGTGATGCTGAAGAATCATGGCGGTGGGGTGCTGCCCGTCAAAGAGAGGAAAAAGGTCTATGTGCCGAAGCGCCACTTCCCCGCCATCCCCGGCATGTGGGGCGGTGTGTCGGAAGAGAAGACCGTGGAGCCCATCGACCTCGCCCTGGTGAAGAAATACTTCGACGTGGTGGAGACGGCCGAGCAGGCTGACTTCGCCATCTGTCTCATCGAGGAGCCCAGCACGGGTGTCGGCTACAGCACCGACGACGTGAAGCAGGGTGGCAACGGATACATGCCCTTCAGCCTGCAGTATGAAGACTACACGGCCACCGACGCCCGCGCGGTGAGCATCGCCGGCGGCGACCCGATGGAGAAGAACACCAACCGCTCGTTCAAGGGCAAGACGGTGAAGACCTACAACCGCGACGACATGGTGATGGTCGTTGAGACGAAGAAAGCGATGGGGCAGAAGCCCGTCGTCGTCATCATAGAGACCGGACGGCCCATCGTGCTCGCCGAGATAGAGCCGCAGGCCGACGCCATCCTGATCTCGTTCAACGTGCAGCACCAGGCCCTGCTCGATATCATCAGCGGCAAGAGTGAACCCTCGGCCCTGCTGCCCATGCAGATGCCGGCCGACATGAAGACCGTGGAGGAGCAGAAGGAGGACGTGCCGCGCGACATGCGCTGCTATCGCGATGCCGACGGCAACACCTACGACTTCGCCTTCGGCCTGAACTGGAGCGGTGTCATTCATGATGAGCGGGTGAGGAAATATCAATGAGAAATGTAGTCATAAAATCATTCTTCACTCTTCACTCTTAACTTAATTCAAAACAAAACATATCGAATGATGAGAAAAACTGTTTTAGCGATGCTGTTCGCCGGCGCCCTCTGCACGGCATGGGCCCAGAACAGCCGACCGGCCATCCCCCGCGACGCGGAGCTGGAGGCCAAGATTGAGAAAACCCTGTCGAAGATGACTCTGGACGAGAAAATCGGGCAGATGCTCGAGCTGAATCTCGACATCATCGGCAACATGAAGGTGGAGAACGCGAAGGTGGACCGTGAGAAGGTGCGCTCGGTGCTCCAGCAGTATGGTACTCCGACGAAAGAGATCGAGTCGCTGCTGAAGAAGTCGGACAAGGAGATCATCGACCGCCTGGGCAACTATCCCGTCGATATCTATCAGGGAACGACGAAACGCTCGTGGCAGCTCAACGAGACCATGCTCGACACGCTGATTTCGAAGTGGAAGGTGGGCTCTATCCTCAACGCCCCCGGCACACGCGCCCCGAGCGTGGAACAGTGGCAGAAATGGATTCGTGTGATTCAGGAGAAGTCGATGAAATACCTCGGCATCCCCGACATCTACGGTCTCGACCACAACCACGGCGTGACCTACGTGCAGGGCGGAACGCTCTTCCCGCAGCCCATCAACATCGGCGCATCGTTCAACACCGAACTGGCGTTCCGGGGAGCCGAGATCACGGCCTACGAGAGCCGTGCGGCCAACTGTCCGTGGGTCTATAACCCCGTGGTCGACCTGAGTCGCGACCCGCGCTGGCCCCGTGTCTACGAGAGCTTCGGTGAGGACGCCATCGTGAACTCGAAGATGGTTGTCGCCGAGATCAAAGGTTATCAGGGCGAGGACAACAACCACATCGACCGCTACCACGTCGGTACCAGCACGAAGCACTACTTCGCGTACGGTGCCCCCTGGTCGGGTAAGGACCGCACGCCGGCCTACCTCGCACCGCAGATGATCCGCGAGAAATATTTCGAGCCGTTCAAGGCAGCCGCCCTGGCTGGTACGCTGACCATGATGGTCAACTCGGCCAGCATCAACGGTGTGCCTGTACACGCCAGCTATGAATACCTGACGAAGTGGCTGAAGGAAGACCTGCAGTGGGACGGATTCCTGGTGACCGACTGGGCCGACATCAACAACCTGTTCAGTCGCGAGAAGGTGGCCAAGGACAAGAAGGACGCCATCCGCATCGCCATCAATGCCGGTATCGACATGTCGATGGACCCCTATAGCGTAGAGTTCTGCATCCTGCTGAAGGAACTGGTGCAGGAGGGTCAGGTGAAGATGTCGCGCATCGACGATGCCGTGCGCCGCATCCTCCGCGCCAAATACCGCCTGGGTCTGTTCGACGAGCCGAACACCGGTGGCAAGGGCTTCGAGAAGTTCGGTTGCGACGAGTTTGCCCAAGCGGCCTTGCAGGCTGCCGAGGAGAGCGAGGTGCTGCTGAAGAACGAGGACAATATCCTGCCGCTGGCGAAGGGAAAGAAAATCCTGCTCACCGGACCGAACGCCAACCAGATGCGCTGTCTGCACGGCGGATGGAGCTATACGTGGCAGGGTTCGAGGGCCGAGGACCTGTCGGAGAAATACAACACCATCTACGAGGCGCTGTGCAACAAGTACGGCAAGGAGAACATCATCCTCGAACAGGGTGTGACTTATGATGAAGAAAAGGCATACTACGACGAGCATGAACCGCAGATCGACAAGGCCGTCGCCGCCGCTGCACAGGCTGACGTCATCATAGCCGCCATCGGTGAGAACTCGTACACCGAGACTCCCGGCAACCTGACCGACCTCTGGCTGTCGGAGAACCAGCGCAACTTGGTGAAGGCGCTCGCCAAGACAGGCAAGCCCATCATCCTCGTGCTCAACGAGGGCCGTCCGCGACTGATCGCCGACATTGAGCCGCTGGCCAAGGCTGTCGTCGACATCCTCATTCCCGGCAACTACGGTGGCGACGCGCTGGCTAACCTGCTGGCTGGCGACGCCAACTTCTCGGCCAAGATGCCGTATACCTATCCCCGCGAAATCAACTCGCTGAACACCTATGACTATAAGGTGAGCGAGGAGGTCGGCACCATGGCCGGCGCCTATAACTACGATGCGAAGGTGTCGCTGCAATGGCCGTTCGGCTACGGTTTGTCGTACACCACCTTCGAATACTCGAACCTCCGCGTGGACAAACAGACATTCACGGCCGACGACATGCTCACCGTGACAGTCGACGTGAAGAACACCGGCAGCCGGGCCGGTAAGGAACCCGTGCTGCTCTACACCAGCGACCTCGTGGCTTCCATCGTGCCCGACAACAAGCGCCTGCGCGACTTCCAGAAGGTGAGCCTCGGGCCTGGCGAACAGCAGACCGTCACCTTCAGTCTGCCTGCCAAGAGCATGGCTTTCGTCGGTGCTGACGGCCGTTGGACGCTCGAAGAGGGCGACTTCACGCTGCGCATAGGTCGTCTGACGCAGAATGTGCAGTGCACGAAGACCAAGGTGTGGGACACTCCGAACATCTGATAGAACAACCATGTTCTTTTTCTCCGACAACGGACCTCTTGGGTTCCTGCAACCGAAGTCTGATTCGCTGTCGGGGGAATAGAAGATGCCATTGATGAACGATATAAAGGAACAATCAAATGAAGAAACGCACGATGCTGACAGGCATCATGATGCTCTTGGCCGTCGCCACGTATGCACAAGGACTGGTGGGAGGCGACCTCTCGATGTTGCCCCGGTATGAGGCAGCCAACGTGAACTACTACGACACCGACGGCACACGCATTGCCGAGATGCTGCCTTTCCTGCGCGACAAGGCTGGCTATAATGCCGTACGAGTGCGACTGTTCGTCAACCCGACGGGTGCCACGGGCGTGGTGCAGGACCTTGACTACGTGAAGACGCTCGGACGGCGAGTGAAGGAGGCGGGCATGCAACTGATGCTCGACTTCCACTACAGCGACACCTGGGCCGACCCGTCGAACCAATGGACGCCCGAGGCGTGGAAGACTCTCAACGACGAACAGCTTGCCCAGCAGGTCTATGACTACACACTTGACTGTCTGCAGCAGCTGAAAGCCGTGGGCGCCACTCCTGACTATATCCAGACGGGTAATGAAATCAGCTACGGCATGCTCTGGGGCCCCAAGGGAACGGGCTCACCGAAGAAGTGCTACACCAACAGCGACGCCAACTGGAGTCGTTTCCGCACGCTGCTCAGCAAGGCCATTCAGGCTTGTCGCGAGGAGTGTCCGGCGGCAAAGGTCGTCATCCACACCGAGCGTACCGCCAACTGGAGCACCACGAAGGGCATCTACGAGCGGCTGGCCAGTGTCGACTACGACATCATCGGCTTGAGCTACTATCCCGAATGGCACAACAACCTCGCCACCCTGAAGAACACGCTGATGAACCTGAAGACGACATTCGCCGACAAACCGGTCATCATCGTGGAGACAGGCTACTATAACAACTGGTATCCGCAGAATGCCTCGTACAACTTCACATCCACATGGCCCGCTTCGGCAGAAGGACAGAAGATCTTCCTCGATGACCTGGTGGCGCTCATCAAGGGTATGGAACACGTCAGAGGTCTCCTTTACTGGTTCCCCGAGGAGAACCCGTGCAACAACCACGTCTATGAGCCTTGGTACAACCACGGACTCTTCGATCCTAATACGGGACGCGCCGTAGATGCGTTGTTCTCTATGAAGGAGTATGGCATAGGAGCTGGCATCGAAGGCGTGGAGAACGTGGCAGAAGGGGCATCGGAAACGCTGTTCACGCTCGACGGCCGTCGTGTGGACGTCTCCCGGCAGCTACCCCGTGGCATCTATGTCAAAGGCCATCGCAAGGTGATTGTCAGGTAGGCCAACGGCTGTTTGCAGAAAGAAAGACGGCGTTCGCTGAATATAATTGTAGCGAACATCGTTTCTTTGTACCTTTGCAACAGATTCATTGATAGATAGGATTAGGTTATTAGTTTTAGGTATTTAGATTTGTTAGACTAAAAAAGGCTACCGTGAGGCAGCCTTTTTTGGGTATGGACGTTTATGCAACGGGCGTTCGCTCTTCGTTACGCGTCTTCTCAGCGAACAGTTCTCTCGATATAAAGCATCACAGCGTAGCCCCGTCGAGCAACTCGGTGTATATTTCGATGGCCCGTCTGATTTCGGAGATATGGATGAACTCGTCGGCCGAATGGGAGCGGCTACTCTCGCCGGGGCCGAGTTTGAACGAAGGGAACGACATGAGGGCCTGGTCGGAAAGCGTCGGCGATCCGAAGGGCTGCAGGCCCATAGCCACACATCGGCGCACGAGCGGATGGTCAGGATCGATGCGCGAGGAGTGCAGGCGGAACGAGCGTGCCTTCACTTCGCTCTTGAGATGCTTCCGTATATACTCGTATACGAATTCGTTCTGGTAGTATTCATTTGTACGGATGTCGACCACCATGTGGCAAGTGTCGGGAATGACGTTATGTTGCGTTCCAGCCTCGATCACCGTCACGTTCATCAGCGTGGGACCCAGCAGCTCGCTCGTGCGGCGGAATCGGTGTGAGCGCAGCCACAGCAGATCGTCGAGGGCTTCGTAGATGGCGTTCACTCCCTCATTGCGCGCTGCATGTCCCGATACGCCGCGAGACCACACGTCGAGCACCATCAGTCCTTTTTCGGCGATAGCAGGCTGAAGACCCGTCGGTTCGCCTACGATGGCCACGCTGATAGGTGGCAACAGGGGCAGTACACGTTCGATGCCGTCCTTGCCCGACACCTCCTCCTCGGCCGATGCCAGGAAGATGAGGTTGTAGGGTCGTGGTTTCGAGGTGAGCACTCGGAAAGCCTGCAACAGGCTGACCAGTCCGCCGCCGCAGTCGTTGCTGCCCAGTCCGTAGAGCATGTCGCCCTCAACGGTAGGCGCAAAGGGGTCGCGTGTCCAGCTGCTGACGGGTTTCACCGTGTCGATATGGGCGTTGAGGAGCACCGTGGGGCGACTGTCGTCGTGGTGCGGGTCTTCAATCCACACGTTGTTCGCCTCACGCCGGCACGTCAGACCATAGACTTCGGTGATGGTCTGTTGCATGATGTCGGCCGCCAACGCCTCGTCGCGGCTGATACTGGGGGTGGCGATGAGCCTGCTGAGGAGCGTCACCGCATCGCTGACAAATTGTTCGTTGTGTTTCATATCTACGTGGCAAAATTACGTATTTACCGCAAGAAATCCAAATAATTCGGATTAAAATTTGGCGTTTCAGAAACTTTTGTTAACTTTGCACTGATATATAAAAGAATTTGTGTTATGCAAACAAGATGTCATCTCTCGGTATTGCCCCATGAGCAGGCTAAGAAGTACGGTGATAAAGTGGTCATCAACTATCGCGACTTTGGTAGTCTGAAGTGGAAAACGATGTCGTGGAACGAGTTCTCGCAGGTTGTCTTGCAGGTGAGCAACGCCATGTTGAACCTCGGCATCCGCGTGCAGGAGAACGTTGGTGTTTTCTCGCAGAACACCGTGCAGTATATCTGTACCGATTTCGGAGCCTTCGGCATCCGGGCCGTCACCGTTCCGTTCTATGCTACGAGCAGCGAGCAGCAGATACAGTACATGATTGGCGACGCGCAGATCCGCTTCCTCTTCGTGGGCGAGCAGGAACAGTACGACAAGGCTTTCCGCGTGTTGCCCATGAGTCCCACGCTGGAGAAGATTATCATCTACGACCGTTCGGTGCGCATCGACAAGGGAGACCACAGTTCCATCTACTTTGAAGACTTCCTGAAACTTGGCGAGAACCTGCCGAGACAGAGCGAGGTGGAGAACCTGTGGGCGGAGGCGAACGAGGAAGACCTCGCCAACATCCTTTATACGAGCGGTACCACGGGCGACTCGAAGGGTGTGATGCTGACCTACGGCCAGTACCATGCTGCGATGATTGCCAACGACAAGTGTGTGCCCGTGGGAGAGAACGACCGCGTGATGGACTTCCTGCCCATCACACATATCTTTGAGCGCGGATGGATGTTCCTCTGTCTGACGGAAGGTGCACAGCTCATTGTAAACACCTACCCGAAAGAGATT
The DNA here is from genome assembly GCA_902800435.1 of uncultured Prevotellaceae bacterium. The sequence goes on along the minus strand of CADCEQ010000031.1, from coordinate 19,877 downwards.
CAAGAGGCGATGCGCGAGACGCATCCCACCTGTATGTCGGCCGTACCGCGGTTCTGGGAGAAGGTGTATATCGGCGTTCAGGAGAAGATAGAGAAATCGAACGCCGTGCAGCGCAAGCTGATGCGCCACGCCATCGCCGTGGGCCGTAAGCACAATATCGAGTACCTCAGTCGCGGCAAGCGTCCACCATTGGCGTTGAAGCTGGAGTATGAGACTTACGACAACACGCTCTTCAGCCTCGTGCGCAAGCAGCTCGGTCTGGAGGATGCCCATTTCTTCCCCACGGCGGGATCGTATGTCAGTGCCGAGGTCGAGGAGTTCGTCCACAGCATCGGCATCAACATGATTGTGGGCTACGGACTGACCGAGAGTTTGGCCACCGTGTCGTGCGACCATCTGGGCGAGCCGTTTACCGTGGGTAGCGTAGGACGGCCCATCGAAGGCATTGAGATCAAGATCGGCGAGAACGACGAGATTCTGCTCAAGGGTCCGACGATTACGAAAGGATACTATAAGCGCGACGCCCTGAATGCGGAATCGTTCACCGAGGACGGCTTCTTCCGTACGGGCGACGCCGGTTACCTGCAGAACGGCGAGCTGTTCCTCAAGGACCGCATCAAGGAGCTCTTCAAGACATCGAACGGCAAGTACATCGCTCCGCAGATGATCGAGTCGAAACTGCTCGTCGACAAGTATGTGGCGCAGATAGCCGTCATCGCCGACCAGCGGAAGTTCGTGTCGGCACTCATCGTGCCGTCGTTGCCCGAGCTCGAGGAGTATGCCCGCGACAATGGCATCGACTTCACGTCTGCCGAGGATCTCTGTAGCAACAAGCGCATCAACCAGATGATCAGCGAGCGCATAGAGACCCTGCAGCAACAGTTGGCAAGCTATGAGAAGATCAAGCGCTTCACCCTGCTCCCCAATCCGTTCACTATGGAGGCCGGCGAGCTGACGAACACGCTGAAGATACGTCGTGCGGTGCTCAACAAGAATTACAAAGAGCAGATAGATGAAATGTACAAGGAATAAATGATAACAGCAGATCAGTTGAAGGATGTCCAGAGAAGGGTGGACGAATTGCACCGCTATCTGGACATCGACAGGAAACAGATAGAATTCGAGGAGGAAGACCTGCGCACGCAAGCCCCCGACTTCTGGGAAGACCCTAAACGGGCGCGCGAGCAGATGAAGAAGGTGAAGGACATCCAGAAATGGCTGGATGGCTATAAGGAGGTGCGCATGCTTGCCGACGAGCTGCAGCTGGCCTTCGACTTCTACCACGACGAGATGGTCACCGAGGAGGAGGTCGACGACGACTATGCCAAGGCCATTGCTGCCATCGAGAACCTGGAGCTGAAGAACATGCTCCGCCAGAAGGAAGACCCGATGGACTGCGTGCTGAAGATTAACTCGGGAGCCGGAGGCACCGAGAGCCAAGACTGGGCATCGATGCTCATGCGTATGTATATGCGGTGGGCGGAAGCTCACGGACACAAGGTGAGCATCTCGAACCTGCAAGATGGTGATGAGGCGGGCATCAAGAGCGTCACGATGGAGATAGAGGGCGGCGAATATGCCTACGGCTACCTGAAGAGCGAGAATGGCGTGCACCGCCTGGTGCGCGTCAGTCCTTTCAATGCGCAGGGCAAACGCATGACGAGCTTCGCCTCGGTGTTTGTCAGTCCGCTCGTCGACGATACCATCGAGGTGTATGTCGATCCCGCCAAGCTGTCGTGGGACACGTTCCGCTCGAGCGGCGCCGGTGGTCAGAATGTGAACAAGGTGGAGTCGGGCGTGCGCTTGCGCTATTGGTACACCGACCCCGACACGGGCGAGGAGGAAGAGATCCTCATCGAGAACACCGAGACGCGCGACCAGCCGAAGAACAAGGAGAAGGCCCTACTGTTGCTGAAGTCGCAGCTCTACGACCGTGCGATGAAGAAACGGTTGGAGGCGCAGGCGAAGATCGAGGCCGGGAAGAAGAAGATAGAATGGGGCAGCCAGATACGTTCCTACGTCTTCGACGACCGCCGCGTGAAGGATCACCGCACGAACTACCAGACATCCGACGTCGACGGAGTGATGGATGGTAAGATAGACGGCTTCATCAAGGCCTATCTGATGGAGTTCCCCGTCACCGACGAGGAATAGGTTAGCAATTTCAATTAATCTTAAAAATAATCATTATGAGTCAGAAAAGAAAAGTACAGCGTGCCAGACACGAGGCACAGGAAAGCAAGAAGGCAGAAAAGGTGGTTTATTGGATCATCGGCGTGCTCATCGTGCTTGCTTTGGGCATGGTGATTTCGCTGGGAATCCGCTTCGCATAACCGGCTTATGAGCGGATTCGAAATCGAACGGAAGTTCCTGGTGAGAGGCGATGGCTACCGCAAGCAGGCCACCAGTAGCAGCCGCATCCGACAAGGGTATATCTGCAGCAGCCATGGGCGCACCGTCCGCGTGCGTATCCGTGATGAAAAGGCCTTCCTGACCATCAAGGGTCCGGCCCGTGAGGGCGGTTTCAGCCGCTATGAGTTCGAGAAGGAGATCACGATGGATGAGGCACAGCAGCTCATGGCGATATGCGAACCCGGCGTCATCGACAAGACGCGCTTCCTGGTGCCCAGTCCTGACGGTCGCCACACCTTCGAGGTGGATGAGTTCTACGGCGACAATGCCGGTCTGGTGATGGCCGAGGTGGAGCTGGAGAGCGAAGAGGCCTCTTTCGACAAGCCCGACTTCATCGGCGATGAGGTGACGGGCGACCGCCGTTTCTACAACGGCCACATGCGGAAGATGCCGTTCATCGTCTGGCGTGCCACCATACCCACAGCATTCCGCCACCCAGAGTTAGAGTAGCACCGAGGGCATTGGCCACGAAGTCTACCCAGTCGCCACTGCGACAACCACCCGTACAGGTGGCCTGAAGCACTTCCAACAACCCGCCCATCAGCGCGGGTGCAAGCCAGGCAAGAAGGACGAGTTTCTTCTTGTCTGGTTTTTTGTGGCTTCGCAGATATTCTGCCCATATCACCGCGCAGGTGCCGCCGTACATCACCAGATGTGTCCACTTGTCGATATATCTGATTTCCTTGAGTGGCGTTTCGGGAACGGGCATCAGGCTGAGCACCCAAACAACGAGGATACACAGCAGGGATAATGGATATTTCTTGAGAAAATGCGCTAATAATGCCATTTCCGCTTCCTTTTTTATGCAAAAGTACGAAGTTTTTTATAAATTTGCAAGCAAAAAGGAGTTCAATGAATCAGGAAAGAGGTAATTTTGGAACAAAGATAGGCATCGTTCTGGCCACGGCGGGAGGTGCCGTTGGCCTGGGCAACGTGTGGCGTTTTCCTTTTGTGACGGGTCAGAACGGCGGAGCTGCCTTCATCTTTATATATATAATATGTGTATTGCTCATCGGTGTGCCGGTCATGTTGTGCGAGTTTATGATCGGACGGAGGGCGCAGGCCAACACAGCCCGTGCCTATACGAAGCTCTCGAAAGGCACTCCGTGGAAATGGGTGGGACTGATGGGCGTCGGCACCGCCGCGCTCATCATCGGCTACTACGGCGTGGTGTCGGGTTGGACGCTGCAATATGTCGAGGCGGCACTCACCAATCAGCTCCACGGCTCGCCCCAGTTCTTCAAGGACTATTTCTCACAATTTGAGCAAAACCCGTGGAGACCGATCTTCTGGATGGCCGTCCTCGTGGGCATCACGCATTTCGTCATCGTGCGCGGCATCGAGAAAGGCATCGAGCGGGCGTCGAAGCTGATGATGCCGTTGCTTTTTGTCTTGTTGTTGGTGCTCGTTGTCTGCTCGCTAATGTTGCCGGGAGCAATGGCGGGCGTGGAGTTCCTCTTCAAGCCCGACTTCTCGAAAATCGACAGTAGCACGTTCCTCGAAGCCCTCGGGCAGGCATTCTTCTCGCTGAGCATCGCGATGGGATGTCTTTGCACCTACGCCTCCTACTTCAAGCGCGATACAGACCTGTTGGACTCGGCTTTCCAGATTGTCTTCATCGACACGGTGGTGGCTGTCCTCGCCGGACTGATGATCTTCCCGGCCGCCCTCTCCGTGGGCATTCAGCCCGACAGCGGCCCGTCGCTCATCTTTATCACCCTGCCCAACGTCTTCGAGCAGGCCTTCGGCTCGATTCCCATCGTGGAAGGCATTGTCAGCGTTTCGTTCTATGTGCTGTTGGCCATTGCCGCGCTGACGTCGAACATCTCGCTCCACGAGGTGAGTACGTCTTTCCTGCACGAAGAAATGAAAATCAGCCGCACCAAGGCGGCCACCATCGTCTCGTCGTTCTGCATCGTCATGGGCGTGTTCTGCTCCATGTCGCTCGGCAAATGGCAGTGGGCATGCCTCTTCGGACAGCCGCTCTTCGACTTCCTCGACTGGTTCACGGCCAATCTCTGCCTGCCGTTGGGTGGCCTGCTCACTTGCCTGTTCGTGGGCTGGTTCATCGACAAGAGGCTGGTGGCCGACGAGTTCACCGACGGCGGCACGCGCCATGTCGGCTTCCTGCCTGTTTTCCGCATCATGGTGCGCTATGTGTGCCCCCTCGGCATCTTCTTGATTTTCCTCCATCAGTTCCATGTCATCTGAACATACCATCCTGAGATATGAACGAACAGAAACGCGGTAGCTTCGGCAGCAGGGTGGGCATCATTCTGGCAACGGCAGGGTCTGCTGTCGGTCTGGGCAACGTGTGGCGCTTCCCCTACATGACGGGGCAGAACGGTGGTGCGGCTTTCATCCTCATCTATTTGGCTTGTGTGTTCCTCCTCGGCGTGCCGGGCATGATCGCAGAGTTCATCGTCGGTCGTCACGGTTCGTCGAACGCTGCCAGCGCCTACGGTAAGTTGTCGGGTCGCAGCTCGTGGCGCTTTGTGGGCTATCTCGGCATCTTCACGTCGACCATCATCCTCGGTTTCTACGCCGTGGTGGCCGGATGGTGCCTGCAATACCTCTTCGCCTCCATCGCCGGACAGCTGACGGGTGATGCCGACTATGTGGCGCGCTACTTCACCGAGTTCTCCAGCGACCCGCTGAAACCCTGCCTGTGGGCCGTCGGCTTCATCCTGATCACGCACCTCGTCGTCGTCCGCGGCATCGAGAAAGGTATCGAGCGCGCATCCAAGCGGCTCATGCCCGCCCTGTTGGTGCTGTTGGTGGTGATTGTCGTGGCCTCGTGCATGCTCCCCGGCGCAGGCAAGGGAGTGGAGTTCCTGCTGAAGCCCGACTTCTCCAAGCTCTCGGGGAGCGTCTTCCTTGAAGCTCTCGGACAAGCCTTCTTCTCTCTGTCGCTCGGTACGGCCTGCCTCTGCACCTACGCTTCCTATTTCCCCAAGGACACCAACCTCGCCACGTCGGCCACGCAGATAGCCCTCCTCGACAGCGGCATCGCCATCCTCGCTGGCCTGATGATTTTTCCCGCGGCATTTTCCGTGGGCGTGACTCCCGATGCCGGTCCCTCGCTCATCTTCATCACCTTGCCCAATGTGTTCCAGCAGGCCTTCGCCGCCGTGCCCGTCGTGGGCTACGCCATCGGTATCCTGTTCTATGCCCTGCTGGTCTTCGCAGCGCTGACGAGCACCATCTCCATGCATGAGATCGGTACCGCCTTCTTCACCGAGGAGTTTGGCTTTCACCACCATAGGAAGACAACCACCGACGCTACTCACGGGAACGACCCATCGACGGAAGCATCGGCCGATAGCACATCCCTTCTGCATGCGCGCCAACGTTCGGCGTGGGTGCTCACCGCCATCTGTTCGGTCATCGCCGTGCTCTGTTCGCTCTCTATGGGGGCTGTACCATCGCTCCGCCTGATAGATCTTGACATACTTGACTTCTGCGATCACCTGACGGCACAGTATCTGCTCCCCACGGGAGCCCTGCTCACCTGCCTGTTTGTGGGCTGGTTCGCACCGCGCCTCGCCATCAGCGATGAACTCACCAATCGCGGGTCGCTCAACCGCCGCCTGTTGCCCGTTTTCCTCTTCTCCGTTCGCTACGTCTGTCCGATCCTCATCCTCCTCGTCTTCCTGCATCAGATGGGTATAGTGTGAAGCTTATTGGTTAGTTGGTTGGTAAGTAAAATATTTTACATCCTCATTACACTCTCGTGACCATGCCATTACAGCCTTGTGAGCAGGTCATTACAGCCTCGTGAGCAGGTCATTACAGTGCGATGAGACGAAAAAGACCGTCACTCGTCGTGGGACTGGTGCCATTAGTGCTTTTATTCGCACTTATTCTTGTCTATGTCGCAGAAAATGAGTAACTTTGCGTATGACAATCCGCAGCTATGGCAGGTCGGAACTCGCTCAGCTATACTTTCCCCTGCTGCAACCCGTGAACGCGTGGCGATGCCTCCAACGATGGATAACGCTCAACCACGAGCTGAGCAAACAACTCACCGAACTCGGCTACTCGCCGCGCCAGCGCATCTTCACGCCTGCGCAGGTGGGGGCTATTGTTTATTATCTGGGGGAGCCGTAGGGAAGGCAAGAAGAACAAAGACCTCCACCATGTAAGTATATCATGCTAAACATACCATTTTACCGAATAAGCTTTTTCGCGTTCACAGTCGTTAACAGTTAAGAGTGAAAAGTGAAGAATTTTTGCGATGCTTCGCATCTAAATGACAAATGATAAATAAGGCGGCCTACGGCCTGAAGGATGAAGGATACAAAAAAGAGGACATGCCTGGTGGCACGTCCTCTGATGGGATTGATGGCGTTTAGGCCTTGCGGCTTTATTTGGCCTCGTCCTTCGGTTCGGTCATCATGACGACCTCCATCTGATTGTTGGCGGCAGCCATCTGCTTCATGAACTTCTGCAGACTGTCGGCGGTGAGGCTCTCGACCACCTTCTTGTAGTTGGTCTGGGTGTCTACGCCGTAGTCCTTCCACGTGGTGAGGACGTTGACCCAGTAGTTGTTCGTCTTGGCATCGACGTCGGCCTGCTTCAGCATGTATTCCTTCACCTTCTGCAGAGCGTCTGCGTCTATCTTCGCCATGTTGTCGTTGAAGCCCTTGTAGAGGAGTTCCAGAGCGCGGGCGTTCTTCTCGGGGTTACCCTGGCTGACGGCGAGGAGGCGCACCATGGGCTGAATGCCTCTGAAGTCGAACGTTCCTGCCGATCCGCAGGTGTAGGCTGCGCTCTCCTGCTCGCGGATGGTGGCGAGGTAGATCTGCGAAAGGATCTGTCCGACGGCGCTGACCTTGACGCTGTTCTCGAGCGTGTAGTCCATCGGTGCGGTCCACACGAGGTAGGAGATGGCGTTGGGCGAGTCGGTCTTCACGGTGAAGTTGTTCTTCACCTTGCCCTTGAACATGGTGAGCACCTTCTTCGGCTCATCGGCCTTGGCCTTCTTGTCGGCGGGCAACGAAGCGATATACTGCTCGATCATGGGACGGATGGTGGTCTCGTCGAAGTTACCCACGATGACGAAGGTGAACTGTGCGGCGTTCTTGAAGCGCTCCTTGTGGATCTCGAGGATGCGGTCGTAGTCGACGTCCTTCAGGTCGTCGGCCTGGATGTTGGCGAAGCGCGGGTTGTGGCAGTACATGGTGTTGGCGAGCGTGTCCTGGAAGACGGCTGAGGGCTGCAGGTCCTTGTTCTTCAGGGCGATCTCCAACTGCGACATGAGGCTCTGCACCTGCTTCTCGTCCTTCTTGATGTCGGTGAAATAGTAGTACATCATCTGGAACATCGTCTCCAAGTCCTTCGGTGTGGAGTGGGCGGTGACGTGCTGGCGGGTGACGCTCAGCGTGGCGTCGGCATTGCACTTCTTGCCGGCGAGGGCTTTCTGGAGCTCGTTGGAAGAGAAGTTTCCGATGCCGCTGTAGCCGATCACCTCGTTGAAGACCTTCAGGTTGGTGTAGTCCTTGGGGCCATAGAGGCTGGTACCGCCCTTCGAGAAGGCCTCCAGAAGCACCTCATCGTCCTTGAAGTCGGTCTTCTTCAGCAGCACGGTGGCACCGTTGGAGAGTGTCAGCTCCTTGTAGCCGAGCTGCTTGTTCTCCGTCTCCTTCACGATGGAGCCCTTCTTCGGCATGTTCTCGGGGAGCATCAGCGGCTCGTCCTTCACGTTATCGACGTAGGCTTCGAGCTTCTCGGCACGCGTCTTCTTCACCGTCTCGGCCATCTGGGCCTCTGTCGGGTAGGTCAGACCGTCGGCCTCGCGTCCCATTTCCCACACCACGAGGTTGGTATCGCTCTCGCAGATGAGTTCTTTCATGGCCTCGTTGACGATTTCAACGGGGAGCATGGGCACGATCTGGTTCATGGTCTGGTAGAGATAATCGAGCGAGGGGATGGGCTCGTTGGAGAGGAAATGGTCGCGGTAGTCGTCGCCATACTCGTCGTTCCTGCGCTTGTCGCGGTTGGTATACTGCTTCTCGAGCGAAGCGAGGTAGTTGCTCTTGGCACGTTCGTACTCCGTGGCGGTGAAGCCGAAGTCGCGGGCACGCTTGGCCTCACGGATGAGGGCGGCGAGGGTCTCCATGTCCTTGCCCTCCTTGGGCACACCAATGAGCGAGAAGCTCTCCTTGGTCCTCGAGAGCAGGTAATCCTCGTTGCCGCCAAAAGCCTGCACGAAGGGGCACTCCGGCTCCTGCGTCATCTCGGTCAGACGGGCGTTGAGCATGCTCGAAGCAACGTCCATCACATAATCCTCAATGAGGTAAGCCATCGACGACTTCTCCTCGTCGGGTGTGGCATCGTGCTTCATCATGACGATCATCTGGTTGACGGGCATCTCGCGGTCCTTGTCGAAGACATAGATGGCCTCGTTGTTGTCGGGAACGGGCTCAGCCACCACCTTGGCAGCGTTGGCAGGCACCTTGATGCCGCCGAAGAGCTTCTTCACCTGGGCCTCGATGTGGTCGACGTCGATGTCGCCCACGACGATGATGGCCTGGTTGTCCGGGCGGTACCACTTCTTATAATAGTCGACCAGCTCCTGACGCTTGAAGTTATCCACGACGGACATCAGTCCGATGGGGAGTCGATCGCCGTATTTCGAACCGGGATACATCTTCGGGAGGCAGCGGGTCTGCATGCGTTGCTGCGGTCCCTCGCCCATGCGCCACTCGTTGTGCACGACGTCGCGCTCCTTGACGATCTCGTCTTCCTCGAGCAGCAGTCCGTTCGACCAGTCTTTCAGGATGAGGAGGCACGAGTCGACGGCCGTGGTGCGCTTCGTGGGAACGTCGCACACGCGGTAGACGGTCTGGTCGATGCCTGTGTAGGCGTTCAGGTCGCTACCGAACTGCACACCCAGCGAGCGTGTGAAGTCGATGATGCCGTTGCCGGGGAAATGCTCAGAGCCGTTGAAGGCCATGTGCTCCAGGAAGTGTGCCAGTCCGCGCTGGTTTTCTTCCTCCTGGATGGAACCCACGCGCTGTGCGATGTAGAAGTTGGCCACATGCTCGGGGTACTCGTTGTGACGGATGTAATACGTCAGCCCATTGTCAAGCTTGCCGATGCGCACCTGATCGTCAATGGGGATGGGTGGCAGCTGCATGTCCTGTGCCACCACTGCCACGGTGCTGACGAGGGCCAGCGCTGCGGCGACAAAAAATCTTTTCATTTTCATAAAAGGATGATTTAAATAACTGCTACAAAGGTAAGGTTTTTCCTGCCTTTTCGTTGCAGTCGGTTGTGTTTATTAATGTTTTTTATACCATCTGTCGTGCTATGATTCATTCATGAACAATCGTTTGACGCATACATACCATGGAAAACTACACAAATAAAGATTTTTTTTTGAAAAACGGGGAAAAAAGTCACAGAGAGACAACGATGACCGTCCTCATATCCACAAAGAAAGTGCGCATCGGCAAGCAAGCACCCGGGGAACATCTTCTGACAGCGCACAAGAAAAAGGCCCGACACCCCATGACAGGATGCCGAGCCGGCTTATGAAAAGGTTTAATACAGAGTTTTTACTTGACAACCTTGCGGCCATTGACCACATAGATGCCCTTGGGAAGACCGTCGAGCGACGTGCCGAGGCGCACCTGACGGCCATCGAGGGTGTAGATGGCAGCCCTGGACGGCGTGGTGGCGTCGCGCTCGGGCTGACTGATGCCCGTCTCCACGGTGACATCGGCCACGCGGTGCTTGCTGCCGTCTTTCGCGCTGAGGATCTCGAAGAACTTATCCTCGCGCACATTCTCCACATCAACCGTCTGCGGCGAACCGGAACCGGTGCTGAAGACGAAGTTCACGAAGTCTTCGTCGGAGTTCAGCGTGAAGCTCTTGAAGAACCATGTCTTGCCGTTGACGCTCTTGGTGTCGCTGATGCGGTCACCCGGCCATAAGCCGTTCTTCGGTCCATGACTGTCGTCGCCGCCCCACGTCCAGAAATTCATCGTTGTCCATCCCACCTGGTCGGCATTCACATGGACGGTAATCTCACGCTTCTCCATCTTCTTGAGAGTGTATTGGCGGCTGATGATGCCCTTGACGGCACCACCCACAAGCAGTCCTACCTTCAGCGTGCAGTCACCGTCGATGCTCAACAGCTGACCATCGGATGCGCGCTGGCTGCCAACTGTCGGCTCAGAGCCGTCGAGGGTGTATACCAAAGCGGCATCGTCGGACGAGGAAACGGCGGTCAGCCGCACTTGGAACGGCTCGTCGTAGACACCTGTTGAGCGGTCTGCCCACGCGGTCTCCATGTTGCGCTGGAGATAATATTTATAGTGATAACCCGAGAGAATCTCTTTCCACTCGGCATTGGAAGGCACATAGCTCGCAGTATTCTTACCCACGACAACCATCAGGCGGCCCTCGTTGTTCACGTTCACCGCGTTGGCGTAGCAGTCCTTGCTGCTGCTCATATTGAAATACGTGCTCGTATTGGTGATTCCAGCCAGACGGCGAGCATCGATCATCGCCTTGATTTCGGACTTGTAGGACAGCCAATGCTTCAGGAAGACGCAGGGGGTGCCCGGCATGGCCAGCATGAAGGCGTTGGCAGCAAGCGTGTCGCGGCGGATAGGATCCTGCTCGGCATTGGCGCGGCGCTCGGTGTCGTGGTTCTCGACGAAGGTGACAGACCATCGGCGGTAGTTGTCCATGCCGGCCAACGTCTGGCTGGTGACATTCTTCAGCTGCGACCAGTCGTTGTTGTTGATGGCGTCGCGAATCTTATAGCGGAACTGGAAGTCGAAAGCTGCCGACTGTGGCACGCCATCGACCTTGGTACCGTCAATCCAGTTCCTGATGACCGTGTTGCTGTCCCAGCACTCGCCGACGGAGAACTGAGGCTGTGCGCTCTGGTTGTACGAGGCGGTGAACGAGGGGCTGTAACCCTTCACCATGTCATAGCGGAAACCGGCATAACCGAGGTCGTTCACCAGGAAGTCGAGGTATGCCTTGACGATGCGCTGCACGTTCTCGCTCTTGTGGTCGAGGTCGCGCATACCGCCCCATCCCTCACCGGTGTCGTTGTTGGCACTGAGCTGGTAGCCGTTCTGCGTGGCCCAGGTCAGCGTGGCCCCATTGTCATCGTTGCGGCAGATGTCGGTGGAGAGCATCTCGTAGGTCTCTCCCTTGTAGGTCTCCTTCGGGAAGTCGACCCAGCTGGAGAGGTTGCGACGGTGGTTGATCACCACGTCGGCAATGGTGAGCAGCCCTTTGTCGCGGAAGGTGCTGATCATCGAGCGCAGCGCCTGCTCCGATCCAAATGAACTGTCGTAGTTGTTGAACCACCATAGGTCGTCGTAACCCATCGAGGTGCCTCCGCAGTTTCCACTCTGCGGTATCCATATAAGACTGAAGGAGGATGCCAGGTCGTCGGCCTGTCCCTCGAGCTTCACCCACTGTGATGCTGAGAACGAATCCCAGTAGAAACCTTGCAGCATGACGCCGCCATAGTTGTCGGGCCATCCCTGGGCCTTGATGCCCTGGCTGTCGCCGACGAAGCAGAGCAGAAACAGCACGACGACTGTCTTCAGCCATGCGGTAAATTTGCTGTGTGAAAACTTATCCATAGGTAATGACATGATTGAATCGCGATGCAAAGGTAGTTCAAAAAGCGCAATCGGTCAGCATTGCTGTCGGTTTTTGCACGATTGCAGAATGCAAACGGTTGCACATCAGAGTTTGTCGATGCGAAGAGTCTGGTCGCAATAGTCGACGACGGCGGGCCTGTGAGTGATGAAGATGATGGTGCGGTTGTGCGAAGCGAGAATGTTCTGAAGCAACTGGCGCTCGGTGTCGGGGTCGAGGGCACTGGTAGCCTCGTCGAAGAGCATGACGGCACGGTCGCGCAGCAGGGCACGTGCGATGGCGATGCGCTGGGCTTGTCCCTCGCTCAGTCCACCTCCGCTCTCGCTGCATTTCGTGTCGAGGCCGTCGGGCAGGTCGTTCACGAAATCGGCACATGCCTGGTGGAGCGCGTCTTTCATCTCCTGATCGGTGGCCGTCCACCGTCCCAGCCGCAGGTTCTCGCGGATGGTGCCGCTGAGGAGCGTGTTGCCCTGGGGGACATAGACGAAGTTACAGCGGTGGCGGGGCGTGATCGAATCGGTCACCTTATTATTATAGATGAGCATACGGCCTTTCTGCGGACTTAGCAGGGCAAGGATCAGACGTACGATGGTGGTCTTGCCGGCTCCCGTCTCGCCCAGGACGGCGGTACAGGTGCCTGGCGCGAAGTCGAACGACATGTCGTCGAGCACCAGATCGCTCTCGTAGCCGTAGCTCACATGGTCCATCCTGATGCCGCAGGGAGCACCTATCTCGATGGGCTCTCCTTGCTCTTCAAGCGGGTCTTCCTCCAATTCCATGAGCCTTTCGGAAGCCGTGAACACACCGACGAAGGCAGGAACGAGCTTCGTCAGGCCGCGCGCCGGTCCCTCAATCTTGCCCACCAACTGCAGGAATGCGGTCATGCCACCGAACGTCAGCGTATGGTGGTACATACGGGTGGCGCTCCAGAGGAAGGCGACCAGATAGCCCAAAGCAAATCCGAAGTTCATGATGAGGTTGCTCAACACCGAGAATGCCGTGCGCTTCACAACGTTATGGCGTAGTTCGCTCTGTGTATTCTCCAGTTTGTCGACCATCAGCGAGTCGCTTTCCAGCGTCTTGATGAGCATGCGGTTCTGCACCGTCTCCTGCAAGACGCTTTGCACACGCGAATCGCTGTCGCGCACCAACCGGCTGAGCGAGCGCATGTGGCGCATGTAGAAACGGCTCACCAGGATGAAAATAGGCAGCATGGCCACGATGATCAGTGGCAGTGTGCGGTCCATGGAGAACAGATAGAAGAAGGCACCGAGAAAAAGTCCGAGCGTCGAAACGGTGCCTGGGATGGTTTCCGTGAGGAAGCTGATGACGCTGCCCACGTCTTTTTCCAGACGGTTGATGACGTCGCCGCTATGCATACGGTCGCGCCCACGCCACTCCGAGCGTAGGATGCGGTCGAGCATGCGCTGCTGCATACGGTTCTGCGCTCGGATGCCAAGGATGTTGCGCACCCAGATGGCACTGATGCTGATGGCGAAATTGCAGAGGATGAGGAAGCCCATGAACGCCACGGCCCACGGCAAAGACTCCCATACGCCGAGGATCGCAGGGCACCAGCCGGCCATCCACGTTATAAAACTCGGTACAGAGTCACCGAGGGTATGTGCTGCCACATCGACGGCATGCTTCACTGCCCATACCTGCGTCAGGCTGACAGCCACGCCCATCAGGCCGAGCAGGGCATTGAGCACGGCCTGCAATTGGTTGCCGCGCCATGCCTTCCACATCCAGCGCATAATCTGGCTGGCGGTGTACTTGCTGTCTTGCCTGTTGAAAATCTCTTTCAGCGTCATCCTCGTGTTTGTTTTATCAGTTTATACAGACCTTCCAGATGGTCTACACTATCTTAGATGCTACTGACATCGTGGATTTCGAGCATCCCTTGGTAATTTCCTTATCAGCGCGTATCCAGTCCCCACGACATCTTTTCGCGCAAGGTGGCAAAATAGCTTTGACCACGGCGGCGAACGATACTGATACCGTAAGGGGCGCGGCTGATGGTGAGACGCGTGCCCTCGGCGCACTTCTCCGACCGTCCGTCGACGGCGATGAGGAACTGGTGCGAACGGCTTTCCACACTGAGTTCGATACGGCAGTCGTCTTTCAGCACGATAGGCCGTATGTTCAGGCTGTGGGGAGCCACGGCAGTGAGGCAGAGCGTACCCGACTGTGGCACAATAATCGGTCCGCCGTTCGATAATGAATAGGCGGTGGAACCCGTCGGCGTGCTGACAATCAAACCGTCAGCCTGATAAGTGACGAGGTGTTCACCGTTCACCGAGGTACGTATGCTGATCATCGAAGCGTTGTCGCGTTTCAGCACGGCGATGTCGTTCAAGGCCCGCGGACAGGTCTGCAGTGGCTGGCCGTCGGTCTCCACCTGAATCACGGCGTGCGTCTCCAACTCGTAGTCGCCGCTATAGAGGGAGTTGATGGCAGCCTCGACCGTCACGGCGCTGACATCGGCAAGGAAGCCTAGACGCCCCATATTCACACCCATGATGGGGATGTTCTTACCACCGACAAAATGGGCAGAGCGCAGGAAAGTACCGTCGCCACCCATCGAGATGACGAAGTCGGCATCGAAATTGCTGCCGTCGAACACCTTCACACCATCCACCTTCAGCCGCTGGCCGTGGACGAGGAAGTCGTGGAACCCGCGTTCAACAAGAACCTCGGCACCTTTGGCAGCCAGGCACGAGAGGGTTTTCTGCGTCCCAGCAGACTTCTTCGGCTGGTAGATGTTTCCGAAGATGGCAAACCGGAGTTTCTCTGGAGTCTTCATGCTTTTTACACTTTCGCTTTGATACCGACGGCAAAGTTAGTATAAAAAATCCATTTGAACGTGCAATCCTCCATTTTTTTTGCCCGCTGGATGATGAGAATTCAAAAAAAATGCGTAAGTTTGCACCTGAAAACCTTCTTTTGCAAGGACGTTACCTAATTATCGAAACACTAACGTGGGTCATAACTGACCTGCAAAACAAAAAGACTATGGCAAAAGTATATCAATTCATGGCTGACGGCTTCGAGGACATCGAGGCCCTGATTCCCGTCGACGTGCTCCGTCGCGGTGGTGTTGACATCAAAACCGTGAGTATCACGGGGTCGAACATGGTGGAGAGTGCTCACGGTGTCGTGGTGATGACCGACGTGCTCTTCGAGGAAGTGGAAGACGAACTGAAGGATGCCGACCTGCTGATGCTCCCCGGCGGTATGCCAGGAGCCGAGAACCTCAATGCCCACGAAGGCCTGAAGAAAGCCCTTCTGGCTCAAAATGCCGCCGGGAAGATGGTTTCTGCTATCTGCGCAGCACCGCTCGTGCTGGGCGGACTGGGTATCGTGGAAGGCCGTCGTGCCACATGCTATCCTGGTTTCGAGAAAACACTGAAGGGAGCGACCTACACCGCTGACCTGTGGACCACCGACCACAACATCACAACGGGCGAGGGACCTGCCGCCGCATTGCCCTATGCTTTCTCGCTTCTAGCCATGCTGGTGAGCGAAGAGAAGGCTCGTGAAGTGGCCGACGGCATGCGCTACCTGCACCTCATGGAGTCGAGAATGATGTAAGGTCTGGTCTGTACAATGGCTGACTATGCTATCATCCTGGCTGGAGGGAAGGGCCTCCGCATGGGCGGCGACATTCCCAAGCAGTTCCTGCCTGTGGGTGGAGAACCCATCCTCATGCGTACCATACGCCGTTTCCGCAACTACAGCCAAGAGTTGAACATCATCCTCGTGTTGCCACGCGAGCAGCACGACTATTGGAACCAGCTCTGCTGCGAATATGCCTTCGATGTCAAATATGCCGTGACCGAGGGCGGCCCCACGCGCTTCCATTCCATCGTGAACGGACTGCGCCTGGTGCCCGACGAGGAGCAGGGGGTGGTGAGTGTGCACGATGGCGTACGCCCATTCCCGTCAGTCAGTGTCATCGCCGACTGCTACGAAACGGCCCGCACGACAGGTTCTGCCGTGCCTGTCATTCCCGTGGTGGAGACGGTCAGACACCTGGAGAAAGGTTCATTGGGGGCGAGTACGGGGAGCGACTATCTCCGTTCGCTGGCCTCAACCACCGTTCCGCGCGACGAGTACCGGCTGGTGCAGACACCGCAAGCCTTCGACATTCAACTCCACAAGCAAGCTTATCGGCAACCTTACTGCGAGGCTTTTACCGACGATGCCTCTGTCGTCGAGGCCATGGGGCACGCCATCACACTCGTCGAGGGCAACCGCGAGAACATCAAGATCACGACACCTTTCGACATCACCGTGGCCAAGGCCATCGTGGCTGCACAAGGCTGACACAAGCCAAAGTGTCTCTTCATCAGTAATGCCAGACATACTCCAACAAGACATCATGTACGTTCCGGGGGTCGGTCCACGACGGAAGGACATCCTGAAACGTGAACTGGGCATCGAGACCGTCGGTGACCTATTGGAGTATTATCCCTATAAATACGTCGACCGCAGCAAGGTGTACCGCATCGGGGAGTTTACTGGCGAGATGCCTTTCGTGCAGGTGAAGGCGCAGATCCTGAGCTTCGAGGAGTTCGACATGGGACCTCGCAAGAAGCGCGTCGTAGCTCATGCCTCCGACGGCACTGGCATCGTCGACCTGGTGTGGTTCGTCAGGGCCCAACAGCTCACAAAAGACCTGAAGGTGCATACCGACTACCTCATTTTCGGCAAACCCACCATCTATGGCGGACGTTATCAGTTTGCGCACCCCGAAATCGAGAAGGCCGAGGGCGTAGTACTCTCGGAGATGGGCATGCAACCCTACTATGTGACGACGGAGAAGATGAAGAACAACGGCATGTCGTCGCGTACCATCGAGCGCATCACCAAGTCAATGATCGAGCGTATGCACGAGCCATTGGCCGAGACGCTTCCACCCTTCATCGTCAACCGCCTGCGCCTAGTGAGCCGCGATACCGCCTTCCGCCATATCCACTACCCGAAGAGCGCCGAAGAAATGTCGCATGCGCGGCTGCGGCTGAAGTTCGAGGAACTGTTCTACGTGCAGCTGAACATCCTGCGCTATGCCGCCGACCAGCGTCGCAAATACAGGGGCTACGTGTTCCAACGTGTAGGAGCCATCTTCAACGACTTTTTCCACAACCACCTGCCCTTCCCGCTGACGGGAGCACAGAAGCGGGTGATACGCGAGATACGCACCGACATGGGGTCAGGACGGCAGATGAACCGACTGTTACAGGGCGATGTAGGGTCGGGTAAGACGCTCGTTGCCTTGATGTCGATGCTCATCGCGCTCGACAACAATTTCCAGGCCTGCATCATGGCGCCCACCGAGATCCTGGCCGAGCAGCACCTGACCACCATCCGCCAATTCCTTGGCGACATGAATGTGCGCGTGGAACTACTCACGGGTATCGTGAAAGGAAAGAAACGACGCGAGGTGCTCGAAGGCATTGCCGACGGCAGTGTGCAGATATTGGTAGGTACGCATGCCGTCATCGAAGAATCGGTGCAATTCCTCCATCTCGGATTCGTCGTCGTCGACGAGCAGCACCGCTTTGGCGTGGCCCAGCGCGCCAAACTATGGAGCAAGAGCGTCAACCCGCCCCACGTGCTCGTGATGACGGCAACACCTATCCCACGCACGCTGGCCATGACCATCTACGGTGATCTCGACGTGAGCGTCATCGACGAATTGCCGCCAGGGCGCAAACCCGTTCAGACCATTCATAAGTACGACGACCAGATGACGTCGCTCTATGCTGGTATCCGGCAGCAAATCCGCCTCGGCCGACAGGTCTACATCGTGTTCCCACTGATCAAGGAAAGCGAGAAAATAGACCTGAAGAACCTCGAAGAAGGCTTCGAGACACTGCGACAAGCCTTCCCCGAGTTCCAACTGAGCAAGGTGCACGGCCAGATGAAGCCCGCCGACAAGGAGGAGGAGATGCAGCGCTTCGTCAGTGGCAAGACACAGATGCTCGTCGCCACGACGGTCATCGAGGTGGGTGTCAACGTTCCCAACGCCTCGGTGATGGTCATCCTCGACGCCCAGCGCTTCGGACTTTCCCAGCTCCATCAGCTGCGGGGACGAGTGGGCCGCGGAGCCGACCAATCGTTCTGCATCCTTGTCACCACACGGAAACTCAGCAAGGAGACATCGACGCGCATCGACATCATGTGCGACACCAACGACGGCTTCCGCATCGCAGAGGCCGACCTGAAACTACGCGGTCCCGGCGACCTTGAAGGTACCCAGCAGAGCGGCATGGCCTTCGACCTGAAGATTGCCGACATCGCTCGCGACGGACAGATTGTGCAGTTGGCACGCGACGAGGCCCAACGCATCGTCGACGATGACCCGCAATGCAAAAAAGCGGAGTACCAGATGCTCTGGAGGCGGCTCGCCGAACTACGCAAAACGAACGTCAACTGGGCCGCCATTTCGTAACTGCCTGATTGTTGGCGTACACAATAATTTTGTTAAATACGGAATAAAATCTGTTAACGATGGAACAAGGTTGCAGATTTTTTATTACCTTTGCACCGAATTTCGATTAAACCGATTCTGTTTTTTTATCATTTTGTCGGTTTTACTAAGGTGAAAACTACTCACCAATAAGTTTTTTAGTAACTTAAAATTTGGATATGCAACTTCAGAAGACGATCAGGAAAATCGCAATAATGGCAGTATTGGCAATCAGTTCAACTCCGATGTTCGGACAAGACCTGTTAGCCCGTCAGGCACCCATCGACCGCCGCGCAACAAGAGTAGACACCATGGCCCTGCACCTTATCGAGCAGACAGAGGCCAGTGCAGCCGTAGCAGAGCTCTACAGCGAATGGAGCAACAAATATGCTCACCGTGCAACCGCCCTACCCGATTCCTTCCGCATCGATCTCCGTCATTTCTGCATGCCCACACCGAGCCGTCTGATTACATCGAACTTCGGACGCCGCTGGGGACGCATGCATAAGGGACTGGACATCAAAGTATATATTGGCGACACCATCCGCGCTGCCTTCGACGGCAAGATCCGCGTCGTGCGCTATGAGGCCGGTGGCTACGGCAATTTCGTCGTCATTCGCCATAACAATGGTCTGGAGACCATCTACGGACACATGTCGAAGCACCTCGTGGCAGAGAACCAGACGGTGAAAGCCGGCGACCCCATCGGTCTCGGTGGTAATACCGGACGAAGCACGGGCTCACACTTACACTTCGAGACTCGTCTCTGCGGCGTAGCCTTAAACCCTGCCTTGATGTTCGACTTCAAGAATCAGGACGTTACGGGTGACTTCTACACCTTCCGCCGCAGTTCATACGACCGCGACTCCGACCGCGCCACACGCATCTATGGCAAACCCGCCGATGCTCCCAATCCCGTGACGGCCGCTCCCAATGCCACCCAACCTTCCAAGCAGAAAGAACTGGCACTGAACAACAGCCGCAAGAGCAAGAAAGAGCAGCGTGAAGAAGCCAAGAAGTCGAAGAAGGAACAGGCCAAGAAAGCCGCTGCCCGCACGCATAAGGTGAAGAGCGGCGACACTCTCTACTCCATCTCGCAGCGCTATGGCGTCAGCGTGGAGCAACTCTGCAAGATGAACCGTATCGGTAAGAATATGCACATCCGTCCCGGACAGGTGTTACGTTGTTCATAAGTTTATTTGATATCATATTTACGCCAAGCCCCCATCGCTGAAAAGCTGTGGGGGCTGTTTTGTGTACGCCCAGCATGGGCGTACGCTATAGGGTGCAAGTCCCGAACGAGCCCTGATAGTGGGAATCGTTAGCCAAGAGCAAGTGTGTCCGTGGCGACGCG
>CADCEQ010000030.1 GCA_902800435.1 uncultured Prevotellaceae bacterium | reverse complement strand
TATCAATACGGCTACGACACGCAGATGGGTGCCGAGAGTCAGATTTCTATATTAGAGCTCGTCAGCGACCCCTGGTTGCCGTTGGTATATACGGGCATCAACATGATGCTGGCGGGAGCGGTTTGTATGTTTGTTCTTGGAGGGAGGAGACGCTCATGAGCTGGGAGCATTGTATGGCGAGCATGGTGAGGTCGTCGCTTTGCTCTGTGTCTCCCACGAAGTCGGCCACAGCCTGGGTCATGCGCTCGATGAGCGCGCGGGGCTGCAGGGAGGTGGTTTGCATCACCTCAATGATTCGTTTCTCGCCAAACAGCCTGTGCCCGGCAGCCTCGGCCTCCTTGAGTCCGTCGGTATAGAGGAAGAGTGTGCTGCCCGGGGCGAGGTCGGCCTCCTGGGCCTCGAACTCCCAGTCGGGGATGGCGCCTATGGGCAGGTTGCTTTTGACGGGAAGGGGCTGCCCGTCGACAAGCGGCGCTATATGTCCGGCATTACAGTAGCGCAGGTGCCCCGTGCCGAGGTCGAGCACGCCAGTGAAGAAGGTGACGAAGATTGTCATGCTGTTGTTGCGGATAATCATATCGTTCATACGACTGACGATACGCACGGGCTCCGGCTCGCTCTCTGCCAACAGGCGGAAGGCTCCGCAGACGGTGGTCATCACCAGCGCAGCGGGCACGCCCTTACCGGCAACGTCGCCGATACAGAAGTAGAGGCTGTCGTCACGCACGAAGAAGTCGAAGAGGTCGCCACCCACGGCCTTGGCGGGGTTCAGCATGGCGTGTATCAAAAGGTCAGGGCGCTTGGGGAAGTCCGTCCTCAGCATCGACATCTGGATTCTGCGGGCAACTGACAGTTCGTTCTCGATGGCCGACTTCTGGGCTGTCGTCGTCTTCAGTTCGTCGATATAGCGGCTGAGCGACTGCTGCATGTTGCCGAACGAGTCGCGCAACAGGCGTATCTCGTCGTCGTCCCTGATGTCGGGCAGCGGGGCTGCGAAGTTTCCTTTCGCCACCTCTTCTGCTGAATGGGCGAAGCGGTGCAGGGGCGAAGTGATCTTTCTGATCTGTTGGCGACAGAACAGGTAGATGGCAGCCAGACCAATGAGCATGGCCGCCAGAATGGTGGTATTGAGCATGCGCCCGTGCCGCTGTATCAAGTCTTTGGGTGCCACCATCATGACGGTCCACTCCGCATATTTGACGGTGTGATAGCAAACCCACGACGGCACCCCGTCGACGATGGCAGAAACCGCCCCCTGCTCCCCCTTGAAAGTCACGTTTGCATCGAGATAGTCTTTCAGCATGCGATTCCTGTCAGGATGGAGAATGTAACGGCCGTTACGGTCGATGATGCAGCAGTAGGACGGATGCTTCACATTCTGTTCGAAGTTCCTTTTCCCCTTTCTGACTTTCTGCAGCATGTCTATTCTCATATCCTCCAGTGAGAGGTCGGAACAGAGCACGGCCACAGGCCGTCCCTCATGGTTGTGGATGGCTATGGCGTGCGTGGTCAGCAGTCGTGGTGCTATATCGGTCGTCAGCAGCGGACTCTCGAAGTAAGGATCCACCCAGTCGGCACTGTCGCTCTTCAACCGTTCTACAAACCAGTCTTCCTCGAAGTAGTCGTGATACACGCTGTCAATGCGCATCACGCTTATCACGTCGGCCGTATCGCGGGTGGCGAAGGGCACGAAGAAGCGGCCCTTCTCAGGATAATAGTCGGGAACGAATAGCAGTCCGCAGCTGACGATGTAGGGGTTCTGCCTGACGATTCGCACCAGATGGGCGGACAGCTTGTCAGGATCATCGATGTCGCGCTCTATCTCATGAACGCTATTGACGTTTGCCACATATACCGCCGACAGCCGGCGCTGCACCTCCCTGTGCGCCCTCGTCACCACAATCTGGAAGCGCTGCTCGGCTTCGTCGTCCATGTACTCCCCTACGGCGAAATACACCACTGCGGCAATGACGGCCATCATTGCCAGTACCACCATCGTGATGCGTAGTGTGAGTCGTTGGGAAATGGATTTCATTTTATTGAGCAGACGAATGACGTCCCGGTTACATGTCGCGTGTGAAGAGGGCCCTGTAGTCAGCCGGCGTCATGCCCGTGACGTCCATGAGGCGGCGCTGCAGTGTGCGCACGTGGTTGAAGCCAGAAGCCTCGGCAATAGCAGCAATGCTGTAGTTGGGCTGCGTGCGCAGCAGCCGCATGGCATTGATTGTGCGCAGGTTGTCGATGTAGCCCTCCGGCGTGCGGTAGATGGACTTGTTGCGGAAGAGCCTGACGAGACGTTCCTGGCTGACGCCGAGGAGATCGGCCAGCTGCTTGGCGTCGAAGTCGGGATTCAGGTGCGAGCGGTTCTCCTCAAGCCGCAGGTCGATCAGGGCCAGCAGCTGACCGTCGTCCTGCAGGTCGGCATTGCGCTGCCGCTCGATATTCTCCTTCATCAGTGTGCGTGCCACTTCGAAACGGCGGCGCAGCTCAACATCGTACTCCAATTGCTCGCTGAGATTGAGGTTGCGGCTGACAAGGCGTATCATCTCCGACTGCAGTCGCGCATTGTCGGCTCTCAGCCGCTCTATCTCGGCCTTCATCTCTTTGATTTCTTTTTCCGTCATAGCGTTTGGCGTATATCAAAAAGATTGATGAATCCCACCTCGTTGAACACTTCGTAAATCGCGTCGTTGAGTCCTACGAGCGTACACTTGCTGCCCTTTTTCTTGGCTGTTTTCAGCAAGTCGAGAAAGAGGCGCATGCCGCTGCTGGTGATGTATTCCAGATTGGTGCAGTCGAGGACGATGTCGTGGCCATCGCAGTCGTAGAGCACCTGCATGTCGCGTTCCACCTGGAGTGACGACGGCGTGTCGAGTCGGCCTTCGAAGGTCATCACATAGTTCTGGTTTTCTTCTCTGAATTCAGTCTTCATCTTCCGTATAGAGTAAATAGGTGTCAAAATTTTGCTGCAAATATAAGCATTATTTTCCAAAACGCCAACAAAAGCGCCGTTTTTTTGCTGAGTGCGCAAAAAAGCGGGCCTTTCGGCTCGCTTTTCCCTGTGCTGTTCACGCAATTATATAATAGGTATCCCCGACGTAAGTTCTTAAATTGTTTTACTTCTTGTTTTTTACCTTTTTTACCTTTCGGTGATGCAAAGTTAAGGTGGTTTCGGGGCTGATTCCAACTTTTTTCGTGTTTTTCGTCCGAGTTAGTTGCGACACGGCGCCCGCTTTGTAACAACCAGCCGGAACCTTGACACAGGTGTCGCATTCACCATTGTCAACTACTGATCTGCCATGGCTCTGCTTATGCTTTTCATCTGATACGTACGCCCTCTGTACCCTATCGCCAAAAAGAAATTACAAAAAATTAACCATTAACGGCTGATATTATTCTTTTATATGAACGAAAATAAGTAATTTTGCCGCGTTTTAGAAACTATACTATACAGAATAGGACATATGCACCTACAAATCATCGGACATCACAGGAAGCAGATAAAACTGATGGAACAGCTCTACGAGCAGTTCTACCGCAGGCTCTATCTCTTTGCACTGGCTATGGTCGGTGATGAAGAGGATGCCCGCGACGTTGTAAGCGAGGTCATGGTCTCTGTTTGGCAACAGTGGCAGTCTGACGCTGACAAAACGCCTACCAAGTCCTTCCTTTACACTGCCACGCGCAACCGCTGCCTCGATGTGTTGCGCCATAATAAGGTGCTTGAGCGATACGCCGCCATGGCAGCAGCCACCGAGTCTTTTAGTACCGACGCAGATGTGGATGAATACGAGGAACGCATAACAATACTCTATGAAGCCATAGGCAATTTGCCCGAACCAGGCCGTAGCATTGTGCGCTGCTGCTGCCTGAACCGGCTGACCTACAAGCAGGCGGCCAACTACTTAGGACTAACCGAGGCCGTGGTCCACCGCCACATCATGAAAGCCTATAAACTGCTGCGAGAACGTCTGCCCCGGACGATGAAATGAATAGAAATTGAAAATAAACGCCATTGTAGGGGTACCGACTATCGACTATGCTCGTATTATAAAGAAAAGGATTGTGTATGAAAAATAGTCTTGAGCACACGGAAAAGTGTGACATAGAACAGCTTCGACTGGAGGCTGACATCCGCAGGGCCCTGCTGGAAGATGAGCCTGTACCCGATGCCCATGAGCAATTCTTGCATTTCAAGAATGCCCACACCCATTTCGGTACGGGGGTTCGGTATGCAGCATCGGTCATTGCAATTGCCGCTGCCTGTTTGCTGGCCTTTGTGCTCTTGTCAAGACAGCAGCCTGACGAGAAAAGCCCGGTGACACAGGGCGTGATGGTCTATGAAGGTAATACTTGCCAGGAGCGTGAGGTGTCGCTTGTCATCGGCAACCAGACGGTGGCTGTATCCGCTCCTCAAGCCTCAGCCCACGGCATCAGCATCGACCGTGGCGGCGTGATGCACATCAGTCCCTCGACAATCGTAGCCGACGAGGACCGTACTACACTGCTCGTGCCCCAAGGTCATGTCGTCAAGATAGAGCTCAGCGACGGCACCCGTGTATCGCTGAGTGCCGACAGCCGCTTGGTGTTTCCCAGCCGTTTCCCAGCCCACCAGCCGCGAGAAGTGGCTTTAGTAGGTGAAGCCTTCTTCGAGGTGGCTCGCGATGAGTCACGGCCCTTCCTGGTCAATAGCGGTCATTTGCAGACCCGCGTGCTGGGAACCGTCTTCAACGTTCGCCACTACGAAAACCAGCCACCACTGGTTACCCTGGTCAGTGGCAAGGTATGTGTCAGCACGGAGAGGGGCGACAGCCTGGTGCTGGTTCCCGGTCGCGAAGCCTCAATGGGCAGCAATGGCTTGCTGAGCGAGTCGGAAGCCGACATCGAGGTAGCCACCAGCTGGACACGTGGCGAGTTCTATTTTGATGGTCAGACACTGCGCGAAATCATGACTGAGGTGGGGCGCTGGTATAACAAAAGGGTGGTTTTTCTGGACTCGCAGCACTTAGACGACCGTCTGCATTTCAGCAGCGAGCGCAGACAGCCTCTAGGCGAAATCATCCGCCAGCTGAGCGACATCGGAAATATAAAGATTGAAATCGAGGAAGACGTCATACGTGTAATTTAGTAAACAAATCTGCCCAAACAGTTGTCATTTTATTATTTTTTTCTCTTTTATGCGTACCATTTGGTGTGCATATACGTTTCTATATAAAGAAATGTAAAAAGAAAAAAGTAATAAAAGTGCTGAATGGCAGACAATAGGAAAATACAGACGACCACGCGTTTGGCCTTGGTAGTACTCTTTGTACTTATGGGCAGCGTAACGCTCATGGCCCAAGACAGGAAAACCGTAACGATAGCGTTTCAGAACGAGAATGCCACGACCGCACTGCGCCGCGTGGAAAAACTGTCGGGCATCAGGATACAGTACAACTATGGCGACGTTGACTTCAACGTGACACTCTCAGCACAGGACGAGAAGCCGCTGTCAGTGGTGCGCGCCATCATCGAAGGCCATCCGCTGCGCGCCGTAGAGCACGATGGGTATATCGTCATTACGCGGGAAGAGAGGGACGGCCAGAAGGTGACCGACAAACAGCATTTAGAGGGTGTCGTCGTTGACGCAAGCGGTCTCCCCATCATCGGTGCAGTAGTTCGCGACCGCCAGTCAAAGACGCAGGCCATTACCGATATGGACGGAAAGTTCAGTATTCCCGCCACACATGAGCGCATCGTGCTCGACATCAGCTATCTGGGCATGAAACCGGCCACTTGGGAGGGCAAGCCTGGCGACTATGTATTGTCGGTGCTTGAAGACGACACCCAACAGCTGCAGGATGTCATCGTCACGGGCTATCAGCAGTTGGACCGCAGAAACCTTACATCGTCGGTCACATCGAAAAACATGGATGAATTGCAGATTGCAGGCGTGGCTGACGTCTCGAAGATGCTGGAAGGCAAAATCCCCGACCTCATCACACTCAACACTTCGGGCGAGATAAACGCAACAAACCGCATTCGCATCCGAGGCACCTCCACCCTGGTGGGCAACCGCGAACCCCTGTGGGTTGTCGACGGCATCATCATGACCGATCCGGTCGCACTTACTGCCGACGTGCTCAACGACCCTGACTACGTGAACCGCATCGGAAATGCCATTGCCGGCATCAACCCCCAGGACATCAAGCGCATTGATGTGCTGAAAGATGCCGCTGCCACTGCCCTGTACGGTACGAGGGCGGCCAATGGCGTCATTGTGGTGACCACAAAGAGCGGACGCGAAGGCAAGCCCATTATCAGCTACTCAGGACAGTTCACCGTGAGAAGACGGCCTTACTATACCGACGAGAAAATCAATCTGATGAACTCGAAAGAGCGCATACAGTTCTCGCAATATCTCACCGACCAGCACTACATCTTTCCGTTGGGTATGCCCAAAGTAGGCTACGAGCAGGCGCTGCAAAACCTTTACACTGGCGTGTATTCGCAGCAAGAATTTGAGCAGGAAGTGGGACGGATGCAGACCATGAACACCGACTGGTTTGACATACTGTGCCACAACTCATTCTCGCACGACCACTCTGTTTCTGTTTCTGGAGGCTCAGAAAAGGTGAGATACTACACGTCAATAGGATATACTGACCAGGACGACGTTATTACGGGCAATACGAACAGGCGCTATACTGCCATGTCGAAGACCGACATGGATCTCAGCGACAAGTTCAAACTCCAGTTCAACGTCAGCGGATACCTCAACAAACGGCAGTATGCCCAGGATGCCAACAACACCATAGACTATGCCTACAACACCAGCAGAGCCATCCCGGCCTTCAATGCCGACGGTTCGTACTACAAGTACCAGAAGGCCGGAACCAACATGGGATGGTATGGTTATAGCATCCTTCATGAACTGGACAACTCGTCTGTCAGCCAGACAACCGATGCCGTCACGGCCACTGCGAACCTGCGCTATCAGGTTTCGGACAATCTCTTTTTCAATGCCGTGGTATCGGCCAACCTTCAGCATGCCGATATTGAGAACTGGTGGGGTGAGGACACCTTCTATGCATCGAATCTGCGACGTGGCGAGATGGATGCCCCACGCAATACCAGCGGCACCATGCCGTATGGCGGCGAATTGCGAAAACAGCAGGACAAGACTATTGGCTGGACAGCACGTCTGCAAGGCAATTACAACAAATATTTCAGTGAATACCGCCATAACATTAATTTTGCTGCCGGTCTGGAGGCCAACAGCACGGCCTACACGGGCTATGACCACACGCAGCGAGGCTACTACAAAGACCGTGGACGCACATTCGCCTCGATGATTCCCGCCACCTTCACCGAGTACTGGAACTGGGTGCAGGCCAGCGTGCCTGTCATTACTGACACACGCTCGAACATGCTGTCGGCATACGCCACACTGTCATACAGCTATAAGTCGTTCTTCACGCTGAATGCCAACGGCCGGTACGACGGTTCGAACAAGTTCGGGTCGAGAAGCAACGAGAAACTGCTGCCTATCTGGTCAGTCTCGGGCAATGCGAACCTGCGCGACATCCTAAACCTGGAATGGAAGTGGCTGGAACAACTGACACTGAAAGCCAGCTATGGCGAACAGGGTAACATGCTAGACGACCAGACACCAGAACTCGTCATTCGGAAAGGAAACATGAATGCTTACTACGACGAGATGGTGTCGACTGCGGCAGCCTTTGCCAACCCCGACTTGAAATGGGAGAAGACGCGCTCTACGAACATCGGTCTGGAAGTGTCGCTGCTCAACAACCGGCTGCAGTTAGAGGCAGAGTATTACTATAAGAGAACGACGGATGCCTTCCTGTCGAAGCGGATTTCCGACATCAATGGCTTTGAGTCGTATGTGGTCAACAGCGGCACCATCGTCAACAAGGGTTTCAACTTCACCGTCACGGCCACACCCGTCAGACTGCGCAACTTCTACTGGATTGTCTCGGGCAATCTGTCGAAGATTTACAACCAGATCAAGACCACCCCTGGCGCCGAGACCTACGAGCTGGACGACTTTCTCAGCGGAGCCGCCGTGGTACAGGGACAGCCCGTAGGCACCTTCTACAGCTATCGGTTTGCCGGACTCAGCCCAGTGGACGGCGGCCCCGTGTTCGACGACTGGGAAGACCGTTATAACGAAATCTCTCATGCCGACAACTACGCCACCTATACACGGGTACTCACACCCAGCGGCAAGCGCGAGCCCGACATCACGGGCAGCTTCAACAATACGTTCACCTACAGGCAGTGGCGGCTGGCGGTCACCTTCTTATATAATATAGGTGCCAAGACACGATTGTTCCGCCTCTTCGACGGGCTGAACGGATCGGGTTACTCATCTGAGGCTAACGTCAACCGTGACCTACTAAACCGATGGATGAAACCCGGCGACGAGCTGCATACCAATATTCCGGCAGTCATCGGACAGGGAAACCCTGCCTACTGGTACTATAACATGCACTGGGCACAGGGCGGCGACTCGCAGATTACCTGGAAAGGGGCTCATATAGCCGACAATGCCTGGCAGATGTACGACTACTCTGACGTGCGGGTGGTCAGTGCCGACTATCTGAAACTATCAACGCTTTCGCTCACCTACGAACTGACGCGGCAGCAGCTGAAACGTCTCGGACTGGAACGACTGGCCCTGACCGTCAGCGGGTATAACCTGAATACATGGTGCAACAGCAGACTGCGCGGACAGACTCCTACGCAGGGAGGATTCTCACAGGTACAACTGTCTGACACACCAAGCTATACGCTGGGGGTGACTATTGACTTTTAACAAGAACAAGATAAGTACGTATGAAGAAGATACAACTATTAGGCAGCACCCTGGCCGTATGGGGCGTTGTGGCCATGCTGGCAGCCTGCTCAGACTTCTTGGAGGAGTATTCGCAGGACACGGACTACGTACGTTCGTGGAAAGATCTTGACGAGCTGCTCATTGGCGATGCTTACTGGCCCGTCAATGGCAAACAGAACTTTTATGCGCAGTCGAACCACGGCATGTTCATACACCTGCTGGCCGACGAGGTGGAAGAACAAAACGTGTCGTTCCCCAATGGCTATGGCATGTACGACGACCACCAGCGGCTGTTCGGATACCTGACGTGGCAACAACGTGTGGGCCAAAACGAAACCTATTCGGGGTTCTTTCCAGAGAATGCCTTCTGGACACAGGCATACAAGAAAATCAACATAGTCAACAACATCCTGAACAGTCTGAATGACGTACCGGCCAGCAGTGATGCTGACAGAGAGGGTACGGCCAAGGTGGAAGGTGAGGCACGATTCCTCAGAGCCTACTATTACCTGACGCTGGTCAGCCTCTACGGACAGCCCTATCAGCCGCAGACAGCCAGCCAGCAACTGGGCGTACCCCTGAAGACGTCGCCCGAGGTTGAGGACAAAAAATGGCAGCGTTCCACTGTAGCCGAAGTGTTCACGTTGGTGGAAAGCGACCTGCTGCAGGCTGAAGCGGCCTTCAAGAGGGTCAGTCAGTCCCGGCGAAGTATCTACAGGGCCGACCAGACTGCCGTGAGACTGCTGCTGAGCCGTGTGTATCTCTACATGCAGCAGTGGCAGAAGGCAGCCGACTATGCGCGGAAAGTGACGGAAAGTCATGGACAGTTGTGCGACCTGCCAACAAGTACTGAACCCATGATGACGACAGGCAACCCAGAGAATATCTTCACCATGGGCGGCGACGACCTGCCAGCCATGATGGCTTATCAGGCTCAGGGGCTGCGCATCAGCAACTCGCTATACAATGCCTTCGAAGCCAACGACCTGAGACGTAGCCGGTGGATCTGGAAGTCTGGCTCGTTCCAGGGGGTCATCATGCAAGAGGACGCTCACGAGAACTTCACCACGCCGCTGGACCCTACAGCCGCCAACTATTACTACTACGGCTACACCGCATACCAAATGGGCAAGCAGTTCCCCATATCGTCACTCTTCTGGTTGAGGTCGGCAGAGGCTTATCTGAATCTGGCCGAAGCCGAGGCCTATCTGGGTGACGAAGAGGCAGCCCGACAGGCGGTGAACACGCTGCGCACCCATCGCTTCCCCGTTGGTGCCGCCAATGCCCTGATCACCTCAACAGGCAGCAAGCTGGTGAGTGACCTGCGCCAGGAACGCCGCCGCGAACTGATGCTGCAAGGCCAGCGGTGGTTCGACTTGCGCCGTTACAGAGTCTGTGCAGTGCAGCCAGAGAAAATCAGGATTGTACACAACTACACGTACTACGAGGAACGAGGCTCTTCAAAACCGATAGAGACCCACCGCTTCGTGCTGACCGAAGACGATGCCTCATGGACACAACCCATTCCGCAAGAGGTGCTCGACTTCAACACAGGCATGGAGAACAATGGAAACGCCTGGCGTGAATATACCGTGATACCCGTAGAATACTGAACATATTACCTACAATGATGACAAAACCGACACGACTCATTCTATGTTGCGCAGCAGCGGTTCTGACCACTGCCGTGCCATGCAGCTGCGCACAGGAGGAAGGACTGACGCCCGACTTCAACAATCCCTCGGCCAACTTCGCACCTTCGACCGACGACATGAGCGACGAGGCACAACTGCGCCGACAGTTCTACACACAGACGGGCTGCTACCTGCTGTTCAGCGACACCCTGCAGCACAAGCTGCTTGGGACTGACATTAACGGACAGCCAAGATACTTCACGGAGACCGTTGACCTGACATACACCGTCGGGCAGTCGTCGAGCACCACCATGAGCTACACCTTCACCTATCTGCAACAGTACGCTCAGAAGCAGCAGGTCACCGACTTCTTGACACACTACGTGCTGCCACACCTGACAAAGGGCCTGAAACCCTACAGCTGGATGGTCTGTAACATGATCAACAGCTATAAGGACACGTACTCTGGCACCGTTTCCCATCCGTATGCGGCCAGCAACCAGCGGTGTGTGGTCGTGGCGGGCAATTACATAGTACAGCGCGAGCGTACCGAGCAACAGCTACAGCAGTATGCACAGCGCATACTGAACGCTATCGTGGGACAACTGGCCGTCAACCAGAGTGCCGCCTTCGGTACGTTCTATCAGTATAGTGCAGAATGGTACGAGACCGACTACAGTGCTGCGGGTATCGTTGGCACGCCGTCGAATGCCGAACTCTACCAGCGGGGATTCCTCAGTTCTACGGGCATCGCCTCATTCCCGTCGATGACGACTGATCTCGGCACCTACGCCCTGCTGGTCATACAGTATTCTGACGAACAGCTGGCCAAGACGTATGGCAGCTATCCCCTGATCCTGCAAAAGGCCGAGGCCGTGCGCGACGTGCTCATCAGTCTGGGCTATGTATTCTAACAGAATTGAAAAGAGTGAAGAGTTATGATGATGAAGAAGAAAAAGACAACATACCTGCTTGGCATCGCACTCGTTGCTGGAGCTCTGGTGGCTACACTCACGGCGTGTAACGAAGACGACGAGCCTGCGGCCAAGGTCAGGCCTGAACGCATAGGGACATTCACCGACATCCGTGACGGCGAACAGTATGGCTATGTCACCTACGGCGGACTGGACTGGATGACGGAAAACATGCGCTATGACATCCACGACGACGTGAACAGCACCATCTATCTGGACAGCGACGAGAATGGCGGATCATCGGGGGGCAGCAACCCCGGCAGCACACGAAATCTGGCACGCTATGGCCGTCTGTACACGCTGAAAGGGGCACACATGGCCTGTCCTGATGGGTGGCGGCTGCCTACCGATGCTGACTGGCAACGCCTGGAGCAAGCATTGGGAATGGCCCCCGGCGATACGGCTCGCGACGGATGGCGGGGCGACATAGCGCCATCGATGGTCAGCGTCTATGACGACAAGAGTGACCTGAACATGCTGCTGGGTGGATACTTCTTCCTGCACAGGGGCGTGGGTGGCGACTGGCTCTACATGGGAGTCTATGGCTACTATTGGACGGATACTGCCGATGACGACAAGGGGGGAGAGTACTACTTTGTACGCAAGATGACCTACAACCGCCGGGAGGTGTGCCGCATGAGTATGGAGCCTACCAGCTATAAACTGAGTGTAAGATATGTACGAGAGGCTGATTAGACGGTTGACGGCACTCCTGATGCTGACCCTGGCCATAGCGGCGAGAGCTGAGACAGCTGAGACGCCTGCACCTCCTCATGACAAGGACGACGTTAGCGCCTCTCTACTGACAATAGGTCCCGGCAACAATGCCATCAACTGTTTCGGCCACACGGCCATACGGATGCAGAGCAGGGCTCATCACCTGGACTACTGCTTCACGTTCGAAATGAAACTCGACAAAAACGAACGGATGAAATTCATCACAGGACAGGCTAAGGCGGGATTCATGGTGGCACAAACGGAGAATTTCATAGAGCAATACCGCAGGCAGGGCAGAAGCATTACAGAGTACGAACTGAATCTGCTGCCGCAGGAGAAGCAGGAACTCTGGCGTAACCTGGACAAGGAGCTGGCTGAAGGTGCCCGGTGGACCTACGACTTCATCACGGTCAATTGTAGTTCCATGTGTGTGTGGATCATAGAAAAGTCGCTCATCGGCGAAAGCATCAGGTATCAGCATCTTCCTGACCTGCTGAACGGCACCTACGGAGACATCATGGACAGCATAGGCACCGACTCGCCCTGGATGACGCTCTACTTCCGCTTGCGCTACTTCGGACGTCGCAACGACAGCGGACAGCTGAACGACAAGATGGCTCCCGAACTGCTGGTAAGGGCGTGGCGCAACGCTGTATTCACCAATGATTCAGGAGAAGCGCGGCCCGTCATCACGAGCACGAAGCCACTGACCCGTCAGACGCTGACACCACGGCCAGTCTGGCCTACACCGATGATGGCACTCATCATGCTGATAATCACAATAACTATTCTGTTCATATTAACAAAAAAACGAATGATTATGAAAAAAGTATTTACTACAAAAAGCAACAAGCGACTGCTCCTTGGCTTTGCGCTTGTGATGTGTTCAACACTCAGCGCCCTGGCTGGCGGCGACGACTGGTATGCCTTCAAGGTGCAGGCCGAAGCCTAT
Organism: uncultured Prevotellaceae bacterium; assembly: GCA_902800435.1. Next base: position 18,180 of record CADCEQ010000030.1, on the reverse strand, counting down.
CCAACAGGTGCCGGACTGGTCTATGTCGATAATGTGGCGGTGGCCGAGGAGAATATCCAGTGGGCTGCAACGGTCGACCGGGAGTTTACCACTCAATCCACACTGGCTTACGGCTATGCTAAGGCTAACGAGGGGTGGCAGCTGCTGGGTTTTGCAAAGGACACCTTCGACGAGGAAAACAACCTGGTAAGAACCTACGCCGTGACAGACAAAATCGGAGATAGCGGATATGCCTTGCTGACACTCGACAACGGCGAGACAAGCAAGCACTGGGACGAGGCGACTGGCAGTGAGGTCTCGGACGATTCGATAACGGTGGCGGCCAAGATGCCACTGGATCCCAACAACAGCTTCAGGGCTTTCTTCACGCACGTCGCTGCTCAGGTGAACAAGCGTCAGACGGCTATGGGAACAGTGACTATCGACAAACTGGTAAACGACATCGGCGACAAGGTGACGCTGACGGCCACTCCCAACAATGAGTTCTGCCAGTTCGTCAATTGGACACTCGACGGCCAGGTGGTATCTACCGACCCCACCATCGTGGTCGATGTGACAGGCATTGCCAACTACGAGGCCAACTTCAGCGACTCACGCACGGTGACGCTGCAGTTCCCCGAGGCAGGAGGCTATCAGGTGTTCTACAGCAACTACGACTTCGAACTGCAAGAACAGATTGACTCCTACAGCCCCTATCTGTACTATACGATGACCAATGAGAACGAGATGGCCGACTCGGTCAATGCCGAGGGCCGACGCGTCAGTCACCTGACGGGGATCTCCTCCAACTACTATCTCTCCGGCAAGAAGCCTGCCATCCTCTATGGCTCTGGCGAGGTCAGCATATCACCAGCGTCTGGCGAAGAAGCACAGTCTGATGAGAGCTACTCGTGCAGCCTCTTCCGCTGGAGCGGAGAGCAGGGGGTACAGGTTGACACCCTGCCCACTATCGACCAAGAGAACGACTTGACGTTCATCTACTACACGTTCGACATCGACAAGATGCTGTTCAACCGCATCACCACAGGAACCATAGCTCCCAACTCGCTCTACATGCGCATCTTTGGCAACATGGTAGGTGCAGGACTGGAGGCCCCAGAGGTCATCTATTTCAACGAGGAAGTAGAAGCAGAGGCTACAGGCGTCAATACTGTAAAGGTGAGCCGACTGCAGGACAAAAGCTTCTTTACCATTGACGGTCGCCGGCTGGAAAAACCGTCTCGCAGCGGCATCTACGTGACTGATGGCAAGAAGATTGTTATACGTAACAAATAATGCTGAGCCATGAAGAAGATTAATATTTTCATGATTCTCGCTGCGCTTCTGCTGGCTGCATGCTCGCAGAAGCCCGCCACGGGCTACACCATTAATGGACAGGCCGAGGGCGTAGAAGATGGCGACACCGTGTTCCTCTGCGAAATGCAGGGACTTTTCAACATGATTCCACACGACACGGCAATTGTCAAGAACGGAAAGTTTCAATTCACTGGCGAAACCGAAGGAGCTGCGCTGCGCTTCCTGCTGCCCATCCACAAGGGCGAGCCAACCACATTTGCAGAGTTCATCCTGGAGAATGCCGACATCACTGCACAACTTGTAAAGGGTGAAGGCGGACATCTCATCGAGGGCGGGCCCAATGGCAAACTTTACAAGGAATACCTCGAAGGCGAAAAAACTATTGCCGAACAGATGGACAAGCCCTGGAAGCAGAGTGTAGACAGTACCCTCACTGAGCAGCAGCGAGCCAAGGCCAAGGCAACGGTCGATTCACTGCAGCAACTCTTGGACCAGTATCATAAGAAGTTTATCACCGACCATGTACCATCAGCCATCAGCGACCTGCTGTTCTACTATAACATGCATATCTATAGCGATCAGGAACAGGAGGAGGTGCTGAAGCTCTTTGGCGAAAAACAGCCGCAGTATCCGGTCTACAAGGCCATCATGGCTGAGCGTGAGGCGCAGAAGGCTACTGCCGTCGGACAGAAGTTTACTGACCTGACCATGACGTCAGCCGACGGGAAGGTCATGTCAGTCAGCGACTATGCCGGCAAGCAGCCGTTGGTGCTCGTCGATTTCTGGGCCTCATGGTGTGGGCCCTGCCGTGCCGAGATGCCATACGTGCTGAAGGCTTACCAGCAGTACCATGACAAGGGATTCGAAATCGTCGGCGTCTCGCTCGACGAGAAGAAGGAGGCCTGGCTCAAGGCCATTGAGCAACTCAAGATGCCCTGGCCGCAGATGAGCGATCTGAAGGGATGGGAGAGCGAAGCTTGTCTGAAGTATAATGTAAAGGCCATTCCCTCAAATGTGTTGCTCGACAAAGATGGTACGATTGTTGCCAAGGATCTCAGAGGCGAAGACTTGTCTCAGAAGGTGGGTGAACTGCTCAATTGACCGCTTTTCACAGAATTACATTTACGCCGCTTTCCCCGGTTGATGCCGGAGAAAGCGGCGATTGATTGAGAGATTGGTGATTCCTACTCTCCTGAAACGCGACCAAACATCTTGTCCATACAGTACCGCATAGCAAAAAAAAGATTTCTGTGCCGGTAATTCATAGAAAATGTGTATCTTTGTAGCGTTATTCTTAGGAACACGTCTTTTAGTAGTATGTTTGTATCTGAGATTTCTTTATGGGGCGCGGCTATAGTGGCGTGCGTTGTGTTAGTGGCAATGATGGCATTGGCATTCTTCGACAGGCAGATGCTGCGGCGCATGCTGGTGATATTCGGAGCGACGGTGGCACAGATGGCCGTCGTCGTGGCCGTGGTGTGGGTGGTCTGGCAGACAAATGCCTGGTGGGCCTATCTGCTCTGGTTCCTGCTGGTATTGGCCCTGTCGATTTGCTGGTGCCTGTATCCGCTACAGACTATGTGGCGGAAGATGTTGCGGCCCGTCAGCGCGGCTATGGTCATAGGCAGCATCGTGGTGGGAGGCAGTACGATGCTGATGCTGCCCGTCAGTGTCTTCCTGTCTGTCTATTCGGTGCTGATGGCCTGTATGACGGCCTCGCTCATGCAGACCATGATGAGCTACCAGCGCAACCAGCAAAAGCCGGAGATACTGCGTGAGGACATGTTACATCAGGTAAGGAATCTGGCCCAACCTTTGGTGATGGTCGTGCCAATGCTCTATGCCGGCATGCTGCTGGGAGGCGTCCCGGCCCTTGAAGGCCTGCTCGTCACTCTGTTGCTGATAGCCGCCTCGTTCGTCGCCAATATTCTGGCGGGCGTGGTGGCGCTGAGGATAGTCAAGACAACCAAGAAAAATGCGATATGAAAGAAACGAATTATTACTCATTGTGTCTGGACGTGCCTTTCGACGTCAGACGGCATAGTCTCTATAACGCCGGCGAGCTCTACAAAGGCTATGAGCCCGCTGCCGACGACGAGGCTGACAAAGAAGCGTTTGCCAACTGCTATGACAGTCGCGTATACCGCCACTATATGGCTATGGGCAAGAACCCCCAGAACGTCGACGAGTCGCTGGCACGGACACTCCACGACCACGGCATCCACATGGCGCTCGACGCTTTCTTCAGGGAGCACGACAGCCACCGGTGCATCGGCATCATGGGAGGCCACGCACTGCTGCGCACCGACCCCATGTTCGCCCGCATCACCATGCTGAGCAAGCGGCTCACCGAAGAGGGGTTCTGCATGCTGAGCGGCGGAGGCCCCGGAGCCATGGAGGCCACCCATCTGGGAGCCTGGCTGGCCGGCCGTAGCCAGGATGAAGCCCAAGAGGCTATAGCCACGCTGGCTGCCGCGGCGGCATCGTTCAATGACAAGGGATGGCTCTCGTCGGCTCTCAGCGTGATGCGCCGCTACCCTCAGCACCGCTACGTGAGCCTTGGCATTCCCACATGGCTCTACGGTCACGAGCCGTCAACGCCCTTTGCCACCCACATTGCCAAATTCTTTGAGAACAGCATCCGCGAGGACAGCATCCTCACGCTGGCCTACGGCGGCATCGTCTACTCGCCGGGCAGCGCGGGCACCATGCAGGAGATTTTCCAGGATGCCGTGCAGAACCATTACCTCTCGTTCGGGTTCTCAAGTCCGATGGTGTTCTTAGGCAGTAAGTTTTGGACGGAGGAGATGCCCGTCTACCCGTTGCTGCAGCACCTGATGAGCACAGGTAGATACAAGAACCTGCTGCTGACGCTGACCGACGACACCGATGAGATAGAAAAGGTGCTGAAGGAGTTTCAGTCGGCGAGCGCTTCGCGCTGATTGAGAAACGACGCCCGTTCACGCTCCGTCATCTTCTCGATGGCATAGCGCAGGGCGGTGCGAGGCATCTCGTGGGCATGCTGCCGCAGAAAGTCGCGGAGCAAGTCCATCGAAACGCGCTTACCCATTTCGCGGAGCATCCAGCCAACGGCCTTGTGCATCAGGTCGTGCGGGTGGTGCAGGTGAATCTCGGCATAGCGCAGACACCACGACGGGTCGCCCATCTGCAACGTCTTCCACGTGCAGACCATACTCATACGCTGCTTCCAGAGATTCTCGCTGGCGGCCAGTTCGTCGAGCACCTGCCGCTTATAGTCGGCTTCCTCGACGTGACGGGGACAAAGCCTGGTCGGCAACAGCAGCCAATGCCCGAGAATCTTGGGTACCGAGAGGTCGACCAGGTCCCAGTTGTTCGCCTGCCCTGCATATTGCAGATACATCGTCAGAATCTCGTCCCGGCCTCGGATGGCAGCCTCATCATTCTCAAGCCGTTTCGTCGCCAGTTTCTCAAACTTTGCCACGAGCACCAGCAGTCCGCAAAGGCGGACTTCGTGCCAGCGGTTTGTCTGCAGTTCGGGGACTTCGCTCAAGGGCAGGCTATGGGCCACGCATTTCACCACCTCACGCGTCTGCGGCACCTTCAGACCGAGGAATTCGTCACCCTCGCCATACTCGCCAGGGCCCGTCTTGAAGAACCGCATAAGCACCTGCCGCTGCTCCTCGTTGTGCAGCGACTCCATATAGGCTATGATCTCTTTGGCCGATGTCATCATCCTTTACGTTGTTTCAATGTTGTCAGGGCAGGAAGTCTGCCATCCGCAACGCATGCCTTTTCATATCGACATGACCGTTCGGGCAGAACGATACGCCCTCGGCCTCCAGAAGCTGCCGCTGACGGCTCCAGCCGGGAGCCGTGCGCCCTTCCTTATTGACAACACGGTGGCACGGCAACAACTCGGCGCCGGGCGTGTAGCGCAGCGTCCGCCCAACCATCCGTGAGTGGCTTGGCCATCCGGCCAGCGCCGCAATTTCGCCGTATGTCGTCACACGGCCCGCTGGAATCTGCGCAACAATGTTCAGCACATCGTCGCGGAACGTCCGAGCCTGCTCCGCCGTCATCTTGTCGGGATAGTCCTTCAACATGATAATCACTAACTATCTTACAGCCGTGAAACGTTCGTTGAGCGTGAAGGTTTTCTCATATCCTTTCGTCTTTACGGTGTAAGTGTTTCCGACCTTGAAGGCGGGACTGCCGACGAGGCTGGCACTGCGCCGCAGGGAGAAGGGTATGGTGACGGTGTCGATAAGTTTGCCATTACCGTCGTAAACATAAACTGGTTCATCCTTCTCGATGTTGATGCCGATGAGCAAGGCTGTTGCCTGCTTGGCGGTTTCGTTGGAGGGCACAGACGGCATCTCGCCCATACCACCTCCAACCGAGAAGATGGTGCCACCCTCGATGACGAGCGGGGCAAAGTCGCAGTCGAGTCCTTCCTCGGGTGACCCAACCTGACTCCAAGCATAGACGGTGCCACCAGTAATGATGATGGCAGGATCGGTATCCTGATCTCGGTTACCCCCGAAGGGCATAAAGAAGCCGCCTTTGGGATTTGAGTCGACTGCATCGTTGCCAATGCTTCGGGCTATAACGTGGGCACCGTTGAACTCGATAGTGGCGTTGGCATTGATGGCATCATCGGTGGTCAGCACGTCTACGTTGCCGCCGTTGAAGATAATACCCTCCTTACCCTCGATGCCTTCAGCTCCAGCTGTAGAGGTTCTGACTGTCACGTTACCACTGTTAATAGTTATCTTGCCCTTCGATGCTATGCCTTTGGTAGAAGCGACGTACTTGTGCTTGCCGGCAAAGCCGCCAAAGCCTCCCCCACCTGTACTATCATTGTCGAAGCTGGGAAAGCCGCCAAAGTCAGGCATGTTCCCGAAGTCGGGCATGGGAAAGCCGCCGAAGTCAGGCATATTCCCAAAGTCAGGCATGGGAAAGCCGCCACGCCTTGTGCTGTCGTTGCCAAAGTTGGGGAAGCCGCCAAAGTCGGGCATATCACCGCCAAAACCGCCGAAACCGAAGCCGAAGGGTTTTTCTCCCAAGTTATCGCCCGAGGTTGTCACATTAAGGGTAAGGTCCTCGATAATGATGTCCTTCTTGGTCTTGATGCCTCGGCAACCGTCACCAGTGGCAATGATGTTGAGAGTTCCCTTACCAGAGAGCTGTAGTTTGTCCTTCGCCCAGATGGTAGCAGCCTTGTGACTGGCAGTGTCGTTGCAGGCAGTAATAGTCAGCGTATTCTTTGTACCATCGGCTACCACGATCTCTACCTTCTTCTTATTCTTCAGATCAAGTGGCGCCCCCTCTTGACTTGTCAGCGTCAGACCGTCGAGTTTTACCTTTGCCTTGCCAGCTGTCTTCAGGATAAGCTGTCCGTCATCACTCTTACCCATCAGCCTGAGGGTAAGCTTATGATTGGTATATAAGCTCTCAATATTCACTTTTGAACCATTGACAGTCACATTCACGCTATCCTTTACTTTCTGTTCCACTTTCGCCGTAGAGCCCTTATAACGAATGGTGATGTCCTCGGCATGACATACACTGACCATCATAAAGGCCAGCACACATAATAAAACCTTTTTCATGTTGTAGTTGATGTAATTTGGCTATTTGACGGACAAAAGTGCAAAAGGTTAAAACAATCCTACAAAAAGAAACAGAAATTCCCGCCCCACGCAGACGGTGGGACGGGAATATACCGGGCTGTTTGGCGGCTTCACTCGAGGTAATCTGTTCCACGGTATCTTCAATCTTTTCGCGCACAGCCTTTATATGTACTATTGCATTAGTACCTTTCGACCATCAGTGATTAGAACTCCTTGGGTATGACCACCAGCTACACGTCGACCGTTGAGGTCGTAGCGGGCTTTGGCAGCAGAGTTCTGCGACGGTTTGAGGGCAGGAGCGATAGCAGTAGGGACGACGGGCTCAAGGTCAATATAGTCGAGGTCGGGCATATCGGACGAGGGGTTCGACAGACGGACTGTGTTGTAACCGGGCTGCAGCTCGACGGTGATGGTCTTGCGGCCCACCTTGCTGAAGCTGCCGGAATTCAACGAGAGGGTCTGAACCTTCTTGCCGTTGATGCTGACCGTAACGCTACGGCTCTGACCGCTGAGGTAACCGATGGTGAGTTTGTACTCTCCGCCCTCACAGCTATAAACGCTGCGCCACTGGAGGTCGTTCTTTTCGCTACGGCCCAGCCAGCCGGCCTTATAGCCGCCGGAACAGGATGAGGATTGCGAATAGCTGCAGACGTTGCCCGTTATCTCGGAGTAGGCGCTGCAATATCCCGTCTCGGCCTCATAGCGCACGCGCTCAAGGCGGTTCTCGGCTTCGGCACGGTAGATGCGGGTAGCATGCTTGGGAAGCGTCACCTCGTAGCTGTCGGTGAAGGTACCGACATCCTTCATCTGGAACAGGTCGCGCAACTTAACTTCGCCAGCGAGACAGAGGTCAGCGAAACTGACCTTCACAGTCTTGGTCTCGTCGGTGGGGTTGTAGACGGCAAAGGCGCGGAGCGTGCTGTCGCGGCGCTCCAGGTCCTTCACCAGTGTGTAGCAGTCGTTCTGATAATCCACGACGTAGGCCTGCTGGTAGAGGGTGTCCTGGTTGAGGGCGATGAGCTCGGTGTTCCTCAGCAGGTTGAGGGCAGTGCCGTTTAGATTGCGTATGTCGCAACCTATAAGCAGCGGCGAATTCATGATGCACCACAGTCCGAAGTGGGTGTTATTCTCCTCATTGGTCAGTTTGTTTCCATCCCAGGTCGTGACGCCCACCTCGAGCATGTCCATGTCGTTGTAGTGGCCACGGCTGCAGTAGGCGCTCATGTAGAGGTTCTCGGCCAGAATGTTCCTAACGGACTCCCAACTGGCGTAGATGTCGCCGGTAGTGCGCCATGAGAAGGCTGCTCCGTCGACCCACGTGCCGGGATAGGCCCAACGGCAGGCGTTCATACGGACGTCGGTGCGGCCGGTGTTGCGTATGGCCTTGGCAATAGCCTCGTAGCGGGTCTTCTCGTCGAGCTTCAGGTTCTCGTTGTTGTGGATGGGGTCGCCGCCGCAGAAGTCAACCTTGATGAAGTCGAAGCCCAGCTCCTTGAAGAAGAGGTCGGCGTCCTGCTGGTCGTGCTCGTAGAGTCCGACGCCGACACCCGTCTGGTCACCGCCGTGATAGCTGCCGCAGGTGTTGTGACCGGCGTCGCTGTAGATGCCGGCTTTCAGGCCTTTGGAGTGGATGTGGTCGACGACAGGCTTCAGGCCGTTGGGGAACCGCTGCGGGTGTATCAGCAGCTGGCCCGTCTTCTTGTCGCGCCCGCCGAAGTAGCCGTCGTCGATGTTGACGTGGTTGTAACCGGCATCAAGCAGTTTCTTCGAAACCATTGAGTTGGCGGTCTGCTTGATGAGCGTCTCGTTGATGTTCAGGCCGAACGTATTCCACGAGCTCCAGCCCATGGTCGGCCCTTCGTTTTGAGCACAAATGGCGGTGGCCGAAAGGGCCATCGCCATTTGTATGAATAGTCGTTTCCTCATGTGTTTAGAAGTCTTTCGTCATTTCCTGTACCTTCGCGTTGACCTCGTCGATGAACTCCTGGATGGTCATGACGCTCTGCTCGCCACCACCCTGCGGGCGCACGGCGACAGTTTTGTCGGCAGCTTCCTTCTCGCCGACGATGACCATGTAGGGAATGCGCTTCAGCTCGTTGTCGCGTATCTTGCGGCCCAGCTTCTCGTTGCGCAGGTCGATGGTGGCGCGGACGCCGCCCTGCGAGAACAGACGGCAGACCTCCTCGGCGTAGTCGTTGTACTTCTCCGACAGCGGCAGGATGGCCACCTGCTCGGGCGTGAGCCAGAGGGGGAAGTGACCGCTGGTGTGCTCGATGAGCACGGCGCAGAAGCGCTCGAGCGAGCCGAAGGGTGCACGGTGAATCATCACCGGTGTCTTCTTCTGGTTGTCCTCGTCGGTATACTCCAGCTGGAAGCGCTTGGGCAGGTTATAGTCTACCTGGATGGTGCCCAACTGCCAGCGGCGGCCGATGGCATCCTTGATCATGAAGTCGAGCTTCGGACCGTAGAAGGCAGCCTCGCCGTATTCCACCTTGGCGGGCAGGCCCTTCTCCTGACAGGCCTCCTGGATGGCGCGCTCGGCCAGTGCCCAGTCCTCGTCGGTGCCCACGTACTTGTCGTGGTCGTTGGGGTCGCGCAGCGAGATCTGTGCCTCGAAGTTGAAGCCGAAGGCTGTGAGCACCACGCCGATGATGTCCATCACGTTGAGGAACTCCTGCTTCACCTGGTCGGGACGGCAGAAGAGGTGGGCATCATCTTGAGTAAAGGAACGCACGCGCGTAAGACCATGGAGCTCGCCCGACTGCTCGTAGCGATAGACGGTGCCGAACTCAGCAATGCGCAGGGGCAGGTCGCGGTATGAGCGGGGCTTGTTGGCGAAAATCTCGCAGTGGTGGGGGCAGTTCATGGGCTTCAGCATGTACTCCTCGCCCTCCTCGGGAGTGGTGATGGGGCGGAAGGAGTCCTTGCCGTAGTGGGCGTAGTGGCCCGAAGTGACGTAGAGGCTCTTGCCGCCGATGTGCGGCGTGATGACCTCCTGATAGCCGTAGCGCTTCTGCACACGGCGCAGGTGGTCCTGCAGACGCAGACGCAGGTCGGTGCCCTTCGGCAACCAGATGGGCAGACCCTTGCCCACCTTCTCTGAGAACATGAAGAGCTCCATCTCCTTGCCAATCTTGCGGTGGTCACGCTTCTTGGCCTCCTCGAGCATGACGAGATACTCGTCGAGCATCTTCTTCTTGGGGAACGAGATGCCGTAGAGGCGCTGCATCTGCTCGCGAGTGGCGTCGCCGCGCCAGAAGGCACCGGCCACCGAGGTCAGCTTCACGGCCTTGATCTCGCCGGTGTCCACGAGGTGCGGACCGCGGCAGAGATCGGTGAAGTTGCCCTGCGTATAGGTTGTGATCGAGCCGTCCTCGAGGTCCTGGTCGATGTGCTCGCACTTATAGGTCTGGCCGTCGGCGGCAAACTCCTTCAGGGCGTCGGCCTTGGCCACCTCGCGGCGCACCACCGGCTCCTTCTTGCCGGCCAGCTCCTTCATCTTTGCTTCAATCGTGGGGAAGTCGCTCTCCTTGATCATCTGTCCGTCGGGCAGCAGCACGTCGTAGAAGAATCCGTTCTCGACAGCCGGACCGAAACCGAACTGGATGCCGGGATACAGCTCCTGCAGAGCCTCGGCCAGCAGGTGGGCAGAGGTGTGCCAGAAGGTGTGCTTACCCTCGTCGTCGTCAAACTTGTAGAGCGCGATGGTGGCGTCCTCCATGATGGGACGGTTCAGCTCTACGGTCTCACCGTTTACGCCGCAGCTGACGACGCTGCGTGCCAGAGCCGGCGAGATGCTCTCGGCAATCTGGAGTCCCGTCACGCCCTGTTCATACGAGCGAACAGAGCCGTCGGGGAATGTAATTTTGATGTCCATATCTACAATATATGTTTGAAGTTAAAATTCAGCGTGCAAAGGTACGAAAAACATCAGACATAGAAGAGTTTTAGAAAGAAATAATTGGAAATTTAGCTAAAAAAGCTGTTTTGAACAGCAAAAAGGCACTGACCTCGCGCTTCAATCAGAGAATCACTCCATTTCAAACAAATCAAAGTCTTTGTTGTAGCCGGGCGACTTGATGGACAGCAGGTTGAGCACGGAGTGGAAAATATAATGCTGTTCGAGAACCGCTGGCAGTTCTGATGTCGGCTTGTAGTGTCTGAAACCATCTGAAGTCCATACCAGGAATGGTATCTCATACTGCACTTTGGGCGCCAGCTTCATTGGAAGGCCTTACGTGCAGACTCGCCGATGACGAGTACCACAACCGCCTTCTCAGTGTCGGCTATCGTGCCGTCAGGAAGCTTTATCTCCTCAGCCTGCTTGTCGTGCTGAAAACTCACAACGCGACAAGTATTGACCACGTATGACCACGGCTGCAACAATCCGCCTAACTCCGTGTCGTGAAGACTAATCCACAGTGTCTGACTGAAATTCATTGCGGCTATGACGAGGACCACGGCCAAGGCACTGCCGCAATAGACGGCAAGTTTCTTAGCCTTACCGAAAACAACCGGCTGAAACAGGCAGTACAAGGCAGGGACGACGCCACAGCCAATGACGAATAGCCACAGTCCCCAACTGAAGAATCCCGAAGCCTCGGAATATCGGGTGTTGAAGACGTTTTCGATGGTTGTCGCATCTATCATTACGCTGTAGGTCATGACGAAATAGACAGCCGTCGCGTTGATGAGTGCAAGGATGGCAAGCAGGATACGCCCGACCACCCTCGTCAGCCACATGACGAGATAGGTCATCATGAAGTTGAGCGCCAACATCACAACCACCAGTGACATTATCAAGAAAATCTTCGCAATGGCAGTTTCATTGGTATTCTGAGCCACATAATTAAAGAACGGTAGGTTGTAGAGCAACAAAGTCCCAATGCTCACGACACACGAAAAAGCGAAGAGAGAAATCTGTTTCATACAGCAACTCACTTGTTTCCAATCAAGTCGATGATGCGTACAATGTCGACAATATCTATCCTGCCATCGCCGTTCATATCGAGGGTTCTGTCTTTTCAATCCCAAGCTTCTGGGCCACCATGTTCAGATAGATTTTCTCGGCCATGGAGACCTTCTCGTCCATCTGGGTGAGCTGTTTCATGGCGTCGAAAGTTTCCTGTGCAACATCACGGTCGGCAGCTATCAGGTCGAAGTCGACGTCGTAGCTGCGGTCGGAGTCGATGTTGGCCAGCAGGTCGAGCTTTTCCTTGCTGTCAATTTTGGCACGGGCGATGCGCTGCTCAATGACGTGATACTTCTCTGGCGACACCACATCGTTGATTTTGGCGATGTTTATCAGGGCCTGAATCATTGCCTGCTGCACCTTCTCAGGGTCGCGCTCTGCCTGGCCGGCCTTGACGAACGACGTCTTGATGTTGGCCAACTCGATAGCATCGATGGCGCCGTCGTCGAAGAGGTGGCGCTGCGCACTGAGCTGGCGGCGCAGACGGTTAGCGCCACGACGGAACGTCAGCAGTGTCAGTCCGCCAGAGAACAAGCCTCCGGCAATAGGAATGAAACGGCCAACGCCCTTGGCGAAACCATTCTTCGTCAGACGGGTGCCAATCATTCTGGCTATCTGGCTGGCAACGGTGAAGATGGCCGTCTTGGTCAGGGCGACACGCGGCAGACGGGTTACGGCACTCTCTGCCATCGCTACCGACAGCTCTGAAATGCCCTTCTCGGCCACAGGAGCCCCCATCATTACTCCCATAAAAATGGTGAGCAGGTTGCTGGCCATGTCGTTCAGTTCGCCATCTTCCTCACAAAAGTCGGGATAGCCATACAGGTAGGCCAGTTTCTGCGACAGCACAAACACATGGAAGAAATACTGCACCACGTCGGCTGGCAGGGCGGCTGCCATCGTCAGTCCGCCGGGCAGTCCCACCACTGTCGACGTGGCAGTAGCCAAAGCCGTATGCTTGTTGATACACTGCCGAGCCAGCCGGTCGACGACCTTCTCCGACACGACTGTATAAGGACGTACGCTGCCCAGCATCTGCAGGCGCGACTGATTGCAGTAAGGCCGCAGTTCCTTCCGGAGAAAAGCCACACGGTCTACTTTCACTGTTGGCATCTTCAAGACAGTTGCCAGAATCTTGTTCCAAACTAAAGCTTCTTTATCCATATTATTTACTTTTCACTTCCCTGATATTTCTTGATTAAACTGTATGCATTGTAAAGACCTAACTCACCAGCCTTGCTGAAGTCGCTGATTCCCTCTTTGGTCTTGCCGCTGTCGATAAATGCCAGCCCGCGGTTGTAATAAGCTTCGGCTAAAGAGGCATCGAGTTCAATGGCCTTCGAAAAATCGTCAATAGCCCGGCCATAGTCCTTGCGACGAACATAGGCACAGGCTCTATTATAATAAAGGTACGCGTTACGCGGGGCTATCTTGATGGCCGCAGAGAAATCCATCAGCACACTGGCCAGTTTCAAGTCAGCGCTTACACCGCCGGCAGCCTGAACCTCGTTGATTTTCGACTGACAGACGGCACGCTGCCAAAGAGCCAACGAAGAAAGACTGTCCATCTGCAGGTAGGTGGTCAAGTCGTCGACGGCACCCTCCATGTTCTGCATTGACGAGTAGGCCACAGCACGCAACATTAGGGCAACGGCAACGCGCCTCATGTCGCTGGCATCGGCAATGGTCATGCCCAGCGTATCGACAAGGGCGAAATTGGCCTGCAGCTTCGCTTCCGTCATGTACGGCAGACCGTTGACAACATAGAGCGGGCGGTTTGAACGGCTGTTGAAAGCCTCGACGGCTTCGTCGAAGGCAATATACTTTGTCACCTCGCTCTTCACGGGCTCTAATGCCAGTTCATACATCGGCAGGTATGTGGCTTCTACGCGATGATTCTGCACGCGGCCCCGATACTCGTTCTTGTATTCGTTCTCCACCTCCTGCTCGTCGGCCATGACTAACTGGTTATATTTCTCCAGGTCCTCATCACTACGCTTTCGCACCGGCTTGTTCTTCATCCTGGGCTGCTTGCCACCATAACGCTTGTCAATCTGAGCCTTCAAAATACGGAACTCATCAAGCTCGGCCTGACGGTTCATACCCAGCCGGCGGTAACAATTGGCACGATACTGCAGGCCGGTCCAGAAGTTAGGATACTCGTTGATGACCTTTGTATAGTCGCTGATGGCACCACGCAGGTCGCCAGTCTTGTCGCGCAGCAGGCCTCGGTTGAAGAGGGCCAGCATGTTGTCGGGCTCCAGGCGGAGCACGAAGTCGAAGTCCTCGATACCCCGGTTGTCGTCGCCGACCTGCGCACGCAGCAGTCCGCGGTTGTAGTGGCCGAGGAAGTTGTTGGGCTCCAGGTCGAGGGCCGTGTCGTAGTCGGCCATTGCGCCACGCAGGTTGTTCTGGTTGTAGCGGGCCAGGGCGCGGTTGATGTAGTTGCCGCCATCCTTGGGCAACAAGTGGATGGCCTTGTCAAGATACCCTTCCGACTCTTTCCACTCGCTGCGCGACAAGCTGATGATGGAGCGTGCCGCCCAGGTATGACCGTCGTAGGGGTCAATCTCCAGGCTCTTGTCCAGTGCCTCAACGGCTTTCGTCGTATCTTCCTGCTGCATATAGACTTCAGCCCGCATTGAGTAGGCATCGGAATACTTCGGCCATCTAACCGTCATGGAGTCAAGCTGGTGCAAAGCCCGTTCGTAGTCTTTGTCACGAATATAGCAGAGCACTCGATTGTGCCAAAAACCCTGATTCTCAGGGTCGTACTTCAGGGCCACAGTATAGTCGGCAGCCGCCTCCTTGTATTTGCCAAGGCGAATGCGGCTGAGTCCCCTCAGCTCGTAGCAGTTTGTGACATAAGGGTTTCGCTCGATGGCTTCCGAGCAATCAGACTCCGCACCAGTCAAGTCGTCAAGATAATACTTGGCAACACCACGCAAGAACCAGGGCTCGTAGAGATAGGGCTTGACTGATATGGCCTGATTGAAATACTGGATGGAGAGAACGTAGTCCTCGAAATACAGTGCTGACCGGCCAATGGTTATCAGACGGTCAGTATTGAACTGTGCGAATGAAGCGAGAAGCGAAAAGTGAAAAGTGAAAAGTAGTGGCAGAACTCTCCGCCACCAGCAACCTTCAGACCAGCTGTTTGACGCACTACTTTTCACTCTCCGCTTCTCACTTCTCACCTTTCACTTCCTAACTGGTTTTGTTTTGTAGCCACAGCGGTAGCGCCCAAGGGTCAGGGCTTTCAGCTTGCTCTTAATGAGCTGCTTGCGCAGTGGCGAAATGTGGTCGATAAACATGTGACCCTCCAAGTGGTCGAACTCATGCTGCATGACGCGGGCCAAGTAGCCCTCCACCCACTCGTCGTGGGGCTGGAACTGCTCGTCGAGCCACTGCACACGAATGCGCGTTGGCCGCACCACCTTCTCATGAATGGCTGGCAGCGACAGGCAGCCCTCCTCGCTGGAGCTGGTTTCCGAATCGTCCTTCTCGACAATGTGGGCATTGATAAACACGCGCTTGAAGTCCTTGTATTCCGGCATGTCCTCGCTGAGCACGTCGAGGTCGATGAGCACTACGCGGATGGACTTGCCAACCTGAGGCGCAGCCAGCCCGATGCCATCGCTCTCGGCCAGCGTCTCCCACATGTCGGCTATCAGCTGCTCCAACTGCGGATAGTCAGGGGTGATGTCCTCGGCCACCTTGCGCAGCACGGGCTGTCCATATATATAAATAGGTAATACCATTTACGATTTACAGTTTTTCGATTTACGATTTTCTTGACCGGAGGTAATCCTCCAGGATAATGGTGGCGCTGATTTCGTCGACCAGGGCCTTGTCCTGACGCGCCTTCTTACGCAGACCGCCGTCGAGCATAGCCTGATGAGCCAGTACCGAGGTGAAACGCTCGTCGTAATAGTCGATGGGCACTTCGGGATGGGCATTGCGCCAGCGGTTGACAAACTGCTGCACGCGCCCGAGGTTCTCGCTCGGCTGACCGTTGGGCTGGCGGGGCTCGCCTATGACGATGCGCTCCACCTGCTCGCGCTGCATGTAGGACTGCAGCCAGTCGAACAGCTCAGAAGTAGAGACAGTCGCCAATCCTCCGGCAATAATCTGCAGAGGATCGGTGACTGCCAAACCGGTTCGCTTGCGACCGTAGTCAATCGACAGTATCCGCGCCAAACGACTTACTGGATGTTATAGAGCAACCAGGCGTCGCCCTTCGGATTGAATTTCGAGCCACGAATCTGGTCGCGGCTGTTCACGGCATCAACCTTATTGTCGAATGTCGTGGCTACGACGCGGAACATGTTGTTGGACTCGTTCTTGACAATCTGGGCGTTATAGCCACCGTCACGAAGCTGCTGCTGAAGGCCCTCGGCATTGGTCTGCAGACCGAAGCTGCCAACGACGACGCTGTAGTTCTTCAGACCGGCACCGTTGACAAGCAGGACTTTCTCCTGACGCACCGACACATTGTCGGCATTATCAACAACACGGGTCTGGGTAGCCGGACGAGTCGTCACGGGAGCCACAACCGGAGCCTGAACCTGCGTCTCGGTATTGTCGGCTACACGCTGAGCAGCCTCCTGCGACTTTGCTTTCTCGTAAGCCTTCTTGTAGGCACTCTCACTACTCTTTGTACAGCTGGCGAACATCAGAGCCAAGCTCAGGCCAGCGCAAACAATCATGTACTTTTTCATACTTTTCTGTTATTATTAATTCATTAAATGTTGATGTCTTGCTAAAAGTCAGTGCGAAATTACAAAATATCGGGCAAAAATAGGCAAAAAACGCCCATAAACTTTGTTAAATGGGCAAAATACTCACATTTTAACAAAAAATGATACAACTTTTAACGCCTCTTTCAGAAAAATTCCGTATTTTTGCGTCGGAGTTTCATGTTTAACCAATAAAGCGAAAGAATATGAAGAGTTTAGGTTATCTTGGCGCATTCTTGGGCGGTAGTATCGCCGGTGCAGCCTTAGGCCTGCTGATGGCCCCCGAAAAGGGTTCCGACACCCGTGTAAAGATTACTGATGCTGTGGAGGACTTCCTCAAGAAGCACAACATCAAGCTCAGCCGTAAAGAGGTGGGCGACTTAGTTGACGACATCCAGGACGCAGCCGTAGAGGAATAACATGCTGTCGAGCGACAAGAATGTTGAGAACTTAGGGCAGCTCGCCGAGTTGCTCAAGCACTATCTCGGACTGCAGACAGAATACGTCAAGCTGGACGTGATAGACAAGGTGGTGCGCCTGCTGACGGCCGCCGCCTTGGCTATCTTGTTCTTTCTGCTCATCATCGCCGTCATGCTCTTCCTGTCGTTTGCCGTAGCCTACTGGTTAGGACAGCACATCGGCATGGCTCCGGCCTTCTGCGTTATCGAAATCGTAAATAATATCGTGCTTCCTGTTCAAAAGCCACAACCCACCTACCGGACGCTGGAGGAAATCCGTCAGCGCAAGGACGAGTTGCTTGAGCAAATGCAGAACGACAACAAGCAATTCTCAACAACGTGGAACCAACTCTTCGTCAAGCGCGAAGACACATCGAAGGGCGACTACATTGCCAGTCTTGTCGCCAACAGCGTGACGGTCATCGACCTCTTCCTGCTCTACCGCAAGCTCCGCAAGAGCTACGGCGGCATCATGGGACTGTTCGGAAAAGGCAAGACTCCCAAAAAGAAGCACTAATCACCTTTCACGATCCTCCCTTCACCCTTCACCTTTCACCCTTCACCAGACTTCCACTACCTGCCCGTCGTAAGCCAACTGAATGTCGGAAGGCAGCGAGGCATTGACCTCGTCGTGCAATCCGATGTGGTGGCTGGAGTGTATCAGCAGGGTGCGCTTAGCCCCTACCCTACGGGCAAAGCCGACGGCATCGTCCACCGTCTGGTGCGAATGATGGGGCTGCTGCCTCAGGGCATTCACCACCAGCACCTCCGTACCTTTTATATATTGTAGTTCGCCATCGTCTATCGTCTTCATGTCCGTGATATACGTCAGCGGCCCCATGCGGTAGCCCAGGATGGGCAGCTTGCCGTGCATCACCTCGATGGGCATAATCTCGATGTCGCCGATGGTGAACGGCTCGTGCTTGTGAATCTCGTGCAGCCCGATAGCCGGCACACCCGGATAGCGGTTCTCGACGAAGCAATAGGGCAGCATCTCCAACAGACCCTTGCGGGCTACCGGGTCGGCATAGACATTGATTTCGCCAAACTGGCAGTACGGCCTCACGTCGTCCATACCCCCCATGTGGTCATAGTGGGCG
>CADCEQ010000029.1 GCA_902800435.1 uncultured Prevotellaceae bacterium | reverse complement strand
GCTGATGGCTCATGGAGCTGATACAGATACAGACGATACAGGTGTTTTCTAAGGAGTCCTCGCGTACTGCGCACACACGGTACGCGTGAGAAATCTATAGAAACAAGTGTATACATCTGTATCTGTATTGATTCCGAAAAGCGGCTCCAAACCACCCGAATAGCGGCTCCATTCACCCCGTTTGGAGGCTCCAAACCACCCGAATGGCGGCGCCAAACGTCTCAGTTCTCCCCCTGAGTCAGGGGGAGTTAGAGGGGGTCTGAACGGCCTCAGTTTTCTTGGCACGGAAAAACGCGGAGGGACACTGTCCGGCAGTTTCTCCCCTGAGTTAGGGGAGGTTAGGAGGGGTCTGAACGGCAGTACGATTCCCTTGTTCAGACCACCCCTGGCCCCTCCTGACTCAGGAGGGGAATTACATACATCAATTATTAATTATTAATTCTTGAATTGTAAGATAAATGAAAGCAATGTCAAAATCAGAGCTGGCCATGAAGGCCGGCGTCAGCGTACAGACGCTGATGAACTGGCTGCGGCCGTTCCGGCAGGAGCTGGAGGCGCTGGGCCTGCAGCCCAACGTGAAGGTGCTGCCGCCGAAGATTGTCAGCTTCATCTGCGAAAAGCTTGCCATCGATGTTTAAACGACGGAATCTTCCGGAACCTTGCGTAACCGTGAAACGGCCCCGCCGGATGTAGTACCTTTGCAGTATCAGAGAAACACTCTGACGAGCAATGGCCAGCGCGCAGCCCAATTACTCATTTCTCATTACTCATTACTCATTAAAAACAATGCCAGTACTTTACAAGACTTACAAGAACATGAACACGGCGTCGAAGACCTACGGTCAGTACTACGGCCGCCTGGTACCCACCAAGACGATGAGCTACGACGAGCTCTGCAAGCACGTGTCGGAACACAACTCGGTATTCGGCGAGGACGTCTGCAAGGGCGTTGCCCTGAAGCTGGCCTCGTGTATGCTGGAGCAGCTGCTCGAGGGCAAGAAGGTGCAGTTCGGCGACCTCGGCACGTTCTACCTGTCGGCCAAGTCGGTGGGCTCGGTCACTGAGGAAGGCTTCAATGCCGGCCAGAACATCAAGGGGCTGTACCTGCGCTTTGCGCCGAACCGCTCCGACATCAACGACCTGTCGGCGAAGAGCCTGAAGAAGCTCGCCACGTTCCTCAACGCCAAGGATCTGATCGAGCCGAAGAAGAAGGCGTCGGACGATGAGGAGACGCCGGAGCCTTAGTCTTTTTTGGGGAAAGAAATTTTGGGAAATTATGATAAATATTTCTGCGCAGCAATAATTTTGGATAATTTCCCGGAATTTCTTTCCAAAACAGAATCACTTAAAACCTCAGTGTCATGTTCAAGAAACTCAAGACCTGGAAGACTATCATCCAGTTTATCATCACCGTGCTCACGGCCATCGTCAGCTCGTTCCTCACGCAGAGCTGCATGAACGGCTAACCTCTCTTATGGTCACACAGATCCCACAGATCTCACAGATTTATTCTTACTTCATGCTGTTCCGGGGCTTCTGGATTATCTGTGGGATCAGTGAGATCTGTGTGACTCAAAAAACTTATCTGTCTCTTATGGTAACACAGATCCCACAGATCTCGCAGATTTCTTCGTTCTTCATGCTGTTTCCGGGGCTTCTGGATTATCTGTGGGATCAGTGAGATCTGTGTGACTTAAAAATCTTATGAAAGAATCTGTGTGATTAATTATGCGAAAGATTGATTTGATTGTTGTTCACTGTTCGGCCACGCGCTGCGACCGTCGGTTCTCGGTTGAGGACCTGATAGCTTGGCACGACGCCCGCTTCGGGTTCACTGGCTACCATTACTACATCACCCGCGACGGACAGATGTACCAGACGCGGCACGAGAACCTGGTGGGTGCTCACGCCGTAGGCTACAACCAGCACTCGATTGGCGTATGCTACGAAGGCGGACTGACGCCCGATGGAACACCCGCCGACACCCGTACCCGGGAACAGAAGGCGGCGCTGAACGCCCTGCTGCGCAGTCTGAAGAGGGAGTACCCCGACGCCGTCATCTTAGGCCACCGCGACCTGCCCGGCGTCCATAAGGACTGTCCCTGTTTCGACGCCCGAGATGAGTATGCCGGTCTGCAGCCCCTGAGCCTCTCGTAAATGGCAGCGGCGCATCCCCCAAAAGGCGGGGTGCGCCGCTGATAGATTTATACCTTATGGGGTATAATTGTAGGATTGACACCCAAAGAACGCCCCGAACGGGTATATTTTTTATAATAATCATTAAATTTATACCCGAAATGGTGTAATTAACCTAAAATTATTGTATATTTGCACTGTTTTTCTAAAAAAGGAGACAGTGATGGACGGACAAAACAGATTGTCGCAGTACGTGAAGGCGATGCGCAAGCAGTACGGACTGACGCAGGAGGACCTCTCGGCGAAGTCGGGCGTGGGCCTGCGCTTCGTGCGCGACCTGGAGCAGGGCAAGCGCACGCTGCGCATGGACAAGGTGAACTGCGTGCTGAATCTCTTCGGTGCCGAGCTTGGCATTGACAGGATAGGGGGAGGTGAGGAATGAGGCGTGCCAGGATACTCTATCGCGACAGGCTGGCCGGATGGCTGACTGAGGATGAGGACGGCTACGTCTTCGAGTATGACGCCGACTACCTGAGCCGTGGCGGCGCCGAGCCGGTGAGCCTGACGCTGCCGCTCAGGGCCGAGCCTTACAAGCAGAACGTGCTCTTCGCCTTCTTCGACGGACTGATACCCGAGGGCTGGCTGCTGAACATCACGACGAAGAACTGGAAGCTGAACCCCAACGACCGCATGGGACTGCTCATGGCCTGCTGTCAGGACTGCATCGGGGCGGTGGGCGTTGTTGAAGTGATAAGTGATAAGTGATGAGTGAGAAGTGCTTGTATTGCTACCAGGAGCTGAAGGAGGGGCAGCGCGACTACCATCCCGCCTGCGCGCGGCGCTTCTTCGGCAGTGCCACGCCGCCGGTGCTGCCCTATTCGCGGCAGAACATCAGCGAGCTGGCCAGCGAGGTGATTCGCAGCCGGACCACGCTGACGGGCGTGCAACCGAAGCTGTCGATGGACATCAACCGTGGCGGACGCGACGAGCCTGACCGGCTGACGATTGTAGGACTTTGGGGGCGCTACATCCTGAAACCGAAGTCGGACACCTACCCGTGGCTGCCCGAGGACGAGGACCTGACGATGCACCTGGCCACGCTGGCCAGGATTCAGGTGGTGCCCCACGCGCTGATACGCTTCAGCGACGGCGAGCTGACCTACATCACGCGCCGCATAGACCGCGACGACGACGGGCGCAAGTACCTGATGGAGGATGCCTGCCAGCTGAGCGAGCGGCTGTCGGCCGACAAGTACAAGTCGTCGTACGAGAACGTGGGCAAGCTGATACGCCGCTACTCGTCGATGGCGCAGCTCGACCTGGTGAACTACTGGGAGCTGGTGGTGTTCTCGTGGCTGACGGGCAACTCTGACATGCACCTGAAGAACTTCTCGCTGCTGAGTCTCGTGCCGGGACTCTACACGCTGGCCCCCGCCTACGACCTGCTGAACGTCCACCTGCTGTTTGACGACCCCGAGGAGCTGGCACTGACGCTCGACGGGCGCAAGCGGAAGCTGACGCGCCAGAACTTCGTGAACGCCATGCGCACGACGGGGCTCGACGACAAGGTCATCGGCAACATCCTGCAGAAGTTCCAGAAGGTGCAGCCGCGCTGGGAGGCATTCATCGACCAGAGTTTCCTGCCCGAGGAGCTGCGCGAGCGCTACAAGGCCGAAATATCGCAGCGGCTGGCGGTGCTGACTTCCGAAAAGTGAGGCGAAGTCTGTAGAATAGTTAAATAACGGGCTGAAAAGTTGGCGGTTTCAGGAAAAAAGCGTAACTTTGCAGCCTAAAACGTAACATTGAGTAGCGTGAAAGTTAAGGAAGTGTTGAGCGCCCTTGAACAGTTCGCGCCCCTGCCCTTGCAGGAAAGCTGGGACAATGCTGGCTTGCAGGTTGGATTGACAGAGGCGGAGGTTTCAGGGGCATTATTGTGTCTGGACGTGACCGAGCGGATTATCGACGAGGCCGTCCGGAAGGGCTGCAACCTCGTTGTGAGCCACCATCCGCTGCTGTTCCGCGGCCTGAAGACCATCAGCGACCTGACCGACGTGCAGCGCACGGTGCGTAAGGCCATCCAGAATGATGTGTGCGTCATCTCGATGCACACCAACATGGACAATGCCCAGGGCGGCGTGAACTTCAAGATAGCCGAGAAGCTGGGCCTGCAGGGCACGGCGTTTATGAGTGCGAAGCGGGTAGGGGAAGTGGAGTGCGGCAGCGGCGTCATCGGCACGCTGGAGGAGCCGATGGCCTCGGACGACTTCGTGCTGAAGGTGAAGAAAGCGTTCGGCGTGGAGTGTGCGATGACCAATGAACTGCTGCGGCGCAAGGTGAGCCGAGTAGCCATCTGCGGCGGGGCAGGGGACTTCCTGCTCGACGAGGCGGTGGCCGCTGGTGCCGATGCCTTCATCACGGGCGAGATGCACTACCACCAGTACTTCGGCTACGAGCAGCGCGTGCAGATATGCGTCATCGGCCACTACCAGAGCGAGCAGTTCACCACGGAGGTGTTCCGCGACATTATCAGCGAGCGCTGTCCGGGCGTCCGCACGGAGATTGCCGAGACCTGCACCAATCCGATTTATTATTTGTAACGGATTTTCGAGATGTCGAATCATCGAAACATCGAATCATCGAATCATCGAAACATCGGAATAACGAATTAACGAGAAAACGAGAATAACGTCAAAAAAAAAGAGAAGAAAGAATTATGGCAAAGAAAGATCCTACAGACTTATCGGTAGAGGAGAAGCTGAAGACGCTCTACCTGTTGCAGACGGCCCTGTCGGCCATTGACGAGAAGCGCACGCTGCGCGGCGAACTGCCCCAGGAGGTGAACGACCTGGAGGACGGTATTGAGGGCTTGAACACGCGCGTACAGCGCATTCAGGACGATATCGACGACTTTGAGCGTGCCGTTACGCAGAAGCGTGGCGAGATAGCCGATGCAGAGGCCAGTGTGGCCCGCTACAAGGCTCAGCTCGACGAGGTTAAGAACAACCGCGAGTATGACACGCTGTCGAAGGAAATCGAGTTCCAGTCGCTTGAGATTGAGCTGTGCAACAAGAAAATCCGTGAGGCTCAGGCACGCATTGCCGAGAAGAAGGAAGAACTGGCTGCCACCAAGGCTCTGATTGACGAGCGTCAGGGCGACCTCGATGTGAAGAAGAGCGAGCTCGACGAGATTATGGAGGAGACGCGCGCCGAAGAGGAGAAGCTGAAGGAGAAGGTGAAGGACTACGAGGCCAAGATTGAGCCGCGCCTGCTGGCATCGTTCAAGCGCATCCGCAAGAACGCCCGCAACGGCCTTGGTATCGTCTACGTGCAGCGCGACGCCTGCGGCGGCTGCTTCAACAAGATTCCGCCCCAGCGCCAGCTCGACATCAAGATGCACAAGAAGATCATCGTCTGCGAGTATTGCGGCCGTATTATGATCGACCCCGAACTGGCCGGCGTGAAGATTGACAAGCCCGTTGTCGCCGAGAAGAAGGCTCGCAAGCGCTCAATCCGCAAGACGTCGACTGCCTCGTCGAAGAAGGCCGCCGATGCTAACGACATGGAGTAAACTTGGTATTGGGTGTTGGGTGTTAGCTATTGGATATTAGCTGATAGTCAGGAATTTCGGTCAGGAAGCGGTATGAGCGCTGCTCATAGTCCATCTGGCAGCAGTAGTGCTGCAGACCGTTGCTGACCACGAGATAATCTGCATGCAGCAGAAGATTGTAGGCCACTATCTGGTCGAACGTCTTCTGCTGTATTTGTATGTGTGGGGCCTTGTACTCGATAATCATCAGCGGCTGCATCTCCTTATTATATAATAAGGTGTCGCAGCGCAGCCGCTTGTCGCCGATGCTGAGCTGAATCTCGTTGGCAAGCAGAGCCTTCGGGTAGCCCTTGTGCTCGACGAGGAAGTGCGTGAAGTTCTGGCGCACCCACTCTTCGGGCGTCAGCGCCACGAATCTGCGGCGCAGAAAGTCGAAAATCTGCTGTTTTCCGTCCCTCTCAGCAACATTTATTTCGTATTCGGGTAGGTTTAATCGAATCATTTTTGTAATTTTGCAGGCAAAATTACAAAATAAAAACGAAATAACCGTATGGCAGAAGCAAAAAATGCCACCTACGACGGCATCATGGCCGACCTGAAGGCCGGGAAATACGCCCCCGTCTACTATCTGATGGGCGACGAGGCCTATTATATCGACAAGATTTGCGACTACATTGCCGAGCACGCCCTACAGCCTGAGGAGCGCGACTTCAACCAGACCATCATGTTCGGCTCAGACGTCACCGCCGCCCAGGTGGCCGACACCGCCCGCCGCTACCCCATGATGGCCGAGCGCCAGGTGGTCATCGTCAAGGAGGCGCAGAACCTGAAGCAGACCGACCAGCTGGAGAAGTACTTCAAGAAACCCTCGCCGCAGACCGTCCTCGTGATGTGCCACAAGAACGGCACCATCGATGGACGCAAGCGCGAATATGTCAAGACCATCCGCGAGGCCGGCATCCTGTTCGAGAGCAAGAAGCTGCGCGACCGCGACCTGCCGCCCTTCATCGAGAGCTACCTCAAGCAGCGCGAGGTGAGCATCGACCCGAAGTCGACCCAGCTCATTGCCGACAGCATCGGTGCCGACCTGAGCCGACTGACGAGCGAGCTCGACAAGGTCATCATCTCGCTGCCCAAAGAGGATAGGAGAGTGACCCCTCAGGTGGTTGAGGACCAGATTGGCGTGAGCAAGGATTTCAACGCTTTCGAGCTGCGCGACGCCATCGTCAACCGCAACATTTTCAAGGCAAATCAGATAATCAAATATTTTGACAACAATCCGAAGGCCGGCTCGCTCTACTCATTTCTCCCAATGCTCTTTAATTACTTCCAGAATCTGATGATTGCATTTTACGCGCCAAAAAGACAGAGTCAGGAGGCCGTTGCAGAATGGCTGGAATTACGATCTCCGTGGGCGGCGAAGGATTATATGACAGGAATGAGAAACTACAGCGCGATGAAAGTGATGCAGATAATTTCCAAAATTAGAGAAATTGACGCCAAAAGTAAGGGCCTCGACAACCCAAATACGCCCCCAGGAGAGCTGATGAAAGAACTGATTTTTTACATTTTCCACTGATCTCGCACTCTGGAACAATACAAAATCGCGTCCTTGACGGACGCTTTTTTTATGCCTAACTCCCTGTGTATCCGAGGGGTTCAGCGGTTTCCTGACCGCTCAAAACTCGCGTATTTCCAGCCTTCCTGACCGCCCGTTCGGAATTTGCGAGTAACGCCGAAAAATCCGATTTCAGCTTCGAGCAGATTTTGCTTTCACATTATTTAGCGTTTCCGTTTGTGAATTTTGAAAGCTGAACTAATTTTGCATTCCGAATATATTTGGTTTTGAGGTGCAATATTTACAAATAAAAACAGCACTTTTGGTGTTTAAAGATGTAAAGTATAAATGCAAATTTACAGGTTTACATTTCTGAACCTATTTTTATACACCGCTATTTTACGCGATTTAATTATCTGAAAACCTGCTATTTATATTAAAACACAAAATTGAAAGGTCGGAATTATTCATATTTTAGCCTCCTAAACATGAATATTCACAGCCACAGCACCTTTATATGCGTAAATACCATGTTTATACCCAGTTATTTACTCTTTATCTTTCAAAATTCCCTTTGTAAGGTTTATTGATGTAAATTCACGTTTGCGTTTTAATATCCAAATATCGCCCGACGTTCAGTTTACCGATTTAAACTTTTAAATCATAAATTTATAGTTCACGATTAAAAATTTCGGTTACAAATGTTGTGGGTTCCAATTTTTTGTTTTACCTTTGTAAACTGAAACGAAAATGGGCAGAAATGCCCCCAAAACCCTACTTAAGCAGTATGAAGGACAGAATTCGCCAGATTATGGAGTCGCAACATATGACCCAACAAGTGTTCGCACAGTTCATCGAAATGTCGCCCGCGTCGCTGAGCAGCATCTTCAATGGTCGCACCAAACCCACCCTCAACATTGTCGAGGCCATCAAAAAGAAAATTCCTGACATCAGTACCGACTGGCTGATGTTCGGCTCGGGCTCGATGTATCTCGATGCGAAATCAGGAGCTGATGAGTCAGTTCCGACAAGTCAGGAATCGTTGTTTGATTTTTCTGACACCCCTACTTCACCCTCAAATTTGTCGCAACCGGCACCTCTGAATTCCAATAGTGTAAAAGTTACACGCCAAAATGCGCCTCGCGAGGAAATCAAAATTATTGACAAATCGCCCCGCCGCGTTACCGAGATCCGCGTCTTCTACGACGACCAGACTTGGGAGAGTTTCGTACCCGCTAAGAAGTAGGAAATAGTGAACCTGAAATAGGTTCTGCATTTAAAGCGTTAAAAAAAGAGAAGGTGGTGAAAGTTTTCACTTTACCCTTCTCTTTTTTCACGCTTTTTTCGTAATTTTGCGCGATAATTATAACTAAGGTGTATGGATGTTACGAAGAAATATGTGATGGAGCTGAGGGTGGCCGAGGCCGTTCGGGTTCACGAACGGTATGTGCTGCTGAAGCTGACGCAGGACGAGCAGTTGCCACCGATGCAGCCCGGACAATTTGTCGAGGTGCGCGTCGACGGCGTCCCCGAAGTATTCCTTAGACGGCCGATATCGATTAACTTCGTTGACCGCGAGCTCAACGAGATTTGGCTGCTCGTGGCTGTGGTTGGCGAAGGAACGCGGTGGATGGCCGGGCTCCAGAAGGGCTGCGCAGTGAACGTTGTAGGGCCGCTGGGGCGCGGATTCTCGCTTCCCGAAGGTGAAACGGCGGACACTGGAGCGCGGCTGCTTGTAGGCGGCGGCGTGGGCGTGGCTCCGCTGCTGTATCTGGGAGCGACGCTCAAGGAGGCTGGCGTGGAGCCGGTGTTCCTGCTTGGAGCGCGGACGGCGAAGGACCTGCTGATGGTCGACGAGTTCCGTAAATACGGCGAGGTGCTGGTGACGACGGAGGACGGCTCGGAGGGTGAGCGCGGATTTGTGACGCAGCATACGGTGCTGCAGACGCGGACGTTCGGGCTGATTCAGACGTGTGGGCCTACGCCGATGATGAAGGCTGTGGCGCGGTTTGCGTGGCAGCAGGGCATCGAGTGCGAGGCCTCGCTCGAGAACATGATGGCGTGCGGCCTGGGAGCATGCCTGTGCTGTGTTGAGAAGACTACCGAGGGTAATCTGTGCGTGTGCAAGGATGGTCCGGTGTTTAATATAAAGCGACTGTTATGGCAACTTTAAATGTGACAATAGGCAACCTGCGGTTGAAGAACCCGGTGATGACGGCCTCGGGAACGTTTGGCTACGGTCTCGAGTTTCAGGATTTTGTGCCACTCGACGGGCTTGGGGCTATCATAGTAAAAGGAACGACCCTGCGCCCGCGCGAGGGCAATGACTACCCGCGCATGGCCGAGACGCCGATGGGTATGCTCAACTGCGTGGGTCTGCAGAACAAGGGCGTCGACTACTTCTGCAAGCACATCTACCCGCAGCTGACCGCTACCGGCGGCACGTATATCGTCAACGTGAGCGGCTCGTCGCCCGAGGACTATGCCGAGTGTGCGGCCCGTGTGGATGCGCTTGAGGGGATTCCGGCCATCGAGCTGAACATCTCGTGCCCCAACGTGAAAGACGGCGGCATGGCCTTCGGCGTGACCACGAAGGGTGCTGCCTCGGTGGTGCGTGCCGTGCGCGAGCGCTACAGCAAGACGCTGATTGTGAAGCTGTCGCCAAACGTGACCGATATTACCGAGATAGCGCGTGCGGTGGAGGCTGAGGGAGCCGACTCAGTGTCGCTCATCAACACGCTGATGGGCATGGCCGTCGACATTGAGAAGCGCAAGCGGGTGCTGTCAATCGGCACTGGCGGTCTGTCCGGCCCTGCCGTGAAGCCCGTGGCGCTGCGCATGGTCTACCAGGTGGCGCGGGCCGTGAAGATTCCCGTCGTCGGCCTTGGCGGCATTATGACCGCCGAGGATGCCATCGAATTCCTGATGTGCGGTGCAACGGCCATCGAGATTGGCACCGCCAACTTCATCGACCCGGCAGTAACCATTAAGGTGCGCGACGGCATCAGCGAGTGGCTCGACCGTCACGGCTGCCGCTCAGTACAAGATATTATAGGAACGATTGACTAACATATAAAACTACAAAAAATGAGAACTACTAAGAAACTAATCATGAGCCTGGCGCTGACGCTGTGCAGCATAGGGCTTAGTGCTGCCGAGCTGGTGGCATTCCCCGGCGCACAGGGCTGGGGACGCTTTGCTACCGGAGGTCGCGCGGGCAAGGTGTATCATGTAACTAATCTGAACGACTCGGGTACGGGTTCGCTTCGCGATGCCGTGAGCCAGCCCAACCGCATTGTGGTGTTCGACGTCTGCGGCACCATCTATCTGAAGTCGGGCCTCGTCTTCTCCAGCAACCTGACGGTGCTCGGACAGACGGCTCCTGGCGAGGGCATACAGGTCTATGGCGACCGTGTGTCGTTCTCGGGTGCCAACAACCTGATTGTGCGCTACATGCGCTTCCGCATGGGTAAGGGCGGCACAAGCGGTAAGGATGCTGCCGGCGTGTCAAACGGGCGCAACATGATCTTCGACCACCTCTCAGTGCTGTGGGGGCGCGACGAGTGCTTTTCCATTAGCTGGGACAACAAGGGCACCGAGCCGGCCGACATCACTATCCAGAACTCCATCATCGGACAAGGTCTGCAGACGCACTCCTGCGGCGGACTTATCCAGACGGCGGGCGGCGTGACGCTGTATCGCAATCTCTACATCGAGAATAAGACGCGCAACCCGAAGGTGAAGGGCCTGAACCAGTTTGTCAACAACGTGGTCTACAACTGGGGTAACGGCGGCTGCTACCTGATGGGGCGTGAGAGTGCCGGCAACTCATGGGCCGACATCGAGGACAACTACTTCATACGCGGCCCGTGGAACAGCAGCACCAAACCGCTTTCGGAGGGCAACGAGAACTTCCAGTTCTACGGTGCGGGCAACTATTACGACAACAACACAGACGGCGTGCTGAACGGCGTGGCTATTACCGACGCAGACTACACCGCCTCGGGCGGACTGCGGCGTGCGACGCTGGGTGAGATAACCAATGCGCCGAAGGCCTTCCCCGAGATTACGCCGAAGATGACGGCCGAGCAGGCCCTGAAGTGGATTGTTGACAGCGTAGGTCCCTCGTTGCCTGCACGCGACGAGGTTGACAAGTTCCTGATTGACGAGCTGACCTCCTACGGCAAGTTGGGCTCTACCGATGGTATTTCAGACGAGACGACGCTGCCCCACGGCGGCACGGGTACCCTCTATTCAGGCACCAAGCCGAAGGACAGCGACGGCGACGGCATGCCCGACGAGTGGGAGACTGCCAACGGCCTGAATCCCCAGAAGGACGATGCGATGACTATTGCCGCCAACGGCTATGCCAATATCGAGAACTACGTGTTCTCAATCGACCGTGCCTATCCGTATGTCAAGAACCCCTCTAACCTGCAGGTCACTGACCAGAAGAAGGAGTCAGTCACGCTGAACTGGACAGACAATGCCGACAACGAGACGGGCTACATCGTAGAATACTCAACCGACAATAAGACGTTTCAGGAACTGGGCCGCACAGAAGCCGATGTGACTACCTACGTGGCCAGCGGACTGACACCCGAGACGGTGTACTACTTCCGCATCCAGGCCTTCGGTGCTAACGGCCTCGTGTCGCCCTACACGGCCATTACGACCGAGACGCTTGGCGACCCGGCAGCCCCGAAGGCATCGCTCAATCCATCGCCGGCAGTCAATGCAGAAGTCGGCGTGGCCCAGGGCGGCGTCACGCTGACGTGGGAAAACCCTACTAAGGAGTACGATGGCAAGATCATCTACTTCGTACTGTTTGGTACGGACGCCGACAACCTGAAACAGATGATCACCACAACGAACAAGAGCTATGAGTACACGGGCGAGCTGGTACCCAACACCACCTACTACTGGCGTGTCGACGCCCGCAACAACGTGGGCAAGACGCAGGGCACGCTATGGTCGTTCAAGACCGTTCAGGGCGGTACGCTCTTCTATACCGACTTCAATACCCAGCCCGAAGCCTTCCACGAGAAGTTCCCGGGCACCGGCAACACGAACATCATCAACGGTAACACCCAGACAACGATTGCCGGCATGACGTTCGGTGCCAACGGCAGCAGCAGTGCGCGCATCGTGTCGTTCAGCGACAGCGGCCTCACCGGCGACTACTCAGCCGACGACGCAGGTGCATCGGCACGCTGCATTGAGTTTACCAGCGGTAGCGGCTACGTGCAGTTGCCGGCGGTGGACGGTCCCTGCACCATTACCATCTGGACGGGTAACTCTGACACCAGCTCGAAGACGTTCAACCTGAAGACGATTGTCGACGGCAAGGAGACGAACGCTGCCTCGTTCACCTTAGCTTCGGCCAAGAAGAACTTCAAGCACACCTATACCTACACGGGTAGCGACAAGGTGATTTTCAAGATTGACGGCAACGGCAAGAAGTTCCGCATACACGACGTGCTCGTCGAGAAGTACGTGCCTCAGGATGTCAACGAGCCGTTAGAGGTCAAGACTTATCCCGAAGCCGATAAGATTTCCTATATGGACGGCGTGATGACATTCCGCTTCAATCAGGACATCAAGTACTTGGGCGGCGCCACCATCAACGGCGACAGCTTCGAGCGGATTACCGACGTGTCGGCTGCAGGAAGTACCCTGACCGTCAGCTACGAAGGGCTTGACGTGAACACGGAGTATGTCATTGATTTCCCTGAGGGGGCCATCACCGACGTCAATGGCAAGAAGAGCTTCACGGGCGAATTCACGTTTACTACCACTGACTTCGGCTCGCTCGACAACATCAGCGAGACGCATAAGGGTAGGGCAGCCGTCAATTTGCCCATCGACTTTAAGCCCTTCAACACCGTGGCCCTCCTGGAGCGTGAGAACGGAACAGTGCAGAGTGCTGCCAGCGAGCATCCTCACTGGGTGCAGGTGAGTGGCGACGTCACTGCCGACAAGGCCGTCTTCACCGCCACCTCCGACAAGGTGATGACCTTCTTCGCCACAGCATCGCCTGCCATCAGAGTCAAGGCCGACTATAGCGGCAGCGGCAACGTGGAGTTCAAGATTCAGGAGACACGCAATGCTGACGTGACGCCGGGCTGGCGAACCATCCGCGTGCTGCGCGCCGAGGATTTCCCCTTCGACGGCGTGATCCACCTCAATAACGAGGCGCGCTTTGTCAAGCTCTCTGCCCCCAAACTGTCGGGCAGCGTGACGCTCAGCGAGTTCCGCGTGGCCGATGCTGACGGCAAGGGACTGGGCGAAGGCTTTGACCTCGGCGGCGAGACATCTGTTCGCGAGGTGTTCTCAGGTCGTGCCGGCACGGAGTACTTCACGACGGCCGGCGAGCGTGTTGCTGCGCCAGGCAAGGGCGTGTACATCGAACGGGTGACTTCGGCCGACGGCAAGGTGACCTCAAGGAAGGTCAGCCGATAAGGAAAACAAAGAAATGAGGGCTGGCAATCGCCAGCCCTCAACCAACACAAAAACTAAACTAGACTTAACTAAAGCTATAGCGGACTTTCACAAGCCCTGAATAGCGTTTGCAAAGTTAGCGTTATTTTTGTTAACTCCAAAATATTTTGCCATAATTTTGCATTTTAACTGCAAAAAAAAGCTAAATTTTCATTTTCGTCGATAAATAAGCGTCGAAAATCGTCGTTGCAGCCATTGCTTCAACAACAGGCACGGCACGTGGCAGTACACAAGGATCGTGGCGCCCGCGGGCGGTCAGCGTGGTTTCGTTGCCTTCCAGGTCGACTGTCTGCTGCGGTTGCAGCAGGGTGGCAACGGGCTTGAAGGCCACGCGGAAGTAAATGTCCTGTCCGTTGGAGATGCCGCCCTGAATGCCGCCACTGTGGTTGGTCAGCGTCGTGATGGTCTTCTCGTCGTTGGCAACGAAGCGGTCGTTCACTTCAGAGCCGCGGCGGGTGGCGCTCTCGAAACCGTCGCCATACTCGAAGCCCTTCACCGCATTGATGCTCAGCATGGCCGCGCCAAGCTCTGCGTGCAACTTGCCGAACTCGGGCTCGCCCAATCCTACAGGACAGCCCTTGACGACGCAGGTGATGATGCCGCCGATGGTGTCGCCCTCAGCCTTCACCTCGGCTATCAGACGCTCCATTTCAGCCGCCTTTTCGGGGTCGGGGCAGCGCACGGCATTGCTTTCGGTCAGTGCAAGGTCGTACTGACGGTAGTCGCGGCTGAGCGCAATGTCGCCTACCTGCGATGTGTAGGCCTGAACGCTGATGCCCAACTGGCGCAGGGCCAGCTTGGCCAGTGCTCCGGCCACCACGCGGCTGATAGTGATGCGAGCCGATGAACGGCCGCCGCCCCGATGGTCGCGAATGCCGTACTTGGTGAAATAGGTGAAGTCGGCGTGCGAAGGGCGGAACACGGTGCGCAGGTTCTCGTAGTCCTGTGAGTGCTGGTTCTCGTTACGCACGATGAAGCCGATGGGACAGCCCGTCGACTTGCCCTCGAACACGCCGCTCAGCAGCTCAACGCGGTCAGCCTCCTGGCGCGAGGTCGTGATGGCGCTCTGTCCCGGCCGGCGGCGGTTGAGTTCGCTCTGAATGAAATCCAGGTCGATGTCGATGCCGGCAGGCATGCCGTCAACTACGCCGCCAATGGCAGCGCCGTGACTCTCGCCGAATGTGGTCAGCGTGAACTGGTGTCCGAACGTGTTACCCATTGCAGCAGCCGCAGCCTCCTTCGTTACATCCATCGCCGCAGCCTTCGCCATCGCCGCAGCCGCCACAGCCGCCGCAACCGCCTGCCATCTGCTTGATGAGACTGTTTACCTCGTCATCTGTAGCAGGACGGTTCTCAATTACCTCGCCCGTGAAGTTCAGCGTCTTGCCGGCCATCGGGTGGTTGGTATCGATGGTTACGCCGTCGGCCTCAACGGTTTTTACCTGAGCGGGGAAGTGGTGGCCCTCGCCGTCGACCAGCGTGATGATGGCGCCGGGATAGACGTGGGCGGCATCAAACTTGTCGTCAATCAGGAAGAACTCGCGCTGCAGCTTGTGGAGCCCCGCAGGGTCGTAGTCGCCAAAGGCCTCGGCTGGCGTTAGCGTGAAGTCAAACTCGGTGCCGCTGGCCAGATTGATGACATGCTGCTCAAGGGCGTCGAGCGATACGCCGAAACCACTGATAAACTGGAAAGGCTTCTCGCGGACGGTCTGCTCCTCCAGTGTGCGTTCGCCGTCTTTTACCGAGTGAAGCTGGTAGTGTACGGCCAGAAATCTGTGTTCCATATCTTCTATATACCTTATTATATTAGTTTTTGGGCTACAAAGGTACAAAAAAGCATTGAAAACGCCTCATTTTTCACCAAAAAAAGGTAAAAATTCAAATAAACGCCAATTCTTTGACACACGTCAACTAAACGACTGTTTGCGCGCACAATTCCCTCAAAAAGTTTTGCAGGACCTGAAAATCGCCGTACCTTTGCACCGTCAAAACCAAACAAATGGTTGCGACTAAGGATAACAACACATTAATAAAGTAGGGGCAAAAACAGGATAACACAAGCCCCGAGTAAAGAGAGAAAGGAAAAGTAAAAATGAAAAGATTGTTTTTAGTAATCGTTGCAATGCTTAGCATGACTATGACATTTGCAGAGAATGAGGAAGCAAAGAACGTGAACCAGGTTGAGGCCTACGACATGAGCGTTAATATGCGCAAGCTCAGCGTCACCCTCGGACTGACCACCGACCAGATTGAGGCCGTAGAGAACGTTCACAACTATTTCGCAGCTGAGATGCAGCTGGCAGCCCACGCCGACGAGGCCGACCGCAAGGAGCTGGTCAAGAAGGCTGTCGAGCGCGACATCAAGTGGATGCACTATGTGCTTGACCAGAAGCAGTACCGCACTTATCTGATGCTCCTCAACACGACGCTCAACAACCGCGGTTTGAACGTCAGTGAGTAAGAGAAAGTTATGAAAATTTGGTTATTAGGCCGCAGGTTCGTTGAGAATCTGCGGTTTTTCTTTGCTGTTTCCAAAAAAAACATTAAATTTGCAGCCAGAATTATGTACTAAAACTTAAAAGGAACTATGAAAAAGGTAAGGTTTATTCTCACCATGATGGTTGCGCTGCTTGTTGTGAGCTGCGGCACCACCTCGACGGTGCCCATTACCGGGCGCCAGCAGACACTGATGGTCAGCGATGGCGAAGTGCTCTCACTGGCTACTCAGCAGTATCAGGAGTTTATGAAAACAGCCAAACTCTCAACCAACGCCACCAATACGGCTATGGTGAAGCGGGTAGGGCAGAACCTGGCCAACGCCGTCAACAGCTATCTGAGAAACAATGGCTTGTCGGCAGAACTGAAAAACTTTGCATGGGAGTTCAATCTGGTTCAGGACAAGCAGGTGAACGCCTGGTGCATGCCTGGTGGAAAGATTGTCGTCTACGAAGGACTGCTGCCCATCACGCAGGATGAGGCATCGCTGGCCATTGTCGTCGGCCATGAGATTGCCCACGCCGTTGCCAAGCACTCGGCCGAACAGCTCTCGACGAAGATGAAGCAGCAGCAGGGCTTGCAGATTGGCGCTGCCATTGCCGGCATGCTTGGTATGGGCACCAACACGCAGAGCATCCTCGCAGCCGTCGTCTCGCAGGGCTTTAACTTCAAGAACCTCAGCTACTCGCGCGACCATGAGAGCGAGGCTGACCACATGGGGCTCATCTTCGCCGCTATGGCTGGCTATAATCCGCAGGTGGCCACAACCTTCTGGCAGCGTATGGCAGCCTCGTCAACCAGCCAAACGGCAGAGTTCTTGAGCGACCACCCGTCGGATGCCACTCGCATCAAGCAAATACAAGGCTGGATGCCTGAAGCGTTGAAGTACTACAAACCAGCTACTACCACCACGACAACCACAGCAAAGAAGACTTCAACAACTAAGAAGTCAACAAAGAGATAGAAAAAAAGGGAGGCAACCGCCTCCCTTTTCATTTTTACTTGAACAGCTCATCAAGCAGTGTGTAGAACGCAGGATCCTCGCCAACGATGGTCTTCACGATCTTGCCGTCAGGACCGATGATAATCTTCGTCGGGAATCCCTGAATGCCGTAGTCGGTGAGCACCGACGAGGTCTTGGGATTATACACGTGCAGCCAGGGCAGTTCGTGCTTAGCGACAGCATCTTTCCACTTCTGCTCCGTATCGTTGCAGTCGATGCCGAGGATTTCGAATTTACCGGCGTACTTCGTGTAGTACTCCTTCATCTGCGGAATGCCCTTGATGCACCATCCGCACCACGAACCCCAGAAGTCGAGAATCACGTACTTGCCGCGCAGCGAACTGAGTTTCAGTGGTTTGCCGTTTAAGTCGTTGAGCGTGAAGTCGGGTGCCTCGATGCCTGCAGCCTGCTTCTTGGCAGCCTCTTCCTCAGCCTTCATTTCGGCTTCTATCTGGTCGAGCATTCCTTGGTACAAAGGTTTCATGCGACCATCGCGGACATCGGGCTTGAGCAGCGTGACGGCCTCCTTCATTTTCTCCACGTCGCGCATATAGGTGATGAGGTAAGCCGAACATTCGTAGTCGGGATGTGCCTTGATAAAGTCGTAGATGGTCTGCGTCACGTCCTTACCTGCCTTTTGGGCGTTCTCAATAATGGTATCTGCCACGTGGAACTGGCTGTAGAACTTCGAGCCGTCAATGTCATAGCGCGAACGGTCTTCAGCTGTCAACTGCACCTCCTCACCGGGAATGGCAGGAATCACGAATACCGAGGCCGGCTCGCCGCGCAGGGCTGCTGGCTCCACCAGATACATGCTGGCGGGGTTAGGCACGTCAATCTCGAAGTCGAACACGCCCTTCTTGCCCGTAAAAGACTTCCGCACCTCGTGGTCTTCTGTAACATTCAGCAGCGCCACGATGCTGTCGCCTACCGGTTTACAATTCATTTTCACTCTCAGTTTTCCGTCTTCCGCCTGCACAGTCAGTGCTGCGGCCATGAGCGCCAGGCTCAGCAAGAATTTCTTCATATTGTTCCTATATTATTGAATTATTGGGTGCAAAGTTACAAAGAAATCTCCAAACAGCCAAGCATTATTGCCCCGTTATTATTCTGATTGCCAGCTTTAGGTCGGCAGCAGTAACGAGACCGTCGTGGTCGATGTCGGCAGCAGAGGTGTAGAAGATAGTGGGCGTCTTTCCACTGAGGTGGCTGATGACGGCCGTCACGTCGAGAATGTTGACCTCGCCATCGCCGTTGGCATCGCCGGCTGCCAATGATCCCGGATCAGGACGGTAGGGTTGTTCTGTCTCGGTCACGTAGCTTGAGGTGATGTTCGCCTTGGCGATGGTGGGGATGTTCATCACGTAGACGTTGTTCGAACCGTCGGGGAATCGGCCCACGGTCTGGTCGGCATTGTGTGCAGGATAGGTCAGTATGTCGTTCCACGAGCCGTCGGCGGCTGTGAGCATGAGGTCGTCGCCCCCAGCACCTAACTTGAATGAGGCGTGTAACTGAGACAGCGGCTCAAGCTTGTCACACCATATGATAAGGTAGCCATGGGCGGGAATAATGGTGTTGGGGCCCGATATCTGATACTTCTCGGGCTTGTCCATGTTATCCGTTAGGTACATGCCTTCCACGTCGATGGGCTGGTCGGTGGTGTTGTACAACTCAATCCAGTCGTTACGCTTGAAGTACTCATTGACGTAGATGCCGTCGTTGGCACTCACCTCATTGATACGTACAGGCGTGATATACTGTCTTGCCATTTCTGACTGGTCGAGTGGCACGAATGTAGCAGTGAGGCTGACGGTGGCATCTGTGGGCAAGTCGATAATGGGGTCGGTCAAGGACGGATTGCCGTTGTCAGCACCCGCCGTTGTCAGCAGTTCGCAGTCCCAGAAGAAGTCTGACGATGTGCCGCTTATGTTGTGTACCTCGACGGCAATGATGTTGGTGCCGCTCTTGAAGAGCGAGGACTGCAAGTTGAGCGTTCCTTTCTGCGGGTCGTCGCCAGCGTAGGTAGTAGTGTAGGTGTTGAAACCGATGTTGCCCGACGGCATGTTCACACGGCCGGCTTCCTGTCCGTTGACGTAGATAACGAAGCCATCGTCGACCTGATAGTTAAGCTGGAATACGTCATCGGAAGCTGGCGTGCCGTCAATCTGCACGTTTTTGCGGAAGTAGGCGGTAGGGTATTTGTTGTTGGCGTCTGAGCCATAGCTGATAGTGGTTGCCACTGCCATCTTGTAGCCTAATGGAGCCTTTCCAGTAGCCCATGTGGCATCATTAAAGCCTACTGACAGCCAGCCTGTTGCTGTCTGCCCTTTGTCATAGTACTTCCATTGGTCGCCAATGGCGATAAGCTTGTTGGTGGGGGCAGTAGTGCTGCTTGATGCTTTCCAACCGGCAAAGCGGTATCCGGCTGGAGCCTTGGCCTCAAGGCGAACGGGCTGGAAGAGGTAGCCCTTGAAGTCGGCATAAGGCACGTCAATGCCGTTCAGCAGGATGTGGGCTCCAGGAGTGTCGGTACTGAGGTTGACCTTCTGCGGCGTAACGTTGCCAAGCTTCAGGTATGACCAGTTTTTCATGAGATCAGCCATTGTCTTCGAACGACCATTCAGTCTGTCATTGATGGTGGCAGCAGCGCGGTTGGGCTCGGTGCCGTCGTTGATGCCCAGCTGTCGCATGAGCTGGCACATAGGCTGCACCTTTTCTAACAGCTCGTTAATAATGGCTGAGGCACGGTCAGGTTCAAAAACGCTGCCGCCCATCAGACAGAAAGTGTCAATGAATTTGCGTCGGTACTCGTTGTGTCCCAGGAGGTTGAGTAGCAGTTGGACAATGTCCTTGTTCAATTTGCCTTCGCTAGCGCAGCTCGCAAAGTAGGTGAACAGATCGTCATCAGTGTTGTTATTGATTAGGTTGAAGGCGTAATCGAGGTCAAAACTGACAAAGCGGTAGCGGCCATCCTTCTGACTGCGGTAGCCTTTGATGTTGTTGTTGGGCCAGTCGCGGTTGTCAAGAAACATCGTGGCAGCCATGTAGTTAGTGAACTCATCGATGTCGAGCAGCGTGCTCAGCTCGTCGTAGGCTCCGTCGTCGTTGATGTTGCGGCCTAGCTCGAAGATGCGGTTAATGACGTCTGAGTTGCCGTTTTTCATGACGAGGTTCTCGAAGGCATCGAGCTCCTCGTCGTCGTAGCCCCAGTTGGCATAGGCGAATTTGTCGTTATTAGGCTCGCGCAAGTTGAGTACGCCGCGCAGTTGCCCGTTCACATATTCTATAACGGGTACGTACGACTGTACATCAATATCTATTCCCGAGCGTTGGATGATGGTCTCCAAGGCGGGGTCCAGGAAGCGGGCGTTGTGGGTCCAAATGTCGTTGCCCCCATTGCGTACAAGCAGTGTCTTGTTACGAATGTAGGGCTTTTGTGGGAAGAAAGTGTAGTCGAGCTTATTCTGTCCGTCGAACACCTTGTTGGACTTCAGCTTGAACGAGCGGAAACGTTGTGAGCGCGTCCAGCCGCCCGACACCTCGATGTTGACATCCTGGTTGAAGAGCATCTCGCCGTCGGGGCTTATGTATGAGAAGTTCACAGGGCGGTCCCAAGGCTGGTTGTAGTTTCGCGGGCTGTCTTGTCCGTTGCCTGGAATGCCGTTGGTGCCGTCACAGTCGATGCCAATCTTGGGGTCAGTGAAATACTTTTTATCGCCGACGATGGATACGATGGGCAGCGTGTATTGGTTGTTGGTTTGTATGTAGCTACGTGTGACCGGCACACTTGGCAGGTAACCGTCCTTGAACAGGCGCACAGTGAGGTTGGTTGTGCTCGTGAGGTTGAAAAGCCCGTCCTTACTCTTCTTGCTGCTTACATAGGAAGTACCCTCGTCTTTATATGACTCCCACACGATGTCGTCGAAGTAGAAGTTGTTTGCCTCGGCTTTTTCGTTCAAGTGGAAGGCTATGGTCTGCATAGCCCCGTCACCAGCTTGTTCGGGAGTGATGGTGCCTTCGTATTCAATTGTGCGCCATTGGGTGGTGACATCATAGCCCCCGTCGAGCATTTGCCAGTGAATATATTCGCCTGGAGTCCGTTGCGTCTGTGGAGTAATATGGGAAGGCTTTTCGGCTCGCACTTTCATGCTGAAATGATATCTGTCACCAGATGCCCAGATGTGATCGGGCGTATAGACGAAGAACTGTGAGTCCCATTCATGCTCTGGGCTGTCAATGGAATGAACGATAATGCCACGTGAACTGTTGTAGCCCACGCCGTCGACAATATGGGTGGATAGTACTCCACCCTCATCGCCGCTCTTGCCTACAAGACAACTCACGTCATCACCCTCACAGTTTCCGTTCTTCACCCAATTGGTCCAAGGCGTCGACGGCTCGTCACCGTCGTCGCTGTCAGTTTGCGGAGCCATAGGCAGACTGCCGTCTGTGGTGTACATCAGCGTGCAGCCCTCGGGAATGTCGACCTTGACGTTGATGGTGTTGCTAAAAAGCGTGCTGCCTTGGCTTACCGTGGGAGGGTCGAGCCGTTGCGAGGCAAAGGCAGCCGTCGCATTGGAGGCTTCCGGGGTGGGGTAGGCCGTCCATCCCCATTGGTCGCCGCCGTCGGTGGTGCGGGCGTAGGCTGTGTGACTGATAGCGATGGGGTAACTCTGGCTGGCAATCAGCGTACCATCGGTGTCGCTCAGGTAGATGAAGCCGCCGTCGCAGTCGAGTTTGAAGGGCGCCTGATTGCTGCGGATGTCGTTGGAGCCAAGCCAGACAACCTTGAAGCCCTTGGCTGGTACACTGCCTACGCTGGCAGGTATTTGCCAAAGCTTCAGGTTCTCGATGTCGTTACTCAGACACATCCCCCCGAGACTGATGTCATTGTCGCCAGGGTTATAAAGTTCTATCCAACTGTCGAAGTTGGTGGCCGGGCTCATGACTTCGCCCACGTTGGCAGCCATCAGCTCGTTGAAATACAGAACTACCGATAATAGCGCTGATAGCATTTATTTCCTTCCTTGATGATGTAAACGCCCTTCACGGGTGTCTTGACCTTGCGGCCGTTCATGTCGTAGTATTCTATGGTTGATGATTTGTCAGAGGCGATGGTGGCGATGGCTGTTGCGTCTTCGGTGTCGGCCAGCGTGAAGTTACGGCTGCCGCCTTTGAAGCTGATGGTGCCGTCGGCCTTGATGGCCTTTCCGGCGTAGCCGCTGAAGTTAAGCTTACCGGCATCCTGATAGAAGTTGCCGCTGTTCTCGTCCTCATGTTCGGTGGTGGCTCCCGTTGTGGCGGCTTCATCGTCAACCTCCACCTGTATGCCGTCGTCGCCGGCAGCGGTGATGTTGACCGTACCGCTCTCCATGTAGAAGTACTCCTTACAGTGGATACCGTCCTTCACGGCACCGCTGATGTTGATTGTCGCATTCTTCAACTGGATATACTCCTTGCTGTAGATGGCGTGGCGCGAGTTGCCTGTAACGTTGAGTGTGCCCTTGCTGCGAAACTCGGTGTGGCCCTTGACGTGGAGACAGCCGTTGTAGTTGTCGTTCTTGCCGTCGCTGAGAGTGTTGACGGTACCCTCGTTCACCTTTATTTTGATGCGCTTGCCGTTCTGAATGTTGATGGCAGGTCCCGAGGGGTTGTTGAGTGTCAGGCCGTTCAGCTCGACGGTAGCCTTGTACGACCCTTCAAGGTAGAACTCGCCGTCGGTCGAACTGCCACTCAGAATGTAGGATATTTCGCCGATGGCATCGCTGACGCTGGCACTCTGCACGAGCTTGACGTGCGAAGAACCATTTGATTTGTCGGTGATGTAGCTGCTGATGTTGGCAGCTACGCTTACGGTGGCCGTTGTTCCGTTGAATACAATCTCAACGGTGTTGCTGGCGGGGGCAGCCTGTGTGGCGGTCATGGCGGTCAGCAGGCAGATGCAGGCAGTCAGTATTTTTTTCATTTGGTGCTTTATAGTTGTTTTGACAAAATAAACGGGGCATATCCGTTCAACGAATGCCCCGTTTATTTCAGTGAACTCGTTTCACTACTTTAGTCTTTGCTTGTCGCTCCTTCACTTCTTACAGTCCCAAAGCCTTCTTGGTCTTGTCGGCAGCAGCGTCAACGGCATCGCTGGCAGCTTCCTTGGCAGCGTCCTTAGCAGCGTTGGCAGCGTTCGAGGCAGCGTCCTTGGCAGCGTCAACAGCGTCGGTGGCAGCATCCTTTGCAGCGTCAACAGCATTACCAGCAGCGTCGACAGCGTCGGCAGCGGCACCCTCAACAGCCTCACCGGCAGCATCGAGTGTGCTCATCAATCCACTGACAATCGACTCGGCGGGAGCCTCGGTCAGGGCGCTCATGGCAGCTGAAATGGCAGCATTCTCACCGGCGAAAGCCTTGATCTTCTCAGCATTCTCCTTCAGGAAGTCCTGAACCTTCTGAACATACTGCTTGGCAGCTTCGGGGTTGGCCTTCAGAATCTCAGAAATCTTAGCCTTAACGGTCTCCAGAACCTGCTCGAGCTTGCCGGCGTCCTTAGCCTCAATCTGCTCGGTCAGCTGGGCGGCAGCGTCGGTGAAGGCAGCCTCCACGTCAACGGCCTGTACAGAGTCCTCAACTACCTCGGCAGCAGGCTGCTGAGTCTTGTTTCCACACGAAGTGAAGCAGACAGCCATAGCGGCCATCATCACGAACATAATTTTCTTCATAATTGCTTTCTCTTTTAAATTTGATAAAATAGTTAACTATAAATTTCGCTTTCTCTTGATTTACGTCGGCAAATTTAGTCTTTTTTCAGTCAAGTTGGTTATTTCTTTTGTGCTTTTTAACTTTTTTCTTACTTTTGCACCCGTTTTCAAGGATTTTTATAGATTAAAGTTAAGATGACATCGTTTGAGTTTAAGCCGCAACTGTTAGAGACACTTAAGAGCTACAACAAGAAACAATTCTCGACCGACCTCCTGGCCGGCATCATCGTGGGCATCGTAGCCCTCCCGCTGGCCATTGCCTTCGGAATAGCTTCGGGGGTCACGCCCGAGAAGGGCATCATCACCGCCATCGTGGCCGGTCTGCTCGTCTCCGTGCT
The DNA here is from genome assembly GCA_902800435.1 of uncultured Prevotellaceae bacterium. The sequence goes on along the minus strand of CADCEQ010000029.1, from coordinate 16,856 downwards.
CGGAGGCTCGAAGGTGCAGATAGGTGGTCCTACGGGCGCGTTCATTATTATAATCTATGGCATCATCCAGCAGTACGGCTTCGAGGGACTGACTATTGCCACGCTCATGGCCGGCGTGTTTCTCATCATGTTTGGTGTGCTCCATCTGGGCACCATCATCAAGTACATACCTTACCCCATCGTCGTGGGCTTTACCTCGGGTATCGCCCTGACCATCTTCACCACGCAGATCAAGGACCTGCTGGGCCTGACGATGGCCAGCGTGCCCAGCGACTTTATTGAGAAGTGGATTGCCTACGTCGGCTCCTTTGGCACCATCGACCCGTGGAGCGCCGCCGTTGGCATCGGCTCCGTGGTGCTCATCGCCCTGTGGCCGAAGCTCACCAGCTTATCACTCTTCACTTCTCACTTATCATTTCTTAAAAAGCTGCCTGGCTCGCTGATTGCCATCATCGTCATGACCATTGCCGCCCTGCTGCTGAAGCAGTATGCCGGCGTCACCACCATCGAGACCATCGGCGACCGCTTCTCCATCTCCAACGTGCTGCCCGAGGCCCAGGTGCCCGAGCTGTCGTGGGATGTCATCAAAGGACTGGTGTCGCCCGCCATTACCATCGCCATCCTTGGCGCCATCGAATCGTTGCTATCTGCCACGGTGGCCGATGGTGTGATTGGCGACCGCCATTCCTCTAATACCGAGCTGATTGCCCAGGGCGTGGCCAACCTGGCCTCGCCGCTCTTCGGCGGCATACCAGCCACCGGAGCCATCGCCCGCACCATGACCAACATCAACAACGGCGGCCGCACGCCCGTGGCCGGCATCGTCCACGCCGCCGTCCTGCTGCTCATCTTCCTTTTCCTTATGCCTCTGGCGCAGTACATCCCGATGGCCTGTCTGGCCGGTGTGCTTGTCATCGTGAGCTACGGCATGAGCGGCTGGCGCTCGTTCACCTCGATTATGAAGAACCCCAAGAGCGACGTCATCGTGCTCTGGGTAACGTTCCTGCTGACCGTCATCTTCGACCTGACGGTGGCCATCGAGGTGGGACTCATCTGCGCCTGTCTGCTCTTCATGCGCCGTATGGCCGAGACCACCGATGTCAAGGTTATCAGCGACGAGATCAACCCCGCCGAGGAGGACAGCGACTTCCAGCTGGGCAACCTCGAGCACTTGACCATCCCCGAGGGCGTCGAGGTCTACGAGATCAACGGCCCCTACTTCTTCGGAGCCGGCAACAAGTTCGAGGAAATCATGGGTGCCTTAGGGCGCGGTGGCCGTCCCAAGGTGCGCATCATCCGTATGCGAAAGGTGCCTTTTGTCGACTCCACGGGTATCCATAACCTGACGAACCTCTGCCTGATGTCGCAGCGTGAGGGCATCCAGGTGGTGCTGTCGGGTGTTAACGAGCGGGTGCAGGCCGTCCTCCACAAGTCGAAGTTCGACGACCTGGTGGGCAGCGAGAACATCTGCAGCCACATTAACATCGCCCTCGACCGCGCCCGCCAGCTGCTGTAAGGAGCTATCTCTTTTCCCAAAGGACTGCCTTTCCCATTGTTCCCACGGCCTGGGACATTTGTTCCACGGCTTGGAACAAACGTTCCAAGCCGTGGGAACGCTCTTTACCCGCCACCTTTCTCCCCTTTACCCGCCGGGTAACGCCCCTCTACCCGCCGGGTAGTTTGTAACACGATTGTAACATCGCTGTAATGCCGTCGTAATAAGAAATCGATACCTTTGCACCTGAATTACAGAGTATTCAGGTAAATGGAATTGATTATCAACATTTTCTCGCTGGTTGGCTCGCTGGCCCTGTTCCTGTTCGGAATGAAGACAATGTCGGAGGGCCTTGAAAAGTTTGCCGGCGACCGTCTGCGCAGCATCCTGGCTGCCATGACCAAGAACCGCGTGATGGGCGTGTTGACGGGTGTGCTCATCACGGCCCTCATCCAGTCGTCGAGTGCCACCACGGTGATGGTGGTCAGTTTTGTGAATGCCGGACTGATGACGCTCGCACAGTCCATCGGCGTCATCATGGGTGCCAACATCGGTACGACGGTGACGGCGTGGATCATCTCGGCCGTGGGGTTCAAGGTGAACATCGCCGCCTTTGCCATTCCCCTGCTGGCCATTGGCATGCCCTTGATTTTCAGCGGCAAAGGCAACCGTAAGAGCATCGGTGAATTCATCTTCGGCTTCTCGTTCCTCTTCATGGGACTGTCGTTCCTGCAGGAGGCAGCCACGGCCATGAACATCGGCGACATGGTGGCTGGCATGCTGGCCCATGTGCCGCAGGACTCGTTCCTCACCATCATCCTCTTTGTCATCGTCGGTGCCCTGGTCACGATGGTTGTGCAGGCTTCGGCCGCTACGATGGCCATCACGCTGATGCTCTTCGGCATGAACATCCCCGGCTTCGGGTTTGAGCAGGCAGCGGCATTGGCCATGGGTCAGAACATCGGTACGACCATCACGGCCTTCATGGCCTCGCTCACCGCCAATACGCAGGCACGGCGCGCCGCTCTGGCCCACATGTTCTTCAACGTGTTCGGCGTAGTGGCTTTCCTCATCGTGTTCTATCCGGCCTGCAATGCCGTCAGCTGGTTTGTCGACAGCGTGATGGGCGGCGGCAACGACCTCTTCAAGCTCTCAGCCTTCCATACCGCCTTCAACATCATCAACACGCTGCTGCTCATCGGTTTCGTCAAGCAGATTGAGATGCTGGTGTGCAAGGCGCTGCCGATGAAGGCCCAGGACGAAGACTACCGCCTGAAGTTCATCAGCGGCGGCCTTCTCTCTACCGCCGAGCTCAGCATCATGGAGGCCCAGAAGGAGATTCACCACTTTGCCGAGCGCTGCCTGCGTATGTTCGGCTTCGTGCCCCAGCTGATGCAGACCGAGGACGAGATGGAGTTCAACAAGCTCTTTTCGCGGATTGGGAAATACGAAAACATCACCGACTCGATGGAGATGGAGATTGCCGCCTATCTGAACAAGGTCAGCGAGGGCCGTTTGTCGGATGCCTCGAAGGCTCAGATTCAGAAGATGCTGCGCCAGATTACGGAACTGGAGTCTATCGGCGACTCGGTCTATAACCTCGGCCGCACGCTCAACCGTCACCGTATGCATTGTCAGGATGCGTTCACCCCCGAGCAGACGCAGCACATGCAGACGATGCTCGAGCTCGTGGACGGCGCTCTGACTGAGATGATGAAGCGCATAGACCAGCCCGTCACGGTGAAGGGCAACATCACGGCATCCGTCAACATCGAGCACGAAATCAACAACTACCGCAAGCAGCTGCGCAACCAGAACCTGAACGACGTGAATGCCGGTCTCTACAGCTATCAGCTCGGCGTGTTCTATGTTGATTTCATCTCAGAGTGTGAGCACCTGGCCGACTACGTGATGAACGTCGTGCAGGCCGGCAAGGGGCTGAACAACGACTTCGGCGACAACCCTCCCAACGGTCAGGGTTAGTGCCAGCCGACGAGTCCTGCATAGATAAGTGTAAGGAACGCCACGAGGATGATAAATCTCACCCAATTAATAACAGTAACGACTCTTTTGGCTTTCTCCTGTTCCATAAATCACATGATTATTTTACCGCTACAAAAGTAGTCATTGGATATTACAAAGGCATTTCAAGCGTGTAAAAGAATGGTTACAGCGGTTGCTTTAACAGCATTGTAACATGGCTGTAATAGCAGTGTAACAATGCCTGTCCAAGCCCTCCACAAGGGAGGGATGTTTAGAATCGGGCGAGGGTGAAGCGGATGGTGAGGCCTCCGTCGGGAGTGGAGAGTGCAGTGGCCTGCCCACCGTGGGCGGCCACTGCATTCTTGACGATGGCGAGGCCGAGGCCGGTGCCGCCGAGCTTGCGGCTGCGCCCCTTGTCGATGCGGTAGAAGCGTTCGAAGATGTGCTCCAGATGCTGAGGCTCTACGCCCGGGCCGTTGTCGCTGACGGTGAACTCATAGAAATGGCGGCCTTCTACCTCGGTTTCCCTGCAGACGATGTCGAGCCGGGTAGCTCCGTTGGCGTAGGCAATGGCATTGTCAATGAGGTTGCGGAAGATGCTGTACAGCAGGCTCTGGTCGCCCAGCACCTCTACATGCTGCGGCAATTGCAGTGTGGGCGTGATGCACTTGTCCTGCAGTTGCAGGGCAGTGTCGTCGATTACATTCCTGATGACCTGCGACACATCGACAGGGCGGTACTCCCGTCGCGACCTGGTGCGGTTGTCGTCCATCTCGTCGAGCTTCGTCAGCGCACTCATGTCGAGCAGCAGCTTGTTCATGCGCTCGCTCTGGGCATAGCAGCGCTCCAGAAAGTGCTTCTTCTTGTCCTCTGGCATGTCGGGGTTGTCGAGTATGCTCTCCAAGTAGCCGTGAATGCTGGCGGCGGGAGTCTTCAGCTCGTGGGCGGCGTTCTGCGTGAGCTGGCGCTTAATGCGCACCTTCTCTTCCTCCGAATGGCGCAGTTTCCAGTAGAGCTTGATGATGGTGTGGCTGATGTCGCCCAGCTCATCATCGGGTAGGCGCTGCTCCTGTTCACGGTCCAGTTCCTCGCCCCTTTCGGCCCTTGCGGCAAACTCGCGCAGATAGCCGATGTGGCGGCTGATGCGGCGGGTGACGTAGTAGAGCACCACGCCCAAGAGCAAGGTCAGCGCGACGGCATAATAAATATAGGTGCTGTCGGCCTGCAGCGAGCGCGTCAGTTCGGTTGAATAAGGTACGGCCGTGCGCACGATGATGTCGCCAAAGCGCGTGGCGGAATAGAAGTAGGTCTCGTGGGTGGATTGCGACAGGCGCTTGATGTCGTAGCCGTTGCCGTCGCGCAATGCCTGTTGGATTTCCGTTCGTTGAAGATGGTTGCCCAAAGAGTCCACATGGGCATCGTAGCTGTCAAGGAGTACTCGCCCGTTCTTGTCGATGACCGACACGCGAAGCCCCTCCATGCTGTGCCGCTCCACATAGTCGCGAAACAGGCGGGCATTGGTCAGGCTGTCCTCGCCGAGCGTCTGCACCATCTCGTAGTTGTACATCTGGAGCCGCGAGTGCAGGATGTCAATCTTGTACTCCTTCTCGCGTTGGTACTGATACACGCTGAAACAGACGGCGAAGAGCAGGAACACGCCACCGATGCTGAGCAGCAGGTTGCGCTGGAACGACTTACTTCTCAAAGCAGTAGCCATAGCCTACGCGTGTTTTAATGTGTTTGCCGTAGTGCCCTATCTTCTTGCGCAGACGGGTGATGTTCACATCCACCGTGCGGTCGAGCACCAGCACGTCGTGGGGCCAGCAATGCTTCAGCAGGTCCTCGCGCGAATAGACCCTGTCAGGGTGCTGGAGAAAGAACGACAGCAGCTCGAACTCCTGTTTGGTGCATACCAGCGGCTGGCCGTCTAAGGTAATGGTTTTGGTGTTCAGGTCGAGCACAATGCCCTCAAAGCTGATCCGGGCCTCGGCGGGCTCCGAGTTATAGGGGGAGTGAGGTGCAGAACGTCTGATGACCGCCCTTACTCTTGCCTTCACCTCTTTCATGCTCAGCGGCTTGGCTATATAGTCGTCAGCCCCGATGTTCAGTCCTTTCACCAGATTGTCCTCACCCTCGAGTGCCGTGATAAAGATAATCGGAATCTGAGCCGTAGCGGGATTCTCCTTCATTCTCCGGGCCATCTGGAATCCGGACATCTCGCCCATCATTACATCCAGCAGAACCAGCGCGAAATCTTGCAGTGGCAGCTCCAGCGCTTCCTCTGCCGAGTTGGCCGTCGCCACCTCAAACCCTTCAGTCTCAAGGTTGTATTGCAGTATCTCGCAGATGTCCTGCTCGTCGTCTACAACAAGTATTTTCATAAGCCTTCGCCATTTCCTGCGGCAAAGATACTGCTTTTTCCCGAGAACGAAGAATGATTCGTGTTACAATGTTATTACACGTGAAGGCAATAGGATAGGCGATGCACTATTCGGCTGCGGAATTGAACGAAAGGACTACCTCCATTAGGCGCTTGGCAAGTTCGTCGGCCTGCTCCATGGTCTGTGCTTCGCTGTAGACGCGGATGATGGGCTCGGTGTTCGACTTGCGCAGATGTACCCAGCGGTCGGGGAAGTCGATCTTTACGCCGTCGATATCGTTGACGGTGGCCGACGGGTCACCCTGGAACATTAGTCGGGGAACGTGCGGCGCAGCTCGCTGGCTGTGCAGCCCTTCTGGGCGAGACTCGACAGGAAGAGGACGATGCCCACCAGGGCGTCGCGGCCGTAGTGGCTCTCGGGGTAGATGACGCCGCCGTTGCCTTCGCCGCCGATGACGGCTCCCACCTCCTTCATCTTCGTGGTGACGTTCACCTCGCCGACGGCTGCTGCAGTGTAAGTGCCGCCGTGACGCTCGGTGACGTCGCGCAGGGCGCGGGTGCTACTGAGGTTGGAGACTGTGTTGCCCGTTGTGTGTGTCAGCACGTAATCGGCCACCGAGACCAGCGTGTACTCTTCGCCGAACATCGTGCCGTCCTCGCAGATAAAGGCCAGACGGTCAACGTCGGGGTCGACGACGATGCCGAGGTCGAAGCCACCTTTGCGCATTCGGTCCATGATGCCGCCGAGGTTCTTCTCAAGCGGTTCGGGGTTGTGGGCAAACTGGCCAGTGCAGTCGCGGTTGAGTATCTCGTAGTCAACGCCAAGGGCTTGGAACAATTGGGGCAGGATGATGCCGCCGACGCTGTTGATGGTGTCGGCGCAGACGCGGAACTTGCGGCGGCGGATGGCCTCTTTGTCGGCCAGTCGTAACTGCAGCACGGAGTCAACGTGGCGCTGGTTCATCGTGTCGTCGGTGACGACGCGACCCAGTCGCTCGACGGGTGCATAGTCAAAATCCTCGGCCTCGGCGATGCGCAGTACCTCGGCACCGTCTTGTGCGGTAAGGAATTCGCCTTCTCTGTTGAGCAGCTTCAGGGCGTTCCACTGGGTAGGGTTGTGCGAGGCGGTGATGATGATGCCGCCGTCGGCCTCGTGCCAGCGCACGGCCATCTCGGTGGTCGGCGTGGTGGCCAGTCCGATGTCGATGACCTCGTAGCCCATGCCGACGAGGGTGCCGCAGACGACGTCGCGCACCATGGGGCCTGAGATGCGGCCGTCGCGTCCGACGACGATCTTCCTGCCGCCGATGAAGGTGGCGTAGGCTGTTGTGAACTTAACGATGTCTAACGGGTTGAGTGTGTCGCCCGTGTGTCCGCCGATGGTGCCGCGGATGCCGGAAATGGATTTTATGAGTGTCATTGTTTTTTTTACCTTTTTACTTTTTTACCTTTTTACTTTTTTACTTTTTTACTTTTTTACCCTTTTACCTTTTTACTTTTTCCCCTCTATCGTCCGCGTTGGAACGTGATGTCGTAATAATAAGGTTTGACGTTCGATTTGGCATTCTGGGTAGTGCCCTGCGAATGGGGTACGATGAGCTTCACGCGTGCCAGCTCGTCGTCGGGCTTGGTCAGACGGCCGATGTTTACATACTGCAGGGGGACGAGCCATCCCTCGGGGACGCTGGAACCATAGGTCGAGAGCATGACGCCGCTGACAAACGTAGCACTGTAGGTGCTACCCTTGCGTGTGACGTTCATGATGTCGGGGTCGAAGATGTAATAGTATGCGTTGAAGAGCATAGAAGTATCCTGTATGCTCTTCTCTACGAAGCGGCAGAGGATGCTCAGCGTCTCGCCGTCCTTGATCTTCTCGCCGCAGCCCTGGCGCACAATCTGCATATAGACACCGCTCTTCGACAAGTAGACAAACTGCTTGTCGCCGATGGTCTTGTCGTCCTGTTCGTGGAACTGGTCTTCGCTGATGATGACGTAGCTGCTGTCGGAGATGAACTGGCTGATGTTGTCGCGCTCCTTTTCCTTCAGTTCGCCGTAGGTTTCGTAATCGTTGCAGGCAACCGACAAAAGGACGGCTACGAGCACGAAAAGTGTATAGATAATCTTTCTCATATCCACATAATTGCAATTTCGGCTGCAAAATTACGAAAAAGAAATGAGAAGCGGGAAACGGAAGTGAAAAACTTTCTTAAAAGCCACGCGTACGCAGGGTACGCATGGCGTTGAGGACGGCCAACACGGTGACGCCGACATCGGCAAAGACGGCGAGCCACATGGTGGCCAGTCCGAAGGCAGCCAGCAGCAGGACGGCCACCTTGACGCCGATGGCGAACCACACGTTCTGGCGGGCGATGGCCAGAGTGCGACGGGCGATGCGGATGGCCAGGGCTATTTTCGACGGCTGGTCGTCCATCAGCACCACGTCGGCAGCCTCGATGGCGGCATCGCTGCCCAAGCCTCCCATGGCAATGCCCACGTCGGCACGTGCCAGTACCGGCGCATCGTTGATGCCGTCGCCGACGAAAGCGATGGTTTGGGGGTGTTGGGTGTTGGGTGATGGGTGTTGGGCGATGTACTTGACTTTGTCGGCGGGCAGCAGACCGGCATGGAACTCCTTGATGCCGAGTTGACGGGCTACGTCGGCAGCCACCTCCTGACGGTCGCCTGTCAGCATGACGGTATTCCAGATGCCAAGCTCGTGCAGCTGGGTGATGGCGGCGGCACTGTCGGCCTTCACCTGGTCGCTGATGACGATGTGGCCGGCATACTGGCCGTCGATGGCGACGTGGATGATGGTGCCAGTATGGGTGCAGTCGTGCCACTGGGCACCGACGGCATCCATCATCTTAGTATTGCCGACGCACACCTCTTTATTACCTACGCGGGCGCGAATACCTTGTCCGGCAACCTCGGTGACGTCGCTCACCTCGCAGCCGTCGGTGGCCTCGTCGGGGAAAGCGTCGCGCAGGGCGGCTCCTATGGGGTGGGTAGAGAAGTGCTCCACATGGGCGGCGAGGTGCAGCAGCTGGCGCTCCTTCTCAGTGTCGGTCTTGTCACAGCTGCCGTGATGGACAGCCTCGACGTCGAAGCGGCCATGCGTCAGCGTGCCCGTCTTGTCGAAGACCACAGTGTCGACCTTCGCCAGCAGGTCCATGTAGTTGGCACCCTTGATGAGAATGCCGCGCCGGGAGGCTCCGCCGATGCCGCCGAAGAACGTCAGCGGTACGCTCAGCACCAGGGCGCAGGGACACGACACCACTAAGAACATCAGGGCGCGGTAGAGCCATGTGGAGAGGTGAAGGGTGAATGGCGAAGGGTGAAGGGAGGATAGTGACAAGAGAAGAGGGGGGACAATGGCGATGAGGAGGGCTGCACCGACGACGACGGGGGTGTAGATGCGGGCAAAGCGCGTGATGAAGGCTTCGCTCTTCGACTTGTGCTCGTTGGCATGTTCCACGAGGTCGATAATCTTCGAAACGGTGCTCTCGCTGAAGGCTTTCGTCGTCCGCACCTCTAACACACCGGAGATGTTGACGCAGCCCGAGATGACCTCGTCGCCGACGGCTACGTCGCGGGGCACGCTCTCGCCCGTCAGCGCCACGGTGTTCAGCGCTGAAGTGCCGTTTAGCACGACGCCGTCGAGCGGCACCTTCTCGCCGGGGCGGATGACGATGGTATCGCCCACGGCTACCTTGTCGGGACTGACGTCGCTGCCGTCGGCCAGATGGGCGATGTCGGGGCGGATGTCCATCAAGTGGGCGATGCCCTTACGGCTCTGTCCCTCGGCATAGCCCTCGAACAGCTCGCCGACCTGGAAGAACAGCATGACGAACACCGCTTCCGGGAACTGCGTCTCGGCACCCGGCAGGAAACCGATGGCGAGGGCGCCGATGGTGGCTACCGACATGAGGAAATGCTCGTTGAAGGCATCGCCGTGGACGACACCCTCTACTGCTTCCTTCAGCGTGTCGTGGCCGACAATCAGATAAGGTACAAGATAGACGAGCAACAGCTGCCACGTCGGCAGTGCTAGATTGTGCTCAATGACGACGGCACAGACGAGCAGCACGGCTGCGGCAACAATCAGGGCTATGCGGCCCTTCATGCCGTCGTGTTCGTGGTGATGATGGTGGTGCTCGTGTCCGTGCTCATGATCGTGGTCGTGCGAACAGCAATCATGTTCGTGGTGGTGAGATTGTTCCATATCTTTACATCTTTTTTTGAATGACGGTGCAAAGGTACGGAAAGGTTCTTGCAACTCGGTTGCAAAGGCGTGTCGTGCCTAAGATTTCTTCAGCAGCGACTCGTAGGCGATGATGGCCTTGCGGGCAACTTCAATGGCCTCGTCGATGGAGCAGTAGAGGCGACCGCCGGAGGCGTTGAGGTGGCCGCCGCCGTTGAAGAACTCGGCTGCCATCTTGTTGCAGGGGAAGTCGTCGACCGAGCGGAGCGACACCCATACGAGGTTCGGCTTGTCGGTGTCCTCGCGCAGCGAGATGCTCAGTTTGTGGCCCTTGATCTGCAGCGGCATGTTGACCAGACCCTCAGCGTCGCCCTTGACGAAGTGGAACCGCTTGAGGTCCTCGCGGCGCAGGGCGTAGTAGGAGGCGTGGCGCTCGTTGTCGACCACTAAGCGCTCAAACATGACGAAGCCCGTCAGTCGCAGGCGGTCTTCCGAGAAGTTGTGAAAGACGTTGCGGTAGATGCGGTCCTTGTTGATGCCCTTGGTCAGCAGTTGCGAGATGATGTAATAGATGGCGGGGTCGCTGGAGTTATAGGTGAAGCCGCCCGTGTCGGTCATCATGCCGCAGTAGATGGACGTGGCGAAGTGCTTCTTCAGCTCGTCGAAGCCGCCGAGCTGCCATACGATGCGGAAGATGAGTTCCGAGGTTGACGACATCTCAGGGTGCGAGATGGTGAGCACCGCCTCTACGTCGGGACCCAGGTGGTGGTCGATGAGCACCTTCTTTGCTGGTGAAGCGCAGAGCGCTGTCTGCATCTCGTCGACGCGCGCCGGCGTGTTGAAGTCGAGGCAGAAGATGAGGTCGGCAATCTTCAGCAGCAAGTCAGCCTGTTCCTTATGCTTGTCGTAGCGCACAATCTTTTCCGTGTTGGGCAGCCAGTGCAGGTAGTCGGGGTACTGGTCGGGCACGATGATGGTCGGCTCTTTCCCCTGCAGTTTCAGGTATTCCGCCCAGCCAAGGCTCGACCCGATGGCGTCGCCGTCGGCATTCTGGTGACAGGTGATGACTATGTTTTGGGCGTCGGCAATCAGCCCTTTCAGCTGTGTCAGCTGCTCCTCGGTAAGTATATCATTCAGCATAGCGGGTGCAAAGGTACAAAAAAAAGAGGAAAAGATGATGAAATTCCAAAAATATTTCGTACCTTTGCCCCTGCCTAAAACAAATACGCATAAAAAGTATGAGACTAAAGTTCACTATTAGCATCAAGTCATTGGCCGTGTTCCTGCTCATGTCCGTGGGTATTAGTGCAATGGCTGCCAACACCAAAAAGACGGAGAAAGCGACGGTTACCACTGCCGTCGACATCACTGCCGACTGGGACTACATCATTAACGCAGACACGCCCTTCGGCTCGGGTGGCGTGGTCAACATCATCAACACCGACCATGCCGTCGTCATCCTGACCAAGGTGAAACCCTCGGCAGGTATCAAGCTGCTGGACAGCCATGTCAAGATTAACGGGCAAAAGGCCGTTAACGGTACGAACTGTCAGGTGAAGATGTACAATAAGGGTTGTATTATTATGCCATACGCTTCTGACTTCAAGCCTTTGACCTGCTACACGGACACAGATTTCTCGGGTTCTTCGTACAGTGGCTACACAACGGGGAGCAACGGAGGCTACATGAAGACCCTGACCGACGCCGAACTGAAGAACAACTTCAAGAGCTTCAAACTGAAGCGCGGCTATATGGTCACCTTTGCCACGGGAACTGAAGGATGGGGCTACAGCCGCTGCTTCATTGCCGACTCAGAGGACTTGGAGATGAATCTCCCCGCCGTGCTGTCGGGCAAGGTTTCCTCTTACCGTCTCTTCAAATGGCTTGATTTCGGGAAAACAGGTATTGCCAACAATACTGATGCGACAGTTTGCGGTGCGCTGAATGTGCAGGGCTGCTATACCTATGGTGAAGGTAAAAGCGGACTACTGCCCGACGTGGAATGGCTGCCTCACAAAATACAGAAGTGGTGGCCTGGTGTAGCAGAGTGTGGCAATACGGAATCCGCCTGCACCATGAAGACCGACAACGAGCCGGCAAATCCCAATGACCCACCAGACAAACCTGATAACGCCACCGTTGATGAAGTGCTGGGATACTGGGAAGACGCTATGCGCACGGGTTTGCGCCTGTGCTCACCTTCCACATACGACGGGTCAAATAATAAGGCATGGTTCGATAAGTTCTTTGCTGCCATTGATGAGCGTGGATGGCGTTGCGACATCTACGACATCCACTGCTATTGGGCCGACTTCAGCGCATTGAGTACACACTATAATTACTACAAGCGCCCCCTGCTTATCAGCGAATGGATGTGGGGGGCTTCGTGGAACTCCAATGGTGCTTTTGGAAGTGGGGTGACAGATGATAAAATTAAAAGCGAAACCAGCAAAATCCTTAACAAGCTTAACGGCACAGCCTATGTGGAGCGCTATTTCTACTGGAACAGTGAGTCGAAAGCGCATGTCTATGAAAAAGGAAGCCTCACCGACCTGGGCAAGGTTTACGCAGCCACGGATGGCGGTTTGGGTTACAACAAGAGTTACGAGTTTATCCCGAAGGTTGTTTTAAAGCAGCCTTATTCGTTGGCAGGTACTGTTTCTGGCAATGACATCAGCCTCACGTGGAAAGACTCCAATGGCGACATGATGGATGAAATCTGTGTACAATACAAGTCGTCATCGGCCTCTACCTGGACCACCTTGGCAACTATCGACCGTAAGGACAAGACTGGCCGGAGTGACCAAAGCTATAGCTATACAGGAACCCTCGACAATGCCGAGGACTACGAATGGCGCATACAGGATACTTTCGAGAGCGAGACCCACGTGAGCAACACGCTAAAGAAGGTAACGAGCAGTGTTGTCGATGCAGCATTCCTGCCAACCAACCCCAGCGACTTCTACTTCCAGTTCTATTCGAAGGAGGCCGGCAGCAATCTAGTCTGGGCGATTTCCCCCGCTGGCGAGAACCGTGTGCAGTACAAGGCTTACAACAGCAACCACGGTGAAGACCCCTATCAGCTGTGGATGCTTGAGCCAAACAGTAATGGCGGCTACTCGTTGCGTAACCTCGGCGAGCCGGACTATCTCATAGCCAGCCCAGCTTCATGGAATTTCGTCACTCGTAATAGTGACTATACCGAGGAGGCGCCCCAGGCGGCCTTCGGCTTAGAATATATCAGCAGCGGCAATTATTGGGTCTGCAGGAACCTCTATCATAATATGTATGTCGGTCTTTGGGACAACGACAAGGTTTTTGCCGCCGGCGAAGTACTGGCTGGAAACCGCGACAGCGAGGCTACGGCCGACCACATAGGCATTCGCATGATACTGCGTTCGGAACTTGAGGGAGGCGACGTTTCCCCCGTCGAGGAGGCCACCGTAGGCAAGTCCTATTATTTATATAATGTGGATGCCGGCATGTTCCTGACAAGCGGCAATTCTTATGGCACTGCAGCATCGCTTGGCGTATCGGGTCTTCTCTGGACGCTGGAGGATGGCAATAACAGCGGCATGTATTCCTTCAAAAATAGTTCTGACGGCAATAAATATTTGTATGTCAGCGGAGAAGATCGGATGTGGGTCGATGGTTCCGCTTCAATTGGCAGTCCTTGGGAGGATGTTACTAGTACCTATATCACAAACGCAAATATGTCGAGTACTACCGGCTGGACTATCAAGAACCAGAATGGTAATCCTACGGCTGGAGCATCAAACAAAGACGCATATGCCATAGAATTCTATGCAGGATGGGACAATGTAAATGTGACTTCCTATTCTGCGCTTCAAAGCATCACTTTGCCAGCAGGAACCTATAAATTGACTTCACAAGCGTTCTATCGTGAAGGACAATTATACAATACGTCTCCAAATACCTCTCGTGCCAATTTGAAGGCTGGCAGTAAAACTACCAAGCTACCCACACTGGGTAGTGTGACACTTAATAGTTATGCCAACACATTGGCTGAGGCTGCCGATGCCCTGGCTTCTGATACCTATGAAACGTCAATTGAATTCACGCTGTCCACAAGTTCTACCATAGAGATTGGTGTCACTGGAACCTTCTCTGTGGCAAAGAGTTGGTGTGCCGTAGGTGCTTTTAAGCTTTACAAAAAAGGAGAAGCTGATGCTACTCAAACCCGCGACTTTAAGTTGGATTTGGACAACGATGGTTTTTACACGATGCAAGTTGATCCAAACAATGTGAATTATGGCACTGGAGCCCTCGGCACACGCTATGTTGGCTTTGTAGGCGACCTTAGCGGTACCCCGTATGTGCTTTCCTGTCCCAAAGAGAGTTATCATAGCGGAGTTGGCTCGAAATGGTTGTTCATGGACGGAAAAGCCTACCTCGTCTATCGCGAAAAGGCGCAAAATGCCCTTGCTGCACGTCAGCAGATGTGGCCCGTAGTCATCTCTGCCCGTGCCGCTGGCGTTGGCGAAGATGAGATTGCCATCTACGAGAATCCCCTTTCCTCCGCTTCTGAAATTGAGTCTGCCATGGAAAGTCTCAAGGCGAAACTTCTTGAAGTGGAGGGCAGTGAGAGCACTCCTGTCGACTACTCCTTCCTCATCACCAATGGCGATTGCGCCAGCAGTTCGTTCGAAGGCTGGACAACCGATAACTCATGGGGCAGTAATACCACGTTCTACAGCAGAGATACCTGTTGTTGTAGAGATATGGTCTACACTCACCGTAAAAGCTGTCTGATGGTTATCGCTATTGTGCATCACCATCTGTGGCAAATCCAGTCGCTCACACAACTCCTTGCTCATCGGCATACATATCAAGCCTTTGGCAATAGAAGCCATAAGGTTCACATTCTCTGTGGTTGCAAATTGCGCTGCACAGATAAGGTCGCCCTCATTTTCGCGATCAGGGTCATCGATAACCAAGATACATTGGCCTGCTCTCAATGCCTCAAGAGCTTCTTCTATAGTGTTATAGTTATTTTCCATTTTTCATAAATTGTCTGTAGAGTTCTGTCTTGTCTGTCTGGTCATCATCATTTGTCACCATCAGTTTCTCCACATACTTTGCTATTATGTCTGTTTCAATATTGACAACATCTCCCACAACATTTGCGTGCAAAGTGGTTTCCTCCTGTGTATGAGGGATAAGGCTGACAGCAAAGCGTGTTGCCTCTACCTTTGCAACAGTAAGGCTGACGCCCTGTAATGTCACGCTTCCCTTTGGAATGATATATCGCATGAGGCTTGCATCACACTCTATCCACAGCCATATTGCGATGTCGTCTTGTTCTTTCCTAACAACATGTCCTATGCCATCCACATGTCCTGAGACGATGTGTCCGCCAAGACGTGTATTCAGAGTCAGAGCCCTTTCAAGGTTCACCTTCGAGCCAACCTGCAGTTTTGCCATTGAGGTCTTGCGAATCGTCTCAGGCATCACATCAGCCTTGAACCATCCCTTTCCTTCTGCAGCAGGAGAGATATCTGTAACAGTAAGGCACACACCATTGGTGCAGATGCTGTCACCAATCCTGGTATCCTCAAGCACCTTGCTTGCCTCAATGCAGAACGTAATGCTTTTTGCACTACGCTGAACATTCTTTATTCGTCCTATCTCCTCAACTATTCCTGTGAACATAATCCAGAAAAGAGTATATCCTCTCCTATTGTCTCTACTACTTTATTCTTTAGTTCTATTGCATTTCCCATCAGCTCAATGCCTTCTCCCTCGACAGGTGTCTTAGCATTTCTGCCACCAATAATCTTTGGTGCTATGAAGGCTACCACCTCGTCAGCGAGTCCTTCTCTCAGAAGCGCTTCGCTCAAGGTTCCGCCACTCTCTACGAGGACGCTGTCAATCTTCTCAGAACCAATGCGTTGCATGAGTTCCTTCAGGTTATCACACTCCCACAGTGTTGCCTCTGTCTCCTGCAACTGCTCCAGTTTGTCGCCATCAGCACCTTCTGCAAACACCACCACTACTGGTTGTTCTCCAGCTGTACGAATCAGTTGTGACTCAAGAGGTATTCGTGCCCTTCTGTCAAGAACGAAGCGAACAGGTTGGCGAAGCACATCATCAAGGCGCGCATTCAGCATCGGGTCGTCAGCAAGGACTGTTCCTATGCCAGTCATTATCGCCATATTGTTGCGACGCATCTGGTGCACTCTCTCGCGTGCTTTTTCGCCAGTAATCCATTTGCTGTCTCCTGTGTGCGAAGCAATCTTTCCGTCGAGTGTCATCGCCCACTTCAGGGTCACCCAAGGCATACCTGTTGTGATATATTTCAGAAAAACACGATTCTGCATCTTCAGCTGCTCCACCATCTGCGCAGCCTTTGGCTCTTCCTCAAGCAAATCCACCTCTATTCCTGCTTCACGCAGCTGGGCGATGCCCTTTCCTGCCACCAGAGGATTGGGGTCAGCAAGGCCCACTACCACACGAGCTATCTTGCGTTCTATGATAGCCTCAGTACAAGGTGGCTGATGTCCTTCATGACAGCAAGGTTCGAGAGTCACATACATTGTTGTTCCTGCGCACTCCACACCTTTTTCATCAGCATCCTTGAATGCCATCCGTTCTGCATGCAGGTCGCCATATTTCACATGATAGCCAGAGGCAATGACATCATCATCTTTCACGATGAGTGCTCCAACGAGAGGATTGGGATTTACTGCTCCCTCACCTTGTTGGGCAACAATCATCGCCTCATGCATCAAGAATATATCGTCGTCTGTTATCATCTACTCTTTAGTCCTCCTTAA
>CADCEQ010000028.1 GCA_902800435.1 uncultured Prevotellaceae bacterium | reverse complement strand
TACGAAATTTTTCTCGATTTCTGTTATATTTTGCAATCTATTTCATACTCAATTCTTCTTTTTTCAGCATCACCTCAAAGGGTGGGAAACTTTAGTTAAACAGAAAAAGCGAAAGAGCCAAATGATTAGCAGGAAAAGAATGAGGATGACCCCAAATTGTCATTTCGGGTTCCAATCATGCACCAGTTGAACGAGCCTCTGCACATCCTCATCCCTGAAGATTGAAGAATAGAAAACTGACAACAAATAAATGGTGTCTTCCTGCACAATATACTGCTGATAAGTATGACCACTCCCTGCTTGAGGATGCCTGATTTTCAGATAGAAATAGTCAGGGTGCATATCTTTCATCAGAATGGTGTCACCGTATGCTTTCTGACCATACAATGCCAGCGTATCTGCCCACTGTTCCGCGCTCCAATGATAATTATTGCTTAGGAGCATCATGCGCATATAGATGTATCCGCTGTCTGTCGTATGCACAAAGAACACAGACGAATCGTCCGGCTCGTCTTGCGCGCCCTCCTGAACCTCAAAGTAATCGGGATACCGCGCTATCATCAGCGAGTCCCCATATACATACGTCAACAGTTTGGCAGTATCCAACCGTTCTTTCATGGCGCTCTTGACTGGCTCCTTTTCCCAGTCAAGCAACCAAGCCGTCCCCCTGTTTCTGTTCTTCGGCTCGCTCTCCCCAAACCAACTCAACGAGGCAATCAGCCCAACAACGACGGCCACCAGAAGCCACTTCATGTAATTCTTTGTCATCTGAAATTGCTGCCATTCGAATTTCCATACCGTTCTTTCCGAATCTGCCACTTCACCCATTGCTGGTCACTCTTCGTCGCATTATTGAAAGCCGTTGCAATCTGATATCTGTCTTTGCCTGCCTTATAGCGTTCCCTCATTTCTTTACGAATCAAGCCTACATTGCCACTCTTTTTGTCATGAAACTCCGCTATCAGTTCATCCGTCGACAAGTTTTTGATGCGCTCTTCCCGCTTACCCACCTTATCTTTAAACAAGGTGTTAAATACAGACTCCCTAAAAACCCTGTCTTCTTTTACCCACTTGCTGTAGTAGAGTGCAGTCAGTTCCTGTCTTGTCAGGTGCTCCAACATGTCAACACACTTCCTCAACTCAGCGTCATCCCATCTGTTGTAATGGAAAGACTTCACCTGCTGGATGATGTACTCGTAATCTGTCATATATGTAAATTGTTAAAATGGTAACTCCTCTTCAAGGTCGAACGTTTTTATCAAGCTCTTGACCGTCTCATTATCTGCACCAAATTCTTCCAGGCTAACAGGCTTTGATTTCGTATCCTCGGTCAAACTTACGATACCTGTATCCTGCTGATAGCTTAGGTATACACAACCCTGTGGTCTAGGACCATTTTTCTTGACAAGGATCTGCATCACACCGTGCAAGTCTCGGCCATCATCATCTTGGTAGATTTGATAATACTCAGGACGATGAACCATCATGACAACATCTGCAAGTCCCTCAATATAACTGGAGAACGCCAAATCCTTCAGTTGAGGTTCCCTGCCTATAAGTCCTTCTCGATAATCAACGCCTCTGTTCATCATTGAGCCTACGACTATTGGCAGGCTGAGCTGATAGGCCAGTTGCTTCAGTAAAGCCATCACCTTTGCTATCCTCTCCGAAGGAGTCTCACCTTCTTTGGCAAAATTAATCATTTGTAGACAGTCAACAAAAATGATTTTTATCCCACTCTCTCTGACACAATTCCGCGATGTTTCCACCAATTCATTAATTGGCAAATCCAAAGAGTCGTGTATAAACAATGGGGCTTCAATCAAAGCGGCAACTCTTTTATCCACCCGCTCCCATTCATACATATCCAGCCTTCCTTTTTGCAATTTAGACGTTGGTATATCGCAGTGGATGGACAGGAGTCTGGATACATAGTCAGACTTCATATGATTCGTTGAGAACAGCAACACGGGCTGTTTGCTCTCCAGAACAACGCTTTCAATCATTGACAACATTAATGAGACCTTTCCCATACAAGGCCTTGCCCCAATAACGTACACTTTCCCATTCTCGAAACCGTCTGTCAAAAGATCTAATCGCCAGAACCCTGAAGAGATACCAGAGACACCAGGAATTGCCGCCATTGCCTGTATCACGCACAAACAATCCTTCAACATACTTCGCATGTCGGAGTAGCCAATATCGCTCATAATCTCATTCATACTTACTTGTAACAACTATTAGAAAAGTCCAAAATAAAAACAGTGGCAAAGATACAAACTTATACCTTTACCACCAAGCGATTTTGCCCCACAAGGCTTGTGAAAATGCGTTTTTTATTCCCAGACGACTAAGTCGCGAGGCAGAGCAATTTTCTTTGCTTCACCACTTTTACCTACTATAATATAGTTGGTAAGCATTGGATCATCCAACTCATTCGCGAAAACAGCCTTAATCCTTGAACATTTCTCGTTGATGGAATTTAGCAATGGATTGGTAACATCCTCAATACTTTGAATAACCCTATCATTCAAACCCAACGGTTTCAATCCTGCATAAATACTTGTTAACTCCTTACGATAATCTGGCAATGTCTTAAACGCGAGACCCTCTGGATGTTTCAGGAACAACAGATAAACTGCTTTGACAATTGGCTCCATCTTAATTTCCTTATCACCTATCAGAATACGATAATCTTTAGTGATGACTATTTTCTTTATTGTTGGTTTCGCCTGCCTGATGCCGATTCTCATTGTGGTTTTCTGGCAACGAACACCGTCATAATACTTGTTAAGCACTTCTGCAAAAATATCATTGGGCGACACTATGTCAAAGAGCGTCATACATGACTGTACTTTGATATCATCAGGCCGGCCCAAGATTGCGTATGCAGAATGGCTTTCAAGATTTAGGAAAGCCTTTGTTATCTCCCTGAGCCTTGCACCAAGGAGTGGATGGTTTAGGTAAGCATGAGCCTCGTCTTCACCACTGATACCATAATATTCTGAATTATAGCTATGTCCCAGTCCTTTGATTTGTGGGAAGATATACCAAATCCAATGTCCACATTTACGACCAGATTTTATCTCCTCCAGTGCCTCTTGGTATGAACCATATACGTCTTCTTGCGCTTTTACGAATCTTTCTAAATCAAAATCTTGTTCATCCTCATTCTGCAAAGCATTTACAAAGCTACGAGGAAGGCTTACGTTGTTCATCGTCAATGCCTCACGAAAATGCTCAGCCATTTCTTTGTCTGTGAAACCTGCTATGCCACAACCCACACGAGTTACCAAAAAATGATTCTCTGGATGTGCTTTTGCATAAGCAATAAATCTGTCAACGTTTGGTTGAATGTCTGGAGCAACGTTGCCCTTTCCATAATCAACAGGAATAGCATAGCTTTGTCCTTGTATACCTTCAGTTTGTCCCCACACAGCACCAAATCTCTTGCGAGCCGTACCAGAGGCACCACCCGTATGATAACCTAATGCGTTACTACCAAACACAAAAATTTGATTTGGCAACAATCTGTCAATATATTCTGGGGTGTAACCCAAATATTCCTTTTTTTCCATATTCTACATCATTGCTATTGAATAATCATCATGTCCTATCAGACCTTTTTTCTTCAATCCTTTAATATGATTTGTCAACAAGAAATCACGATAGCTATTCTGTAACTTCCGGATAACGTCTATGCCAAAATCAATCTTCGTCATCGACATAGCCACTTTGATGAAATTGCTATTCTTTGTCTGAGCGTTGATAGCCGCTTGCAATTCATCTGCAAACATATCTTTGTGAGCCACTTCATACATCATTAATATATAATGGGCCAAAGTATCACTAGCCGCAAAAACAATACTGTTCTTGTCAATCTTGAACTGACCTTTTCTGAAACCCTTCTCATTCAATGGGTCTTTGCAATTAATCAGATACGGTGGATTGTTGAAATCCACGAGTCGAGTGAACGAATTTTGCAATTCTTTCGTTTCCCGATTAAAGCAGAAAGCTACACTATCACCATAACTTATCCACATTCCATTTTTCCAGACTGCAACCAATGTTGCAAATGAGCCTTCATCATAGAATTTATTCAAAAGCAGCCCACCTGTTTTTTTTGCTTCTTTTTCGCAGTCGTTATAAAACGGTTCCCATATTCCGTCAATCCATTTATCGAATGACTTATAATTCTTAATGGGTTTATCTGGTAAATGACTTACCAAGTATTGAGACCAACGTTCTGCAAACACACCGCCACCACCAGCTCCATCAGACACTGCTATCACATTCTCCTTGGCGATGGCAGCATCTTCATTGATTATTCCTTCTTCAAACTTTGCTATTGATATTGCTCTCATTTCTGACTAATATTTGTTGGGGTTCCAATATCCATCAATTGAATTAGAGTTGACATATCTGTGTTGGTTGCCATAGCCACATGCCTTGAATCCACAGAATCCCCACGAATATCAGATATTGCCTGATTATATCGTGTGGGAAGTAGACTTGACATATCATACAACAACTCAGAATACTTGTCTCCTTTCAGCTCTTCTTTTCCTATTGGCAACAATACTTGCTCGAGATTATTGGGAGTAATGTGGATGTTCCAAAGTAACACATTACCATCATTGGTAAACATCGCTTTAAGTTCGTTGGCTTGTTGAACTACTTGTTCTCTGGTAACCTGTGTGAATTGTCCATCAGTAATGTTTATAATGGTAGGGGGATAGCAGTCTTTATCATGGTGTTCTTTCATCCATTGATCAAGTAGTATCTTTGCTTTATCCAATGCTTTATGCACATGAGTCCAATTCCCGTCACATCTGGCCTCTAACCATTGCACTTTCTCAATCTCTTTTATCATTACTCCCTTCCTTGTACGTTTTTCTTCTTTTACCGTAATCTTCTTGAACGGATTATTCTTCAGCTCTTCTGGAGAAACAAAATCACGTCCAGCCAATACGCCATTCCACCCGCTGTATACCTCGTGTCCATAACCAATAATGGCAATATCATAGTAATGCCTAACTTCTGTAGTCTTGATGCAACGATATACCAGCTCATTTATCTGGTTGTTTACAATTCTTGCAACAGCTTCAGCTAACGACATCTGTTCACCATTAAGAGTCGTCATGCGTTTCATTGAAACAGACTGATCCACCAAGAAGATAAAGGCCGTAGGCGTATTCCTTGTAATCTGGGCCGTATATGGATTCTTGATTTGTAGAGCCTTTGGTTTGGAAGGAATAGGAATGCCAAAGTTACCAATGTTCTTGATATACTCCAAAGGAATGAAGTTCTTTACCAACACCTCTGCCTGAAAATAAGGCTGTTCCTCCTCAGGTAAGTCAAAGTGCTTACGAACCTTTACCGACTGGAAATGAATCTGTTTGAAGTCAGAAAGTGTAGGACCAATAATCGGTTTGATGGTGTGTTTTGCAGCATTCAGATTAGCATACAGAGTCTCATTCCAATAAATCACCTCTGGGTCTATCTCCAATATGACAGGATTGGATATTCGCCCGTCTTTCATGGCTACATACATCATTGGATGTTGTGTCGTGAAACTCACTCGCACGTAGTCCTCAAGATTCCGTCCACTATCCAATTGCCTCGAAACCGGACTGCCACCAGGCTTGTTAATCTTAATGCCCTTGCGCTCACAATCCATCCATGAATACAACCCGCCATTCTTGATGATTGACTCCAAATTATCTCTATCCGTAAAGTGATATAGCTTTACAATCTTATGCTCATCGAGCACAGCCTTAAACTCCAGCCAATTACTTTTCTTCTCCATATTCATTAAACAGATTAAGTTCTACATTATTGTCTTTTCCGTATGGATAAATTCCTTCTACGTATGCCTTTATCAACGAAGCATGAGACAGCGGTTTCTTTTCATTCTCCACATCAGCATTCGTATCATAGTCCAGCAAAACGATGGTCTTTGTTTTACTAGCCTCTCTCAGTCGTTCTATGATACTTGCCACCTTATTCTCCAGCACCCATTTATATGTAGGAATATAGATTAGCTTGCGAGCTTCAATATAGCCAAGAAGTTCTTTTCCATTTACACCTTTCCGGTGTCCCAAAGGCCTACCGAACCGTCTGACTGTCCGTTTGATATTCTTCATTGTATCATTCTTGAACATCTCGACATCAACATCACAACTCTCAAAAACCTTCAAGCCCTGCCAGATAGCTTCCACACAAGTTGCGGTATATCCTTCGCTAAATGGAACTGGAATACCATAGTGAGGATAGAAGGGACTCAACTTAACAAGCCCATCTTTAGCATTGCTTGTCACATCTGCCAGTATCGCATCAGGATATTGTTTCAGTATCGTTGCTGGTTTCTTTCGCTTTGATTCGATTATTATCATGTTTTTTTTCCACTCTTTAAGCAAATTAATGAACGTACAAATAATACTATAGATTCCGAAATAAATAGTTATCGGAAAAGTATAACTGCAAATAGACAATTTCCAAACGATCCGTCACGTTTTATAAAAACCGGTCCTCAGATAACTCAATTCCTCAAAATTATCTTCTGTCGAATTGATGGCTTCAGTATATTCAGATATCAATGGATAGTTCATAGCTACGATATTTCTAATACTCCATCATTCCGATTATAGCTATTAAAGGATTCAATTAATTCCTCACGACTTATTTCAGAATTGTCTAGAAAGGTCATTAATGAATCAAAAATTGATATAGCGATTTCCTTCCAACTCTCCTTAGGGAATGTAGCCTTTATGGCAATAATAGTCTTTTTTTCAATGACAATACTCTCATATAAAACGCGCTCTAGTAATTCTTCATCATTTATAGGAGTGTTACTTAAACATAATCCATGAGAAAACTGTGATAAATATCCTTGGAAATAGTTTGCAATACTATCACTAATCCCAACTATCCTATACATTTCACAGAATTTCCACTTACGAGAATCGCTTAAAGACTTATACTTCCAATTCGCACCCTTTATTATTTCATTAACTAAATTATTGCCATTTTTAGAGTATGGATGTTCCGTCAGCCTATCTTCAATTTGTTTAATTACAAAGTCACACTCATCTTTTAGACTTTTTGCAGTATAGTTTTTTTCAAAAATACATTCAGCGACAGAAGACCTGTAACATCTAAATCCATCTAATGCATATAAATAATGCCTAAAAAGGATTTCATCTTCATCTTCCCTATCATAAATAAAACAATATGTAGTTATACTGTCTAATAGGCCTCTAAGGATACAACGAGCAGAAACTTCGTCTCTGCTTTTATCAACAATTAGCTCGAGTGTGTGAAACATACGAACAATTTTAGCAATAATGTTAGCTTTGATGTGATTGGGACAATCTGCAATACCTTCAGGAAACTTTGAAGACAAATGTTCAGAAAAAGAATCTAACAACATGAGATTGAATTTGAACAATAATTTACTAGCCTTTACCATAATTATTATCTTTAATAGTTTTAAAAGGTTATTCTTTCTTTAACAAGAGTGATTAGCTTGCTTATACTACTGGTAAAATAGTACAATATATTCATCTCTTGCAAAACTTTGTATAAGAATTCAATATTGTAGTTGTCGTAGTTTTTTAGTGTTTTTCTTCTCGCTACCATCGCTTTCTTCATGAATTCACCATGTATTCCATAAATAACCATCTCATAAGGGCTATTATTATCAATATGTCCTGTTGCCCTATAAAGGAAGTACTTCTCAGATTCTTGATTTTGTATCCATTGAGATTTTATTTCTTTTTCAAAAAGCGATATAATTACTTCAATGCCACTGTTTTCAAAAGGTATTTGTACATAATCAGTACCCATAAAGAATGTACGAATTAATTCTTTTTCTTTGCTTTCTATATATTCTTCCTCATACTCGCATATTTCACTCAAAATATCATTTTCGTTCTTAATAGAATTATTAAGTAATGAATTAAGTGTTGATTGTATGTCATGATTAAATATATAATCCTTCAGACGGCAAAGTTTAAACTTCTCCGTTAAAATAGGCAAAACATCGCTTACTTTTATATTACGACCCATGATTTTCATTATAGTGTAACCATTAGAATTACGAGTATTTGCTCTATCAATAAACGCATTTACTTCAATCGCATGATGACCAATATAGAATACAAACATATCAGAAGGATCATATCCAACACATTCAGGTCTTACTTTACCACAGTATTGCATGAACAAATCTAATATCATTTCATTTGTTAGCACTGGGTGTCTGTTCTTATTATTGCTTACAACAATATCAATATCATGGGGAATGTATGTCGATGGAACAATCCCATGAATATATAAACCAAATGAACCTGAAAGAACAAAATCTAAATCATTAGATTTCATTAATTCATCTAAATCTACGAGTGATTCATATAAACAATCAATAGAAACATCATTGATATTATTACTATTAAAATTCTTATTTAACTTATCAATAGATGAAAGCTGAAAACCATTATAGTTCCTTATTTCATAAGGCTTTTCAAGATTGGGTATTGTTACAGAGAAACTACAGTGGCAATAGGAAATGAAAATACATGCAATTGTCTTAATATTAACATCATCCGAATCTAATAAATAGAGTAAGACT
This sequence comes from uncultured Prevotellaceae bacterium, assembly GCA_902800435.1. Next base: position 50,716 of record CADCEQ010000028.1, on the reverse strand, counting down.
TCATGTTTTTCGATACAAAAATAATCGTTTGAAGAGAAAAGCAGTCTATCTATTGCACCATACTCTTTCAACCATTTGGGTTGTTTTGAAATGCCTATGAGCGATACCAATATTGACATCAGCGTAAAATCATCAATATGCTCATCGAAATCATTCTCATTTCTTTGTGGATGGCGGAAATCTGGAGAACCGAGTTCACGAGCCTTTTGACCTTTCATAGATGGTACATACATTCCATCGTAATCAACAAGAACAAGTGATCCATCAAAGCGAACTAAGATATTGTCTGGCTTCAAGTCGCCGTGAGCAAAAGGCTGTGGAATAAGCCACTGAGCCAAATGGTTGAAGTCATAAGCCAGCATTTTGAGTGCATACTTGTCATCAAGGTTCTCACGCAAGTATTTATCGAGTGTCCTGCCTTCCACCCAATCCATCAACAATACAGGGAACTCTGTTTCCGTAGTCTGGTCCGTATCCACAAACAGTTCTTTTTCCAAATATCGGATAGAAACAAGATAAGGAGACGAAACATCTTTCAATTCCTTGGTAATCTCACGATAAGCCTCCGCCCGTCCTTCCTGCTCCTTAGTAAAGCACTTCACAGCATAGAACTTTCCGCTTTGCTCATCCTTCATCTTAAAGACCACAGCAAAGTTTCCACTTGTCATCACAGGCAGCCCATCATCACCCAATACTGGCCTCAGATAACTCAGTTCCTCAAAGTTATCTTCTGCCGACTTTATGGCTTCTATATATTCCGATATCAAAGGATAGTTCATAGACTATAATTATTGGATAGTGCAAAGATACAACTTTATTTTAATACAGACAAGAACTACGATACTTTTTTGCATTTTCGCAAGGCTTGTTATTTGTTTTTGCTTGGAGAATATATGAATAAGAGCTATCTTTGCGGCATCAACTAAATAAGCAGAAAAGAGTATGAAAAAGAGAATCTTAATTGGAGCGATGATGTGTTGGATGGCACTGAATGCTCAGGCACAGTTTCAGTATGACAGGGCATTGCCAATGCCGACGAGGGATCTGTATGATACTGGAGTGATGAACATGTATATGAGGGCATTGGCAGAGACGTCGGCCAGGCGGCAGCAGCGCTATGAGGAGTACTCAGAATTGGCTTTTAGTGCCTTTATAGATTAGGAAAAGTATCGGGTCGTCATCGAGCTATACAGATTCTTTTGGCAACACCACCACCCAGCAGCGAAGCTATGACAACAACACCTACATTTGGTCGTGGTAAAAAAGAGACATAAAGCATGTTGCCTTATTGACTACGGTTTCGAATTTACCACCTCATCAAAACGCTCGCTAACATCAATCATCCAATCTGGGAGTTTCTTTAGGGCCTGATATACCAAGGCATCAGGCATCTTCTTGTAGTAGGCGTAAGCCATTGGGCCAGCGATGGCGGCGAGGGTGTCAGCATCGCCGCCGAGGGATATGGCGAGCTTGATGCAGTCTACATAGTCTTTGGACTCCAAGAAGCTAATTATGGCTGGCCCAACAGTGCCGGCACAGGTGGAGTTGAAAGCGTAAGAGTCGTGGAAATCAAAATAATTCTGATTCGCCCAATCAGGATAGTATTTATTTAACAGGTGTTCGCGCACGAAGTCCTTATCCTTGCCGCTTTTCAGATGGAAGATGGTCAGGGCTGTGGCTTCTGCTCCCTTGAAACCTTCGGGATGGTTGTGGGTAGGGGCAGCTGTTTCATGAGCCATACGGATGCATTCTTCTTCGGTTTTCGCCAGCCAACCTGCAGAGGAGCAGCGCATGGCTGAACCATTACCGAGGCTGCGATATGGTTGTGGATGATGGCTGGCCATCCAGAGTTTGAACTTGCTGCCAAAACCTGCATGGCGATGTTCGTTGGCACATTTCCAGAGGTTCATCGTCATATCAAGATGGTCGATGAATGCTTCTGCACAGGCAAAGGTCAGCACGGTATCATCCGTGAAGCGCGCCCTACTGCTGAACATCTTCACCTTATCATAATCCTTAATGCGGTGTGCTTTCCCCTCGTAAGCACTCCCTGCTATATCGCCTATTGCTTCGCTAATCAGGTAATTCTTCATAAGTTTTTAGTTATCGACAATGCAAAATTATAAAGAAAAAGCGAAAGAGCCAAATGATTCGATGGAAAAATAAGAACTGGGGCAATTGTAGTTCCATTTAGGTTGACTACCTATTTGCCTAAACCCTAAGATTAGTTGACTCGGTTAAACGACAACCCTGTTTTTTGTTGACTGTTCGATTTTAACCTCATAACCTCACTTAATCGTCTGAAAGGCCGATGTACACAGGGGTTTCGGGGAGTGAGGTTACTCGGCGAAACCTCACTTGAACCTCACTTTTGAGGGTGAAGTGAGGTTGAGGTGAGGTTGGGAGTGAGGTTAGGGGTGAGGTTCCAGAATCGTGAAACGCTTTGGGAATCGGGGGTTCAGGAGATTGGAGTGAGGTTAAGCCTGCTTTTCATGAAGTGGAGGCTCACAGTGCTGAGGCGGCGGCTCGCGATGCTGAGGCGCCGGGTTAGCAGGCTTAACCCGGCGGGTTACGACGACTAACCCGGCAGGTAATGGTACTCTACCCGGCGGTAAACGATGCTTTACCCGGCAGGTTAGTCGTCGCCGTCGTCCTTCACCAGATTGAGGAGCCATTCCTTGAGTTTGTCAACAAGGGTGGGCTTTCGGGGCTCTTCGGGCACGGGCGGGGGTGTCGGCTCCGGCTCGGCAGGCTCTGGGTCGGGGGCGGACTCTACTTCGAAGGGCAATTCCTGGGTGAGCACCTCTACGACCTTCTTCGGCTTCGAGGGCTTGTAGAGCAGGGGAATGAGGTCCTCGTAGTAGTCGTCCTCGTTCTGGTGGGCATCCTGCTGCACCTCCCTGCGCAGTTCGTCCTCCAGTCCGGTGGCCAAAATGGTGACCTTGGCATCCTCGCCCAAGGAGTCGTCGGTAGCGGTGCCCCAGATGACGTCGATATTCGGGTCGAGCTGGTCGAAGAAGTCGTCAATCTGCAGCATCTCCTGGACGAAGATGGGGTGCTCGTCGCTCGAATAGATGTTGAAGAGTATGCGCTTGGCACGCCCGATGTCGTTTCCGTAGAGCAGGGGCGAGTCCAGCGCATTCTTGATAGCATTCTCTACACGTCGCTCGCCGCGGGCACGCCCCATTGCCATGATAGAGCCGCCGCCGTTCTTCATCGTAGCCTCGACGTCGCGGAAGTCGCTCTTGATGCCGCCGTCGCTGGGCAGGGTTATCAGTTCGGCAATGCCCTTCACGGCGTCCATCAGGATGCCGTCGGCGCGCCGGAATGCCTCCTTGACGGAGATTTCAGAGTCGGCATAGACGTCGCACAGCCGCTCGTTGTTGACGATGAGCAGGGCGTCGACGTTCTTGCGCAGCTCCTCGACACCCTTCAGGGCCTTGATGATCTTCCGCTTCTTCTCGAAGTAGAAGGGGATGGTCACCACGCCGACGGTGAGCATGCCCATCTCCTTTGCCACGCCGGCCACCACGGGAGCAGCTCCGGTACCCGTGCCGCCGCCCATGCCCGCCGTCACGAACACCATCTTCGTGCCGTCGGAGAGCAGCCGCTCGATGTCGGACACATTCGTCTCGGCCTCAGAGCGCCCCAGCACGGGATTGCCGCCAGCGCCAAGACCAGACTCGCCCAACAGAATCTTCACGGGCACCGGCGAGCGCGACAGCGACTGGCTGTCGGTATTGCAGACGGCATACGACACGCCGTCGACGCCCTCGTTGTACATGTTGCGCACGGCATTGCAACCGCCGCCGCCCACACCAATCACCTTGATGATGCCCTCCATCTTGTTCTCCACCGGTCCGAAGTCCAGCAGCGTATTATTCTCTTCTCCCATATCTCTTACATTTATCACTTTTCACCTTTCACTTCTCACTTCCACCATCTCCCTCGGCAGCGTGACGATCTTCAGGCGCTCGTACCACACACGGCCGGCAATGTGCTTCTTCGTATGGCTGCCGATGATATAGTAGCTGGCGCGATACTCGTCCATCAGGTCGAGGAACACCTTCTTGATGCGCGAGCACTTCTCGTTGATGGCGTTGTCGAGCGGGTCAATCAGCTTGTCGACGCTCTCCTCAATCTTCTCCCGGTCCATCATGCGCGCCGTCTTCAGGTAATAGCCCAACAGCTCGGCCCGGTGGTCGCGCAACCGCTTAAACTCGATGCCCTCGGGATGGGCCAGGAACAGCAGGTAGACCGCCTTGTGGACGGGCTGGAGCTCCACCTCGACGTGATAGTCGGCAAGGAGGAACCGATAGTCATCAGTAATGACAAGCCGCGACAGTTCGCCACGCGCCGCCTCGATGCGTAGCTCCTCGAGCAGCGGCACGCCGATGGCCCGCAGCAGCAGGTCCTTGCGCCCTGCCGCCGCCAGCAGCCCCGTCAGCCGCTTCACTTCCTGAGCCATTTCCTCAGCCGAAAGTTGCTCCGTCGTCATTTCAGTTTGCAAAGTTACGAAAGATTTCCGAGAAACAAAAATCTCCGCAAGGCTTGCGGAGAAAATTGTTGTGAAGACGTGTCATCGGCTGACCCGTCGGGCACGCAGGATGCGGACGTCGTCGACAGGCCGGTCAGCGTCGTCGGTGAAGGACTGCTGGATGCGCTTGACGACATCGAGGCCCTCGGTGACCTCGCCAAACACGGTGTACTGGCCGTCCAAGTGGGGCGTGCCGGCGTTCTTGCGATAGAGGTCCATGAGCTCGGGCGTCATCACGACGCGATGCTGCGTCATCGTGTCGAGGCGCTCGCCAATCTGCTTCAGGTCGCTACTTGAAAAAGTCTTCCCCCAGACGATGTAGAAATGGCAGCCGCTGGAACGGCGCTGAGGGTTCACGTCGTCGCCCTCGCGGGCCATTGCCAAGGCGCCGCGCAGATGGTGGTGCAGCAGGCGGCCGTCGTCGGCAAACAGCTCTGGCTCAATGGTATAGCCATTGTCGGCCTCACCAAGCGAAGCACCTGGCTCAGCGTGACGACTGGTGGGGTCGCCCGCCTGAATCATAAAGTTCTTGATGACGCGGTGGAACAGCAGCGAGTCGTAGAAGTGCTCATCGGCCAGCCGCAAGAAGTTGTCGCGATGGCGGGGCGTGTCGTCGTAGAGCGTCAGCAGGATGTTGCCCTCGGTGGTCTCGAGCAGCACCTGGCTGCGCTGGCCCATCACTGGCGTGAAGGCAGCGAGCGCAAGCACGACGGTCAGAATTCTAAGATGCTTATTTCGTAACATTGCTTGAACGGAATTGAACGATTTGGTCGATGCCGGGCTCTGTCGGCGCATCGATGTTGCGGAGGGTGCAGTCGCGCACGTCGTCGAGCACGACGGCCGGGCGGAAGTCGGGCCGCTCATAGCGGAAGGTGACGTCGTCGACATGCAGGCCCTCAACGTGGCGGGCATAGAGACCGTAGGCGGGCGTCCAGCCTGCAAACTTCGGCTCAGGGTAGTTGGTACCCTGCTCACGGTAGTCCTTGTTCACCAAGTCCTTCGTGCCGCCGCCCTTGAAGTAGAGGCGGATGTTGTTGAGCCAGACGTTGCGAATGGGCTCGCCCTTCATGCCCGTGACGATGATGCTGCAGAGCGAATCGCAGTCGTCGGCAATGAGGTTCGAGATCTGGATGTCGCGGGCCGACGAGAGGCGCGTCACCTCCTTAGGGCCGCGGTTGCGGCAGCCCGTGGTGATGTAGATGGGATAGTGGTGGACGTGCGACATCGTGATGTTCGACACGACGATGTTCTCCATGCGACCCTGGTCGACCTCCTCGAAGGCGAGACCCGACGAGTAGGCGAAGGTGCTGTTGGTCAGCGAGATGTTGCGGTAGCCGCCGTTCGACTCGGTACCCAGCTTGAAGCGGCCGCACACCCAGCCGACGGGTTCAGGGACGTAGGTGCCGTCGAGCAGCGTGCCGCACTTATAGCCCGTGATATTGCAGTTCGTGACGGCGATGTGCTCGGTGATGACGGGCCGCTTCAGTGCATAGCTCGACTTCAGCACGAGGGCATCGTCGCTGGGCGTGTTGATACGGCAGTTGGTGATGGTCATGTACTTGCAGCAGTCGATGTCGAAGCCGTCGCGGTTGGTGTCGATGGTGACGTTGTCGATGGTCGACAGATCACAGCCCGTCATGATGATGGCGAAGTGGCCGCCGCGATAGATGGTGATGTCGCGGATGGTGACCTGTCGGCAGAGCTTCAGGGCGATGGCCTTGTCGCCGGTGCCGATGCTGCCGCCCTGCACCTGGCCGGCCTTCTCGGTGTCCTTCTTCGTCAGGCCCTCGCCGTCAATCATCCCATGGCCGGTAATGGAGACGTTCGTCTGCCCTTCGGCCCAGATGAGCGAGTTGTGGAAGTAGGTGTGGCCACCGTCCTGATACTCGGGGAAGTTGAAAGGCTCAGACTCATCGTAGAGCCCCCCTTCCGTCCCCCCCTTAGGGGGAAACTTTTTGGGGTTGACGGCGAGAATCTTTGCTCCGGCCAAGAGGTGCAGGTCGATGTTCGACTTCAGGCGGATACTTCCGCTAAGGTAAGTGCCTGCGGGCAGCAGCACCTGTCCGCCGCCGTCCTTCACAGCCTGTTCAATAGCGGCGTTGATGGCAGGCGAGTCAAGCGTTCGCCCATCGCCCTTTGCGCCGAAGTCGCGCACATTGTAAACACCATTGGCCGCAACGGTGAGTGTTGCGGCCAAGGTCAATAGGATGAATGCGATTCTTTTCATTTAGTCATCTGTCAGGCTAAAGATGAGCAACTGGCGAGAATCCACGTTTGTAGTCTCATCTTCGCTAATTTCTATGGTGTCAGACGTGGCCAGCATATCGATGAGTTCCACATCGATCAGCTCAATAGCCGGACTTTCATATTCTTTCTTCATAAGTATGTCCTCCTTTCGTTTACTTGATGATTACTTTCTTTCCGTCAACCACATAGACGCCCTTCGAAGGAGTCTTCACGCGGCGGCCCTGCAGGTCGTAAATCTGATTAACGTTAACGTCAACGTTGACAGAGCCGATAGCGGTAGCATCGCCGAAGACGAACTCTAATAGGCGGGCACCGACGCCAGACTTAGGCAGATAGGCCTTTCCGGCGGGAATCTCGGTTCCTGTGAACACCTTGAACTTATCGCCGTCGAGCACGTAGACGCTCTTGGTATCAACAGCTGTGGCGGTCACAGCAGCCACAAGCAGATTACCCTCGATGGAGGTTGCACTTGTAGCTACGGGAATGGTGAACTCTGCACCAGCTTCGCCCTTCAGCACGAGACCGGTTTCAGCGGGAGTGGCGGTCACTGATGTCAGGATGGCCTTGTCTGCCGTCTGCTCCTTAACGATATAAGCTGTCAGACCTTCTATAGCCGAGAAGTCGAGAGCCTTGTCGGAAGCCAGCGTTGCATAACCAGAAGCGTTCAGAGTGACCTTCACAACTTCAGTAACGGTAGCCACAACGCTCTCGGAAGCCTCGCTCAGACCGCCCATCTCGTTGGCGGCGCGAACGGCGTAAGTGCCGCTCTCAGTCAATTCGTAGCTCGGTTCGGTGGTGAAGTCAATCACAGCACCGTCCTTCACGATAGCCCAGAGCAAAGCGTAGTCACTGCTAGTCCACTTCAGGGTGTTGTCTTCCACCTTCACGATGGCAGGGATAGGAGCCTGCTCAGTAGCAAGCGTGGGATCCCAATCGCCGAACATATTGTGCAGATTGCCAGCCTCAAGGGCCTCTTCTGCTGTGAGTACGGGCACGTTAGCGTGGCCGTCACCGAAGGTGGTTTTACGACCGCTGAGGTCAACAGTAGTGCCGGTGGTGAGGGTCGAGTTCCACTCGGCAAACTGCTTCGGCCAGCCGTTGCTCATCTCGCTCCAGCCAATTGTCGAAGGTGCATACTGCATCTTGGTATCTATCCAGAGAGCTACAGGCGTACCATCGCCCCACGGACGACCCAGCGTATACTTACCGTTCAGGTCGCTACTCTCGCAAAGGATATTACAGCCCTTGAACACATAGCCATACTTGATGCTCTTCGACGGCACGGCGATATAACCGCCCGTAGCCATACAAACCTGGATGTCAACGCCATTGAAGAAGGCATCACCCTTACCGCAGAGGAAGTCGGTACGTCCGCGCACCTTACCACCTTCGAAGTAGTAGTAGCCGTTGTCGTTGTTCGAGGTCCAAGTGTCCTGATAACCATAGAGCAAGGTGTTCTTGTAGATGGTGTACTTACCCTTATCCTGGACGGCAATGTTGCGGCCACGAGCGTCATTCATACTACTCTTTACCGTCAGGTCCTGGAAGTAGGTGCCAATGACAGAAGACTGAATCTGCAACACGTCGCTCTTACTGATGCCGTCATAAACGTTGGTAGTGCCAAACTGTCCTGCATACTCCTTACTATTGTCGATGGTGTTGGTGATAATCACACCGTCCTGACTCTCACCGATGAACGAGATGTTGGAACCCGAAATATTTGTGATGGGGCTGGGATAGGTGTTGCCGTCATCGCTACTAATGGTCGCAGTGGTGCTCAGCGGCAGTGTGTACGTACCATTCTTCAGGAAGATGCGATAGCGCGTGTTCTGATCGCTGCGGCTGTTGGCCTCGTTGATGGCGGCCAACAGTCCTTCAGTATCCTCAACAACCTTATCGTAGAGTCCCTTCTCGATAGTCGGGCGTTCCATTGTGACGAACCTGAACATAATGTCCTCTTCTAGGGCATTGCCACTGAGGTCGGTCACGGTGCCGCTTGGCATCATAAAGGCGTATATGGAGTAATACTCCAAGCCCTTGTACTCGAACGAAATGGTCTTGCCGCTGACAATGGGTTCAACATTCCACACCGGTATGTCGTCCTTAAACACGCCCAACATTCCCTGGGCACCGTCTACCACCTTCACCTTCTCATTGAAGGTCAGCACAATCTTGCCATTAGCCGAAACACCATCAGCTTCGGCGGCAGGAACGGTCGATACAAGCTCGGGAGCCTTACCGTCGTCAACGAGAGCCTGTGTACCCGTGATGAAGAACATGGCAAGGGTGTTGCCGTCGTTCTTGGAACTGCTGCCATCAACTTTGGAGTTCTTGTCGGCAACCATACGGATGAAGAGATTCTCCAGGTTATTACAATCATCAGGCAGAGTCTCATTGAACGAAACTGGAGATTTGGTACCAGTCATAGTGATGCTGCCGAACTTTGTCCACTCCTCGCCGTCGAGGGAGTACTCGGCGTTGTAAGTCTGGTAGGCATTGTAGTTATACAGCATCTGGAACTGCACGTTGATGTCAGTGAAGTCCTTAGCATTCACCTTCGTCTGCCAGTGGTAGTGGCCTACATCGCCATCGTTGTCACCTACAGTCCAGTTCACGGCAGCACCCTTGAAGCTTTCATAACCACCGGCAGCCTCGGTGCTCTTGTCGAGCCAACCCTTGGCGTCACCTGACTCGGTATTCACCAGACTCAAAGCTGACGTTGTATTCATCTCGGAAGCGAAGTCAGCTATACGACCTTCGTTGCCCTTCTTGTAGAAGTCCCAACCGGCAATGATGTCGGCCTGCGAGTAAACGGCTGTCAACTCCGTATCGGCAGTCATACTGATCAGCTTCGACGAGCCTGTCTCGCCGTCGCTCCAGTTGTTGAACGTCACAAGGCCTTCATAGCTATTGGCCGTCAGTTGCACGGCTGTACCAGCCTCGTACATCATCTTGCCATCCACCATTGTTGGCGCAGGATCGATAGTTACCATATAGTCATTGGTACCATCGACGGTCAGTGCCAGCTCGTAAGTCTCAACGGCCTTGAAGTTGGCAGTGAGGGTCTCGTTGCCATTCACGGTGTACTTGAACTTGGCCTCGGTCGAAACCTCCTCACCATTGCCATTGGTCCAGTTGACAAAGTCATAGCCAAAGTTCTCGGTGGCAGTGATCGTTACCTCGGTGCCTTCCTCGTACTCGTCGGCAGCGGGGTAAGCACTTACCAAGCCACCATCAGCGGGAGCTACAGCGGTTGCGAGTGTATACTTGTTAACTGTGGCAGCAGTACCGTTTAACTTGCCATATATACGACAGTCGGCAAAGCCACCAGATTTACCAGCATCCAGACCAGTTGTTGCATAGAGGTGAAGACCCTCGCCAGAGGCAAGAGCAGTCTGCTGAGCCTCAGTCAAGTCAATTACAACCTCATTGACAAGGTTGCTGAGAGCACTACCCCACTGTGTTACCTCTTGACTATCGTCCCAATTAGCACGGCGGGCTGTATAAGTCCCTAAAGTCTGAATAGTTCCCTCGTCGCCTACCTTAGCTGTAACGACGACACCATCCTTCTTGTTGGTTCCGAAACGCTGGACAAACAATTTAATCTGTGTCGGCGTAAATGTCAATCCAGCGGCAGGCTTCACAAACCAATGCGCTTTAAAGTTGGCTCCCTTGAAGGTTACAAATTTCAATCCATTATCAGGATCTTTGCTACGAGCCTCAACATTAACAGTCGCATCACTTGGTGTATAGTCGAATGAAGCTACAGAAACAGCTGAAACTGGTTCTGAAGTATATGCAGTTAAGTCAGAGTTTCCTTCAACAACCATCGGCCACTCTATGGCAAAGTCTGCATTGTTATAGCCCTCGCTCTCCGGCTCATTCTGTAAAACTGTAAACTTGTCCATATATCCACTGCCCGTCACTGTAATGGTGACAAAGCCGGCCTGAGCCTCCATCTTGCTGACAGTGTACTCGTAGGTGACATTGTTTGCAGTTTTCTCCTCAGTACCGATAGTATAAGTCACGCCGTTACTACCGTCTCGATAGTTGTAGATTGTGATAACATCGCCTTCTGCTTGTACCGGCACGTTGATGATTGTCGAGGCATTTACCTGCACGTCAGTGCCACGAGGATTGAACTTTCCATTGGTGGCATCGACCTCAAGCGTCACATTGGGATCCTTGTCAGAAGGATAGCTATAAGTTGTGCCCTGTCCGCCGCCTTCCAACGTGCAAGCACTGTTAGCGTCGGTGAAGTCCCATGTATAGAGGATTGGGTATTCCACCACTGGCTCTTCGCCACCTTCCTCACGCTCCTTGCCGGTGATGACGAGCTTCGTGATGAAAAGATTTGTTGATGTGTGCGAGCGAGTCATGGTCATAGTCAAGCTACCATCAGCATCGGCAGGAACAGTGAACGTACAGGTGTTAGGCTCACCATACTCATCGGATTCAGCCACAGCGGCATTGATGTTGTTAAACTCGAGTCCGGTCTGACTGGCTACAGTGCTTTCACCTTTCTCAAACTTCGCCTTGAATCCAGATGTCTTGCCTGTTGCATCCTTATTACGGTAACCTGTGACAGCAATCTCATCACCAGCCTTCAATGGCTTTTCGAAGGTAACCGTTACGGTAGCCCCGCTAAAGTCGGCAGAGCCATTCAGACGGATAGTATTATAAGGTGGGTTAGAATAACCAACACTCTGCCCGTCGCTGGCCACAACCTCTCCGCCAATCTCTTCGTCTGATGTCCAAGAGTAGATGACCTCACCCTCTGTAGGTTCATCTTGTTCAGGCACGGGGTAGACAGCGGTGACACTGGCTATGTAACCCATACCATTACATAAGATGTCGAGGGTTTCCTCCGAACCGTCATAGGTAGCTGACTTATCTGTAGGCGTCAAACCGCCGATTGTTGTTCCTGTACCATCATTATATGAATTGAACGATACAACAACGCCCTTATAGGACGGAATTGTCAGTTTCGTACCATCGTTACACTGTGCCCATTCGTCGCTACGACCTACATTATTAATCTTGCCGTTCGTAGCGTCGATGTCCATTTTCACATCAATAATGGCTTCGCCGATAGTGGCCTGAGTAACAAGGATGTTCGTACCGCCTTGTTTGTTCAGGATACCAGTTCCGTTACTTACTCCAAATTGCCACGTTAAGGTGACAGGTTCGGTACGGTCGCTGAGGCTGACCGTATTCTGGGCATACTGTGCAGTCAGCGTCACGTCGGAAGTCATTTTCAGCTTGGCGCCAGCACTATATGTCTTAGTGCCGTCGTTCCAGCCTATGAAGGTGTAACCTTCTTTGTAGAGCGTGGTATTGGCGGGCAGTGTTATCTCAGTGTCCTTTGCGTATTTCTTGGTATCGGGCAATTGACCTGCGCCTTCACCGGCAACATATTTCAGGCTATACTCAATGACCTCCTCGGGCAGGTCGGCCTCATCGATGGCCTCAACGGCAAAGTATCCCACATAATCGCACTGACTGAAGTTCAGCGTCGTAGGCGAATTGGTACGATAGTAAGCTACTGTCACCAAATCAGGATTAGAGGCAGACCAAGTATTGGCTGCTTTATTGTTAAGAGTAGCAACGGCGACGCCCTTATCGTCAGTGACCGTTACCTCACTTCCATAATTACTGTTGCCATAGGAAATCTTTACACAACCATCAACAGGAACAGTAGCTGTGAAGCCAGCCCAACCATACTGTGTACCGTGCCACTTGCCATTAAACGCAATGCCGCCATCTGTCTTGTCTACACGGCTCAACGTCCCGTCGGCACCAACAGAGATGCCTGTCGATACATCCATCCACTGGGCAGCTCCTTCAGGAATAAGAGCAGTACTGGTCAGGTCTGCCTTGATGTCGCGGAAGCCGGCTGGCTCCTCGGCAATGCTATACGTTACTTCTATCGACTTGATGTAGAGAGCCTTCGAAGATGTCTGCGCATAGCTAATAGTGATGTCGCCAGAGGCTGAACCAATGAACTCGTATTCGGTGGCGGTGCTCGTCAAAGATGCAGTTGGCTGCTCATCACAAAGCAAAGCCGTCTCGCCGACAGTCACACCGACAGTACCAACAATGCTACTGGCTCCACTGGTGTTGATCTTCACGCCAGTAATGGTTCCTGGAATGTCTGAGGTTGTCAGCGTTAGTGTCTTGGCGGGGCTGCTGCCACTACCAAACTGCTGGCCTTTTGTCACGTCATAACCCCAGTAACCGCCATCAGTGGTTACCGTCCAGTTAACAGCTTTCAGTTTCACCGTCTGTCCGCTCTCTTCGAACTTCTTTGCCTCGAAAGTATATGTATAGGGATTGGCTATTTCTGAAGATTCCTCGACGGTCAGCACATAAGTGGCTACACTTGAGTCATAGGTGTCATTACCAGCGTATGTAGCTGTAATGGTGGTTTCACCAACCTTTTTGGCATTTATCTTTTGGCCATCTATCTCGGCTACGGACTCGTATGAACTGCTCCAAGTAACGACTGCCCCGCTAACGGGCGTTCCGCCCGCTGTCACCGTTGCCGTCGGCAAGTCAACAGATTTTTCGACAATGACCGTTTCGTCGTGGTCGCCCAATGTCAATGTCGTAGCTGTGCGCGGGTCTGTATAAGTGTAGCTTATGTTATAACACTTGACGCCTTTCGAGATACCAGTGACACTAACTGTGAGAACGGTGCCCGTCCCACTGATGTTAGAAGTTACTGTTATGTCATTCGCTGCATTGAGACTTCCTGTGCCCACCTGTGTATCACCTACTTTAAGAGATACCGTACCGTCCGTACCGCTGAAGCCGCCGAACTTGGCACTGAAGGACGTAACGGTTACACTGTTAGGCAGCGTGGTCGTAAAGATAATGCTTCTAGCAGGCTTGCTACTTGATCCAACCTGATAATAGGCAGTATTCGCTGTGAAGGACGTAGTGCCCGCTGTGGTAATAGTCCAGGCGTTCCCCAAATCATCATCGCCTGTAACAGTAGCCGAATTGATCTTGACAGCGTTGCTACCAAACGTGATGGTTCCGGTGGTGTCGGCCCACAAAGGAGTTAAAACTCCCCCCAGCATCGCCAAGATGCACATCAGGGAGAATCGTAAAAGTTTGTACTTCATAATTGTTTATTGTTTTTAGTTAGTGATTATTCGGTTTGCAAATATACTAAAAAAGGAGCAAGGGGGTGGAGATGAGGCTGGTAAATATTGTTAATAACAGCGTAATCGTTTGCGGTATACGCCTGTTCATTTTATATGCCTTCTTGGGCTTCAGAAAGATAGGTCTTCGATGAATCGGTGGCGATGAGTATACCATCCTCGATGTCTTTGCCAATAAGGCTCAGTGGTGGACGGAAGGTATGAATCTTGTTGTCAAACTCGCCCATCCAAGTCAGTTTACCGGTTCTGGCATCCATCCACCACACGTTCTTCCGGGCGCCTGATATCTTGCGCAGGTCAATCGTCATGTCGCGACCGGTATAGTTGTAGACCAACAGGTAGTCAGAGCCTCGGGTGGCAGCCAATCGGTCGTACTGCATACCATTGTCGAGAACGATGTTTTGGTCGGGAATCCGTTCGAAATAGGGGAACGAGAGCATCAGCCGCTTCAGATACTTCATCTGGTTGAAGCCCGGGTCACGAAGCGCCTCGGTCCATTCCTTTTTATTGAAATAGGCGGGGGGATAGCCTTCACGATAGAACTGCATAATAGCACTGTGTCCGTAGGTGTGGCCGCAGCTGCCGGCAAAGACGCTCCAATAGGCATAACGGCGGACGTCGCACGCCTGCCATAACGGCTCATCGGCATCGTGCAGTCCATGGGGTATGCCCTCATAGACAGGCTCATCGTCGAGCACGGGTTTCAGGGGCTTATAGGCCCAGGTGGAGTCGACGTACATCCAGTTGTCCTCCTCTGTATTGTCGGGAATCGGATAGTCCTTGCTGCCCATACGCTGACCGTAGCGGCGATGGCCGCTCTGGAAGGTATGGAAGTCTATCCACGATGCCTTGCTCCACCAACGGGCAGACGTATAGCGGCCCCGGGGGTGATAGGTCATCAGGTGGTTCTTGTCGATCGACTTGATGGTGGTGGCAAGCGTCTCCCACACCTCGGGCTTGATGTCGCCCTGAATGTCGCCACCCATTATCCAGATGATATTCGGACGGTCCTTGTAGCGATTGGCCAGAAAACGCCCGTAGGTCTTGGCCTGCTCCACATTGAGTTTGCCGCCTTTGACCAGTCCGCCCCAAATACACACCATACCGATATAGGTGTTGTTCTGTGCTGCCACGTCGATGATATAGTCTAAATGACTCCAGTAGGAGTTAAGCGTGTCAGTCAGCAGGCGTCCCTGCTTGTCGTGCGAGGGTACGCCGTATGCATTGAACGAAGGAACATCGTTCAGCACCTGCACTTGCACCATATTGTATTCGGCCTCGTGGCAGGTTCGCAGGTAGTAGGCCACCTCTTCGCGGTTCAGGCGTTCGGGCATCAGCCAGGCCGTCTCGCCTAACCAAAAGAAAGGCTCACCGTTCTCGAACTGCAGGAACCGCTGGTTGTCGGAGACTCTCAGCCGCCCGTTGTCCCAGTATTTCTGACTTTGAGCCGTCAGACTCAGGGGGATGATGCTGCACTCCACATCTTCCTTGTTGGTAGAATAGCTGACGTAGAGGCGGCCGTTGTGTGTCATCGCCTTGGGATAGTTGTAGCCTATGGTCTTGTATCTGCCCTCGTAGCGACGCTGGGGCAAGTCGTCCGGAGAACCGCTGCGCAGCAGAATGGTCTTGTCGAAAGCGATGCCGTCGCGACTCAGCTGCAGGACGAGCGGCCACCGACGCTTGTCGCCGGAAGGACAGCTGACCATAAACGACGTGCCGTCGGGCAGGTTGCCGGCACACTGCTTTGTACGCGCATCGGGGAAGTTGGTCACAACGGGCTTCGTCCATGTCGCTCCCCTGTCGGTGCTCATGGCAGCCAGCTTGCGGAAACTGCCCTGCTGGTCGCGGAAGAGCATCACGAGCGTGCCGTCAGGTCGCATATACTGGCTTGGCTCCAGCTCACGCGACTGCTGGCCGAGGTCTTCTGACTCGAAGGAAGCTTTGCGCCAGCCACTTACGCCCTTCGGCTCGTCGGTATAAACCGGACAGACGTGAAGTCCCGGCTTAAAATGTGCGGCACCCACGAGACGACCGTCGGGAAGCGTGTAGGGATCCTGCTCCAAGACGCCCTCCATGGGAGTCCCGTCGGCCATCGTGACTGGCTGCAGCTGACTCCAGGTTTGTCCGTCGGTGCTTGTGATGTAGCATGTTCTGCCACCTCGTGGTTCAGGAGACTTCTGTCCATTACCTGACAACGCCCGGCCAATGGTCGAGCGTTGCCAAGTGTTGATGAAGGCTGTCAGCGTGTCGCCTCTTACCAGCCAGCCGCCTGAGGTGCAGTAGAAATCATCGGAGGGCAGGGACAGGGGCCGGGGCTTGCTCCAAGTGTAGCCTTCGTCGGCACTGACGCTATAAGCCACCCACGTATCGTCGCTGTCCTCGTCAGTTGGCGAACTCTGCCACATACAGTAGAGTTTGCCCTTGAAGGCTGTCATCACGGCTCCATTGGCATAATGGTCGGTAGCGTCACCTGCCCTAAAGACGGTAACGGTTCTGACGCCCGCGAGGGGCTTCGCGAGCGAAGGGGATTCTTGCGTCCCGTTGGTAGCAAGCGAGCGGAACTCGAGCGGGGTAACGGGAATGACGTAGAACTGACGGTCGGGGCAGAAGTCGAGCATCCACTGGTCGAAGATGATGTGGTCGTCGAGGGCTTTTATGCGGAGCGTGTGGCGGCCCTTGGCGACTTTGACGGGCGTCTTCTTCAGGGCCTGCCCACGCAGCACGTTCTGTTTCCAGCGTTCAGAGCGGTAAGGCTCTTTCAGTGAGATGACGACGGGCTGCTGGTCGTCAATCTGGACACTGTAGCGCAGGTCGCCGCGGTCGCTGGGCTGGGTGGGAATCATGGCGGTGTAGAGTACGGCGTCAAGCCTCTCCCCCGACCCCTCCCCCGAAGGGAGGGGAGTTTCGAACTCGTAAGTCAGTTCGCAGCCTTTGGGGATGGCGACGGCGTTCATCGAGTGGCCGAGCATCTGGATGGGTGTTGGGTGATGGGTGTTGGGTGATGGGGTATAGTCGCAGGCGTTACGGGCGATGTAGCTGCCGACGGAGGGGTGCTGCGGCAGCTGGGTGCGCGTCTCGCCGAAGACGGGGAGATCGCGGGGAGCGGCCGACATGAGGCCACGCCACTTGCCGCCGTTCATGGTGTTGTAACGCTCGGTGAGCTGCTGGATTTGCTCGTAGGCGCGACGGCTGTCCTCCTCATTGGAGAGCATCTTGCGCGTCATGGCGGCTGCGGCGTGAACGGGGTAGAGCACGTGGGCGAAGTAGGCGTCCTGACGAGCGTCCATCACGAGGGGGCGGTAGGTCTCGACGGTGGCCTCGATGCGGGCGAAGGCCTCCATACGCTTATAAGCCTCGGCCAGCGAGAACTCCGTGCTCGTGGGCACCGACTTGCCGCCGGGGTATTTCTTCTTGTCGAGTTCCACCTGCGTCCAGCCCATGAACTCCGGTCGGCGGATGGCATTGAGGTGGATGAACTCGCGCATGGCGGGGGCGATGGCACGGCCCACCTGTCCGCCAAACTGTCTCATAAGCCAGCGCTCGTAATGCTGGTGAAGGGTGAAGGGTGAAGGGTGAAGGGAGGTATGTCCCTGAGCAGAATCTATTCTCCCTTCACCCTTCACCAAGCACCCTTCACCAGAAACAATAGAGTTGATGTCCCACGCCATATCGAGGAAGAGTTCGAGCTGGTAGGCGGCCACCTTAGGGTCGTGGACGTTGGCAATCCACAGTCGGCGGCAGTTGTGGTCGTAGGCGGCACGCATCTCGGTGTAGATGAGTCCAGGCTGCGTGGTGGTGAGCCAGAGGTAGTCGTGGGGACGGCCCCAGTAGCTGAGGTGGTAGTAGACGCCTCCCCCACCCTGCCGCTTCTGCTGATCGGCATCGGGCAGACGGGTGAGGTAGCCATAGTTGTCGTCGCACCACATCAGCGTGACGTCGTCGGGCACGCGGAGGCCGCTCTCCATAATCTCGAGCACCTCCTTGTAGGGGATGAAGACCTGGGGTACGCGCTCCACATGCTTATTATAATGCTTGCTGATGAGCTGGCGCTGGTCGTCGATGACCTGCTGCAGTCCGTTGAGCTTCTCCTCGGGCGTCTTCACGCCCTCCATCGAACCGTCGTGGATGCCGCGCATACCGAGGGTGAGGAGCACGTCGCTGCCCTTCACCTGCTGCAGGCGGTCGGCCCAGTAGCGGCGCACCTGAGCGGCGTTGGTGATGTAGTTATACGCTCCACGCTGTTTCACGTCCCACTCGGCGACGTTGTTGCGAAGCAGGGGTTCGCAGTGGCTAGTGCCGATGACGATGCCGAAGGAGTCGGCCATCTCCTTGTTGCCCTTGACGGTATAGAAGCCGGGCGACACATCGTGCATGGCGGGCCAGAGGGTGTTGGCACGCAGACGGAGCATCAGCTCGAACAGGCGGCGGTAGGTCTGCGGTCCCATGTTGTCGGGCGACCAGCGGCGGAGGCTCCAGTCCTCGTCGTTGATAAAGATGCCGCGATAGGCGACTGAGGGCGTGTGCTCCAGTCGGAACGTGTCGGGCACGGAGATGGGATAGTAGCGGGTATGCGGGCGCACATCGCCCCACCACACCCACGGCGACACTTCGGCCATGCGCGACAGTTCGAGAATGCCGTAGGCCGTGCCCCGGGCGTTGTGGCCTTCGATGACGAGCTGGCCGTTCTGCACGCGGATGCTGAAGCCGTCGTCGGTGCCGCGGCCCTGAACGATGCGGATGGGGGAGGTCTTGGCGGCTACGGCCTTGTGGCCGGTGACGAGCTGCATATCGTCAGCGAACATGCGCAGGGCCTGATAGACGACGGGGGCGGGCTTGCCCGTCAGCTGATAGGTGACGGGGTGCTGGCCGTCGTACCAGACTACGGCGGCTGCGGCGCCGCCGCAGCACAGCGAACAGAGGATGATGATGAGGAGGAGAGAAAGGCTGCGCATTATTCTATTCTGATGCCGGCGGGGGTGTAGCTATGGCCGGTTTTCTCGATGACGAGGCGGCCATTAACGAGGCGCTTCGCTGGTGATGGGTGATGGGTGATGGGTGATGGGTGAAGGATGCCGTCGGTGACGGGTTCGCCGGCCTCCAGCTTGATGCAGTCGTAGAGGATGCCGTTCTTACCGCCGGTGCCGCTGATCTGGAAGGTCAGCAGGTTGGTGCCCTCCTTGAGGGCAGCACTGATGAAGTCGGTGGTAAAGACATAGTGGCGACCGCTGCCCGTGGCACTGCGATAGACGGAGGCATCCTTGTAGCCGGGCTTCCACGTGTCGCGGACGGTGCCGTTGAGCTTGACGGTGATGGTGGCCTTCTCGCTGGCGCAGCCTGCTATGGAGGCCGTCAGGTAGACACGTCCGGCTGGCCGCTTGTCGACGTTGAACTTGACGGTCCAGTTGCCGTCCTTGGTCTGGGCGTAGTACCAGTCCTTGCTCTCGGTGCTCTCGCCGATGGTGTAGGTGAGCGTCTGAGGGACGAGTTCCCAGAGACCGTACTGGCGGATGGTGTCGCTCAGGCGGAACTCGCTGCTGCGGCGGTCGTTCTGACCAATCATCCACAGCATCTCGGTGTACTTCTTCGGTGTCCAGGTGACGGTGCCGAGGTCGTTCTCGCCGGCAACGACGGTGATGTCGTCCTGCTCGAGCATATCGGTCACCTCGCCCGTCTTGGCGTAGGCGAAGATGTTGTAGGTATCGGGGCGCACATTGCGAATCTCGAAGTCGCCGTTCTCGTCGGTAAGCGTCCAGAACTGGTAGCCGTGCATCATCTCAATGGGTTCCTTGCCCTTCTCCTGAGCCAGGACGATGCACACGCTGTCGCAACGCTGCCCGGTGGTGACGCTGAGGTGGCCACGGACGGTGGCGCGCTCACGCGGATAGAGGTCGTTCTCGAACCACTGGTAGGGCCACTCGGCAGCTTCCTTGGCGGCCTGGTTGCGGGCACTCTTCACGGGGTCCTTGCTGTAGGTGGTGAAGATGAGGAAGGGGCCGTAGAGCTTCTTCTCGCCCTCGCGGAGCACCATGGCCTCACCGCCGAAGTGCTCGCCCTGCAGCATCTGGATGGTGATGGGCGACTTGCTGGTGGCGTGGACGGTGAGCTCCTGACGCTCGCAGCCGCCATTGATCCACTCGTAGCTGACGGGGATGTTGTAGAGGCCGTAGTAGTTGTTGCTCATGCCGCAGAGACCGTGCAGCGTGTCGCGCTCGATGTAGTTGGCCCAGTTGTACTTGGTGTAGATGCTGCCGTCGGCCAACCGGTAGGTAGCATCCTGGATGGTGTTCTCATCCTTCTCGGCGACAGCCATCTCCGTGTTCGACGGGATGCGGCCGTTCATACGCCAGTCGACATAGCCGTTGAGCATCGTATCGCCAAGGCGGCAGCAGACGCGCGCCTCCTTGACGGGTTCAGAAGCGGAAGTGGCGGTGCCGGTGGCTATTACGTATGAATAGACACCGGACACGCCCTTGCGCATAATGTAGCCCTGCTCAAAGATGGTGTTGCCCGACGTGGCGCTGTAGAGCACCTCGCAGTGGTCGGCGGTCTGCTTGACCACCTTGACCTTCGTGGGGTTCAAGCCACTGTTGCCATTGGCGGTGGTATAGTCGAAGTAGATGCCGTTGCTGGCCAGGAACTCAGTGCCCTTGCGCTGCAGCGAACTGACGCGCCCGGCGCTGTTGATGGTGATGCTCCATGTGCCATCGGTCATCTTGGTGGTCATACCGCTGACGGACATCGTGACATCGCCGTCGGCAGCTATGGCTGCGGCACAGCCGCAGCACAGCCAACATACTATGAGCAGTAGTTTCTTCATTTCTTTACTTTACTTGGATACCAGCAACATTAACTATACCGGCAGCGGTCTCGATGAGAATCTGACCGTCCTTGACAACCTTGCGGGCAGCCAACTTCTGGGCAGACTTGACGTCGACAACAGCTTCGGGATCCTCAGGAGCATCCTCGGAAGCATAGATCATGATGACGTCGACACCCGTGTTCTCGCTGCCGCCAGCCTTCAGCGTGATGTCGGTAGGCTCGGTGATGGTCAGCAGGTCAGACTCGGCCTCGGTCCAGTTGGTAGCGGTGGCTGAAAGGTAAATCTCGTTCTCCTCGCCCTCGCCCTTGGTCAGCGTGCAGACATAGCCGGGAGTCTTGCCGGCATCAAAGAGGATGGCGCGAATCTTATAGGTACCGGGCTGCAGCGTGACGAGCTTCAGGTCCTCGAGCACGTAGCCGGCCTTACCCATCGACGAGCGCACCTCGGCATTGGGACTGGTGCAAAGAACGGCATTGGGCAGGTCCTCACCTTCGGAGAGATAGACCACACCCTCGAAAGCGGTCTTGGCGTAGCTGATGGCAAACGTGGTGTCGCCCTTTAGGTCGAATACCTCCTTGAACTCATTACCCTTAGAGCCGTGCGTATAGGCATTGCCCTCGGCATCGACCACCCAGTAAGGATAAGCAGCCTTGACGGTAGAACCGGTAACGCTCTCAGTGGCGCCGACCAGCTCCTTGATGGTGGTCTGCGTGCCAGCCTCAGCATCGATGAAAGCAGCAACGACGCTGTAGGTGCAAGGCAGTTTCTCCTGAGCCTCAGCAATCTCAATGGACTTCAGCAGACAGTTGCTGAAACGGAAGGTGATGTCGCCCGGAGTCTGAACCTCGAACTTGAAGTTGGTGTAGGAGGAACCCAGCCAGATAGAGTCCTGCTGACCGGTAGCCGTAGAGACGAGGCCGTCGGGAGCAAGAGCTGCAGCATTGAGTGCCTGGATGCAGGTCTGCTTGGAGGAGCTACCTTTGGTGGCACGATTGGCATTGAAGGTGATGACGTCGCCGACCTGACAGTCGGGGATAGTCATATACTGGTTGTTGCCGTTGAAGGCAATCAGGTCCTTGTAAGAGCCCTCAGTATCGCCGACATAGAAAGCCTTGTTGCCGAACTTGAACAGCAGGTCCTCGGTCATGGGCAGAGCCGTGCCGTCGGGGAGCATAATCTCCTCGTAGTCGCGGGCAGGCACATAGTAACGGTGGGTAGTGGCATCGTTCTTGGTGATGTCCATAAACTTCGTGACATCCTCAGCCTCGCCGCCGGCGGGATTGGCCGAACCCTCGGCAACAATCTGAGCAGCCGACTCAGCATCGATAACGAACGTCCAAGCCATCTTGCGCTCGCCGCCACGGGTCTTGAAGTGGAGAGCGTAGCCACCCTCGGCAGCTTTCTCCTCACCGCCAACCTTTACCGAGGTGATGTTCAGTGTGTACTCGGTAGAGGGCTGGAGCTCGAACTCAATCAGGTCGAAGGTGACACCCTCGGCAAACGTACCCTCGACGCCGTCGAAGGCCAGATCGTCGTTGCCGAAGTTACCCTCGAGCACGAAGGTGGTCGAGGTGGGGTCCTCGACGCCGATGACATTGGGGAACGTCACCGTGATCTTACCTGTTGTCGGGCTGATCTTCTTTCCGTCAGCAAGGCTGAACTTGATGTCGCCCAACTCTACCTGGGCCATTGCGCTCAGGCAGAAAAAGAATGCCATAAAGGCAAGAGTAGAAATTTTTCTCATAAGTTTAATTGTTTTGTTGTAAATTGGTATAGTATAGTTTTTTATGCGTAAAGATGGTTGTACGCCTCTGTCGGCATACAACCATCTGCAGTATTTCAGACATTATTTGTACGGCAGGTAACAGTTCTGCGTCGTGATGCCCGGCGCATTGTTCTGCAGCATCCGACTGAGCCAGACATCGCCGAATGTGGCGCCGTATGTGCCCGCCCGGTTCTTATGTAAGGCCAGTCGCCGCAGGTCGGAGAAGCGCGTGCCCTCGAAGGCAAACTCCATTGCATACTCGTCGCAGAGCAAGTCCTCCATGGCGTTGATGTAGTCGGCCTTGGTGTAGGTGGTCAGATTGAGGCCGAACTTGCGGTTGATGTCGGCAATCTTGGCACCGAGCACCGTGCTGTAGCGATAGGATGAGTAGAGGTCCTCGACGGCTCCGGCACCGTGGAAGTGGATACCGACGAACGACTTCGACGTACCGTTGCGGAAGACATCGGCGTTGGCCTGAGCGAGGAACGGCAGCTTGGTGGTCAGCAGTTCGTAGGACTCGGGCGTGAGGTAGTACTTGTCGTCGATGTGCGACTGCGTCATGTCGAGTATCTTCTGTCCGTTCTCGTCGATGGAGTCGTTGCCAGCCTGATCCTTGAGGTAGACCTCGAGGTAGCGGAAGTTGGGCAACTCGGAGTGCAGACCGTTCTTCAGCACGGCGAAGGCGGCATCGGGATAGCCCATGCGGTTGATGGCCTCAGCCAGATGGAGCCAGACGGTCGTGTTACGATAGAGATAGATGTAGGCTGTCGAGGGCTTGAGGGTATAGACATAAGCAGAGTCGGCACCAGCACCCTGAGTGACGATCGAGGCGCGTGCATCGCCCAGCGGCTGGCTCTTGACAATCCAGTTGAAGGGCGACACCTTCACCTGCTCTGTAAAGTAATAGTACTGGGCACGACGTGCAGAGTCGACGTAGGTCTGTGAAGGGGCGACCTGAATATCCTCCGTCTTGGGGCAGCTGAAGATCTCGTCGCCGTCAACCTGTACACCACCCCTTGACTCCGTGCCGTAATAGTTGTAACCGAACGCAGCGGGGATGTCGGTGGTCTTGCCCATCGTATAGTTCACCGCCATCGGGATGTACGTGATAATGTCGCCAGAAGCTGCGGAGTGACTGAAAGCGTTCTCCCAAGTAGGTACCTGATTGTAAAGCGAACTGTTCTTGGCGGAATTATAGTCGGCGGGCCACTCAGTGAAGTCCTTGAAGATGGGGCTGTACTGACTATAGAATGTACCCATGAAGTCGTTGTAGTTGACAGAGATATTACTCGGATTGAGGAATCCCTGATAGCGCAGATACTGATAGTAGCACGTTGCAGCCTGCTCGTACTGGCCCAGTTCGAGGTAGATGTCGCCCAGCACGACGTTGAGCGGGATGAAGCACTTGCTGGGACGGATGAACTTCTCGACATTCTGGCCGCGTTCGTCCTTCCAGTTGAGCATACCGATGGAGCGCGACGTCTGGTTGAAGGTGGGCACAGAGAGTTGGTCCTCACTATAGCGGGCCTTGAGGCTCTCCAGCATCCGGGCCTCGCCCTGCAGAATCGACTCGTAGCCAGTCATCGAGGTGTTGGCATTAATCTGGCCGATGGTGGTGACGGGCTCCGTGATGTAAGGCACCGAACCATACTGGCGGGCCAGCTGCAGATAGGTCCACGCACGGAACGAGGCCACAGCGGCATACTCGTTGCATACAACATTGCGTGCACCCGTTGCCAGCGTGGTGTCACGGTGAGCCAGGTAGTAGTTGCAGTTGTTGATGACCTTATAATAAAGGTACACGCTGTCGTACTTGTTGGTAGCATCGGCCGAGAACGAAGCCAGACTGCGCAGGTGGGTAGTAGCCCGGTTGGTGGGGCGGACCAGGTCGCCGCGCATCTCGTTCTGGAAGTAATACTGGTCGGCCAGTTGCTGCAGGGCCTGCATAATACCGTAGGCATAGAAGACGGAGTCAGTCTTCTGGTCGAGAGCCGGTTCGAACACCTGGCGGTTGCTGTCGGACTCAAGCATATCCTCGCAGCTGGTGACTGCGGCACCACCGCAGAACAGCGAACAGGCGATGAGATATTTCGTGATATTCTTGGTAATCATCATCTTTATTTTCGATTTACGATTTACTATTTTCAATTTCGCTTAGAGGTTGATTTTCACTCCCATAGAGAACACACGTCCCTGAGCCAGCGTACCGGCATCGATACCCTGATAGAGTTGGTGGTTGCTGACAGAGAACTCGGGGTCGCTGCCCGACTCGGGAATGGGCACCTGGAAGGAGAGCATGACGCTCTTCAGGCGCAGGTAGGAGCCGTCCTCAATCCAGCGGTCAGAGAAGCGGTTATTGCCCATCGGGTCGCCGTAGCAGAGGCGCGGCAGCTCGGTCTGCTGTCCCTCGTAGCGCCAGTGGCCGATCTCAGCCACCTGCTGGTTGTAGAGCGTGGCACCGCTGTTGAGCACTGAGCGCTGATAGTTGAACACGTCGTTGCCCAACGAGTAGTTGAAGTTCGTGGCGAGTGTGAAGCGCTTCCAGTTGAGGTTGAGGAAGATGTTGCCGAAGATATCGGGATTGGGGTCGCCGATAATCTGCTTGTCGGCCTCGCTGATCTGCTTGTCGTTGTTGACATCCTCGAAGATGACGTCGCCGGCACCGAAATACTGACGGGCACCCGTCTCGTCGACGATGTACTGTCCGGCAGCCGCAGCTTCAGCCGTTGTGGCATAGACGCCCTTGGTCTTGTAGCCGTAGAACACGCCCACGGGGTTGCCAACGGCGGTCAGGATGTTGTCGGTACCATAGATAGAAGAGGTGTAGTTGCCGTTGGCCAGCTTCTTGACCTCGTTCTTGTAGTGACCGACGGTAGCGCCGACCTCCAGATGCCAGTCTTTCATTGATACCGGCTTGCCGTTGATGCCGACCTCGAAGCCCGTGTTGCTGACCTCGCCGTCGTTGGTCCAGTAGTTGTTGATACCGCCAATCGGGTTCTCGAAGGTCTTGAGCGCCAGCAGGTCCTTGGTCTTGTGGAGGAAGTAGTTGGCGCTGAAGCCCAGACGGTTGTTGAGGAAATAAGCCTGCAGGCCGGCATTGAACTTCGACGTCGTCTCCCACTTGATTTCCTCGTTACCCACGTTGGTGAGCTGCATACCGATCTCCGTGTAGTTATAGCGAACGGTATTGAACGACGTGCGGGCGGCGTAGTTGTTGATACCGTCGTTACCGCTCATGTCGAAGCCCACGTTCAGGCGCAGGTAGTTGATGCCCACCGTCTTCGGGAACCAGTTCTCGTTGGTCAGCACCCAGCCCAGTTGCACGCTGGGGAAGAGCGCCCACTTCACGCCGGCCACCTTCAGACCGCCGTCGGCATTGCTGCCGAAGCGGCTGTTCGACTCAGCCAGCATCGAGACTGTAGCGAAGTACTTGTTCATATAGTTATAGTCGCCCGAGAGGTACCACTGCATATTCTTCCAGACATCGTCGGCACCCTTAACGGTCGAGTAGACATCGTTGCCGGTAGCGAGCTTCGGGTTCTTGTCGTCCTCGAGCTTCGTAGAGTACTGCGTGGCAATGTCGCTGTTGTCGTAGGAGAAGTAGTTGTAGCGGAAACCGCCCGTAGCTGCGATGTCGTGTGCACCAATCTTCTTGGCCCAGTCGATATGGGTGTTGCTAAGCACGTTGATCTCCTTCGAGAAGATAGAGGCCGTCTTCGAGTAGACAGTACCGAGATTCTCGATGGCGAACGAGGGCAGACCGATATTGGGACGATAGTAAGCCTGCGAGTTGCGGTTCAGGTAGTAGCTGAAGTGCGATGTCAGCTTCCACTCCTTGTTGAACTCGTAAGTCGGCGAGACGGTCACGTTGAAGAAGGTGTTCTCGTTGCGGTTCTTGCGCTCGCCCGAGCCGTTGTTCATCAGCGCCAGGGGGTTGGCCAGCGAGTAGTTACCCTCGGTCAGCGTGCTGTAGAGGTCGTCGGCGTCGGAGAGGAGCGTGGTGAAGTCGTTGATGTTCTTGTTGTACTGATAGGGGTTGAGCAGCGGGCTCTTGATCAGTGCCAGGAACGCCGGCGAGGTGATGGTGCCGGCATTGAGGTCGGCGGGTATGCCCTCGTCGAAGAGGTTCGTGTTCGAACGCGAGAACGACATGTCGAACTTCGTGTAGAAGTTGTAGAGCAGGCTGATATCGGTATTGAAGCGCACGTTGATACGGTCGAAGCTGGTCGACTTGACGTTCTTCATCGTCTGGATATAAGCCACCGAGAGGTTGTACATACCGATGTCGTCGCCACCCTGCACGTTGATGCTGTAGTTGTGGGTCAGCGCCGTGCGGTAGACGTAGTCGTTCCAGTCGGTATCGTTATGATAGGTATTGTAGTAGTAGCCGTCCTTGGCGTCGTTCAGGAAGTTGAACTGCAGGGCGTTCGTGCTTGAGCCGATGCGCTCCTGCACCTCCTTGATGGTACCGAGCTGCTCGACGGCGTAGTTACGATACTGTGCTGCGTTCATCGTCGTCGGGTAGTTGGGCGTGAAGGTCCAGCCCACACCGAGCTTAGCGTCGATGCGCGTAGCCATCGAGTGGCCGCGCTTGGTATTGATGAGGATGACGCCGTTGGCTCCACGTGCACCGTAGAGGGCCGTTGCGTTCTTCAGCACCGTCACCTTGTCGATGTCCTCAGGCGAGATCGACGACAGCATGTTGAAGATGTCGCCCTGATGCAGCGACTGTCGGCTGTGCTGCATGTCAAGCTCCACGCCGTCGAGGATGACGAGTGGTTGCGAGCCGGCATTGATGGAGGTGATACCGCGAATGAACATTGCGGCGCCCTGGTCGAGATTGCCCGAGTGCATGTTCATGCGGATGTCGCCACCCAGCTTCTCGGTCATCTCCTCGTCGATGGTCAGGCCGTTGCCGTCGGAGACGAAGCTGTTGGTAGCCGTTATCGTGGTGCCGTCAACATACATCTGCTTGAAGGCATCGCTAAGCATGCTGATTCTGATCTGCTGCTGGGCGTCGCCGGCCTTGATGGCGACCTGCTGCGACAGGTATTGCGGCGTCTGCACGAAGAGCGAGGTGGCAAACGTGGGCACCTTAATGGTGAACTTACCGTCGTCGTCGGTCATCGCCACATACCGCTTGTCGTTGAGGACCTGAATGCGCACACCGGCCAGAGGCTGCTTCGTAGCATCGTCGACGACAACACCCTGCACGTTGATGGTTGGATTCGTATCGACGACCTTCTCGCGCTTCGGCGCCTTGATGGCGGTGCTTTCTTCTTCGTCGTCGAGATCATCCTGAGCGAAAGCCACTGTGCTTGCTGTCAAGACGATGGCACAGAGTGAGAGTCTGAGACTCTGACGCTGTAGGAAGTTGTATATCGTTCTTTTCATAGTCATCCTTTATTCTAAATTGGACCAATAGTCGTTGTACTCCTTGGGAACGAGATAGACACCCGCCACACGCATCTGCTGGTCGTACTTCTTACGGTTGGCCGACGAGGTGTAGGTCTTGGTGTGCATCATGATCAGGCTGGGATAAGCATCCAGACCGTAATAGCAGGCGGGGAAGGTGAACTCGCCGAGGTCGATGACGTTGACACGTCCTGGGTCGCCGACGCAGATCAGGTTGGCAGCGCTCTCGCCCTCGTCGGTGGTAATCTCCATCGATGCCTTCGAACCTTCAGGCAACACGGTGAGCTGCTGCTTGTTGGCAGCGTCGGTCCAGCTGAGGTAGAAGCGCAGGTAGTAAGGCTTCACATCGGCCAGAGGCTCCTCCACCTGTGCGGGAACGGTGACGACGTAGATGTGATAGGTGGTAGAACGGACCGTACCCGTGACGGTACCGTCGCCTTTGATATTTCCGAGGGCGAAGCTGAACTCGGGCTTACCCGTCGTACCGTCGATGTTGGCACTGTCGACGGCCACGTATGAGAAGAAGCGCGACGTCTTGGGCAGCAGCCACTGGCGGAACATTCTCGGCACCTTGCTGAACAGGCTGTCGCGACCAACGAGGTTGTCGAGGGGCACGTTGTGGTTCGTCAGCTTGGTGACCTTCAGCGTCGACAGCGGGCGCGTGGCAATAATCGTGGGATTATACGTCTGCCAGGGGCGGAAGGTGATAGAGTCGATGGTGCGCGTCATACCGTTACTCATCTCACTGATGGCTGTGGTGTGCTGCAGCACCGTCTGGGCATTCTGCAGATAGGAGCCCGACTTCGACACCACCGTGTCGGTAGCGGTCAGCGTGCCCTTGCCGAAGAGCGGCAGGTTGTGAGGGTTGCTGTATGAGAAGACGAGGTTGCTGACGATGTTGCGGCGCGTCAGCGAGTCCTTCAGGTCAGGGGCGGTCTCTGCGGCCTTGTCGGCCTTCGAATCGGTGGCCTTCAGCGAAGAGGCTACGGTCGTCTTCTTGCTGATGTCCATATAGTCCATCTTAGCGATATAATTATAGCAGGGATTGATGGCAGCATAGGCATCGTTCCAAGCCTTGTCGTTGGGAACGAGCATACAGAACGTGCTGTCCTCATCCTCGAGGTCAGCGCGCATGATGCTGCGAATCACGTTGTTGCGCTTCTTCAGCACGGAGTCGAGGTAGGTCTGCTTGCCGTTGACCAGCGGGCCGACGACCGATGCGTTGACGTCGAGATAGTACTCATCATACTTCTGGATATAGCTCTTGATGGAGTCGCAGCCCTTGAGGTTGTCGATGTTCTCATAGAGATTGTAGTAGAACTCCGACATACCGTTGAGCTTGTGCATCACGCCGTTGGTCGAGGGAATGTTGACCTCACCATACGAGAAACCGTCGAAGCCAGCCTTCGTGAAGGGATGGTGCTTGGCGTTGAGCGTGATGATGGTGGCACTGTCCAGAGCCGCCGACACGGGGTAGTTGTACTCCGTGATGTGATGCTGCATGAACTGCTTCACGATGGTGGCGCTGTCGCTGCCCATCAGGCGCTGGTACTCGGCATCGCTGATGGCAACGTCGACAGGGGCCCAAACCGTATAGAAGCGGGAGCTGTTGAGGGCTTCCGAGAACTTGCACTTCTGGGCAAGGGCAGCAAACTTCGTCAGCTGCTGGTCGCTGCTGATATTCTCCCACAACGTCTTGTTGGCACCTGGGCGCGCATCGGCCGGCACCGAGTTGTAGTCGTCATAGTCAGTGCAGCTGGTGACTGCGGCACCGCCGCAGCACAGCAAACAAGCGACGAGATAATTCTTCATATTCTTGGTAATCATAATATTCAATTCTCAATTATCAATTCTCAATTGTTTAGTACCAGTCCTCGGTCATGGTCTGACTGTTGACGATGTCGAGCGGCACCAGTTCCACAAAGTCGAACGACCAACCGAGGTTGGTGTCGTTCACCAGGTTCTTGATGCGCAGCCAGTAGTCCTTGCCCTGCTCAAAGCGCTGGGTGGTGATGATGCGGCGCAGCATCATCGTGCCGTAGCCGGTCTCCGAGCGGCAGCTGGTGGAGCCGATAATCTGGCTTGCTGCCGAGTAGATGTCGTCCTCTGAATAGGTCAGCGGGTCGGTAATCGTATTATAGGTACCGCGCGAGAAGGATGCCGGTGCACGCATATAGCCGCGCACGTGCATACGCTGGTCGCTCTCGACGCCGCAGTCCGACGTCTCGTCGTCGGCGCGGTTCACGATGTCCTCATAACCGATGGTTGCGTCCTGATAGGGGTTGGCGCAGGCATCGAAGGGGATGCCGATGGCCACCATATCCGACTGTTTCGACGAGTTGCCGAGATAGAACTGCATCAGTCCGCCACGACCCATCGGGGGGTAGATGATGCGCAGCTCATACTCGCCCGTAGGCACGTGAGGCAGCTTGATGGCGAAGTCGTAGACGTCCCAACCCTGGAACTGGTCAGAGTTATGTGCACGCCAGGCGCCCATCACGTTGAAGCGGAGCAGCGTACCGGGGTTGTAGCAGACAATGTTGTCGAAGTAGTTGTTCTGGAAGGCTACACGGTTGCCGTCGCCGCCGCCGTTGAGCGCGCTCACCTCGGCGGGCGTAGCCCCGCGAAGTCCGTTGTTGATGAGCTCGTAGAGGAAGGTCGACGAGTCGAAGCGCAAACGCTCATAGAGGGCGTTACGGGCGTTCTCGTCGTACTTCAGGATACCCTTGATGCGGTGGATATAGCCGTTGAGGGTCTCGACGCTGCTGTTGCGGTCGACGGGCACGCCGGCGAACTTCAGCACGTGGTCGCCGTCACCCGGTGTTCCGAAGAGTCCGAGCTTCGAGGTCAGCGTGTTGTTCGTCAGGTAGCGGTTCAGCCACAGGTCCTTAGTGGTCTTGGGGTTGGTCTCCCACACCTTCAGAATGGTGTTGGGGAGCATCGTCTCGAAGTACTCCTGGGGCTCGTAGCCAAAGCAGAAGTTCCACGACGAGTTGGTCTGTGCGTTCTTCTCGTAGACGATGCGGTCGATGGGCATGCCAGCACGCAGGATGTGATAGGCCACGAACATGTTCACCACGTTGAACCGGTTGGTGTAGTCGTCGCCCGTGCTGATGGTGATGCCCTTTTCGTTGATATAGTCGTACCAGGCAGCCGAACCGGCGTACCACTCAACACACTTCTTCTTCAGGTCGTCGAAGCTGTTGATGCCGGCAGCGCGGAACACGTCGTCGGTCTCGGCAAAAACGGTCCACTTCACCATACACTCCTTGGGGTAGTAGAGCGAGTTGCCGTCGCGGTCGTTGTGGTTGGTACCCAGGTCGTATGTCACCGGCGTGCCGTCGGGATGGCGCTTGGCCTCGATGGTCAGCGTGTCGGTATAGCCCGTAGCCTCGAGGGCTGCGTAGAAGATGCTCAAGTCCTTCTCGCCCTCGACGCGCAGCTGGTCGTCAGTGGTGCGGTCGGAGCGGGGAATGACGGTCGAGCAGACGTGGAGAATGCCGTTGATGGCCTCGATGTCGCCGTCGACGATGGCCGAGATGTCGTTCAGACTGGTCAGTCCGACGTAGTCCTGATTGTAGGCATCGACGCCGAAGGTGCCCACGCGGATGCTGCGGCCCGTCTTCATCGTGGTCCATGTGGTGGCCGTACCGTCGAGGTCGACCTGCAGGTGCTCCTCACCCGAGAGGTGGAAGCGTGCGATGTCGTCGCACAGCGAGTCGGGCATCAGGTTCACCTTCGCCATCACGTCGAGGCTGTTCCAAGCGGCGTCTTCCTTGATGCCGTTGTGCTTCTGCTTGGCCTTCGAGATGAGGTACGACTCATCCTTATAGAGACTATCCAGATAGGCGTTCACGCCGTCGTTCATCGGTGCGAAGCAGGTGTACTGCCCGTATGTGCCCATATACTTGTCGAATCCGCCTTTCTCGAGAATGCGGTAGAATGCGCTCAGTTCGGGGCGGTCGCGCAGCAGCTCGGCGATGGTCTTCTCGTCGGACGAGAAGAGGTTCGACCCGTCGGGTTCCTCCGTACAGGCGATTGAACCGCAGACGACGCAGATTGCACAGATGAGATATTTTACTTTGGTAATCATATCTTTACTTTTTACCTTATTATATTAATACTTGGACGAAGATTTATACACAGGGTTCTGCACGAGGTTGGGGTTCAGCTCGACCTCGTCCTGATTGATCGGCATGTAGAGATAGCGCTCGTCGCGAATCTTGGCCCGCATGGCAGTAGGCACGGCATACTTGCGGAGTGCCAGCTCTAAGAATTCGTCGCTGTTGGTCACGAAGCCTTCAGTCAGTTTCTTCTTGAGGTCAGCCTTCTGCGCAGTGTGACGGTAGTTGAAGCGCATCAGATCGAACCAGCGCTTGCCCTCGAAGCAGAGCTCACGGGCACGCTCGGCCATCACGAGCTCCTCCATGCGGTCGCGGTAGGTGGCATACTTCAGGGCGTACGACGTCTTGTTGGCATCAGAGAGTGCACGGTCGTTGATGAACTTGCAGATGTTGAAGGCCTCCTCGTTGCGGGTGTCGCCCTCAGCCTTGCCGCCCAGTTCGTAGAGCTGCACCAAGGCCTCAGCCTTCATCAGCATCACGTCGGTGAGGCGGTAGAAGATCCAGTTGCGGTTCATCGTGTTCGTACGACCGCCCGAGGGGCTGCCCTCGGCCGTGTTGTTCGTGCCGGCTGATGAGAGTGCCACAAACTTGCGCACGTCGTACTGCTCGGCAGTACCAGTAGCGTCGTAGACGTATTCGAACAGACGCTGGTCGGCGCTGTTCATCCAGACGCCCTTACCGGTGGCGTCGACCGAGCCGTACACCTTCGATGCCTTCAGGTAGCCGTAGCCGTTGCCGCTGGCACTGTTGTAACGGTAGTACATCTGGTCGAGTCCGGTGTTGGCGGCATTCGAGAGACGGAACTGCAACTCGAAGATGCTCTCGTCGGCATTCTGTCCGCTCTGACCGAAGAGGTCGCTGTACATGTCGCTGTAGCTGGAGAGATAGTAGTCCAGCTTCTCGTCGTCGCCACCCATGCGGCGGCGCGAAGGACTCTGCTCGTAGGCAGCCTTCTTGGCGGCAATGACCTTGTTGCAGTAATCGACACAGGCCTCATAGTCGGCAGCGTCGCGATTGATGGAGGCGCGCCAAAGGTAGATGTCGGCGAGAACGGCGTTGATGCCGTCCTGGTTCAGGTAACCCTTGTCGCGCCAGTCGCCAAACGTATTGGCAGGAACGGCATACTTCGAGGCCTCCTTCAGGTCATTGATACACATGGTGATCACGCTGTCAGGATTAGCCTGCGGCGCATTCAGGTCGGCGCTGCTGTTGAGGTAGGCACCCGGCGTCACGGGGATATCGTGGAACACCTTCGTCAGGTAGAAATAGCAGAACGCACGCAGGGCGAGCATCTGCGCCTTGTTGGCATCGTAGTCGCCGCGCATGTAGTCGGGGTCGACGGCAATCACGTCCTCAGCCTTCTCGAGCACGAGGTTGCAGTAGTTGATGGCCGAGTAGAAGGGATACCACGACGTAAACGAGTTCTCCGTCTCGATGTTGAGCGAGTAAATCTGCTGCAGGGCCGTGCGGTAGGCTGCACTGGTGGGCAGCGACGAGGCCACTGTGAGCTCGTCGGAGCGGAAGTCGCCCCATACAATCATATTGCGAATGGCGGCCTGGTCGCGCAGCTGTGCATAGGCCGTAGCCACGACAGCCTCTACCTCGCTCTTCTTCTGCCAGAAGTCGTCGTCGACGGTCTTGTTGTCAGGCAGGATAACCGTGTCGACACACGAACTCAGCGCGACGCTTGCAAATATTATAGAAAGAATCTTTTTCATAATTATCAATTGTCAATTATCAATTCTTTTAGAATCCGAAGTTAAGACTGGCGGTAATCGACTTCGACCTTGGTGTGGTAGCACCGTCGGTAGCCGGCGTGTAGGTACCGGCAGCAACTTCCGGATCGATACCCGTGTACCTTGTCCAGCAGAAGAGGTTGTTCAGCGTCACGTAGGCCGACAGCGTGTTCAGACCGAGCTTCTTGATAGCCTTCTTGGGCACGCTGTAGGAAATCTGCAGGTTGTTGAAGCGCAGGAACGAGCCGTCCTCAACGAAGCGCGAGCTCACCTGGTAGTTATAGCCCGTGCCGTAGAGGGCGCGCGGAATCTGGGTCACGTCGCCGTCCTTGCGCCAGCGGTAGGTTACCGACGAGCACTGGTTCTGGGTGCCGTACATGCTCTCCAGACCCATGCGGGCGGTATTGATGATCTTGTTGCCCCAACGGTAGTTGAAGCGGGCCACGAGCTTCCAGCTGTCGTACTGCAGCGTGATGTTGAAACCACCCTGCATCTTAGGCAGCGAGTTGCCTAAGTACTTGATGTCGAGCTCGTTGATATTACCGTCGTGGTTGACGTCCTCGTAGATGGCATCACCACCCTTGAACTCATAATCGGTTTCACCATAATAATAAGCCAGGTGCTTGGGCACGCCGGTGTTGGTCATAATGACCTTGCCCTTCTCGTCGATGGCGACGGGGAAGGTCTTACCCTCGGCGAGCTGCTGGTTGATCCACTCCTCGTAGTTCCAGTCGTAATTCTCGCCACGGGCCTTGGCCTGAGCCTGCAGCTGCAACTGCTTGGTGTTGTAGTTGGTCAGGTAGTCGTAAGAGTACTGGTAGACGCCGTTGTAGTTATAGCCATAGATAGAGCAGAGCGGGTCGCCGACAACCACGCGGCTGAGCACTGAGCTGGAGCCGCGGCGGCTATAGCTGGGCTGCGAGTTCATGTTGTCGAGCACGCGCTGGTCCATCTCGAGCAGCTTGTTCACGTTCTGGGCCATGTTGAAGCTGGCTGATACCGAGAACTTCTTCACCTTAATAAACTTGTTGGCGTTGACGGTCAGCTCCCAACCCTTGTTCTCCATCTCGCCGACATTGCCGAACGAGAGCGTGGTCGACGTGTTCCAGGCGGCCGAAGTGGGAATGGGGATGCCCCTCATGATGAGGTCCTTGGTCTTCTCGTCGTAGAGGTTGACGTCAATCTCGAACAGATCGTCGAGCAGTCCGATGTTGAAGCCGAGGTTCAGACCAATCTTCTTCTGCGGGCGCAGGTCGTCGAGCTTCAGGCCGCTCATCGTGGTGAAGTAGCCCGAGCCGTAGCGTCCGGCGCGCGAGGTGTACTGGTTGAAGTAGTTGTCGACCGACACGCTCGAGCTACCCGTGATACCCCACGAGCCGCGAATACCGAACATCGAGACGTACTTCTTCAGCGGGGTGAAGAAGGGTTCTTCGCTCAGGTTGTAGCGCAGCGAGACGTTGGGCGAGTAGAACCAGGGGTTCTTGGGGCCGAACTTCGAGCTGCCGTCGGCACGGAGTCCGAAGCCGATATTGTAGCGCGACTTGTAGGAGAAGTGGGTCTGATACACCCAGTCGTGCCAGGCCGACTTCATCGTGCCGGGCTGGTTGTCCATGCTCAGCAGGTGGGCGTCGATGGTTGACGACTCGATGCCGTTGGGAATCGAGCTCTGGCCCAGATACTGGTAGGTGTTCTTCTGCGTACCTGCCTCGTAGTAGGCCATCATCGTCAGGTAGAAGTCCTCGTTCTTGAAGGCGGGCGTGAAGGTGAGCTTCATGCGCGAACCCATCTTGAACTGGTTGGTCTCCGTATTGGTGATGTAGTTATAGTCGTTGTCAGTATAGCTGCCGTTAGACAGGCTGCCCGGCATGAAGGTAGGCTTCGAGTAGGCATAGATGTCGAAGTAGACGCGGCCGTCGAAGGTCAGACGGTGCTGGCCGTTCTCAGTGCCCAGGAGCTCGTACTTGATGTTGAAGTCGGGCACGATGCTGTAGGTCTGCTCCTTCTGCCACGAGCGGTGGGCGTAGGCCACGGGGTTGCCGATGGCCACGACGTCCTGCAGCTGCGTCGAGGTGTAGTTACCGTCGTCTGGCGTCATGCCGGTCATCGTCGGGTTCATCAGGAAGAACTCGCCCGTGTTGTTGCCGAAGCGGTCGTAGCGGTAGATGCTGGCGTTGGGCGCCATTGC
Source organism: uncultured Prevotellaceae bacterium (assembly GCA_902800435.1). The sequence goes on along the minus strand of CADCEQ010000028.1, from coordinate 14,718 downwards.
CAGTGCCATAGCGAGCAAACCGGCGCTCTTGCTGCTGCCGTAGGTGTAGTTCTTCAGGTTGTCAGTATAGGTCAGCGCGAAGTTGGTCGAGAAGCGGATGCGGTCCGACACGTTGTAGTCGAGCACCAGACGCGTGGTCAGACGGTCGAGGCGCTGCTTGATGACCGTACCCAGCTGGTGGTTGTAGCTGGCCGAGATGCGGAACGTTGCCTTCTGGCCACCACCCGAGATGTTGACGTTGGCCTCGTGCTGCTCACCGAACTGCTTGATGGCGTCGACCCAGTCGGTGTTCTTGTTCCAGTTGTTGGCCTCGGCCCACGACTCGGCGGGCACGTAGTTAATTTCGTTGATGGTGGCTGTGGCCGACGAGCTCTGCGTGGGGTTGTAGAACTCTTCCTTGAGCATCATCGTGTAGTTGTCACCGTTCAGCAGGTCGTAGCCGCTCGGCATCCACGTGCCGGTGAACTTATAGCCCAGCGTCACGCGGGGCTTGCCGCGCGTACCGCGCTTGGTGGTGATCATGATGACACCGTTGGCACCCTGCGAACCCCAGATGGCCGTTGCGGCAGCATCCTTCAGCACGCGGATGTCGGCAATATCGTCGACACTGACGGCGAGCAGCGACGAGAAGGCCTCCTCGTCGGCACTCTCGAAGTCGATGTCGGAGGAGTTATATTCGAAAATCTTGTCGTCGACGACAATCAGAGGCTCGGCCGAGCCGTTCAGCGTCGACACACCGCGCAGACGCATGGTCGTACCGGCACCGAGGTTACCTGAGTTGGCCACGATGTCGAGACCGGCAATCTCACCCTGCAGGGCCTCGTCGGCCGATGTGAAGGCCATACCCTCGACGTCCTGTAGGTTAAAAGTCTGCTGCGAGACGGTCACCTCGCGCTTGTCGATGTTCAGACCGCCTGATGTGGCACGGCGTCCCACCACCTTCACCTCGCCGAGGGTCGTCTTGTCGTCCTCGAGCTTGATGTTGAAGGTCTTCTGGTCGCCGATGGTGAGTATCTTCGTCTTGCTTCCCACATATGAGACGACGAGCTTGTTCTTCGGGTTCTTGATCTCCATAGAGAAGTTACCCATCATATCAGTCTGCGTGGCACTGATGATACGGTTGTTGGCATCGCGCTCAACCACGTTGGCCATCATCACCGGTCCCATAGCGTCTTCCACCGAACCTGATATGACTCTGCCCTGAGCCATCACCGCCTGGGCGACAATGGTAAGCAGGAGTGTCAGTAGGATTTTTATTCTTGACATAAATATCTTGATTCTAAATTGTTCACTATTCACTTTTCACTTCCTCACTCTTCACTTCTAATACTGCCTATTGCTGTTGAAGCACAGGGGGGTGTCGATACCGTGAACGGTCACGAACGACGAGGCCTCGATTGACTTGTAGGTGCCGTACGAGGAGGTGTTCTCCGAAGTCGTGATGTCGCGGGCAATGAGGTTGGCAGTGGCGGAAGAGGCGTTGATGGTCACAGACGTGCCGGAGGCATCCCTCACGGTCAGCTTGTTGCCGCCGCCGGTGACAATCAGCGTCTGGGCTATACCAAGCGCATTCGAGCAGAACGTCGAATAGGCGGGCTCGGGCGTCGTCTGCTCCGTCTTGGGGTCGTAGTTCTTGAAGTAGCGGTCGGCGAAGAGCGAGCTGTTCTGCGTGTGGTAGCGCACGAACTTGGTCATCTTCTCCAGCTGCTCCCTCACGTATTCAGAGGCCTGGCTCTGGTCGGTGAAGCCATACTGGCCGGCAACGGCCTCCCAGTTCTCAACGATGGCCATCACCTGCTTCCAGGTGGGCAGTCCCATCGTCTGCTGGGCCTTCACCATAGCCTCGTAGGTGGGGGCGTAGATGGTGTAGTTATAGGCACTGAGCATGCCCCAGTTGTCGTTGTCGTCGATGATGCGGAAGGACTTCAGCTTGGTTTTCTTCTGGGCCTCGGTCTCGCTGCCGGTCAGGATGCCGGCGAAGGTGTAGATGTCTTCGTTGTTGAACTGCAGGCAGAAGTTCAGGAAGTGGTCGTACTCGGGCGCGGCCACGTCGTAGTCGGCCTCAGCGTCGTAGAACTCGGGGCGCGACAGCGTCTGCATCACGGTCGTGATGGTGGGCTGCAGCGGGAAGTCCAGACGGTAGACGGTGCCGTTCTCAATCTTGGCATCGGGGCTGTTCACGTCGAAGGTCTCGGTGATGGTCGACCACTGCGAGGGGTCAGACAACTGCAGGCCGCCGGCCACCTTGTTGCCGTCGACAACGACGGTGCCGCCGTGCTTGGTCTTGTAGTAGCGGTTGCCGTAGAGTCCGTACTGCGGATTTCCCTTACCCGTCTCGGTGGTGTCGGCCAGCACGATGGTGCAGTAGTCGAGCAGGTCCTTGATCTGGCTGTTGAAGATGCCCGACTCGATGTTGATGTCCTGGGCATTGGCAGCCTCGACGTAGGAGCTGAGCTGGTTGTAGGGACCCGACTGGTAGATATATTTCTTAACCAGCACGTGGAAGGAGCCGTCAGCCTGCGGGTCGAAGCGGAAGCGCAGTCCCTTCAGGCCATCCTCGTCCTTGACCGACGTGGGGTCGATGACGATGAACTGCGTCTCGTTGTCGGTCGGCACGAAGAGTCCGTAGCGGGCCTTCATCGAGAGCAGGTAGTAGTACATGTCGGCTCCGAGCTTCGAGGGCACACCGGCGGTGGCCTGGTGGTCGTTCAGCATCTCGCCCATCGTGCGCATATCCTTATATACAGACGCGGGACCGAGCACTGAGTTGTACAGCTTCGGACCGAAGAGCTTGTTCATCTTGTAGATGACGCCGTTGTTGCCGATGGTGACGTCGTAGTTGCCGTCGCTCTTGCGGATGATGTCGTTCTTCGTCACGTCGAGGAACTCGAAGGCGTCGTTCTGCACCGTTGCAAACGTGCTGGGCACCGTCTTCGTCAGGTAGGGCTTCATCACGTTGTTCAGGATGCTGGCAAATATCGACGGGTCGTTGTTGAAGACGGCGTCGAGGTGGGCGTTGAGGTTGGCGGCCGAGAGGTCGAGCGACGGCTCGCCCAGGTTCTTCAGAATGTAGGCAGCCTCCTTCAGGAAGTAGTTCTCGACGGCCTTGTCCTCGGGAGCCAGGAAGGCGGCAATCTCGGCATCGTCGTTGCTCGAGCCACCCTTCAGCGTCGGGTTATAGTAGTTCCAGCCCGGGTCGAAGTCGAGCAGCTGGTTGTCGGCTACGGTCATGCCGCGCACGGGCTGTGCCAGCTTGGAGCGCTGCGAGTTCTTGCTCAGGTAGCGGATGGCGTAGACCGTGTCCGTCGTGCCCGTCTCGGCACTCTGCTCGGTCAGCGACAGGTCGGGGTCGGGGAAGCTGTAGTAGTCCAGCATGCGCGAAATATAATGTGTATCGCTGCCCGCACGCAGAATCTGGGCCATGTTGCCGGGGTTCACGAGCACCTCGTCGAGCTGGTGGATGTAGCCGTTCTGGCAGACCACGTCGCCCTTCACCACCGTGCGGTCGAAGATGTAGGCGGCACCGTCGACATAGTCGTGGCCGGTCAGCACCTTGAAATCGCTGTCGTCGCCCGTCACGGTCATGTTGTTGTTCAGCATGTACTCACCCGTCAGGTGGACCATCGGGGCCACCGTGTTGTCGAAGACGGCCTGGATACCGTTGCCGCTCTTGAAGCGTGCGAAGTACTTGTTGTTGGCAGGCATGTCCTGAGCGGCCAACGGCGTCACGGCATACGACAGGCGCATGTTCGTGGCGTGCTTCACTAACTGTCCCTGCAACATGTTTCCGGCGCTGTTCTGCAGGTTGGACAGCGTACCGACCAGAATGGCGTTGTCGAGCATCGTCGAGAACAACAGTTCCGCCTTCTGGGCGTGCGTCAGCTGCTCGTAGCTGCTTGCGCCGAACTTGTTGTTACCACCGGCAAAGAACCGTGCGAAGGCTTCGTCGTTAGCCGGGAAGATAGTCTTACTACCCGTCTTGTTCAACACCTCCGCATAACCCAAGTCCTCAATCAGCTTGCAGTACGTCTTGAACGTGCCCTGCAACTGCGACGGGTCATTTAGCTCTTTGTAGATACTCTCGCCAAGCCAGGATGGCAATTCCCCCTCCGGCACCACGTAGTCCTTTGTACAGGACCCCAGGCCTAAGCACAGAAGGGAAGCATACAAAAAGAGTTTTTTCATAAAAGGTCTGTTTTATTTAAGCATTTTTGATTTGCAGTTAGTATTTCAGCATGCAAAATAACAAAAAATTATTCAAACCTGCAACATTTTAACAGCCCGACTTTCTGATTTAGTCATTTTTTACATTTCATTTCTCATTTTTTAGTGTCACGAGGGCTGCACGTTCTCGCCGCAGGCGGGCTTTGAGTGCCGCAGTTAGACGTCTTAACTGCCCCACTCAGCCGTTGCCGGACGGCTTCTCGTATACAGCTACAAAGGTACAAAAAAAAAAATCTGAAACCACCAAATTCTACGGCAAAAAAAAGCAGCGAAAAGACAGCAAAACCTTACAATCTTACAATCTTACATTCTTACACGGGGTGTTTTCGTAGTCGATTTATTGGTAATGATAATATAATATTATAATATTATATTATCATTAAGAACACAATCTCCTTTTTCACACATCCATATACCCCTATGTAAGATTGTAAGATTGTAAGAATGTAAGATTTTCGTGTGATTTCATCATCCTGACACAATGAAAAAGGGCTTCCCTACTGTGGAGGAAGTCCCTTTTTTGTTTACGAGAGAGAGATTTATTTAGTGCTTTCGGCATTAAATGCCTATGCAAGTCAAGTGTGGAAGCGACCATCTTTGGGAATTTGCGGTGCCAAACAACATGGTCTTGTCGAAAAACTGGTTTTCATCACGACGAGCTGCGGTAAACATGCTCATGAGCACTGCCTTTACCAAATCTTTTATTGTCTTCATAATCTTTATATTTTTAAGTTGTTATGTCTTATTGACGATACAAAGATATGGCGATTTTCGTCACTTGGCAAGCATTTCAGCATTTTTCCTTAATTGTTGTTTGGCCAATCATGGGAATTTTGGCCAAATCGCGCAATCCCCTCGTTTTTTTGTCCAAAAAAGAGAGCCTCCAACCGTCAAGGAAGGAGGCTCTCGCTTTATTAAAGAGTTTGTAAGTGGAAGCTTACTTGATGATCATACCGTTGAGGCCGTACTTGCCGTTGATGATGATGCGGCCGTCCTTCAGGACCTTCGTGGGCTTCACGACAACGCTGGTGTTGACCTCCTGGATAGCATCGACGAACGGATCGGTAGCACCGGCGGTGAGGCGCTCAATCTTCAGGTTGTCGAACCATGCGCGACGATCGTTGTTGTTGTAGTTACACTGCAGGATGAACTTGGTGGGAATAGCCTCGAGGGCAACCTCGGGAGAGGTAGAAGCGCCATTGGGGCTGCTGACGGTGCAGTACATCGACTTGCGGCCGTAGTCCATAATCACCTCAACGTGGGTCTTCTGCAGCGGATTGGCGGTACGGGTCTCCTCGTCGACGTCGGCGGGAGAAGCGTTGTTGTAGCTGCCACCCGACTTGAACCACATCTTGTTGATGTCGACACCACAGGTGTTGTTCGAGTTGGTGTTGTTGTAGAAGTTGTGGAACAGACCGAAGATTTCAGCGTCCTCAGGACCACTCTCACCCTCGACGACGTTCTTCAGGAAGAAGCCGAGCGAGCGGCCGCTAAGACCCTGAATGTACATGTCGCAGGCAACACGCAGGATGTTGGTGCCCATAGAGCCATTCTCAGTGGGATCGAAGACAACGGTCCCAGTACCGTTACCAATGCGCACGTAGCCCTTCCAGAGCTGCTCGCCGTTGCTCCAGAAGCCCTGCTCGAAGGGCTGGTTGCCCGTACCGTCAACCGACCAGGTAGAGAACTCCATCGAGCCCTTTGCACCCGTGATGCTGTAGAGCTGGGTCTCAGCATCCTGAACGGCATCCTGCTCGAAGTCGATGTCGACGATAGTAGTGATGGCACTGGCGGGAATAGTGGTCTTGAACACCTCGACGGCCTCAGCCAGTGCGGCGTTGGACTCCTTGATGCGTGCAGCACCCTCTTCGCTATACTGGGTGGCCTTCATCGTGTTCTGGAGCACTTTAGCCTCAGAGATGGCAGACATCAGGGCGTTCTTGCCAGTAGCAGCATCGTAGAGACGCATACCCAGCACGGTCTCAGCGTTGTCGATGGCGGCCTGTATGGAAGCCAGCGTGTCGTTGACGGCCAGGAACTTCTTGTTGGCGGCGATGATGTCGCGAACAGCCTCATCATAAATCTGGTAAACAAGGAGACCTTCCTCGGCAGTCTTCGTGCGGTTAGCCTTCACGTATGCATCGTCGTCGTAGGTGGCGATGATGGCATCCTGATCGTAAGCCTCGTAGGCGGCAATCTTAGTCTCGACAGAGTCAACACAAGCCTGCAGCTCGGGCTTGCCCCAGAGATAGCTGGCGTCGGCTATATACTCGGCAGCCTTGGTCAGGTTGTCGCGACCGGTCGTAATCTGCTCGCGGACATCAACCTCATAGCCCAGCTGCTTCTGGTTGTACTTGTTGTTGTTCTTACCCCAGAGAGAAGCATTGGCAACGTAGGTCACAGAACCGTTCTTCGGAGTCTTGTAAAGGTCCTTGCAATAAGCCTTGTAGCCAATCTCATAGATACCGGCCTCTTCAATCTTGGCCGAAATAATGAATGGAGTAAAGATGACGGCGTCAACGTCCTTCGTCAGCGAAACGATGGTGTCGGCAGCAGCACCGTCAACAATCTTCACGATGTAGGCAACGCCGTAAGCGGGATTCCAGCCGTCGTTGTTGGTCCACGACGAAGAAGTGGCATCCTCGCGCAGGGCGGCAGTACTCTCAATCGAGAATACGTAGGAACCGGGATCAAGCTCCTTCTGCATATAGACACCCATGGGGTCTTCGGTATTGCCGAAGTTCCAGGCGGTGTTACCGGCATAGTGGCCCAGGTCGGGATAAGCGTTCATGCTCCAGAATGCACGACCGGTAGTCGTAGCAGTCCAGTCACCGTATTCGCTAATCTTCTGTACGTTCTTGTCGATGAAGCCAGCCATTGTACCGTCATAGAGGCCCAGGTAGTTGTAGTTGTTGCCAGCCAGATAGTCATCCATGTTGGCCTTCTGGAACTCAGTAAGGATCTCCTGAGCAGTAGCAATCTGCTCGTCGAGGTCGGCCTGACCGCTCTCGTCACCAATACCCTGCAGGGCCTCGATAGCCTCGTCGTAACCCATATCGGCAAGCACCTCAGCGGGCCACTCGTAGCAGTTCTTGTAGGCATTCATCTTCTCGAGCATGGCGTCGCGCTGACGGAGGTCGGCGAACTGCAGTGCGGGAGCAATCTGCACGTCGGCAATCTCGATGGTGGTAGCCATAGCGGTGAACGAGATGAACCAGGTGCGGGCATTGCCGTCGCCCTGAATGGCGTAGTTAAAGGTCTGCCAGTTCTCGTTCAGCTCCTCAGCGGTGTTCACGATAACCTCTTCCTCGGTGCTGGGATGGGTGTAAGTACCGGCAGTGTTACCAGCCACCTTCACCAGGTTGGACTCGGTCTTGTAGCCGTCGCCGGGGATTCTGATCCTCACATTGTCGAGAGCGGCACCCTTCATCTTGAAGCTGACGACGTAGGTAGAACCAGCGTCGGTGGGCTCGAACTTGTAGTACATACCCTCACCAGCAGTGGCAGCGGTGCTCACCACAGAGTTGATGCCGGCAGCGTAGCCGTCGGCGTTGGTGATGAAGAGGTCGGCCAGGGTCTTGCCCTCACCGATCACGGTCCAACCGTCCATCGACTGGAATGCGCTGTTGGCATTCAGGTTAGCGCCCGTAATCTGGAAGCGGCCCTGAGGGGTGTAGACGAACTCACCCTGACTTAGAGCAAAGCTTGACATTGACGCACTAATTGCCATAAAGGCTAAAAGTAAACGTTTTTTCATAAGTGTTTTGTTTTAATTAGTTATAATAATAATGTCGAATCTCGGTTATTTGGGTGCAAAGGTAGTGATTTTCTTGATATAGCGCAAGAAAATCACCCCTTAATTTTTGCCCTTTTGACTACATTATTTGGTAATGACAATCTTTTTGCCGCCGCGAATGTAGACTCCCTTACCCGTCGGACGAACCTGACGGCCGTTGAGGTCGTAGATGGGTGACGGGTGTTGGTTGATGGTAGACGGGCGGATGCCGGTCTCAATGTCCTTCACAACGAGCACGCCCTCGCTGATACGGCTGGTGTCCCACGTGATGCCGCCCTGCATGTCAAACTGCGGCGTGCCGGCCAGCTTGACCGTTGCCGGCCAGAGGCGTATCTCGTCGCCCACTTGCAGCGTGTTGCCCTCTGTGGGCTGTATGCAGATGGTGCCGTCGATGGTCAGCGTGCCGATTTCCTCGATGCTCGTTGAGCTGTTGTTGCCCGTAGCGCGGATAATGAGGACGCCTGTCTTGCCGATGCTGACGTTCTTGCCACTGAAGTGCAGCTTGCCCGAGGTGGCCTCAGCCGTAGAGCCGGGACGCAGCGTGCCGTTGACGGTTACTGATGCGTTGTTGAACGGCTTCGAGACGCTGTTCGTACCCGAGAGCGTCGCGCCTTCCTGAACGGTCAGACGGCCTGTTCCGAGTCCGGAGGTCAGACCCACGCAGAGCTCGCCCTCGCGGACGGTCGTCGTGCCCGTGTTGTCGCTCAGGCCGTTCCAGTTCACCTTACCCGTGCCTATCTTCACGAAGTTGGCGTTCGACGTCACCTTGACGGTTGTCGTCCAGTCTTCGTCGTTACCCACTTGCCAAGTGTTGGCACCTACCGAGGCGCCGTTGCTGAACGTACAGCTGCCGCCCAGCTTGCCGGTACCCATCACGCGGCCGATGGTGAAGGTCTTGCCGCTGTTCTGCACCACGACAGAGGCAGCAATGTTCATCGTGCCCTTGGGCATGCCGCCGGCAACGTCCATCGTGAAGCGCAGCACGGCGGGATCGTCGACATTCGACGAGGGCTTCAGCACGCCCTCGAAGTCGGTGAAGTTACACTGTATGGGGGTACGGGTGGCGTAGTAGTTGGTGCCCTTCTCGGTCACGCAGTTGGCATTGAGCGTGCCCTTGCCCGTCACCTTATTCTTATATGTAGAGCGGTTGGCCATGTTCCACGTGCCGGTCTTGCCCTCGGGCACGTAGATGGCGTAGCTGGAACTGGTGTTCTCGCTGAGCGTACCGCCCTGGAACTCAACCGTCTTGGCGGGCGTGTTGGCATTGACACACTGCACGGTGCCGGCCACGATGACCAGGCGGTTCAGACTGCTGTTGGCCACGTTGAGCTTCATCCAGCCTGCGCCCTTCTTGGTGAGCGTCGTACCCGTGATGGCACGGTTGACAATGAAGTCGGCCGAGTTGTTGATGACGCCGCCTCCGTCGCCGACCATCTGCATGGCTGAGCCTTGGGTGACGGCTGCCGTCGTGCGCAGCTCAGCGCCGTTCTCGATGACGAACTTGGCAGCCGCCGAGTTCATGGCGCCCAGGTTGCCGGCGGGCTGATTGGCGTTCGACAGCGACTTGACGCTGACGATGCCGCCCGAGATGCGTGTGCCGCCGGTATAGGTGTTGTCGTTGCCGATGGTCAGCATACCCGAGCCGCGCTTCACGAGCACCGACTTGCTCATGATGGCGCCCGTGCCGGCAAAGGTATAGGCCTTGGTATTGTCCACCTCGATGGTGTCGGCCTCGATGTCGCCCTTCAGCTGTACCGACTGCTTGGCGGCGGTGTCGTCGAAGCGCACCTTGTCGCCGCTGACGAAGATGTCGTTGGTCACGGTCGGGTCGGCGGCGTTGGTGAAGTTACCGTCGCCAGCCAGCTCCCAGACGTTGCTGACGCCAGCGTTCCAGACAATCAGTCCGGCATCGCGCACGCCGGCGACGTTCAGGTAGAGCTTGCCGTCCTCCAGCAGCAGTTCGGTCTTCTTCTTCGTGCCTACGCCTTCAATCTTGATGTCGCTCAGCTTGCCTGTTACGGTCTCGGCCTCGCCAATCAGGTATTTACCCTCGGCCACCTCGCCGTCGGCAGCGTCGTGGAGCACGAACTCAAAGACAGGCATCAGGTACTTCGGACCATACTTCCACGTCTTGGTCTCGACGGTCAGCAGCTTGGTGTTAACCTGGTCGGCGGTGATGTCGCCACAATAGAGGTCGAAGACGACGCGCGAGCCGAAGCCGAGCAGCAGCGAGTCGGTGGTTATGGTGCCGCGATGGTCGGCACGTCCCGGGCGCAGCTTGGCGTCGTAGTCCATCTTGATTGAGCGGAAGGTGCCGCCGTCAGAGTTCAGTTCGGCAAAGCGGTTAAGCCACAGGGACGAATTCTTCAGCGTGCCGTCGAAGTTGAGCGCGCCGGCCCAGACGTTGGTCTCGCCGCTGTAGGTCATGTCGGCCTTCGGCAGGTTCAGCGCGCCGTCGCCCTGCTTCACCAGTCGCATGGAGCCGGTGAAGGCAGCACCGCTGACGTCGCAGGTATAGTATTCGTAGTTGATCTTGGCGCCGCCGTTGAGAATTTTGCTCGTCGTGCCCTGCACCCACGACGGCACGTTGAACGTCACCATGTAGGGCTGGGCGCCGTCGGCAACGGTAATCTTCGTGTCGCCGGTCTCGCAGACCACCACGTGCTGGCCCTTATGCGCAGCGCCGATGGTGCCGCCGTTGGCCACTTCGGTTCGTCCCGTCATCGTGAGAGGGGGCGGGGCTACGGTGATGCCCTCCAGCTGGCCCAGGAAGTAGCTCTTGTGGGGCGGCTGGTTGTAGCCGACGCACTGCCAGACCATTGCGTTGCGGTACTGGTGGTCGTGCCACAGGGTGTAGATGCCGTAGGTGGTCGGCGTGTTGGTAGTGAAGATGCGGATGGTTCGGCTGCCCTGCGTGCCGTTGCGCATGACCACCTCCTCGCGCCAGTCGCCGAGGATGTCGGCAATGGCTCCGGGGTTGTTCTTCGACGAGTTGGCGGTATTCGTGCCGTCGAACGTGATGAGCCGGCCGCCGCCGGGCTTGTAGACAGCACCGTTGCGGGCGTTGCTGCCCGGTGAGTCGAACACCTCGTCGAGCAGGTCGCCGTCCCAGTAGATGCGCTGGTTCAGGTGGCTCCAGTAGAGGGCGTCGTTGGAGTCGCCGGTAGCGGGACCGCCCTCGATCACCTTGTCGGCAACGGTCGAGACGAGTCCCGACTGCGTGGTACGGCCCAGCGAGCCGGGGAACTGGTTGCTGAAGTTGCCGCAGAGGGCGCGGCCGTCGTCGCCCGTCGACTGCAGGCGGTAGTATATCTGGCCCGTCGTCGCATTCCAATAGGTACACGCGGGTTCATCTTCATTACACGAGAACTGCTCCTGACCGTGACGGTAGGGGTCGAAGTCGCTGCAGTGCTGGGCGTCGCCGTGACCCAGACCGGTGGTGCAGAGGCCCTGCCCGTTGTCGTCGATGATCATCGAGCCGAAGACTATCTCGTCGCGGCCGTCCCAGTCGGTATCGGCAATCTGGAAGTTGTGGAAGCCGTTGCCGAACCAGGGGTCGCTCCATCCGGCGTTGTTGTCCCAGCGCCAGCGCTGCGTCAGCTGGTGGGTCACTGGGTCTACGTCGAGGGCGCACATCTTGTGGCGGGTATAGCAGCCGCGTCCGAGGAAGATGCTGGGCTTGCGACCGTCGAGGAAGGGTGCGCCGAAGTAGTGCTTCGACGAGCGGTGGCCCGTATCGGCTGCGCCCCATGCCGCAGCATAGTCGGTCTCGCCTTGCTCGAAGCGTGGCAGCGGATAGGCCATCGGCGTCCAGTTGTCAGAGCCGTCCCAGGCGTAGGGCTCGCCCGTCGAGCCGTTCAGGTAGAGCAGGTACTCGGCTCCCTGATGGGTGTACTCGTCGCGCGGGGCGTAGTAGTTCATGTTGCCTATCTTGATGTCCTTGCCCGTGGCGGTGTGGATAATCATGTTGTCGGCGCCGCGCATCACGCACTCGGCCTTGCCGTCCTGGTCCCAGTCGAAGGCCACGAGGTCCCACTGCTCGTCGGGACCGGCCATCATGTTCGGGCCGAGGTCAATCCACCACAGTCGCTCACCCTTCATGTTGTAGCACTCGTAGAGGTTGAAGTCGGTCTTGTTGCCGCTGGCGTTCAGGTCGCCGCCGGTGTTGTTGCGCTTGATGATGAACTCCACCACGCCGTCGCCGTCGACATCGCCGAGCGAGACGTCGTTGATCTCGTACTTCGACGTCACGTCAGCGCCGTTGCGGTTGGTCACGCCCTTGATGGTCACGTCCTTGTACTGGGCGCCCCAGCGTGCCACCTCGGCACTCTTCTCCTGCTCCACGCCGCGCACAATGGCCGCCACCTGGTACTTCGACGTGGCCTTGCCGCCCGTGTCGCTGTAGTTCGAGACCGTCAGCGGCTTGGCGTTCACCTTCACGCCGTCGCGGTAGAGGTTATACTCAGTGTCGTAGTACTCCTCGCCGAAAATCTTCCAGCTGACGAAGTTGCCGCCCGAAGCGCCAGGCACGGCCACGAGTCCACGATCCAGTTTATCGGTCGCGCGCTGGGCAGCGGCACCGACAGTCATCAGCCCCATAAGGGCCACAAGCAATAAACTTTTCATTTGCATTGGTTATTAGTATCGATACTATTTCGGCTGCAAAGGTACGAAAAAGGAGTAAAACAAAGCCACAACTTTCTGTTTTTCTTGCTACATTTTTTGGCAGGGGCTTGCTGATATCGGCAAAAAGTAGTATCTTTGCACTCACAAACTACCAGAATTATGCGAAAACTACTATTACTGACCATCGTGGCCTGCTGCACGCTGCTGAGCCGGGCCGAGAACTATCCCTATCGTTCGGACTATCTGTGGCTGACGGTGCCCGACCATGCCGACTGGCTCTACAAGACGGGCGAGCAGGCGAAGGTGGAAGTCAGTCTCTACGTCTACGGCATACCCCAGGACGTGGAGGTCGGCTACGAGATTGGGCCCGACATGATGCCGGCCACGTCGAAAGGCAAGGTGCAGCTGAGGAACGGCCGCGCCACCATCAACATGGGTACGATGAAGCAGCCGGGATTCCTTGACCTGCGGCTGACGGCCGTCAACGGCGACAAGAAGTACGAGCACCACGTGAAGGTGGGGTTCTCGCCCGAACAGCTGAAGCCCTACACGAAGAAACCCGCCGACTTCGAGGCGTTCTGGAACAAGAACCTTGAGACGGCCCGCAAGGAGGTGAATAGCGACAAGCTCATCGTGAAATGCGAGAAGGTGGACAAGTACACCACCGACGAGTTCGACTGCTACCTGCTGAAGCTGAAGACCGACAGCCGCCACGCCGTGTATGGTTACCTGACGAAACCGAAGGGAGGCACAAACGGCAAATACCCCGTCGTACTCTGCCCGCCCGGTGCCGGCATCAAGACCATCAAGGAGCCGATGCGCAACACCTACTACGCCAAGAACGGCTTCATCCGTCTGGAGATGGAGATTCACGGTCTGAACCCGGAAATGACCGACGAGCAGTTCAAGGAAATCTCGACGGCCTTCGACCGTGAGAACGGCTACCTGGAGAACGGGCTCGACGACCGCGACAACTACTACATGAAGCATGTCTACGTGGCCTGCGTACGTGCCCTCGACTACCTGACGTCGCTGCCCGAGTGGGACGGACGGAACGTGTTTGTGCAGGGAGGCAGTCAGGGCGGCGCACTCTCACTCATCACGGCGGGCCTCGACCCACGGGTGACGGCCTGCGTGGCCAACCACCCTGCCCTCGCCGACATGGCGGGCTACTTGGACAACCGCGCCGGCGGCTACCCCCACCTGAACCGGCTGAACAACATGCTCACCCCCGAGAAGGTGGCGACGCTGGCCTATTACGACGTGGTGAACTTCGCCCGCCGCATCACTTGTCCCGTCTTCCTGACCTGGGGCTACAACGACAACGTCTGTCCGCCCACGACGAGCTACATCGTCTGGAACCTCATCACCGCCCCCAAGGAGAGTCTGATTACGCCCGTCAACGAGCACTGGACGACGGAGACAACCAACTACAGCCAAATGCTCTGGCTGAAAAAGCGATTATTCTGAAAGCGAGATACCCACTCTTCAATCCTTCAATTCTTCAATCCTTCAATCCTTCAATGTTCCTGGTGTTTTCAAGATGCAGCATCGGCCGCTCGTCGGGCTGTACACATAAGGCGTTCGGCCCGCAGGGACGCTTCGCTTGCGAAGAACCGACCCTTCTGTGTTACAGGGGATTCCCCTCCTGAGTTAGGAAAGGCTACGGGTAGGCGAGCTTGCTCGGGCGCTCGGCCCACAGGGACGCTTTGCTTGCAAAGAATGGGGCAAGGGGTGGTCTGAAGAAGCGAATCGTCCATTGTTCAGACCCCTCCTAACCTCCCCTGACTCAGGGGAGGAACTGTCCGCCGGAGATTCCCCTCCTAAGTCAGGAGGGGCAAGGGGAGGTCTGAACAAGCGCACCAACGAGGCCGTTCAGACCCCTCCTAACCTCCCCTGACTCAGGGGAGGAATCAACCGCCTACAAAATTCCCCTCCTGAGTCAGGAGGGGCAAGGGGTGGTCTGAACAAGCGTACCACGAGGCCGTTCAGACCCCTCCTAACCTCCCCTGACTCAGGGGAGGAATCAACCGCCTACAAAATTCCCCTCCTGAGTTAGGAGGGGCAAGGGG
>CADCEQ010000027.1 GCA_902800435.1 uncultured Prevotellaceae bacterium | reverse complement strand
GGAGCGACTTGGACTGCATGTTTCGCGACATAAATGCCTGTGTCCGTTTCATGCTGACACGCACCCAAGCCTCTCGTTTAAGGTGAGTAAGAACACCTTTCGATGCTTCGTGTGCGGGGCGTCGGGCGGCACCATCGACCTGGTGATGCGCTTTCTGAACAAGCCGTTCCCCGATGCCTGTCTCTGGCTTGCCGACGAGAACTGCATCATCCTGACGGAGTGGAAGCCTGCCGTCATCGAGCAAAAGCCGTTTGATGCCAGTCGCTATGAGCGGTTCTTCGAGCGTCCTTGGCTGAACGAGGAGGCGCGGCGGTTCCTCTTCGATGAGCGCAGGCTCGACGAGCGAGTGGTGCGCTGGTGCCGGCTGACGTCGTGGAAAGACCGCGAGGGCACGCCCTGGCTGCAGATACCTTACTTTGATAGAGAGGGCCGTCTCGTGGGCGTGCAGAACCGTAACCTCGTCCGTGGAGCCACGCCCCGTTTCCGCTTCCCCGCCGGCTCGCAATGTGGCATCTACAATCTGCCAATCTTGAACCGCCTCCGCCCCGGCGACGCGCTCTACATCACCGAGGGCTGCTCCGACTGCTGGGCCATGCTCCCTCCGCCACGCTGCTGAGCCCGAAGGACGTGGAGCTGCTGACATCGCTCAACTCCTCCCCTAAACAGGGGAGGCCGGGAGGGGTCTCCTTCGCCATGTACCCCGACCGTGACGAACCCGGCGAGCGTCTCTTCCTTCAGTTGCAGAAAGTCCTGCCCGCCCTCGTCCGCCATCAGCTGCCTCCCGGCTGCAAGGACTTCAGCGACTACTATCTGCAAACGAAAGCATAACCACTTCACTCCGACCAAACGTCAGGTTTACTCCGACCAACCCCCGCGTTTGCTCCGAGGATTCTCCCCCTGAGTCAGGGGGAGCCAGAGGGGGTCTGAACCAGCTTCCGTTCTGCTTGTTCTGCTTGTTCTGCTTGTTCTGCTTGTTCTGCTTGTTCAGACCACCCCTAACCCCTCCTAACTTAGGAGGGGAATCCCGGCGAAGAATTCCTCCCCTGAGTCAGGGGAGGTTAGGAGGGGTCTGAACCCGCGGCCATACAGAAAATAAGTCCATTTTGTGTACTTTTTCTTTGAAAATATTTGCGGAAATGTTTGGCGGTTTCAGAAATTTTTTGTAACTTTGTACCATCATTCAGAGGAGTGATAAGGCGGGAGCGGCGACCCGATGTAGTTCGTCGCAGAGTAATTAATACCAAGAAAAACATTAACAAAAGATGGCAAGAAATGAAATTACTTTCCTTGTGAACGCCCGTAAGAACATGAACACGGCTTCGAAGACTTACGGACAGTTCTACCCGGAGGCTGAGCCGAAGGAGCCTATCTCGCTGAAGGGCTTTGCCCGCCACCTGGCTGAGCACGGCAAGCTGGCTACCTACGAGATGCTGGTGCTGGTGTTGCAGAACATCGTGTCGTGTATGAAGGAGCTGAATGCGCAGGGGCAGCCGGTGAAGCTCGACGGCCTGGGCACGTTCTACCCCTCGATCGAAGGAACGCCCTCGACCACGATTGCCGACTTCATGGGCAACCTGAACGAGCGCATTGCCGGTGTGCACATCCGCTTCCGTCCTGAGAATGGGGGTACGCCCGACGAGAAGCTGACGTCAAGGGCCTTCAAGGATCAGTGTGTGTTTGAGGCTTACCAGCTGGTTGAGACGAAGACGAAGGTCATCGACGGCAAGACGAAGACCTACCAGGAGCGCACGCCGCTGGCCACCTACGGCATCAGTCAGGCCGAGCCCGACGAGCCTTAAGGCAACTGAGAATCGCCGCTCTCCAGCGTAAGAACTGTGAGGGCGGCGATTGTTTCAGACGACATTAAGCGTTCCACTTACTGTGCCTTCTCAAACCACTTCATGATGGCTTCTCGAATTGATTCCGGGAAGTCGATTTTTATATAGAGGCTGTTGTCCGACGACTCGTTTTCAAGACTGTAGGAGGCATCGTAGCGATGGATTTCGAAGATGGGTTCGAAATCTTCGTCCCAGCCGGTTTGTTCAGGGTAGTAGTAGGTGAAGTCGTAGTTGAGGTAGGGGATGTGGAGACCGTTGTCGGTGGTCACACCGTCAAAGTGTGAAATGCTGTCGAAGGTGCTTTGGGAGAGCTGTATGCCCTTGTAGCCGACGGTGACGTAGCCATTGGGGAAATCGAGGACCTGTGCGGGGATAATCTTCGCCTTGATAGCACTGGGGTCGATGTTGACATTTAGGCGATGGAGCTCGTAGCTATCCTCGCTCCAGTTCTCGCGGGCATCGTGTCTCAGCGTAACATTGGTGACGCGTGCAGCGGGCTTCCCTTCGTCGTCGAGATATTTCTCGATGTCGAACTCGAGGGTGTAGGAGCACTTTCCAGACAGCGTCTCGTATTCCTCAATGGGCGAATTGGTGTCACGATAGGTCTCGTATTCCTCGTCGGTGGCACCGACGGTGACGTGGATGGCATCATCGCCGATAGTGGCGGCGACCTTACTGCTGGTTTCCTCGGGGGTCTCAAAAATCCTTCTAAAGACGAGGGGGAACTGCGGACCCTCTCCGACGCCCCACCACCTGTCGGGATCGGGGTCGTTGACCGAGGTGCGTTTCAGTCCGTCGGCAATGAATTCAAAGCTGAAGGCCTCGACGTCGATGGACTCGCCGGGTTGCGGGCCGTCAGGACTCTTGCCGTCCTGGCTAATTTCGTTTGGATGGCGATACTTTCGACGTTGGTGCTGTCGATGGTGACGACCTGCGTGCCGCCCTGCTTGCCGAAGGTCAGCTTGTCAGGATGGACGGCGATGTAGGCCGTCTGCTGTAGGACGACGACGCTGTCGGTGGCAATGGTGTCGCCCTTGTGCGAGAGGCCGGTGAGCCTGATGACGCCGCGCCGCTCGGTCATGCCCTTGGGCAGTCCCTCCCAGTGGACTGACAGCTCGTTCCTGTCGGGGAACCAGTAGGGCGTGAGCCACTTGGCCTCGCTCTTTTCAGTGACGATGCTCATGTTGGGCGTGACGGTGACCTCCTCGCTGCCCCCCAGCTCAAGATCTGTCGTGAGGGTGATCATCCGCTTGCTGACGTCGATGCGGGCTGGGTCAAGCGTCACGGTGGTGCTCCTGTCGACCAGCAGACGCTTCGGCGTGTTGAAGTCGCCGAAGATCTCAACCATCGGGTAGACCGTGTAGGTGACAGGCCGCCCCGGCAGGGGGTCGATGTTCGTCAGGGTGTAGTCGTAGGTGGGCTGCTTGCCCTTCTCGCGGAACCAGTAGTGATACTTCAGCGAGTCGGCCACAAGGTTCTTCTGCTGGTCGAAGACGGCGAATCCTACTTCCGCGCCAAGGAACATGTCGCGGCTGATCGGGGCCTTGGCAAGCCAGCGCCAGGGGCGCAGCGGCGGCGTCGGGTCCTGGATGACGCTGATGCCCGTGATGCGAGGCACAAGGGCCAGGGGCGTCGACTTCAGCGTGGCGTCGGGGGTAATGCCTGCCGACCAGTTGCCGACCTTGGCCTGTGAGGCAAACTTCAGATAGCCGGCAAGTGAGACTTGGCTCTCGGCGTCGAACTTCTTGTAGATGGGCTGCGAGTCGATGAGCTTGTAGTCGCCAAGGACCGACCAGAAGGGAACGTTGGCCTCAAGCCGCACACCGGCCTCGACGCCTACCTCGGCTCCGAAGCCCAGCGTGTCGGTCTTGGCCGTGAAGGCCTTCACGGTCTTCTGTATGAATTTGGGCGTCTTCTCCAAAGGTATGGCAAACGTGGCTTCAACCTTCGCAAAGGCTCCGAAACCTACTGACATCTGACCGGGGCCGGTCACGGAATACTCGGTGGTGTCCCTGACCAGCTTGGTGGTGTATTTGTTATGGGGCGTAAAGCCTGCAGGGTTATGTGACATCTCGACCAGGTCGTCGATGTCGATGTTCAAGCGGTTCCACGTCCACGTGCTCTGCTTGCGGGTAGTGGCCAGCTCGAAACCTGCAACGGAGCCCTCGAGGAAGAGTCCCATTCCGGCCTCGACCTCGATATATTCGCCGATGGTCTTCTTGAAGGAGGGACCGAAGGGCACTTCCATGCGGGCGTTGAGGGCGCCTGAGAGCGATGTCTTGTACTCGGAGTCGAGCA
Organism: uncultured Prevotellaceae bacterium; assembly: GCA_902800435.1. The sequence goes on along the minus strand of CADCEQ010000027.1, from coordinate 32,961 downwards.
TCAAGTAGGTGTCCTGAGTGTAATTGAAACCACACGATAACACGTCGAGGAAGAGGAATGCACGCAGGGCAAGCTTGGGCTCGATGCTGGCTGATATCGAGCCCGTGATGTCGCCGCTGATCTGGATAGGCAGGCCGTCGGGAAGGAATCCGCGCGAGTGGTTCAGGCTCCACGTTCCGGTAAGGGTGGGCAACGTGAGCGTGTCCTCGGGGGTCAGCTGGCCGTCGTAGCCGTCGAGAATGCCGAGCCGCCGGCCGTCGTGCCGTCGCCGTGAGCCGAGGCCGCCGTCATTGCGGGGTGTGGCGGCAGCAGCCTTGGCAACAAGCCGGTCGTAGACATCGGTTATCTGCAGCGGGCCGGTCATCACGGTGATGCCGTCGGCAGCAGTGGTGACAGCCGTCACCAGTCCGCCGAAGCCTTGTGGGATGTAGCGGCTCTTCTGCTCGATGAGCAGCTTGTCGCCCTTCTTGGGGATGAGGGCCTGCGGCGTTCCGGGAGCCAGGCGTATCCAGTACAGCGAGTCGCTGGCTACGATGTAGTCGGCTATCGACTTATCGGGTATGACGACGTCGCTCTTCACCTTATTCTCAGGCGTGACGAAGGCGATGGAGTCGATGGCCGAGACGGGAATGCGGAACACCGAGTCGAGGGCGTAGACCTCCTGAACCACGTAGTCGTCGTGCTCGACGCCGAGGGTGTCGACCTTCGAGTAGGCGAAGCGCTGGATGTCGCCCCAGAAGAAGGCGTTGAACTGGCCGTCGTTGCGGAAGATGTAAAGCGCATCCTGCGCCCGCTGCGCGCTGGCGGGCAGTCCGATTGCCGCCAGCAGCAGGCCGATGATTATTTTCGCTGTTTTCTTCATAATTGCGCGTTCCTTAGTTAATAATTAAGTGCCGAGGGGTCGATGGTCAGCTCGACGGTGAGCGTGGCGCTGTTGCCCTGGTTCTCGACATAGTTGAACACCTGCTTGGGCTTGTCCTCAGAGTAGTTCACCTTTGTCTGGGTGAGCTTGCCGAACTTCACGCCGTCGGCAACCGTGCCGCTGAAGACGAAGGTTGACTTGGCCCCCGGCGTGTAGTTGCTCTTCGACTCCTGCCAGCGGAGGTTGGTGAGCTGGAGGGTCACGTCGTCGCCCTTGCCATAGACGCCCGGCGAGGTCCAGTCGACGTAGGTGTCGTTATAGACATGGCGGAACTCGAGGTTCTCGACCTTGCAGTTGGCGAAGTTGCCGCCGACGCTGGTGATGTCGAACTCCAGCACGTTCTGGTAGACGTCGTAATCCTTCTTGTAGTTATTAGTAGCCACGACGTGCAGCGACGTTCCCTTGAGAGTGACGCTGATGTTGGGCGACGCGAAACTCTCGCCGTAGGTGTTCGTGCTGGTGGCACCGGTGGTCTGCTCCTGCATCATGGCCGTGGCCGAGAGCGTGCAGGCATTGACCGAGATGCCGCCGGCGGCCTGGGTGATGGTGATAGGGAAGGGCTCGGTCTTCGTGCCCGGGGCGGGGTTGTCGCCCTCGAATTTGGCCATGTAGACGGTGACGGTACACGTGCGCTCGGCACCGGTGGTGTTGGGCTTGACGGTGATTTCGAGGTGGTAGTCGCTGTAGTTCACGGCGCTGACCCAGTCCTCGCCGTCGCTGCTGATGGCGAAGCCCGTGCGGTTGAACTTGCTGCCCACATACGCCTGGACGGTCTGCGTGCCGCCCTTGGCGGGGTAGGTGAGGGCCGTTGGCATGACGTGGGGCACCGACGAGTCGACGTCCTGGGTGACGCTGTAGATGCGCTTCACGGTTGTGCCGTCCTTCATCAGGAATGTCAGTTCAAACTGTCCTGTCCTTGCCGCTCCGGTCGTGTTGTCCTTGGTAGCTGTCAGCAAGACAACCATTCCCGAGGCACTACCTCCGAGCCATGAGTCGTTCAGACAGTGGATGTTCGAAATGTGGTCTACATTGGGGCAGTTGAACGTGACGCTTGCCTGCGATCCTGCCTCGGCGGCGAGGAAGATGGGCTTCGGCGCGTAGTCGTCGCAGAACTCCACCGTCGGGACAGGTGTCGACTGCGTCACGGTCAGCGTGAGCACAATCGGGTCGCCCGAGACGGGTGTCAGCGTGTAGGTGACGTAGTTGGTGCGCTCTTCGTTGACGGGGTTGGCCTCGCCGTAGACGGTGATGATGTTGCCTTCAATCGACGCCTTTATCCACTCGATGGCGGGCTTGACTTGCTGGCTCTTGATGGTGGCGGCGACGATGTCGTCCCACGGTGTAATCTTGACCAGAACGGTCTTCTTGTCGCTATACTCGGAACCCTCGCTGGCCTCGGCCATCAGCGTCACCTCGTCGGGCACTAACTGTACGTCGAGCTTCATGGCCGACTGCTTGACGGTGAGGGTCTTGGTCTCGGTGGTGCCGTCGGCCTTGGTCAGCTCGGCGGTAATCTTGGCCTCGCGTCCGTTCTTCATGTTGGTGTTGGGCTTGACGGTGACGGTGCAGGTGTTGGTGCCTGTGCCGATGCCGCCGCCGTCATCGACCGTGAGCCACGACTCGTCGCTGCTCTTCATGGTAAGCGACTTGGCCGAGACGGGGTAGGTGACGGTAATCTGCCGCTTGAGCTCGCCGCCCTGGAAGCTGCCGTCGTAGCCTGCCACCTCGAGACTCTCGGGGTTGAGGGTGAACGGCTGCTCGGAAGCTTTCTGATGGACCTTGAGGGTGCCCTCGCCATACTTGCCGCCAACGGTGACGCCCGACACGATGACTGTGCCCTCGCGCTCCTCGGGGTCGGGATTGGGATCGACCTCGACGGTGATGACGTCGCCGCTAATGGTGGGCGTGAGGAAGGAGTCGCCGGGCTTCACCTGGTGACCTGTCAGCGGCGACTTGACAATCTTGGCAGTATAGGTGCCGCCGGCAGCCTCGGCCTCGATGACCTCGGGCGAGAATTGGACGACAATACGTCCCTGGCGCACGGGAACATCCTTCACGAGAAGGACTTCGCCCTTGGAGTTCTTGCCGACGATGTGGAGTTTGAAGTCGCGGCCCTCGACGCCCGGGGGCAATGCCTTATAGTGCATCACGAAGACCCGGTTGATCGGCATCCAGCTGGCTGTGGCCCAGTCGACGCCGGTGGACATCTCGACCTTGGGCATGTTGGTGCCTACCCAGAGCTCGTTCCAGTTCAGTGTTCCCTCCTCTTCGGGCAATTCTATCTCTTTGTAGTCGTAAATGTCGAAGTAGGCTGGCTCCACTTTCATCTCAAACTCATCGCAGAGAATGGGGGGGGAGCCGGGAATCTGAACCGTCGGGTGGACGGTGTAGGAGGTCTCCACGTCGGCCAGGGGGTCGGGGAAGAAACTAAACTCCACCTCCTTGCCGCTGAAGAAGTTCCAGTAGGTGTCGGGGCGCCAATAGGTGGCGTAGACATCGTCCTTCCAGTCGAGCACGGTGAAGCCCACTTTCACGGGGAGCAGCAGGTTGCGGCTCATGTCGTAGGAGCAAGTGGTCTCTCCGTACATATAGTCATTTCTGCCTGAACCTTTTATCTTCATTTCGGAAATCTGGGGCACGACGCCGGCTTCTATGGTGAGGAACTTCCGGCGCTGGAACTTGTTACTCTGCCATCCGTACATGCTGATATAGGGATTGCCAAAGACGAAAGGGCCATAGCTGACGATGTCGTCGATGTCGAGCACGTCGTAGGTATGGTCGGTGTAATAGGTCAACGGCAGGTCCTCGGAGATGTCGGTCACGGGAATCTTGAACTCGAGAATGCGGCCCGCCTCCAAACGAAGGCCAACGCCCGATATACCACTGATGAGGGGATTGAAGCACTCAAGTCCAGCCTCGAGCATCACACCGCCGGTGAAGGCGCCTCCCACCGTAAGCTTTTTCAACTCATACGTCTTGGGGTCGACGGACATGTCGGTATCGCCTGACCACTCGCCGATGTTGAAACCCACAGGCTTGTGGTAGCCCGCCTCGGCCATCGCGTGGTAAGTACCGGTGTAGATGGACTCCATCTCGAGATTGCCAGAGCCCTCGACGAAGATGCCGACCTTCCACAGCGCCTTAGCGTAGATAGGTGTGCCTTCGCCGATAGACTTCCTAAACCATGTCAGTTTGTGGGGGAAGGGCAGGTCGAGACGCGAAGCCAGGGTACCCGATATCTTGCCACCGTACTCAATATATGCGTCGGCGCCGATGTAACCGTCGATATGTACGCCTGCCAGCGGGTCGACACTCAGGAAGGAACGGGCATGCAGCGTGGGCTCGATGTAGTATTTTATGGAGCCCAACGGGGTGGCAGACATGGAGTAGATATCGAAATCGTTGATGAGGTCTTTCGACCCAGTCAGACCAACTTCAGCCCCCATCGGTTCAAGTTCGATGGGCTCCTCGGAGCCCCATAACAGCGACCTGGTGCCACGACGGGCATTGGCCTGGTTCTGCGTGCCAACGGCCATCTTGAGCATAGCCCGCTCAAAGGCTTCCTCAGGCTGCAGGGGTTCGGTGGTGATAGTGTAGCCGCCACCGCTGCTATCGACCGACGTGACGCGGCCGCCGAAGCCTCCTGGCAGCAGCGGGCTTTTGTTTTCCTCGATGAGCCACTTGTCGCCCTTCTTGGGCAGCATACTAGTCGGGACACTGGCCGACAGGCGTATCCAGCTGGCCGAGTCGGAAGCCACGACATAGTCGCTGATGAGCGGGTTGGCCTTGATGACGTCTTTCTTGTAGACGGTCTCAGGGGTGACGAAGGCCACGCTGTCGATGGCCGAGATGGGAATGCGGAAGATGGTGTCGAGGGCGTAGACTTCCTGCACGACGTAGTCTTCGTGCTCTATGCCCAGCGTGTCAATCTTCGAATACTCGAAGCGTTCAATGTCGTCGAAGAAGAAGGCATTGAAGCGTCCGTCGTTTCGGAAGATGTAGAGTGCGTCCTGGGCCTGCTGCGCGCTGGCGGGCAGGATGCCACCTCCCAACACCAAACACCCAAAAGCCAACAGCCTATAAACAAAGTTTCTCATCGCTTCATGATTTTATAGGTTACGTTGTCGGCCTTCACGACATACACGCCACGGGGCAGCGCGGAGAGGGAGAGACGGTAGGTGCCGGCATGCTGCGCCGTGAGCTGGCGAACGAGCTTACCGTCGAGCGAGTAGACGCCGACGGCAGCACCGGCCTTGATGCCGCTGATGACGAGCTCGCCGTCCTCATAGTCGACGGTGGCAGGGGCAGCCTGCAGCTCGCTGACGCCCGTCACGCTGCGCTTCTCGTAGGTAAAGCGCAGGATGTCGGTCAGCTGATAGGTGACGTCGGCCTTGGCCGAGACGACGCGGAGGTTGGTGCCCTCGAAGCGCACCTCGGGCTTCTCGGCGAGCATATAGGTGGTCTGCACGTGGTCCTTGGTCTCGATGACAAGGAAGTTGCGGTCGACCATCGTGCCGGGGTCGGGCTCGGTGTCGCCCATGCCAGCCACCGGCGGGGTGAAGATATAGGCGTCGGCTGAGGGACTGCCCAACGGGACAACGCCGCCCGTACAGGCCAGGCGCCCGTCGCTGAGCAGCGTCCAGGCGGCCGTCTCGGTCAGGTCGTGGTTGAAGCCCGGAGCCGAGGCGAGCGTCCACTCCTCGGTGACGTAGTTGAAGCTGAGTATGTGGAGCGTCTCATCCTCGTAATAGCCGCTGTGGCCGATGATGTAAGCCTCCTGGCGGGCCTGGTTGACGATGACGCCGCCGCGGTAGTCGATGCTGGCGCCGGTTTCAGGATGACGCATGGGTATCTGCAGGCTGCTGAACATGTAGGTCTCGTCCTCCTCGGCACAGTAGAACAGCAGTACGTAGCGGTAGCCGTCCTCGAGCGTCTCGTCTATCATGCCAGCGAGAATCATGTAGAAGTTCATGCCGCCCTGCGTGAAGTGGTAGTCGGAACTGCTGATGTCGGCGGGAAGGGGCGCGGGGATGAGCGTGTCGTCGTAGGGCGTGGCCGTATATTGCACCTCGCCGGTGGACATGTCGTAGAAGTCGGCGAGGAGCACCTTCGAGCCGTCGTTGAAGGTGTAGAGCTCTATCGGCTCCTCGTTGTTGTCGAAGTACGACATCGAGATGATGTGGCCGTCGGGCAGGTGGAACAGGTAGGGATGGTAGCGGCCGTCCATGTCGCCAACGCCCTTGAACGACGAGCCGTCGTAGCAGTCCATCGCGTTGTCGCGGCCACCGCCACTATTACCGCTGACGAAGACCTTGCCGCCGGCGACGATGGCCTTGCAGCCGGCGCGGCCGATGGTCATGTCGGGGCCTGCGGTGAACGACTGCGTGGCGGGGTTGAAGATATCGGTCCTCTTGGCCTCGCTGAGTACCTGCTGGCCGGTCTTGCTGCCGCCCACCATGAAGCGTCCGTCGCTGAGCTTGGCTGCGAAGCCGTCGGCATGGGGAGCGCTGAGCGGCAGCGTCTTCCAGCTGCCGTTCTGCCAGAGTTCGGCAACGGTCACCAGATTCCTGTCGGTGGTGGTGCCGCCCACGACGACGAAGCCGCCGTTATCGGTCGGGAACATCAAGTGGTCGATGCGGCCCTTTGCCATGTCGGGCAGCTTCTCATACTTTAGTGTTGCCATGACGCCCTGTCGGGTGGCGTCGGCACGGGTAGTGCGGCGGGTGGTGCGCTCAATGCGCTTCACAGTTTTCTTATGAGCCGCGTTGACGGGCTTCACGGCGGCCATACTCTGTAGCGGCAATGCCAACAGAACGGCCATCAGTAGTCTAATTGCTTTGTTCATATTCTTTTTTAATATCTGAAGATTTCTGTTACTCGTCATTCCCTGGTGACCAGGTGGTTGTTGAACTGTAGCCGTCGTCGTCCGTCAGAACTACGTGCTGGCCTGCTTTTTTCATATCGCAGGAGGCTAAGTGAAGGTCGCTGATGGCACCGTTTTCTATCACGCCTGAGATGATATTGGCGCCACCATAGCCGTCAGGCACGCAGATGCTGAACTGGTTGCCGTTGCCGGTGATAAGTGCCTTCATATCATTATCAGCCTCACTGGCCACGCCATTTGCCGTGAAGTACATGCTGACATTGATTTCTCCGTCAGCTTGTCCACTGAACTTCAGGACTACGCCGTCGAGACCACTCTCCACCATCTCTGCACCGGCATTACCTGTGGGGTCGGCCACGAGCTTGAAGGGCGACAGTTGGTAGGTTCCGCTGACTTCCGGCGGATTGTTTCCCTCGTAGACGGGCATACCGTCCTTCTTCAGGCTTGCCATAACCTCACTTTCGGGCCAATCCAGGTCGATGGGCTCGCCCTGGCCCTCCTTGTAGGATATGTATATCTCCACATAGTCCCTAGGATCGTTGTATGGCAGGTATGTGATATGGTCGCTGACAGGATCAATACCCTCTTCGCCATAGATTTCCTTTCCAAGTTCGCTGAGGGTGTAAGTTGTTCTCGCATCTTGCACGGCGTTGAAACTGCTGAAGAGGAGGCCGTCGGCAATGGTGTACTTACCATGCTTGTAAGACCGACCGTTAACCTCTAACGGGAACTCATTGACGGTCAGCGCCATTGACACGTTGCTGGTCAAATTGCCGGTGGCTCCCCAAATAGTTATTGACAGGTGGCTCTCGCTATCCTGGACATACCGCACGTTTTTCACCTTGTCGGTCTTCTTTTCCACGTCAAACGACAGGGTGGCTCTTGTTTTCGTATCGTTCGAAGACCACTCCTGATAGCCAACGCATTCATAGTGGTTGACGTCCTTACCGTATTTGACGGTGAACTGGGCATTGTCGGGTTTGAATACGAAGGACGGCATGATACGGACTATGGTGTCGGCTTTTCCTTCAATGGCAGAGATGTACTCAACGTAGCGTTCGGCACTGAATGTAATATAGCTGAACGGACTCTTGTCACCATCGGGCGTGACAGGCTCCAGCGCACTGCGCGGTTCCTGTATTACCTTGAGGGGCAGTATCATCATTTCCTCATAGGAAGGACTCTTGACGCTGCTAACCCAGCAGTTGATGGTACATTCACGCTGCACGGACAGGCCGTTGGCTTCGACGGTGACGTTTACCGTGCCGTCAGTATCGGCCGTAGCACTCACCCATCCCTTACCTTCGTCACTGATGCTGAGAACGTCGCAGTAGGCGAAGTTGCCCTTGTCAATTCTGGCCTGTTGCACGCCGCCGCTGGCCGCGAACAAGAGAGAGGCGGGACTGATAGATGCCGTGCTCATCTCCTGAGTCACGCTGACTGGCATCTCCACCATTTCGCCGGTATCGTCCTTGGTGACTTCGCAGTAAACGGTTCCCTGACGCTGCTGAGCCACGGTGTTTGGCATCGCCGTGATGTTGACATGGCTGGTGCCCTTCTCGGCAATGAGCCAGTCCTTGGCATCTTCGCTCACAGTAGCACCGGTCAGCGTGACGCCGGCACCCAGCGTGACGCTCACCTGCTGTGTGCCGCCATTGGGCTGGAAGGTAAGTGCCGAGGGCTGCACAGAGGCATTGATGGCTCCATCCTGCCGGACGGTCAGTTTGGTGGCATTAAAGCCATTGTGCTTGCTGCTCCACGCTGATACGATGACAGTGGCTGTGCGCTGTGCGCCGGTGTTCTCACTGGCGGTGATGGTCAGCGTGCGCTTTTCGAGGTCGTAGGTGAGCCAGTCCTTGCCGTCGTTCAGGTCGATGGTGATGGGGTCCATCGATGTCAGGATGTTGACGGTCTTGGTGCTACCCTCCTTGGGGAAAACCAGCAATGAGGGAGACAACTGCAGGCCACCATACTGCTTGACAGTGAGTGTCTTCTCTACAAATTCTGTCTGCGTGTACCGCTGGCGCACGGTGACGGTTCCCGTACGATAAGCATCGGTATTGTTCTCCGCAACCTTGACTTTCATTACACGATACTTCTCGCCACCAGAAGGCCCGACTATTTCAGTGGTAATCCAGTCGTCGTTGGGATTGGCGGTGATGGGCATGTCTTGCTTCGAGACAAGAGTGACGACAAACTCACCACCCTCCTCTTCGGCAGTAATTTCCTCTGGCTTGAGCGTCAGTTCTTTTGGCTCGATAATGACCACCTGCTCCTGGGAGTAAACAGGGATATATCCCAATAGCGCATGTACAATTAACGGTCGAACCCTGTATTCTCCCGCATCTATATTGGTGATATCGACATCGACATTGTTGAAGGTGTTCATGAAATACAATTCATCGCGTAGTTTAGACCTATAGAGTTTGGTATACTCGATATCATCCTCATTCGCCTTGGTATAAAGGCCGACGCCTAACTTCTGGGGGTAGAACACATCGCCCTCGGTTTTGTATTGACACTTCACAACATCCTCATTATCGCCAGACAGTTCGACCTTCATGTCAGAAATGCTCGGGAAAAGGGTAAAGTCCATACTGCCGTATCCAAAGGACTTCGTCTCCTTCAGTTCCCACTTCTTCTTAAAGGCCTTGAACGTAGCTCCATACTCATCGTCAAACTGAACCAGGGTTAAGTTGAGTTTGGCATCCTTGAACGTATCATAGATGTTGTCATTGTCTTTCAGCAAGTCATAGCTGATACTACCAGTGAGTTTCGGTCCGACAAAGAGGTCGTTGCCGCATTTGAACTCGGCAAGATACTGCATCCATGACTCATTGCCGATGTTTATAGGGAACTTCAGGCATGGATGCACCATTCCGTTAAGTTCAGCAGTAAGAGACACATTACGCTCTGTGCTCGTCTCTACAGGCATCAACAGTCCCGCATTGCTGAGGTTGGCACGGAACGTCAGATACGGCGAGTGGTCCATAATCTCCATCGACATGGCTAGCATCTTGGTCTGGCGGCTGAAGCCGTATGCCAAGTTGAAGTGTCCCTCCACACGAACGACCGGTTTAGGAACAACCTCGATATACATCATCGGGAAGTTGGCAGGGAAGGGCACCCTTGAGAAACGGGCTATCAGAGCACCAAGACCAGGAATATTGTCAGGTTCGAAGGTACGGTCTATCTGTCCGTCAAAGCTGAATTTTGCTCCTACATCGAACTGGCTGAGCAACTCGGTCTTGATATAGAATTCCTCCCATGTACAGTTATAGACTGCCTTCACAGCCATCGCCATTCCAAAGTGCATGCCAAAGCCAACCTTACACTTCTCGGCCAGGTAAAGGTTTGCCTCCATGTCAGTAGAGGCTTGGAACAAGTTCACGTTAAAATTACCATCAATACGCTTCGGGGCGTTCAGGCCGGCAATCCGACGGCGCATCCTGCTACCCTCCGGTGTTTCTACCTGCTGTACCTGTTCAACGGTAATGAATTGGTCGAACACATCGCTCAGTTCATCGACATAGCCACACTCCACAACCAGCGAACCGTCCTTTTCCTTCACACTGGCCACCTTTCCAACAAAGGCCCCCTCATGGCCCTCCAATTCTGTACATGACAACACATCGCCTACGTTCGGTCGCAGCGTCTTAGGCATAGAGATGTCGAAAACCAAGTCCATGTCTGTACACGTCACATAGTAGTCCATCATACCCTCGTCGCGCATGAAGCGCACACCTTTGGCAAAGCGTATCTCAGGCTGTACAAACGACACTGAGTCGATGGCCGTCAGCATGATGCGATAGACGCTGTCTTCTGTGACAATCTCCTGAGAGACGTACTCACTACGCTCAATACCCAACGTATCGAAACGCGAGTACCTGATTTGTTTTACCTGGTCGTAGAAGAACCCATCGAAATGTCCGTCGTTTTGGTAGATATAGAATGCCTCGCCACCCTCTATCTCCTGTGCCGAAGCAGTCAGACTGCCAGCCACAGCAAGGAACATGATGGCTGCACAGCGCAGCCAGTTCTGTATTCTAAAGTCTGTCTTCATCGCTTCATCAGTTTAATGGTTTCTGTTCCAGCCTTCACAATATACACGCCGTTGGGGCGGTTCTGGAGAGAAATGGTCTGGGGCTGAGTATCAGACACCCTGCGCTGTTCAATAAGCATACCGTTGACCGAGTAGACTCTGGCATAGCTTCCTACGGGTAGTCCGCGGAAGGTAATTTCATCGCCCTCGCGGTTTATCTCGACACGACGCTCGCCGGGCATCAGCTCAATACCCTTGGTCACCACGTTCTCGAAGGTGTAGCGGAGTACGTTTTTCCGTTCGTATGAAATGGTAGCCTTGTTTGTACTAATAATGAGCTTGCCATCCGAGAATGAGGTCACAGGAGCATCAGCCAGTTCGTAGCTGACTTTCTCGCCCGACTTCAGCCAAACGATGAGAGTAGGACCGCCTGCCGAGGGATTGACGGGTGTGTCTTCATAGCCCTGTCCGGCTACCGTCGGGGTGATGAGGTATGCCGTCCGCTGGGCGTCGGTATTGTCCTTGATGCCACCACCCGTGCAAGCCAGGCGACCGTCGGCAAGCACAGCCCACGACGCTGTCAGCACGTTGTGCTTGAAGCCCGTGGCCGAGGCGATGGTCCAGTCATCGCTGACGTAGTTCAGGCTGATGACGTGGAGCGTCTGATTGCCTATCGTGCCGCTGGCTCCTATCAGGTAGGCCTCCTTCCGCGACTCGTTGACCAACACGCCGCCGCGCCACGTGATGGCTTTCCCAGCATCGTCGGCAGCAGGGATGTCGAACGAGCTGAACACATAGAGCTGGGAGTCATCAAGGTCGAGCATATAGAGCTTGTAGCCATCGGTCGTCTTGATCAGCATCAGGTAGCAGTTATTGCCGTCGTAGGTGATGTGGTAGTCGGAAGGGCGCGTGTCGTCGGGCAGCCCCATAGGAAACGACTCCGGCGAGAATGGCAGTCCGAAGTACCTTGTTTCACCCGTAGATGGGGAATATCTGTCGGCCAGCAGCAGCTGGTCGCCGTCCTCATCGGTGTAGAAACCATAGCTCCCGCCATAGGTGTCGTAAGCTGACAGCACATAAACACAGCCCTCACGGTCGGCCATTATATAGGGGTTAGAGCGACCGTCGGTCTCACCCACCGCCTTGAACGACGTACCGTCATAGAGGTCCATCGTCGGGTCGTCAGCATACCAGTTGCCGCTGACGTAGACGTTACCGTTGACGTTAATGGCCATACTCTGGGCACGGGCCACGGTCAGCTGCGGACCCGGGGCGAAAGTGCGGGTCTGCGGGTTGTAGATATCGGTGGCACGGCTCTGGCCCGAGCCGCCTGCCTTGGAAAAGCCGCCGCCGACCATGTAGCGCCCGTCGCCGAGACGAACGGAGAAGGCGCCGTCGTGGGCGTTGTCGATGTTGAGGCTCGTCCACGTGCCGTTCTGCCACAGCTCGGCGGTCTTGGTCAGCTGGAAGCCGGTGGTGCGCCCGCCAACCACGACGAAGCCGTCGCCTGAGGGCAACACCTGGTGAGCCATACGCGGCGTCGGCATATCGGCTGTCTGTTCGTACCTAAGCGTCGCCTTGACGCCCTGTCGGGTGGCGTCGGCACGCGTGGTTCGGCGAGTGGTGCGCTCAATGCGCTTCACGGTTTTCTTGTGAGCCACGTTGACGGGCTTCACGGCGGCCGTGCTGAGCAGCGGCCATGCCAGGAGGCTGACGATGGATAATGCTATTCTGTTCATCATATTGCTGTTTTGTTTAGACTATGACAGGCGAACTGCCTGGCAATCCGCCTGTCTCATAAGGTTGAGTGACTGTTATTTCGCTGTGATGACTGAGGCGGAACCGTCAGTAATGGACTCACGCTCGGTGCCGCGCGCCGACCATGACGACGGTGAGGCCAGACCATCGCCGTCCTTGAAGATACGGTACGTGCCGACTCTCATTATTTTTTCATTAGGATCCACCTTGTCTACCATCAGTATCGCATAATAGCAGTTCTTGATACCGTTGGCCGTCATGGTGCCCGAAATGATAGTCGCCATCTTGTATGTGATATTATTTTCGGGCTCGGCGCCGGGAACAACGGCAAAGACCGTGAAGTTGTCTCCCTGCCCCATAATAATCATTTCTGTCTTCTCGCCACCGCCGTCTAAGGTCTTGTCCTCGTACAGGATGGTATTCTTCACGGAATTCTGGTCAAAGAAATGCAGGTAAAGGTCGGCTATGTTATTCGAATGATAATTGTCCGACGCAAAGACCACCTCTACGGGATGCACCGCAAACGTGCCGTCAACGGCCGGTGGCGTGCTGCCATCGTAGATGGGCATGTGGGTGGCCATCTTCGAGAGATACTCCTGGGGAATTTGCTGCGTGATACGCTCGTCGAACTCAGCCTCGTAGGTCTCGACGTAGTCAAGCTCGTCCTGCAGCACCTTCAACTCAGTGCCGTCGGTCTTGTAGATGGTGTACCAGTATTCCTCGCTGGCAGCCCTCTTGGCCATCAGGCGGCGGGCCAACTTTGTTGCCGTCAAGCTTCGGCTGTCGTCGGTATAGATTCTGGGATTCCACGTAGTGGCGGGACTGGTGCCGTCACCGTCCTTGCCGATGGCATATTCCTCGATATTGTTGTTCTCGTCGAGCGATGCCTCGGCAATGTAGAGGTTTTTCAGCGTTCCTCCGCTAACCTCGCCCGACATGATGTAGGCAAGGCGGATGAAGATGCCCCATGAGGGTATCTCGGTAGTCACAACGAAGCCGACGGTAAAATTGCTCCCCGAACCGGTAATATGAGCTTTTATACCCTGAGTACCCTGATACATCGACGAGCCGATGGCGTAGTCGGTACCATCCTCGTCAATGGCGTACATATCGACATAGACGCTGCTGCCCGACTGTCCGGCGAACTTGACGACCAACTCTGCATTTTCGACGATGTCATCCAGGTCGGCATCCTCCGGGTCTGTGCTCCAGAACTTCACGAGCTTTGGGGGCTTCAGGCTGAATGTGCCGTTGAGTGTAGGCGCACTGGAGCCTGTGTAGATGGGCATACCCGCATCCTTCAGAATGCTGACGAACGGTGAACTGAGGTCGAGTGGATCAACCCTGAAATCATCGCCGGTGTCGGGATTGTCGGGGATGTCAGGATCGGTATTCTTCTGGTAGCCCGGCGACATGTGGTCGAAGAGGGCGGCGGGTATGTCGACCGTGTTGCCATTCTTATAATGTACGCGTATGCCCTGAGCCTGGGCGGCTGTCAGCCCTGTCATCAGGAGCAGGGCTGTCATTGCTGATATGATGATATTGGTTGGTTTCATTTCTTCAAGAATTTAATGTTGACACTTCCTGCTTTCACAATGTACAGGCCCGGACGGAGCGTGCCGAGTGAGAGTTCGAGGCTGCCGTCGCTGCCGATGCGGTGCTGGCTGACGAGACGGCCGCCGGTGGTGTAGATGCCGACAGGCTCGCCGGGACGGCAGCCGCTAAATACGAGGGCGTCGTCGCCGCGGCTGACGCTGCCCTCAGCCTCGGACTGAACGGGGGCAACTGCCTCTTCGATGGCCGTGGCACCACCGGCATTGAGCGTGAACTTCCAGATTTTCATAGTCTCGAAGGTCATCACGCCGCGGCTCGACGTAACGGTGGTCTCGGCGCCGAGCAGGCGTACCTGAGGCTTCTCAGAGAGCTTATAGCCCACGGTGCCGCCCGTGTCGAGCGTGTACCACAGCGTGAATTCGTCGATGACGTCGCTGCCCGGGTCGTCGGGGTCGGGCGTCGGGGTGTCGTCATCGTAGCCGGGCTGCGGGTCGTACGGTTCATCCTCCAGTGGTTTGGCAGGCTCCACGTCGGTCAGGTCGGCGTTGAACGATATGCGGTAGTTGCCACGTCCCTCACCGCGGTGTACTTTAATCAGGTAGTCACCAGCCTCCACGTTCTCTGTGACCAGTGAGCCTAAGTACCAGCTGGGATTGATGTGGAAATTGCCTTTCGTGCGCTCCCAGTAGTTAGAGCGGTCGTCCTGATAGTAGTACAGACGCACGTCGTCGATGCGCAGGTTGTCGCCGGGCTGGATGTTGATGGTCAGCGTGCCGGTGCTGGTCATCGTCACCTCGTACCAGTCCTCGCTGTCCTCATTACCGTTGGCGTAGCCGTAGCCGAGGTGGCCTGACAGGGTCTTGCCCTTTGCCAGTTTCGTAGGCTTCTTCCAGTCGTTCTCTGCCTGGCCGTCGTCGGGCAGCGGGTCCTGTTCGAAGTCATACTTCAGCGAGTAGGCACCGTAGCCCTCGCCGCGTTTCACCTTCACCAAGTAGTCGCCGGGAGCAACGTCGGGGACGGTCAGCGTGCCCAGATACCAGCTGGGGTTAATCCAGAAGGTGTTCGACGTGCGCTCCCAGTAGTTGGAACCGTCGCTCTGGATATAGTAGAAGCGGATGTCGTCGACGCGCAGTTTGCTGTTGACATCGGTTGGCGTGTAAGTGAGGATCACCTTACCGTCGCAGGGTACGCTGATGCGGTAGAAGTCGACATCGTCCTCGCTGCTCTTCTGATAGCCGTAGCCCAGGTGTCCCTGCTTCTCCTGTCCGCGGGCCAGATAGTTGTTGTCGCGACCTTCTTTCCAGTCGTTGTTAGGCTCGGCGTCGTTCTTGTATGCCTGAGGCTCAAGGGTGTAGGTCAGCTCGTAGCCGCCATAGCCCTGGCCGCGCTTCACCTTGATGAGGTAGGTGCCAGGAGCCATGTTGGGTATGTTCAGGTTGCCCTCATACCAGCTGGGGTTGATCCAGAAGTTGTGGTCTTTGCGCTCCCAGTAGTTCTTACCGTCACTCTGATAGTAGTAGAGGCGCAGGTCTTCAATACGCAGGTTCTCGCCAGGCTTGATGTTGATGTTGACGGCACCGTCGCGCTTCACCTCGAACGTCCAGAAGTCGTCGTCGTCTTCGCTGCTCTTCTGGTAGCCGTAGCCCAGGTGTCCCTGCATCGTCTTGTTCAGGGGGAGTGTGCCGGGCTTCTCGTCTGACAGTGGGTTCCAGCCGTCGGGCTCGTGGTCGTTGGCGTAGGTATTGGCCGTGAAGGTGTAGGTCAGCTCGTAGCCGCCATAGCCCTGGCCACGCTTCACCTTGACGAGGTAGGTGCCGGGAGCCAGGTTGGGTATGTTCAGGTTGCCCTCATACCAGCTGGGGTTGATCCAGTAGTTATGGTCGGTGCGCTCCCAGTAGTTCGTGCCGTCGCTCTGAAAGAAGTAGAGGCGCAGGTCCTCTATGCGGAGCGTGCTCTCGGGGATGATCTTGATGTTGGCCACACCGTCGTCGGCAACGGTGAACGTGTACCAGTCCTCATCATCTTCGCTGCCCTTGGCATAGCCATAGCCGAGATGCCCTTGCACGGTATGGTTCAAAGGCAGCGTGCAGGGTTTCTTGTCGGACCGTGGGTCCCAGCCGTCAACCTCATTATTATTCGCGTAGGTGCTGGGCGTAAACTCCACCTTGATGGTGTACTGCGCCGCGCCCTCACCATGCGTCACCTTGAGAAGATAGGTGCCGGGAGCCATGTCGGGGACCTTCAGTTCGCCCTCATACCAGCTGGGGTTTATCCAGAAGTTGTTCGACGTGCGCTCCCAGTAGTTCGACCCGTCGCTCTGGTAGTAGTACAACCGCAAGTCTTGGACACGCAGGCCGCTTCCCGGTGTGATGACAATCTTGGCAGCACCGTCGGCGGTGACGGTAAACTTCCAGAACTCCGTCTTCCTGTCAGTCGAGAGCTGTCCGCTCTTCTCCTGCCCCAATGGCAGCTGCGTGGCTTCAGTCCACGTTGTTCCCTGTGCCAGCATTCCCATCGGCAAAGCCAGCAGCAGAGTGAATAGTAATTGTAGCTTTTTTCTCATAATCATTAGTTGTTTTTAGGTTTTATGCCGTAAAATTAGACATATTATCCGAGACGGCTATCCCATCATCACAAAAGATACTCCCAAATTCACAATTTACACAAACTTTAACATTCCTAAATTCACAATCAGCTATTCCCAAATTCACAACAAGCTAATTGCCAGAAGATTATGAGGTGTAATGGGCAAGGCTGCCGAAAGGCCGAGAGTTTGCTCGGAGTAAGCCTGGCTTTTACTCGGAGCAAAGTCATGGTTTACCCGGAGCAAACTCCGAGGCGGAAACAGGGCAGTTGAAAAAACACGTCAATTTAAGGGGACTTGGCATTTTTTCTTCCAATTCTTTGCAGCTAACCGGAAAAAAGCGTATCTTTGCAAGCAGTTTATGTTAGAGAACCTCATAACGTCGATGCCAATGTACGTCTGTACATTCTGGTCGGTGCTGCTTCTGATTGATGTCGCCCGTAACAGGCAGACAGCCAAGAAGCGGCTTCTGACGTATATGGTGATGGCAGCGCTGCTTTATGCCGGGCATTATATCTTCTTCAACCACCAAACGGCGCTGATGCCCTTTACCGATACTATCTACGTCATGTCCAACTTGGCCGTATTTCCTCTTTACTTCATGTACATCAAGGAAATCACCGAGCCGGCATGGAATCACCGGTGGCAGTGGCTGCTGCTGGCTCCAGCCCTGCTGGTAGGCGTGACGGTGGGGATGCTCTACGTCCTGATGTCGCCTGTTGAGACGTCGGACTTCATCGAGACCTACCTTTACCGTAATCAGATGGCTGGGCTTGAGGGACTGATGTGGTGGCAGGGCGTTGTGCATTATGTTGGCAAGATTTTATTCGCTCTCCAGATTCCCCCCATTCTGGTTCTGGGGCTGCGCAAAATCCGACAATACAATGAGAGCGTAGAGGCCAGCTATGCTGACACCGATGACAAACGGCTGCACCTGATGACGACCATTTTACTGCTGTTTGTGGTAACTTCTTTCATGTCGTTCGGCGCCAACTTGCTGGGGCGCTACCGCTTTGCCGACTCGCTCTGGCTGCTGATTGTTCCGTCGCTGGTGTTCTCTGTGCTGCAGTTCATGTTAGGCTATGCCGGCTACCACCAGAAGTTCACCGTCAGCGACCTGCTATGCGATATGCAGATAACTGAGGATACGCAGGATACGGATGCCGAGGAGGAAAGCATCCAGCAGGACAAGATGGCTGACTTGCAACAGAAGCTGACCGACGCCGTCAGCCGCAATAAACTTTACCTGCAACCCGACCTGAAGATTACCGACGTGGCAAATCTGCTGCACACGAACCGCACCTACGTCTCGCGGGTGCTGAAAGAGCAGATAGGCACCACCTTTGCCGACTTCATCAACCACCAGCGCATAGACCATGCCTGCCAGCTCATGGAGCAACAGCCCCAGCTGCCGGCCGCTGAGGTGGCCAGCCAGTCAGGCTTCTCGTCGCAGTCGTCGTTCTATCGCAACTTTAAGCTATACAAGGGCTGCTCACCTAAAGACTACCAGCCCGCCCAGACATGAAAAAGGTCGTAAAGTGGGCCGCTGTCCTCCTGCTGACACCGGTGCTGTTGTTCCTAATCCTTGCAGGACTGCTCTACGTGCCACCCGTTCAGAACTGGGCGGCCGACAAGGTGGCGGCTATCGCGTCGGAGAAGACGGGCATGGACATCACCGTGGGCACCGTCAGGCTGGAATGGCCCTTGGACTTAGGCATCGACGATTTCCGCGCCATCCACGAGGGCGACACGCTGGCCGACGTTGGCCATCTGTCGGTCGACGTGCAGCTGCGGCCGCTATTCAAGAAGCGCGTGGTCATCAACGAGCTGTCGGTCAGCGACGCCAAGCTCAACACCAACGGCTTCATCAGCGACCTGCGCGTCAAAGGACATATCGGCGAACTGTGGCTGCGCTCCGACGGCATCGACCTCGACCAGGGCACGGCTGAGGTGAACGGCGCACGCCTCACCGACTCAAGTCTCGACATCGCCCTGAACGACACGGCAGCCGTCGACACGACCACCACCGAAACACTGTGGCGCATCAATGCCGACAGCCTGAGCATAGCCCGCACCAACGTGAAGGTCCACATGCCTGGTGACACCTTGAACATTGCAGCCTATATGGGCAACGCCGTAGCCCGCGAGGCCGACATCGACCTCAGCAGCGGCACCTATAAAGTGGGAAGCCTCGACTGGCACGACGGCCAGCTCAGCTACGACGACAACAGTCAGCCGCCCGTCGAGGGGCTGGACTACAGCCACATTGACCTGAAAGACATACGGCTTGGCGTGGACTCCATCTACTACGGTCCTGAGGGCACCTCCTTCTACGTCCGCGAGACGGCGCTGAAGGAGAAGTCGGGATTGGAGATACGCGAACTGACCGGCGGCGTGCGCTTGGACACAGCCTTTACCCACGTCGAGCTGCCCCACCTGAAGCTGCGAACGGCTGACAGCGACATCGAGGCCGAGGTGAGCACCGACTTCAACGTGGCCGACGAAAAGAACCCCGGCAAGCTGCGCGCCCGCCTCAACGCCCAGATTGGCAAGCAGGACCTCTTACGCTTTGCAGGCGGACTGCCTCAGCAGTTCATGCGCCAGTACCCCAACCACCCGCTGAGCATCAAAGGCTCGCTGAACGGCAACCTGCAGCGCATGGAGTTTACGGGGCTCGACATCAACCTGCCATCGGCCATGCACCTCAAGGCCGACGGCGTGGCCCACAACATCACCGACCTCGACAAGCTGACCGGACAGCTGAACCTCAAGGCTGAGAGCCAGGACCTGGGCTTTGTCTCTGAACTGTTGCCGAAGTCTGCCGGCATACGTATTCCGAAGGGCATGACGCTGAGCGGAAACCTCAAGGCCAATGGCGGCCAATATGACGTGGACGCCACGCTGACAGAGGGCAGCGGAACCATCAAGGCCAAAGGCACGGTCAGCGCCCCGCCCTCTGCACCTATAACCTACAACATCGACGCTACAGTCAAGAACCTGAACCTGCGCCACTTCATGCCCAAGGACTCCTTAGGCCTGCTGTCGGCCACTATCAAGGCGAAGGGTAGGGGAACCGACCTGCTGTCGAACCGCAGCCACGCCGACATCAAGGCCAACATCCACCAGCTGCAGTACGGCCACTGGAACCTTCAGGACATCGCCACCGACGCCACTCTGCAGAACGGCCGCGCCATCGGAACCATCACCGGCCATAACGAGCTCTTCGACGGCCGTGTAGGCATCGACGCCCTCCTGAGCACCAAGCAGATAGAGGCCACCATCACGCCCCACATCGACTGTGCCGACCTCTACGCACTGCGTCTGTCGGACGAGCCGCTGACCATCGGCATGGGCGGCAGCGTCACCTTACACTCCGACATGAAGCAGAACCACGAGCTGAAAGGCCGCCTCAGCCACCTTTATATTACCGACGACAAGGCTACCTATCACCCCGAAGACCTCGGCCTGCTGCTGCGCACCAACCGCGACACAACGCTGGCTCGCATCCAGAGCGGCGACTTCATCGTGAAGCTCGATGCCAGGGGCGGCTACGAGCCGCTGCTGAAGAAAGGCACGACGCTGCTCGACTCCATGACTGCGCAATATAAGAATAAGGTCATCGACCAGCAGGCTATCAAGCGCCTGCTGCCTACCATGAAGTTGCACGTGGAGTCAGGACGCGGCAACCCCATTGCCGATATCCTGCGTACCAAGGAAGTTGACTTCAAGGAACTGTTTGCCGATATTAGCACCTCGCCCGAGACGGGCATCAACGGACAGGCACATCTTTACTCGCTCAACTACGACTCAACCCGCATCGACACCATCAGGCTGAGCCTGACACAGCGCGGCGACCGACTGACCTACCAGGGACAGATACGCAACAACCGCAAGAACCCGCAGTTTGTGTTCAACGCCCTTGTCGACGGTCATGTCCACGAGCATGGCGCACTGGCCGGCCTGCGCTTCTACGACAAGGATAACCGCATGGGCGTACGTGTTGGCGCTACGGCTGAGATGGAAGATGGCGGCATACGCTTCAGGCTGATGCCCGAACGTCCGACGCTGGGCTATAAGGAGTTTAACCTGAACAGCGACAACTACATCTTCCTGGGAAACAACCGTAAGATACAGGCCAAGGTTGACCTGATTGCTGACGACAAGACCGGTCTGAAGCTATACACCGAGGACCAGGACTCCACCATGCTTCAGGACCTGACGGTCAGCATCAACCGCCTCGACCTCGGCGAGCTGACATCCGTCATTCCCTATCTGCCACACATTACCGGACATCTGAACGGCGACTACCACATCCTGCAGGACCAGGACGGGCACATCAGCGTTGCCTCCGACATGGCAGTCAACAAGATGACCTACGAAGGGGCACCCATCGGCAACCTCTCGACCGAGTTGGTCTATCTGATGAAGGAGGATGACACCCATGCCATTGAGGCCCGCCTAATGCTCGACGACGAGGAGTTCGGACTGCTCAGCGGCAGTCTGAAGACACCTGCCTCCAAAAACGCCTCGAGCCAGATAGACGCCGTGTTTACCATGACGCGCTTCCCGCTGTCGATTGCCAACGGCTTCGTGCCCGACCAGCTCATTGGTCTCGAGGGCTACGGCGAAGGCGAGCTGACCATTAAGGGCACCACCGACAAGCCCATTGTCGACGGCGAGGTTTATCTGGATTCTGCCTACTTGGTAAGTCTGCCCTACGGTGTGCGTATGCGCTTCGACAATGACCCCGTGCGCATTGTCGGCTCACACCTGCTGCTTGAGAACTTCGGTCTCTACGCCTACAACGAAGAGCCGCTCAACATGCAGGGCGACATCGACTTCTCCGACCTCGACCGCGTCACGATGGACATGCGCATGAGGGCACAGAACTACCAAATCATCAATGCCAAGCAGACGCCCAAGTCGATTGCCTTCGGCAAGGCATTCGTCAACTTCTTCGCCCGCATGAACGGTCCGCTCGACGCCCTCAGGATGCGCGGGCGCCTCGACGTGCTCGGCTCCACCGACATGACCTACATGCTGCTCGACTCGCCACTCTCTACCGACAACCGGCTCGACGAGCTGGTGAAGTTCACCGACTTCAGCGACACCACCCAGACGGCAGCCGTCAGCCGTCCCACGCCTTCGGGCCTCGACATGGATATGAATATCAACGTGTCGCAGGGAGCACACATCGTCTGCGACCTCAACGTCGAGCAGACTAACTACATCGACCTCATGGGCGGTGGCGACCTGCGCATGCGCTACAACAACGAAGGCCTTAACCTGACAGGACGTTACACCCTGGCCGACGGCGAAATGAAATATTCCATGCCCGTCATACCGCTGAAGACCTTCACCATCAGGGACGGAAGCTACGTGGAGTTCACGGGCGACCCCATGAATCCGCGACTGAACATCACCGCCACCGAGCGCACAAAAGCTTCCGTAGGCCAGGAGGGCGGACAAAGCCGCAGCGTGACCTTCGACTGTGGCGTGGTCATCACCAAGACGCTCAACGACATGGGCCTCCAGTTTATTATCTCGGCTCCTGAGGACAACAGCGTCAACAACGAGCTGCAGGCCATGTCGGTCGAAGAGCGCGGCAAGCTGGCTGTCACCATGCTGACCACGGGCATGTATCTGGCCGACGGCAATACCAGCGGATTCTCGATGAACTCCGCCCTCAGCTCGTTCCTGCAGAACGAAATCAACAACATCACCGGCTCGGCCCTGAAGACGCTCGACCTCAGCGTAGGTCTCGACAACACCACCGACGCCTCGGGACAGATGCACACCGACTACTCGTTCAAGTTCTCAAAGCGCCTCTTCGACAACCGCCTGAAGATACAGCTCGGCGGCAAGGTGTCGACCGGTGCCGACGACATTCCCGGACAGCAGCAGTCGTTCTTCGACAACGTCACGATGGAGTACCGCCTCGACCAGTCGGCCCAGAAGAACCTCAAGGTGTTCTACCAGCAGAACGTCTACGACTGGCTCGAGGGCTACACCGGCGTCTACGGCGTCGGCTACGTCTGGCGCAAGAAGATGGACTCCCTGTGGGACGTGTTCAAGATGTTCAGCAACGACACGCCGACGCAGCCCATGATGATGCGCCCGCTGACAACCCGACGTGATTCAACCCTCCAAGACACCATACGCCATGAAGCCCAATAAATATCCGATACTGCTGCTGATACTGTTGCTCACGTCGTGCATCTCGACACGCAACATCCCCGACGATGACCAGCTCTTCGTCGGGCTGACCAAGATCACCTACGACACGGACACCCTCAACTCCTCATCTTCTCAACTCCTCAACTCCTACACCTCTCACCTTACCGACACCAAGGCCGAGGTGGAAGCCGCCCTTGCCACCGCCCCCAACGGTGCGCTCTTCGGCAGCAGCTACTACCGCGTGCCATTCTCCTGGCGGCTGTGGGTACACAACAGGTTTGGCGGCAAGGAGTCTGCCTTTGCCAAATGGGTCGACAAGTCGTTCGGGCGGCCTCCTGTGCTGATGAGCACCGTCAATCCCGCCCTGCGTGCCTCGGTGGCACAGTCGGTGCTGAAGAGCAATGGCTTCTTCCGTGCCTCTGTCACCTACGAGCCTGTGCCTCGTAAGAATCCCAAGAAGAGCAAGATAGCCTACCACGTACGCCTCGACTCGCTTTTCACCTACGACAGCATAGCTTACGTCGGTTTCCCCGACGTACCCCAACACCTCATCGACAGCACCGCCGCCGAAGCGCTTATCAAGCCCGGCGCCCCCTTCAGCGTCAGCTCTCTGGAAGGCGAGCGCAGCCGTATCAGCAACCTGCTGCGAAACAACGGCTATTACTATTACAACCCCGGCTATGTGAACTACCTCGCTGACACCATCGATGTCGAGAATCGTGCCCAGCTGCGCCTGCAGCTGACCGACGGCCTGCCCGACGAGGCCATGCGCCAGTGGTATATCGGCAACACCGAAATCCAGCTAAGGCGCACTATGCGTGAGCAGCTGACCGACAGCATACACCGCCGCCACCTGCACATCTTCTTCAACGGTAAGAATCCGCCCATACGGCCCCGCGTGCTGCTGAAGGACATGCGCCTGCGCCCTCGCCAGCTATACAGCTATGAGAGCTATCAGGAGACCGTGGCCAAGATCAATGCCACCGGCGTCTTCTCCTCTGTCAACCTGCAGCTGACGCCACGCGATGCCGACACCCTCGACCTGCGGATGACCTGCACCTTCGACAAGCCCTACGACTTCTACTTCGAGTCAACCCTCAACGGCCGCACCATTGGCCGCTACGGCCCTGAGGCCAAGGTGGGCTTTACCCGCCGCAACGTCTTCCACGGTGCCGAGAAGCTCGACCTCAACCTGCACGGCTCCTACGAATGGCAGCTGAGCGACGACGAGAACATGAACAACTACCAGTACGGCTTCGACGCCTCCATTGAGTTCCCACGCATTATCGCGCCCTTCTACGACAGCGACCGCGTGCGCCGGGGAGCTGACGGGCGTCCCCGCCGCCGGCGCCGTTTCCTCTCGGCACCCACCACGCTGGCTAAGGTGTCGACCGACATCATACGCCGTCCCGGCTACTACAAGATGCACATTGCCGCCGGCGAGTGGACCTACCGCTGGCAGTCGTCGCCGCAGAGCTCGCACGAGTTCTCGCCGCTGACGTTGAAGTATCAGTATATGAACAGCTCTACAGCTACGTTCGACAGCATTCTCGCCGTCAATCCTTACCTGCTGGCCACCATGGAAGACTACTTCATTCCCAAGATGCGCTATACCTATCTCTATAGCAGCCCGTCGACGCTGCGCAACCCCATACGCTGGGAACTCACCGTCGAGGAGTCGGGCAACGGCATGGCGCTCTACGACGTGCTCATCCAAGGCCACGACTGGAACCAGAAGTCCAAGACCTTCTTCAAGAATCCCTACGCACAGTTCGTGCGTGTTGAGACCGACTTCGTAAAGACGTGGACACTCTCGGCCCACAGTTCGCTCGTAGGCCACGTCAACGCCGGCGTCATACGCAGCTTCGGCAATACCGACCTTGGCGGCGCGCCCTTCAGCGAGCGCTTCTATGCCGGCGGTGCCAACAGCATACGCGCCTTCACCGTGCGCTCCGTAGGTCCGGGAGCCTACACCGGTATCCCTGGCCAGAAGCAGTTCTCCTATGTCATGCAAAACGGCGACCTGAAGCTGGTCGGCAATCTTGAATACCGCACGCGCCTGTTTGGCAATCTCGGCGGTGCGCTGTTCTTCGACATGGGTAACGTGTGGAACTGGCAGGACTTGCACTTCGACAAGTCAGACTTCGACTCTCCTGACGGCGACGAGGCGGCTATCTTCTTCAACAAGTTACTGAGCGACACCGACTTCCAGCTGTCACGATTCGCCGAGCAGTTGGCTCTCGGCACGGGTGCCGGACTGCGATACAACCTCGGCTTCCTCGTCATTCGCATCGACTGGGGGCTCGCACTCCACGTGCCCTACACAACCAGCCGAAGCCGGTATTTCTTCAATTGGGACCACTTCCGCGACGCCCACGCCCTGCACTTCGCTATAGGCTATCCGTTCTAACGATACAGGCTCAGAGCCCTAACGGATTGACAATCGAGTAAGCCTCCTTCACGCGCTGCTCAATGCCCTCAGCCGAGTACTCGCCGCTGACGTCGGCCAGCGAGTTCGGGTCAAGCTCCAGCACTTTCTGCAGGTCTTGCTCGGCACCGGCCTTGTCGCCGCCGTCGAAGCGCAGTTGGCCACGCTCACGGAACGCCTCAATTGAGAAGGGGTTCAGCTCGATGACCTGGCCGTAGGTCTCGATGGCCTCTGCGGCATTGCCCTTAGCAGTCTCAATGCGGGCCTTCAGCAGCAGCACGTCCTCGTGCTCGCCGGCGTGCTCGGTGAGCCATGCCACGTCGCTGTCGGCACCGGCCGTGTCACCCATGCTGAGCAGCATCTGACCGCGCAGCAGGTAGGCGTCGGCGTAATTCTCGTCCAGGGCAATGGCCTTGGTCAGCATGGCGATGGCGCCTACTGGGTTGCCCTGCCCCTGCTGTGCCTGGGCGTTCAGGTAGCAGGCGTAGGCGTCGGTCGGGTCAAGCTGCATGGCCTGCTCACAGGCGGCAGCCATCGTGGCGTAGTCCTCCTGCATGTATGCCACCTGCGCCATACGCTTCTGTATCAGCGCATTGCGAGGCTCGGCCCGTGCCAGTACCTGCAGTTCGGTCAGCGCCTCGTCGAGCCTGCCCAACCGCAGCAGCGTCTGCGACAGGTAGTCGTGAATTTCCAGGTCTTTCTTCAGCTTGAGTGCCTCGCGGAAACAGCGCACGGCATAGTCAGCCTGTCCTATCTTCATGGCTTTCACGCCGTCATACTTCAGCAGGTCGAAGTTCTTCTCTTCCTGCGCCTTCTTCTCTTCTTCGGGCGACAGTTCAGCGCCGCCAAACAATACGTTCCAGAATCCCATATCTTATTGTTGTTTTGATTCAATGTTCAGCCTCCCCTGCCGGTTAAACGACTTATGGTCGGCAAGCCACAGCGTCGCCAGCAGCGAGAGCACGGAGGCCGCCACCGCCGCTATCATCATGGCCACGAACGCCAGCACAGCCTCGACGGGCTTCATTCCGCCTATCAGCAGTCCCGAAAGCAGCATGGGCATGACGAAGAGTCCCATGATCGAGAAATTGCCGACGGCGGGCATCAGCATGCTCCGCAGCGCACGTGTGATGTAGGGCGCCAGGGCCTGCAGTCGGGTGGCACCGTTGCCCAGCAGCGTGTAATAAGGCTGGCTGTCCTGCCGCAGACTGTCGAAATAGGTGCGCACGCCGTGAATATTGGTGGTCAGCACATGCGCCATCAGCACCCCCGTCACCGGCACCAGCCAGCGGGCACTCATTGGCGCCTCGGGGCGCAGCACGCCGTAGAGCACGTAGGCGCTGACGGCCAGCACGCTGACAAACATGGCCACACAGGCGGGCAGCATCAGCACGCGGCTGGGCATGCGGGTGCGGCTGACCAGCAGGAAAGCAGCTGCCACCACGAGCACGGCCAACCATGCGAGGCAGAGCCACACGCTGTCGTAACGGTAGAGCAGCCACAGACAGCCGCCGACGGCTGCCATTTGAACAACCATGCGCACGACGGCCGTGGCAGCCTTCCCCAGCAGCTGGCGGTCGTAGACGTAGATCAGATAGCCGGGAACGGCCAGCAGCAGCAGTCCCAGCACGAGGTTAAGATACGACAGTGTCATGTTTTCCGAGTGTTATGATTTTGTCTGATTGGTGCAAGAAGTCCTCGCGATTGGTGGCAGCGACGACCGCACGCCCCGCGGCGGCCAGTTTCCGCAGCGTGTCCCACGTCGTATCGTCAGGATCGTCGGCAATGATGACGGCCTTTGAGGCTATGGGCGCCAGGTTCAGCGGCTCCTCGATGGGCGTCAGCTGGTAGCGACTGCTGTTGTAGGGCGACCACACCGTCTCCAGCCCCGCCGTATTAACGTTATCGTTATTGTTAGGTTTAGCGTTAACCTTCTGCGGCACATAGGCCATCATGCGGCGGAAGGTGGGTGCCGACAGCGGCGTCAGCAGCTCGCCGTCGATGCTCACAAGCCCCTCGTCGAGGGCCAGCAGTCCCAGCAGCGCCTGCAGCAGGAGTGTCTTCCCGCTGCCCGCAGGTCCCGTGACGCAGGTGATGTGTCCGTCCTGCGCCATGAACGACAGATTGCCGAACAGCTGTCGCCCTCCGATAGTCAGTGTCGCATCCTTCAATTCCAGCATAGCAGTAAATTTTGTGCAAAGATACGAAATATTTGAGAATTGAGGCTTGAGATTTGAGTTTTTTTTCTAACTTTGCAGCATGTTTACGAAATCAACCTACCGGCTGCCCGCCGAATGGGAGCCCCAGAGCGGTGTGCAGCTCACGTGGCCGCACGCCCTCACCGACTGGGCACCCATGCTCGACGAGATAACCGAGACCTACCGGCAGATGGCAGACGCCATAGGTCGCTATGAGCCGGTGCTCATTGTCGAGCCGCCCTCGAACGACACCTGGGCGCGCGACCATGCCTTCATCACGCTCACAGACGATTCGGGCCAGGCCCTGCTCCTCGACTTCAAGTTCAACGGTTGGGGCGAGAAGTTCCCTGCCGACCTCGACAACGCCATCAACCGCCGCCTCTACGACGAAGGCCGCGTCATGGGCGAATACCGCGACTGCCTGGACTTCGTCCTCGAGGGAGGCTCCATCGAGAGCGACGGCCGTGGCACCGTCTTCACCACCTCGTGCTGTCTGCTGGCGCCCCACCGCAACCAGCCGCAGACGCGTGAGCAGATAGCCGACGAGCTGAAGCTCCGCCTCTGCGCCCGCCGCATCGTCTGGATTGACCACGGCCAGCTGACGGGCGACGACACCGACGGCCATATCGACACGCTGGTGCGCATCTGTCCCGACGACACCTTATTATATGTAGGGTGCGACGATCCGCACAACGAGCAGTACTGCGAGCTCCGGCTCATGGAAGAGCAACTCCTGACGCTGCGCACACTCGACGGCAGACCCTACCGCCTGGTCAAGCTGCCCATGCCGCGCCCTATCTGCGACGAAGACGGCCAGCGGCTGCCCGCCACCTACGCCAACTTCCTCGTCATCAACGGCGCCGTCATCTGCCCCACCTACGGCCAGCCCGACCTCGACACCGAGGCCCTGCGCCTCATCGGCCAGGCCTTCCCCGGCCGCGACGTCATCGGCATCGACAGCCGCCCCATCATCCGCCAGCACGGCTCTATCCACTGCTGCACCATGCAGTACCCCAAAGGGGTAATCCCCCCACAACACCCATAATGCCCAAATTACCCATTTTCCCCATAAAACAATGAAAATCGGATTCCTACAACAGCACAACACCGCTGACATCAAGAACAACATCGAGCGGCTGGCCGACGGCATAGCCGACCTCGCCCGGCGCGGCGCAGAGCTCATCGTACTGCAGGAGCTGCACAACTCGCTCTACTTCTGCCAGGTGGAGGACGTCGACAACTTCGACCTCGCCGAGCCCATTCCTGGCCCGTCGACCGATATCTACGGCGAGTTGGCACGCCGCTATCAGGTGGTCATCGTCACCTCGCTCTTCGAGCGCCGCGCCGCTGGACTCTACCACAACACCGCCGTAGTCATCGAGCGCGACGGTACCATAGCCGGCCGCTACCGCAAGATGCACATACCCGACGACCCGGGCTACTACGAGAAGTTCTACTTCACCCCCGGCGACCTCGGCTTCCACCCCATACAGACCAGCGTAGGCCGGCTGGGCGTGCTCGTCTGCTGGGACCAGTGGTACCCCGAGGCAGCACGACTGATGGCTCTGCAAGGAGCCGACCTGCTCATCTATCCCACCGCCATCGGCTATGCCCCCGAGGATACCCCCGACGAGCAGCAGCGCCAGCGGCGCGCCTGGCAGACCGTCATGCGCGGCCACGCCGTAGCCAACGGCCTCCCCGTCGTAGCCGTCAACCGTGTAGGCGAGGAAGGCACATCACCCAACACCCAAAACTTCTGGGGCACCTCCTTCGTCTGCGGCCCTCAGGGCGAAATCATCTACGAGGCATCCGACGACGAGGAGGAGAGCATCGTCGTCGAGCTTGACCTGGCCCACTCCGAGCAGGTGCGCCGCTGGTGGCCTTTCTTACGTGACCGCCGCATTGACCAGTACGTCGACATCACCCGCCGATTCATTGACTAACCTGCAAACAGCATGACCCAGCACGACTACGAACAGCAAATTGAGGAACTGCAGAGGCACATACAGCTGCTGCAGAAGAACAATCTCGACCTGCTGAACCGCAACATGCGGCTCAGCCAGCAGATTGACGCCTACTACGACGTGCGCCGCCGCGTGCAAATGCTCAAGGAGCTCGTCATACGCCACAAGGAGCTCATCCGCAACGCCGACCTGCGCGACGACGACGAGCTTATGGCACTCATCGAGGTGCGTATGGAGGAGGAACTGACCTACCAGGACCCCGACTTCAGCCTCAAGGAGCTGGCCGAGCTGATGGGCACTACCCAGACGAGGCTCATCGACCTCTTCCGCCACTCGCCCATCCACAAGACCGTCGACGACTATCTTGACTACCTGCGACTGCTGCGCTCCATGTATTACATACGGCGGCAGCCCTCGTGGAGCATTGCCGCCTGCGCTCAGGAGGCCGGCTTCGCCTCCATACGCTCCTACAACCGCAAGTTCCAGGACGCCATCGGCATGACTCCCCACGAGTTCCGCCAGCTGCTGGAGGTCCCCGACGGGAAGTAAATATGGCTTTTACTCCGGGCAAAGTACCCCTTTGCCCGGAACAAAGGTCGGGTTTACTCCGGGCAAAGAGAACTAAAACTATTATTATTTGCTAAACTGACAATACTATGCAAAAGAAAAACTTATGGATGCTCGCTCTGGCGATGGTGCTGAGTCTGGCATCGTGTAGCGAAAAGGACAATCCTGTGGCCGACAATCCAACTGTCGAGGATCTGGCTGAAGCCACCGTTATCTGGTATGGTACTGGCGGCGGTAATGTAGACGCGGCCATCATGAATAATTTCCGCCAGTTCTACAGAGCCCAGCCCGGCAGTTATGACCGCGTGAACATTGTGGCTCAGTACAAGGTCTCGGCCAAACCCACTATTTATTACGGCATGACCCAGGAGGAAGTGGTACAGGAGGCTGAGAGTATGGCTGCAGAAAGGACAGAAGAGGAGATGGAGGAAGCGGGGCCGTTGGAATACTTCTGGCTCTGTCATCCCAAGGAGGGCGCAACCTATCGCTTTGTGATCGATGCCAAAAAGACCCTGCGGCAACAACTGCATGAGACCGAGCCCTACGGTGAGCTGAACTGCGACTTCACCTGTCCCGACTCGCTGACCAACTTCATCAACTGGGCCGCTGCCCACTATCCCGCCAAGAAGTACATACTCGTGATGGCCGACCACGGCGGCGGATATCAGCCGCATAAAGACCTGCCTGAGCAACAGCCAGTGACCCAGACACGCGGACTGATCTTTGACGACGGTTATAGTAAGAAGTGCTTCTCGGCCAAGAGTTTTGCACGTGCGGTGAGAAATGCCAAGGTGCGCCCCGAGGGTATTGTGCTCTACCTCTGCCTGATGAACAATATGGAGTTCCTTTACGAGGCGAAGGACGTGACCGACTACATAGCCGCCTCAACCTACAGTCTGACAGGTAAGGGTGGCGCCCTGCAAAGCATAGTTGATAACATGGCGGCGGGATTTGACACGGAAACGGCTTTAGGGAACTTCGTAGACGACACGATGGACAGCATAGACGACATCTTCTACGACCCTGCAGAACCCGATGCCCCCTACTACTACGACATGACGCTGACCAAGACCAGCCGACTGAACGACTTGGCACCCCTGCTCAGAGAGTTTACTGACCGCCTGGTGGATGTCTATCAGAACGGTACAGACCGACAGCGCATCGCCATAGACATCTGCACGTCGCTTGCCGTCAAGGTGCAGAACACATACCCTTTCTACGATATGGCCAAATTTATGAAGACCCTCTTTGTGGCCATGCCCGACGTCTTCGACGATGAGCTCAACGAACGGATCAAAACGGCCTTCAACGCCTGTATTGCGAAACAGCGCAATACCAAATACCTCACCAGCCACAATTATCAAGTAGATTACAGCGTGCTGTTAGGTCACAAAGGCTGTTATGCAACGTACAGTTACACTAACGAAAACAAGGACCCCGTCCTGGGAAGCGCAAAAGTGTATGAACCAGACGGCACTATGTATCAATATAATTACAAGGGTGAGGGCTATGACAACATCGGCATCACGGAGAACTATGAACTGGCAAGCGTCAAGACCTGGTCCAGCACCTTTGCCGATACCTATCAGCAGACCACCTTCGACCGACTGGTAGGCTGGAGCCGCTGGCTGCTCATCAACGAGACACCGCCCCCTGCATGGAGCGCCTGCTCGCTCAAATTCCAACTGCCCGAGGGCGATGTATCTGATATACCTATTATATAATTATATAACATAAAAGCTTATGAAAAACATCCTGATTGCGCTTACGATCATCCTGACCTTTTGTGTCGGGATGGTGCTCACATCGTGTAGCGAGAGAAACAATCCCGTGGTTTCGCCCGACGAGCCACAAGTAGAGAATCTGGCCGACGTCACCGTCATAATCTATGGATCGGGAGGAGGAAGCATCGACAAAAGCCTGATTAACAACCTGCGCAAGATCTACAAGGCCGCCCCTGAGAGTTTCGAGCGGGTGAAAGTAACGGTCCAGTATAAGTTCTCACAACCGGAGAAAATCAAAGACTGGACAAGCGACGAAGAAAAGGATGCATTCTATGCCACCCTTGAGAGCAAAGGCGAGGACTATGTGGAGAGTACCGTCGGGGCCAAGAATTACATGCGCTGGATGGGGGCGAAGGGTAACGCCACCATGCGCTACGTAGTCGACCCAAAGCAGACGCTTCACAGGCAGGCGATAGATAGCTGGCTTCCTGACGACAACATGGACATCACCCATCCCGATTCGTTAGCCAATTTCATCCGATGGTCGGCGCAGCAGTGTCCCGCCAGACAATATGTGCTGGTACTATCTGACCACGGCCGCGGGTTCCTGCCCCACGAGGAGGCCGGCCCCAACGAGGCCATCATCTCCCGTGCGCTGATAGATGACATGGGGCACGCCCGTCGCCACTTCACCGCACGCACGCTGCACCAAGGCATCCAGTCGTCGGGCATCCCGATTACTGCGCTTTATCTCGACCTCTGCCTGATGAATACCCTCGAATATCAGTTCGAGATGAAGGACCTGTGCGATTATATCGTCGCTTCCACCTATTCCACCCTGGGAATCAGTTTCTTTTATAATTTGGTGGACTGCATGGCAAAGTACCCACAAGACATGGCCGCCGCATTGACACACACCATTGAACTGGCGATGCAACAACAGGAGGAGAACAAGGTATCAGACCCGTTATATCTGGACTACACGGTGACGCGTACCGACCGCCTCGACCGCTTGGGAAGTGTGATGCGCGAGTTTACCGACCGTCTGTGCGACACCTATCAAAACGGCACCCCCGCGCAACAGCAGGCAGTAGACCAGGTGACTGCCCAAGCCGTCAAGGTGAGCGCCATGAATCCCTTCTACGACGTGGCCAAGTAC
>CADCEQ010000026.1 GCA_902800435.1 uncultured Prevotellaceae bacterium | reverse complement strand
ATGGAGGGCTGACAATCTGTTGCCTAATCCCTCCATTAAAAGAATGAAAGTGCTCAAAAAAGTGGGCTAAAAAATGACACTTAACTTAACACCCTAGGACAGACCCCCTGAGTCACTTTACTTATCTAATAGCTTGTTCATATTTGTCTATTTATTTTGCTTGATGATTCTTCCCAGCAATGTGTCTCTATACCAATACCTTGTCAGCGACAGCATTTCATATTCAGGCAGGCTCTCCAAGTATTCCAATTCAAACACCAGACGTGGCGCTTCATCGTTAGACTCTGGATGAATCTCGGCCTTGTTGCCAATGCGGGCCACGCGAATCAGGTACAGGTCACGCACTCCCTTTTCCTTAATATAAGGCATGAAATAGTAGAGTTTATTGATGGCTACCGTCGATGGGAATGTCTTGGTTTTACCTGTATAGTAAATCTTCGTAGGCTCTTCCTTCAAAAAGTATTCCTCATTGTCTTTCTTCACTACACCAATAAGCAGATGCTTTGCAGGGTCTAATGTGTATTGCTTCTTGGGACGATTAACGACCAAGGGCTTTTCTTCATCAGCAAATAAGCCTAAATCAAGCATTGGCTTGGCATCGCGGTTTGTGAATATTGGCTTCGTAGATACGGGTGCCTCGTCGTAGATAAACTGATAGAGACTCTTACCTATCTTCTCCACGATACCACACACCAACGCATTACCCATTAGGAATGCACGTCTGCCATCAGATACTTCAGGATGAAGCGTATGATTGTCAGGGAACATATTCATGCGTTCCAACTCGATAGGTAACAAACGACGATAGCGGCCTGATTTTGTCTTTACCACATGCTTGAAACGAGAAGGCGATGCGCCACCTTCGCCTGTAATAATCGTGCGCGACGGCTGGTCAAGATAGTCAGGGAAGGCCATACCACCCTCAGAGAACATATACTTGTAGCCCTCCTTGGAAACTCGCTCTATCTTCTTAGCACCTTTTTCGTATTCCCATTTAGGCAGTTCCTCTTCCGAGATAAAGAAATCATCTGGTACGAAGTTTTCATCAACAAGATTGCCTCCCAATGTCTGACGAGGCCCGTCATAAACAGGGTCTGCATCAACAGAATACACATGACGGTCCATCATGATTCCTGCATTACCAAAAGGACTGTCTTTCTTACCTTTGTTAAATCCGTCAGAAACCTCCTTGATGGAACCTTCTATGTCAAACTCAGATACTGTTCCAGCTTTTGGTCTGAACTCGAAAGCCTTTGCCATAACTCCATCGAATTCCACCCAGTCAGCCATTTGCTCTACCTTTTGAGCCACCACGGAATTTTTCAGGTAGCCCACGATGTAAGTTCTGCGTCTACGCTGTGGCATACCGTAATCAGCTGCATTGATAATACGCCACTCTACTACATAGCCCAAATCTGCTAACGACGCAAGAATAATAGCAAAGTCACGTCCACGCTGAGTAGCTGGAGAGTTAAGCAGACGGTCAACATTCTCGAAGAAAATATACTGAGGACGTTTGTCACCCTTCTCCTGAAGGATGCGATAAATCTGCCACCACAGCACACCTTTCTTTCCCTCTATACCTCCAGAACGGCTTAACGTTGCAGCGACAGAATAGTCCTGACAGGGAAAACCACCAACCAACAAATCATGATTAGGTATGTCTGTTGTCGGTACTGTATTAATATCCTTATTAGAATGCCCTTTTCTACCAAAGCGGGCTTGATATACTAACGAAGCGTCCTGATGCTGAGTCGAGGGTTCCCACTGGTTATTCCAGATGGTCTCGTAGGCATCCGACGCGCCTTCAAGTCCAATGCGGAAACCGCCCACACCGGCAAATAGTTCTACTACTTTTATATGATGTTTCTTACTCATTTTACTTTATAAGTTCTTGCACGTATTTTTTATCAAGCCAAACATATTGCGGCAACATCTTTAGCCCATTTATTTCAAGAGTCTTGTATTTATCCAAGGTTTTGGAAGCGCCACCTCTAATAAACACTTTGTGTGTGGATAGCTTGGGGAAGTTGGGGGATTCCATGAAAGTTCCAGACTTATTAACCCTTACGGTTCCATCTTTCGTCGTTTTTCTCTCAATCTTAAGCTTCTTGTTTGTTATAAGATTACGCACGTCATCCCACGTCTTCTTCACATTATCAATTATAAACTTCTCGTCAAAGAAGACTCTCTTGAAACCTTCAAAAACAACATCTTTGCCAACATGTTTATAAATGATTAGAAGGAAATGATGTCCTGCAAAATAATCGTAAAGTACTGATTCCTCAAATTCTGTCTCTTTTGTCCAATCAACAAGATTTGGCAAAAAGAGTTTCATGTCTTCCTTCCCTTTGCCATCTGACAACAAGGGCACACTTTTAGCAATGATACCTATCTTGGCGAAGTCCTCAATATCATTCAACTTCGAAACATGCCCTCCAAACATCTTAACCACAGCACACTCCGCAAAGTTCTTTACGTCCATGTCGATGTTAATACCTAACTCCAAAGCTATCTGGGCGAATGTCTTACCCTTGTATCTATTCGTCATCAGCTGGCATTTTCTGTCAATGTCAGCGTATTTGCTAATTGATTCCCCAAGTTTCTCAAAGTGTTTCTTAGAAAAAAACTGATCTGCAATGACAGTTGCATAGGCACGTTTCAAACGGAAACGAGGATTGTTGGGGAATTTAGGGGCTGTATCTATCAACATCAATTGACCTCGCAACTCATGAGAGAGCCTGGGATATTGCTCTTCCCTTTCTTGTTGTGTGCGGTAGTCGCGATGAATCACAATCAGGAAGTCACGAACTAACAGCCAGTCCTGTTTCAACAGTAGTTTGTCATCATCGCTGAACTCGTAGAACTGGAAGCCAAGAATGGGAAATTCCTTATATCCTTCCAATTTCACCGTTACAGGTGACTTGTACCAATAATAGACCCAAAGCATGTGCGCCAACTTATGCCAGAAGTTGGAGGTTTCGAACTCCTCATTCACAATGACAGGAATCGAAACAGCTGTTATGCTGACAGGCTCCTTACACTCATATATATAGTGGGAGTCTTTCTTCTTCGGCTCAATCATGCCGGTAGTTTTCAACTCCGTCAATACGCCATCCACAAGTATGTCAGGCTCCTGCTTGCTGTCCTTCTTGCAACCAAGAACTGACTCCTCAATGATGTCACCAGCAATGCCTTTTACCTTGTCGCGACCTTCGTGGTGTGCAAACAATTGTGCGGCATCTGCTTGCAACAACGTTTTTCCTATAGTGGCAGTAAGCAGACGTTCAACCTGCTCTCTTGTGAATATTCTACTTTGATCTATCACTGTACTCATAACTACAGAATTTGCTGCAAAGTTACGAAAACTTTGGGAGATAGTTGTGATTTAATTGCAAAAATACACAAAAATTATATAGATATTGAGTTTATGATTTCTTCTACTTTATCTTTGCGGTTACGGCGCGAAGCATAGCGTAGCAGCTTGCTCATGTTGATGTTGTTGCGCTCGCGTGCAAATTCATAAATGTTATATGTCTCTGAGCCTCTTGCAAATAACAGTTCGTTGTCACCAACAATATCAACCAGAATCTTCTCAATACGAGGAACCAGACATCCATCTACGATTGTCAATGGCGACTGGCCTATCAGCTGACGGACCACGATGGCATTAGTGCCCCAAAGATACCGATTGCATTCTTCTAGTGATGGCGTCATCAGTACGTTCCTAGCCAATTCCATCCCCTGTAAGGCGTTGAACACAGATTCGACACCCACTTTTTCTACATCTACAAGAATGTAGTTGATGTTGGGAATGTGAATCATGAATGAGGCCAGTATCCGCGGACTCCATACACATAAATCGAGAAGCGGGAATTGCCGCTTAAGTTGTTGGAATAAGTCCTTTTCATCTTCAGAGGGACGGTAGGTATATTCTGGCAGAATATTCTCTGACAACGTATATACGCCGCGCTCCTTGCGAAGAATAATACCAGAGGCAACAAGACGACTCAACTGAAGGTCAACAGCCCGTTTCTTAATCTCTAGCTGCTGGCTAGTGATATCAGCAAGAAGGTCTTTCCGCAGGAAAGTTCTATGCTTCTTGGCTATAAAGTTTAATATAATCTCTGTCGTTGTCATTATAGTGAAATCGCCACAAAATTACATCTTTTCTGTCAAACTTTCAAATAATTTGCCAAAAAAGATGTATTATTCGTGCTTTTTAACGAAAAACTAAGGAAGACAGGGGTTCTTTACTTCGTGCTCCTTACAGAACAGGGGTTCTAAAGTGAACATAATATTATAGTTAAGACAAATTGTTTCTGAATAACCAAAGAATACTACGCAAATATTTGGTCATCTCGATTATTTTTTGTACCTTTGTACCTGTGCCGGAGAGCACAGTTAACCCTATTTATTCACCATTTAAAACACACAGTATTATGAACAAGACATGGAAAACGATTCTTCAAGTGATCAGTTACGTCATCACCCTCCTGTTAGGGGGCGCGGCTGGAAACGTCGTGATGTAAAAAATGAAAAGTTGAAGTTCACCATGAAACAGAACGGCTTCAAAATCTCCCAGTACGCCTGTGCGGTGCTGCTCATCGTGAGCAGTATCGCGCTCGTGGCGTATCAGGTCATAGAGATTGAAGACGTGGCCGCAGGACTGCTCTACTACGTGGCCCAGTCGTTCCTCTTGGCAGGTTCCATATTCGGACTCGACCAATACATCAGAAGCATTAGTAAAAAGTAATCGGAGTTGTGCGTTTTTTCCGAGACTTCCAAACAAAACGGGAAAAAAGCGGGCTGAAACGAAAAGAGGCATCCTCGATTTGCACTACCTTTGGCCTGCGGCCGAAGATACTTTCGTTCGGAAATGATAATAAATTTAGATTTATTTTGCATTTCGCTCACTTATTCGTATCTTTGCACAGAAAATGTCTGTGATGAAACAACGAAAACAAAAGAAGGATATGAAAAACTACAACACCACACTCGTCATGCGGGCTGCCATGATGCTGCTCGTGACCTTGTTTTGCGCTACCGGCGCATCGGCCTTCACCCCGCGAACCGTCACCCTGAAGGCGGGCGACGGCTCGGGCAGCGACATCACCATCAGCAGCGGCAACGTTAATAACGTCGCCTTAGATTATCGCTCGTCAAAAGGCGGCCAGTTCTACGAAGAGAATGGCATCGTCTGGTTCAAGGCGCCCGGCAAGCCCGATTCTTTCACCGCCCCCAGTAAAGATATGGTGTTCATTGGGTGGAGCGACGGGAAGTCGAATATATCCTTCCCTTACGACATCATACCTGCCTCTGGCGACCTGACGCTGACGGCGCAATGGGCGGTTAACGGCGACGCAAAGCTGCTGTCGCTCATCCCCAGTGAGGGCACGCTTGACCCAGCGTTCGACCCGGATAGGAAAAGCTACTCCATCCACCTGAACTATGCCGGCACGCCCGTGTCGGTGACCGTCGAGGCTACACCACGCGACACAGCTGCCATCGTGAGATATAATGATGATGACGTTTGCCCAGCCATGACAGAAGATGGAACTAAAGTATACATTCATGTAACCAATGGGGGCAATCAGATGACAATTGACGTTCAATTGTCTTTCCGGTACACCATCAGCTTGACGACCGAAGGACGGGGCACCGCCAAGGCGTATAGTCTATATGGCGATCAAGAGGAAACCTATACGGGCAAAAATGGAAATATTAGTAAGCTAAAGGCCACGCCCGCAGCAGGATGGCGCTTCGTGCGCTGGGAACTGGTGTCCGGCAATGGCAGCTTGTCGTATGCCACTGAACAAAACGACGGAAGATACAAAATCGGCACAGACAACGCCGTCATCAAGGCCGTGTTTGAGTTCGACGGCACCGACGTCACCCTGAACGACGCGGAGGACAACAGCACGATGATAGCCGGCTGCAACGAAAAGTTGGCCAACGTCACCCTGCAAGGCCGCACGCTCACCACCGACGGCTGCTGGAACGCGCTGTGCTTGCCCTTCGACCTGCCCAGCCTCACGGGCACGCCCCTGGAGGGCTTCACCCTGATGGAGCTGGACACCGCCGACGGCAACTACCCCCATGCCACAGGATTCGACGACGGCACGCTGTACCTTAACTTCAAGCCCGCAACCGCCATCGAGGCTGGAAAGCCCTACCTGGCA
The DNA here is from genome assembly GCA_902800435.1 of uncultured Prevotellaceae bacterium. The sequence goes on along the minus strand of CADCEQ010000026.1, from coordinate 58,495 downwards.
AAGAAACTGGACGTGACGCAGGACAGCTCAACCCCCACCTACACCGCCACGGGCGGGACGCCGGGAGCAGCCGCCAACTTTGGCTATGGCAACCTCGTTGATGGCAAAGACACTTACTGGCGAACGAGCTTCGGAAACGGATCTAAGGCCTATTGCGAGTTTAATACACCAAAGGCCGTCAACGTGACGGGCTATAATCTGACATCGGGCAACATGGTTCAAACTAACGACCCAACGGTATGGACGCTGCAGGCCAGGCGCACCCTGAGCGACCCGTGGACCGTGATCGACAGCCGCGATGCCACGAAGAAATCCGGCGATGCAGTGGACAGCCGACGCACCACGCCGAAGACCTACACCATCGCCGCTGACAAGCAGGGCACGTACCAGTACTTCCGCTTCGAGGTGACCCGTAACGGCGGCGGCACGCTCATGGTGCTGTCGGATCTGGCCCTCCTGGGCGGCTATGCGCCGGAAGGTGTGAACATCACCAACCCCGTGTTCGAAGCGGTGACCATCAACGCTGCTGCCCCGACAGCCGTCACCAGCCAGGACGGGAAGGTGACCATGGTGGGCAGCTATTCGCCAGTGAGCCTTGAGGCCAACGACAAGGGCGTGCTCATGCTCGACAGCTACAACACGCTGCGCTATCCCTCGGCAGACATGTCGGTGGGTGCATGCCGTGCCCGCTTCCTCCTCGACGGTATCCTGGCCGGCGCCACCACTAACCTGCCCCTGGGCGACATCGACGGCGACGGCTCGGTAAGCATTGCCGATATCTCTGCCCTCGTAGACATCGTCCTCGGCAAGACATACTCCTCCAACCGGGTGCGCAAGGTAGATGGCAATGCCTTACTGGAATACAAATAAATGGTAAGGATATAGCGCTTGCTGCATACGACTTTTAGCCATTCTGATTTGGTGTTTCAAATAAAATGTGTAACTTTGCAGCGTTGTTCGGAAAACGAGAATCAAAAAACTGATAGCTATGAAGAAAGTATTATTCCTTATGCTGATGGTGGCGACGGCCGTTGCCGCATCGGCGCAGACGAAGAAAGTATCAATCCTGGGTGACTCCTACTCCACCTTCCAGGGCGTGATTCCTGCCAACTACTCATCGTTCTACCCCAACGACCGGAACGACTGCACGGAGGTGGAGCAGACCTGGTGGGACCTGTATGTCAAGGCCAAGGGCTACGCGCTGGAGAAGAACGACTCGTGGGGAGGCACCACCATCTGCGGCACGGGCTACGGCCGGATGGACTCCTCGCGCAACAACTTCATTGCACGCGTCGACAGCCTGGGCAGCCCCGACATCATCTTCGTGTTCGGAGGCACTAACGATGCCTGGGCCAACTCGCCCATGGGCGAGTATCAGTATGCTGACTGGACGAAGGACGACTGCCGGAACTTCCGCCCCGCACTGGCCTGTCTGCTCGACATGCTGCAGAAGCGCTACCCGCAGGCCAAGATCGTATCAATACTGAACTCTGAGCTGCGCGAGACGGTCAACGAGTCGATGCGCGAGATTTGCAGCCACTACGGCGTGCAGCTGATCGAGCTTCACGACATTGAGAAGCAGAACGGCCACCCGTCGGTGAAGGGCATGAAGAGCATCTGCGACCAGCTTCTGGAGGCCGGCTTGTAAAAACGCGAAAGAAACTGTTTTACCTTATCTGCGAAATCACCGTTTCCGGATGCCGCGAGAGCAGCACCCCTCAAAAAAAAAACGGTTAAACGGCATAAAAACACAACCGCCGCACGGCTCTTAACGTTTTTTAACGGTTGCAAGCAGGCTAGTAAAACAATTCTTAGTAACTTTGTAGCCAAAACTTGTAATAATTTAAATAGGTGTAATTATGAAACCATTAAAATTCTTGTTCGTCCTCGCCGCCCTGTGGATGGCGGGGAGCATTGACGTTTGGGCAGCCGTGGGCAGCAGTTTCACTGCAACCAATGAGAACGGCGTTGCCATTACTTACAAGGTCCTTACCGAGGAAGGGGCAACGGGCACGGTACAGGTAGGCACTGGCGAGTATTCTGGCCCAGCTATTACCGCCACCAAAAGGATGGAAATAGATGGTTCCAATTATGAAGTCTTTGACATCCCTGAAGGAGAACTTGTTATTCCTCAGACCGTCAGCAATGGTGACGTCACCTATACTGTGACCGCGATTGGTGATTATGCGTTTTATGAAAAAGGAAAAACGCTGACAGCCATCAGCATTCCTTCCACCGTAACGGAAATTGGCGAAGATGCTTTTTGCTTCTCGAGCCTGGAGTCTGTGACCTTGCCCAATGGGCTCATCTCGATAGGCGTTGAAGCTTTCGAGTATTGTAGAGCTCTACAGGCCATCGACATTCCCCAAAGCGTCATTACCATAGGCGAATCTTGCTTTGCTTCTTGCAGCCAGCTGACAAGCGTTACCCTTCACCAGGGCAACCTGACCAAAATTGCCGATGAAGTGTTCACAGGAAGTGGCATAACCAGCATTGTCATTCCTTCTGGGGTGACAAGCATCGGCTCTAGTGCATTCTCGGACTGCAGAAGTTTGCAGTCGGTGACCCTGCCCAACGGGCTCACCACTATAGGCTCCAGCGCTTTCAGCTATTGTGAAGTACTTGAATCATTAGACATTCCGAGCAGTGTGAGCGAATTGGGAAGCTCTTTTGCTGAATACTGTACACAACTGGCAACCGTCACCCTGCACGAAGGCAATCTGACAGAGATTAGCGACTACGCTTTCTGGTATTCTGGTATTACCAGCATCAACATTCCCGAAGGGGTGACCAAAATCGGAAATGATGCTTTCTTCAATTGCACATCGCTCAAAACAGTGCTCATCCCTTCGACAGTAGTGAAGATTGGTGAACAAGCTTTCCAACAGTGCGATGCCTTGGAAGAGGTGACCATCCTCACTGAAAAAAAACTTAACCTTCCATACCGACAAGAGTGGCTATTCAAGAAAACATCTGGAAAAGTTGGCGTACTCAAATTACCCTTAGGCAGTCAGTTTGCCAAGAACTATCCTGCCATTGCAAACCAGTTCACCTCTGTGGTTGAAATGCTAATGATAGGCACTAAAATAACCGTGGATGAACATAACTACCGGATTCTCACCCTGCCTGAAGGCGACACAAACGGCACAGTGGAGCTGGGTGCCGGCTTTGACAATCCAGGTTACGAATACGGTGTCTACGGCGAGGTGACCATCGCCGATAAGGTTAACTTCACGTATGGCGATGACACTTACACCTTCGACGTGACCACCCTCGGCGAAGGGTCTTTCGTATCAGCCTACTCACTAGGAGGAATTACAATTCCGGCCGCCATCACGCTGATTAAGAAAGAGGCCATCTATGACTGCCCATATCTGGAGCGCGTCTATGTGAAGTCAGAGACGCCTTGCACGCTTGAAGAAGATGCATTCAAAGAGATATATAGAAACTGCATGCTCGTAGTGCCTGCAGGATGTAAGACGGCCTATCAGAACTCCAGCTGGGGCAGCGTCTTTACAAAAATCAAGGAATTGGGCAATGAGGTAGAATGGCCTCAGTTGGCCCAGAACCAGACTAACATGAACGAATACAACACCTGTAAGGCTTTGACAGAGCTGACACGTTGGTTCCCCAATTCGTATCTCTACGCTGAAAACAATATGTGGATAATGCCGCACATGATGGATGGCGAGTTCTACGTGTCGGCCTTCTGGCAGTCGAACAATTCTTCTACGATGACTGAAAGTTTGTCCCAGACTATCTGCGTAGTTGATGGTTACCTGCAACTGTGTTACAACCCGGCATTCTTGTCACCCAACTATGGTTTGGAGTATATCGATGACGATTCTGGCTCTGGTACTTCAAATCACGATGATCAGGCTGGTGCGACTGTCGGTGGTTTCATCAGCTTCAAGGTGAAGGGTTCTGGAACCATCATCGTCCGCGGCTTCACGGAGACTAGCAATGCCTATGTAGGTATCTGCGTACAGGGCAAACAGCCCTCGTATTTCTCAGGCACTGATGACCGTGAGTATTCATACAGCTATGCTCTTGATAGTGAAGACGATGAGGCTTATGCTTACGTCTATGGTGCCAACCTGTCGCCCAACGGTCGCCATGCTTTCATCAAATACATCAAGTTTGTGCCAAGTGGCGTCGAGAACACCGATATCTGCATAGGTGGCATAGCCATCCAAGCAGAGAGTAATAATGATGTCTTGAACGATGGAGGTTCCGTCGGCTTCGAATGGCGTGAAGCTGAGGAAAGTGGTGAAGATGAGGAAGGTGGCGACAGTCCAGAGGGAAGTAGGCGACTTGCTCCAAAAGCCGCTTATGGTGACGATGGTCCATCTGTCACTCCGACACGCTCCAGGCGCTACCCCGTGCTGATTCTCAACAACGCCAACATCACCAGCGAAGATGGTCCTGCTATCGAAGTGAACAGCCACGACCGCTTCCTCATTGAGTTGCAGGGTAACAACACGATTACGGCATCCAACGGCAATGCTGCCATCTCCATGGGTACGCTCCAGTCTGAGGCCTGGGGCGGCGGCACCATCGGCATCGTCGGCCTTGGGGAAGGGGCTTCGCTCACCGTTGAAGGTGATGAGAACGGCATCTATCTTGCCGAGTCGTCTATCCACATGGAGAACTTCTCAGCCGACATCTCCGGCACCAACTACGGTGTCCATTTCCAGGGCTTCGACCCCACTGAAGACAATTGTAACTTGACACTTGGCAAGGGCATGTCATTGGAATTGCGAGGTGGCGAAGAGGCTCTCAGCGGGTTTAACCCCATGTCTATGTTTGATCTCAGCTATGAAGATGAAGAAGGATACTGGATATCCTACGAACTGCTGGAATCAGACTTGGAGAATGCACAACCTCAATGGAGTGGCGTCTATGGCATACATGATGGTGACGAATGGGTAGAAGATCCCGATGACCCAGAAGGAGGCCATTATGAGTCTTACGACACGCCTGCCAAGTACCTGTACTTTGGCATTCCCCCGACTGAGGTTACAGTCAACGTAGGTACTTACGGCATGGCCACGTTCTGCAGCAACTATGACCTTAACTTCACTGACATTGACAACGTGAAGGCTTATATCGTCTCGGGCTTCGACGGAATTAACACCCTGACGCTGACACGTGTCTATGAAGTGCCAGCAGGAACGGGCTTGGTACTCTACAGCACCAACGGTGGAGCGGCCACAGCTACCGTACCTATTGAGTATACTTACAGCTATTATGAGCAGATGCTGGTAGGATGCAACGTAGACAAGTATATTACTCCTACGAGCACAGTCACCATTACGGAAGATGAGGAAAGCACGGAATACAATTACACCAACTTCGTGATGAGTGTAAAGAATAATGTTGCAGGTTTCTATCGTTTCACCGTTGACGACAGCGGAAAACGTCTGGTTGAGAAAGGAAAGGCCTATCTGCGTTTGAAGGATTACAAGGTCCCCGAAGGAGAGGCAAGGGCCTTGTACATCAAGTTCAAGGATGATGATAATGACGTAACCGGCATTGCAGACAACAACCGGGAGACGACAGCCAATGGACGCTACTACAACCTCAACGGCCAGCAGGTTGATGCTCCGCAAAAGGGACTATACATTAGGAATGGAAAGAAGATCGTTGTAAAATAAAGACACAGACAGTTAAACAAATTAGAAGGATTATGAAAAAGGATTATAGAACCCCGGAAATAGAGATACAAGCAATTGAGTTGAGCTATTTGCTTGAAGGAACCCAGATCACTCAACCTATTGGTGATGGTGAGGTGGAACCCGGAACCCCTAATCTGTCTCGCACCAGCCATGGATCTCCTTTCCAAGAATCCAGCTTCCAGGCCGAAGACGACTGGGACATGTAGACGAATAGTATATCCTGGTGATATAATATGTTAAGAGGAGGGCGTAGCCGGCTATGCCCTCCTCTTTTTTTGCGTTCATCCGCGACTACTCTACGACGAGGCGCTCGTTCTTGGGATATTTCACCTTGTACTGCAGCAGGAGCTCACGCTTCTCGCCGGGGTTCAGGTTGAGCTTCCAGGTGACGATGCCGTTGTCCTTGTCGCGCTGACCGCCGCTGAGCTCCTCGACCGTGACGCTGATGTCGGCGTTGCGGGCGATGGGCGTCTGGTCGTAGACGCTGAGACTGACGACCTCGCGGCGGGTGTTGGTGACGGTAATGAGCCATGTGACGGTCTGCTCGCGGTTGGAGCCCAGGAAGCGGCTGGTTGACTTCTCATTGACCTTCGTGCGCTCTACGCGGATGGAGGGGTCGCGGCCCAGCGAGAGCAGCAGGGTGTCGGTGGCCGACGCAGCGTTGAGACGGCTCTTGCCTACGTAGGAGTTGTCGAAGAATACGTTGGCGTCGCCCTCCAGGAGGTTCAGCTTCTGCCAGTCGGTAGCCTCGGCCACGAGGAATGCCTCCTTGTCTTGTTTCGGATAGGCTTTGTAGAGATAGTTGGCGGGCAGCTGGTAGCGGGCTATCTCGGTGGCAGTGGCCTTGGTCGACGAGGGCAGCGACAGCGGCTGGCCGACGGTGAACTCATAGCCGAAGAGCGACTGCTGCTGACGGACCTCAATAATCTCGCTCTCGGGCTCCTCCTCCACCTTGGCAATATCGAGTCCGGCCACCCTGCCCTGCAAGGCTTCGTCGACGCTTTCGGCCATAGCCATCTTACGCTCGACGACGGCCGCGGCATTGGCGCTCCTGCGCCTCACGACGACGGGCTTCTCGAAGTCGAGCCAGTAGGTGCCTAAGGTGGGGGCGGTGTTCGAGCGGTTGGGATTGGCCGACGACAGCGTGACGCGGGCCTGGGGCCAGTCTTCCTTGGTGTTCTGGAGGATGTTGACCTTATAGGAGAGGTCCAGGGGCTTGTTGATGCCGGTGGAGTAGATGTCGTAGGAGGGATACCAGCTGGCGTTGGTGACGTAGTAGCTGATGGTGAAGGCGGCCTGCGAGGCCTGGGCGGTGCTGACCTTCACGTCGATGTCGTAGACCTCGCGCGACTTGACGCGGCGCAGCGAGTCGAGGCTCTTCTTGACGCGCGCCTGCTGACGCTCAAGGTCCTTCTGCTGGTCGGCCAGCGTCTGGCTGCGCTTCTTCAGCGCGAGCATCTCCTGGGCGTAGTAGTTGTTGAGCTCCTTGATATTGGCCAGTGGCGTGGCCACGGTACGTCCCGACACCGAGCAGTTGGTCTTGACCAGTTCGGCCTGAGCCTCGATGATCTGCTGCTCGTCGCGCACCAGCTGCAGCTGGCGCTCCACACCGGCCACGGCCTGCTCGGCCTGCGTCAGCTGGCGGGCCTGCGCCAGGCTGTCGGCCACGGTGCGCCGATGGCTCACGCCGAGCACGGTAAGCCGTCCGTTGGCCCTCACCTGCAGGCTCTTGGTGTCCATATAGGGCGAGAATCCCGTGAAGGTCACCGTCTGCTCGCCTGCCTTCAGGGCGACGGTCTTGGTTCGTTTCACCTGTGCACCATTGGTGAAGATGGTCACACTCTCCAGTTTTGCGGTCTGCTTTTCCTGCTCTGCGCGGGCGCCGGTCGCCGTGAGGGCGAGGCACGCCAGTAATAATAAGGTGTAGGTCTGTTTCATATCATTATAACGTCGTAACCCGTCATTTATTGCAGCTGCAAAGCATTTTCCTCAAAACAATTTGGGGATTACGAAAGTTATTCGTACCTTTGCAGCATGGGAAAAGGGAAATTAGCGAAGTTTGCTGACATGGAGACTTACGGGAACGTGTTCCAGTATCCGTTCTCGACCTACGAGGAGCATCCGTTCACAATGCAGGGGCGCTGGCGCAGCGACTACTTCGGCAACGACAACCCGATAGTGCTGGAGCTGGGCTGCGGCAAGGGTGAGTATGCCGTTGAACTGGCGCGCAACTACCCGGAGAAGAACTTCATCGGCGTCGACATCAAGGGCGCACGCATGTGGACGGGAGCCACACAGGCCCTGAACGAGGGACTGAGGAACGTGGCCTTCCTGCGCACGAACATTGAGATTATCGACCGCTTCTTCGCACCTGACGAGGTGCAGGAGATATGGCTGACGTTCAGCGACCCGCAGATGAAGAACCCGCGCAAGCGGCTGACGTCGACCTACTTCATGGAGCGCTATCGCCGGTTCCTGACCGACGGCGGCACGATTCACCTGAAGACCGACTCGAACTTCCTCTTTACCTACACGACCTACGTGGTGGAGACGAACGGGCTGCCGGTCGACTTCAGCACTGAAGACCTCTACCACGACGCGCTGTCGGCCGAGAACGTGGAGCCCGCCACGCTGGCCGTGCAGACGTACTACGAGCAGATGTGGCTGCAGCGGGGGCTGAACATCAAGTACATGCGCTGGCACCTGCCCCACTCCACCCCGCTGGCCGAGCCCGACGTGGAGATCGAGCTCGACGAGTATCGCTCGTACCATAGGACGAAACGGAGCCCTTTAAAGGTAAAAAAGTAAAAAGGTAAAAAAGTAAAGGAGAGATATATGAAGAAGAATTTAGCTGCAATGGTAATGGGGATGGTAAAAGTTGTTTTACCCTTTTACCTTTTTACCCTTTTACCTTTATGTGCCACGGCACAGTCGATGAACGTGAGTGTTGACTCAGTAGGCATGCTGGGCAAGGAGCTGCCCGACAGCGTGCGCTTCAAGGTGGCCGAACTGAAGATTACGGGACCGCTGAACGGTGCCGACCTGAAGCTGCTGAGCCAGATTGTCACGCGCACGCGTGTGAATAAAAAGGTGCCTGACGAATGCCTGGTGACAAGTATCGACCTGAGCGAGGCGGTCATCCGTGAGGGCAAGGAGGGCATGCGCACGGAGAACAACACGATGCCCAACGGCCTGTTTACCGGCGCCAAGGCGCTGGAGAAGGTCATCCTGCCCGAGAACATCATCAACATAGGGCGCAACAGCTTCGACAACTGCGAGAGTCTGAAAGAGGTGACCATCCCCGAGACGGTCATCACCATCGGCTCGAACGCCTTCAGCGACTGCCTGGCCCTGGAGGCCGTCAGTCTGCCTAGCTCGCTGACGAAGATTGAGCACGACGCCTTCGAGCAGTGCACCAGCCTGAAGGAGATTGAGATTCCCGAGAACGTGGTCGAGATTGAGGGCAACGTGTTCACGGGCTGCAAGGCCCTGACGAAGGTCGTCATCAACAGCAACAGCATGACCGCCATCGGCACGGCAATGTTCATGGACTGCGAGGGACTGGCCGAGATTACCGTGCCCGAGACCGTCAGGTCGATAGGCAACAACGCCTTCCGCAACTGCAAGAGCCTGGAAACCATCTCGCTGGGCGACAACCTCGAGATGATAGGCAACTCGGCCTTCGAGGACTGCGCCAGTCTGAAGAGCATCGGCATCAGCGAGGTGACGAAGATCGGCTCGAGCGCCTTCGAGGACTGTGCCAGCCTGGAGGCCATCGAGGTTGACAACCTGAAGACGCTGGGCAACGGGGCCTTCCTGAAGTGCGTGAACCTGAAGAAGGTCGACCTGCAGGGAACGCTCAACAAGATTGGCAGCAACACGTTTGCCGACTGCACCAGCCTGGAGGAGGCCAACATCTCGGGCAGCATCCAGGAGATTGAGAGCAACGCCTTCCGCAACTGCAAGAATCTAACGGACATCGAGCTGCCCACGGCGCTGAAGGAGATTGAGAGCCACGTCTTCGAGAACTGCGCCAGTCTGAGGCGCATCGTCATTCCCAGCAACGTGAAGTCGATGGGCAGCAGCGTCTTCGAGGAGTGTACGGCATTGGACACCGTACAGATCAAAGGATTCATCGACGTGATTGACAGCGAGACCTTCCGCCACTGCCAGAGCCTGAAGAGCATCGAGATTCCCGTATCGGTCAGGAAGATTGGCAGCAAGGCCTTCGAGGGCTGCGCCCTGCTGACGTCGATAGCACTGCCCATCACGCTGCAGAGCCTGGGCAGCGACGCCTTTGCAGGCTGCTCAACGCTGGCCAGCATCGTCATTCCGGCTGCCGTGAAGGAGATTGGCGCCGACGCCTTCCGCGAGTGTAGTGCGCTGAGCTCGGCCGAGCTGCCCGTAAGCCTGAAGAGCATCGGCAGCGGTGCCTTCGCCAAGTGCGTCTCGCTGCGCGAGGTGGTGGTGAACGCTCCCCTGCCCCCGAAGATGGTGAAGTCGTCGTTCAAGGACGTCGTCCTCGGCGCCTGCAAGTTCTACGTCCCCAAGGGTTGCAAGCCCCAGTACGCGCAGGACAGGCAGTGGCAGAAGATGCCCCAGCTCATGGAGCAGCCCTAAACCGAAAATCGAAAATAGTAATAAATCGTAAATCGAAAATAGTAAATCGAAAATGTCCCTGTATCCTAAACTCATTATGGACGCGCTGGCCACGGTGACGTATGCCGGCACGAAGAAGAATCTGGTAGAGAGCGAGATGGTGGCCGACCAGCCTGCCATCAACGGCAACCGGGTGAAGGTGGTGCTGGAATTCCCGCGCGACACCGACCCCTTCCTGAAGTCGACCGTCAAGGCCGCCGAGGCTGCCATCAAGTACCACTGCGGCGATGACGTCGAGGTGGAAATCGTGACGGAGTTCAAGTCGAAGCCCCGCCCCGAAGCCGAGAAGCTGCTGCCCGGCGTCAAGAACATCATCGCCGTGAGCTCGGGCAAGGGCGGCGTCGGCAAGTCGACCGTCGCTGCCAACCTCGCCATTGCGCTGGCGCGGCTGGGCTACAGCGTGGGACTGCTCGACTGCGACATCTTCGGCCCGTCGATTCCCAAGATGCTGGGCTGCGAGGACGCACGCCCCTACGCCGTCAAGAAGGACGGCCGCGACCTAATCTGCCCCATCGAGCAGTACGGCGTGAAGATGCTCTCCATCGGCTTCTTCGTATCGCCGTCGACGGCTACGCTGTGGCGCGGCGGCATGGCTACCAGCGCCCTGAAACAGCTCATTGCCGACGCCGACTGGGGCGAGCTCGACTACTTCATACTCGACACGCCACCGGGCACCAGCGACATTCACCTGACGCTGCTGCAGACGCTGGCCATCACGGGTGCCGTCATCGTCTCGACGCCTCAGCAGGTGGCGCTGGCCGACGCCCGCAAGGGTATCGACATGTACCGCAACGATAAGGTGAACGTGCCCATCCTCGGACTGATTGAGAACATGGCGTGGTTTACGCCTGCCGAGCTGCCCGGGAACCGCTACTACATCTTCGGCCGCGAGGGCTGCAAGCAGCTAGCCGAGGAGATGAAGGTGCCGCTGCTGGCTCAGATTCCGCTCGTTCAGAGCATCTGTGAGAACGGCGACCAGGGTACGCCCGCCGCCCTCAACAGCGAGACGGCTACGGGGCTGGCCTACATCAATCTGGCGCAAGCCGTCGTCACCGTCGTGAACCGCCGCAACAGCGAACTGCCCAAGACGAAGATTGTTGGGGTGAAATAGTTCCGATTGTTTAAGGAGTTCAGGGAGTTCAAGGAGTTCAGGGAGTTCAAGACGTATGTCTGTCAACTCCTTATTCCAACAAGCGCATGTAAGACAAGGGAACCAGGTAATGTCCTGAACTCCTTGAACTCCTTGAACTCCTTGTCTACATAGAGCACGAGAAAAATCAGTCCTTTTTCTTTCGCTTCTTAATCATCTCCTGCACTTCCAGCTTGCGGCCGATGCGGTCGAGACGCTCGAGGGCATGGGAGCGTGAGAGGATGATCTGATGACGATAGACGAGGCAGGCCACGACGAAGTAGAGCAGGGCCTGAATCCACAGGAAGCGGTACTCCCAGAGCACGTCGCCCAAGGTGGCTCCCATGGTGTTCATCCTGATGTAGGCACGCACGCCGAACGTCGAGGGGAAGAGCCACGAGACGCTCTGCCAGAAAGGCGGTATGCTGGTCTGCGGCCAGCTGACACCCGTGAGGAACAGCAGCGGCACGGAGACGAAGACAATGAGCAGCATGACGTTCTCACGATAGCGCACAAGACACGACACAATCATGCCGAAGAAGATGCACGCCAGCGTGAAGGGCAGCATCATGCCCAGCAGGTCGGGCCATTGGGCCAGCTGCGGGAAGGAGAAGAGCTTCGGCACGACGAGCGTCAGGTAAGCACCCATGACGGCGTAGATCATGAAGTAGCAGAGAGCCTTGCCGCCCAGAATACGGAAGACGCCCTGATAGTGGCGGTCAATGGGAATGAGCTTGTGGTAGCGGTTGTTCTCGCGCGCCGTACCGGCCGACAGACCGATGCCGAGCACCAGCGTCTGCTGGAAAATAAGTAAGAGCACGGCAGGCAGCAGCGACGAGCCGTAGCCGCCGGACGGACTGAACACCGGCACATCCTCGACAGCCAGCGGGCGCACGCCGATTTCAGCGTCGCGCTTCGTAGCGGGGTTCGACAGCTTGGTCTGGATGCCGGCACCCATCGTGGCGGTGACGCCGACTGCCGTCTGGTAGATGGCCTGGTAGGTCAGCATGAGGCTCATGTCGCAGTAGACGCCGACGGTGGCCTGCTCCATGCGGTTGATCTTCGTGTCGAACTCTGCAGGAATGTGGTAGATGCCCTTGCACAGCTGGCGACTGACCAGCGACTGGGCCTCATCCATATCGGCGGCATGACAGAAGACCCGCACGTCGGGCGAGGCGTCGCACATACGGGTGAACTGGCGCGAGAGCGACGAATGGCTGTCGTCGACCACCACGACTGGCACGTCGTGCACCACCTCATTATTATATATCCACGAATAGAGCAGCGGATAGATCAGCGGCACGATGACGAAGAAGATGAGTACGCCCTCGTCGCGGATGACCTGGCGCATCTCCTGCCGCCAGATGTAGGCGGCGTCGCTGATGACTTCTGCTATGTTATGGAATATAGACATAATTCAGCATTGCATTTTTAATCTTACCGACAACCAGCCACGGCAGCAGCATAAAGGCCGCCAGGGCTGCGAAGTGGAACCACGACTCGAGCAGCGGATAGCCGTTGAACACGCTGATCTGGTAAACCATGTAGTAGTGGCGCAGCGGGAAGAGCCACGACAGCGACTGCAGCGGGGTGTCCATGCCCATGACGGGGAAGGCCGAGCCGGCCATCGAGAGCGAGAGCACCGCCCACAGCGAGCAGATACTCATCGACATGCGAAGCGACGGCATCAGGCCGAAGGCAAAGACGCCAAAGCCCTGGGAGGCGCCCACCGCCATGAAGGCGAGCAGCACCATCTGCCAGGCACCGCCCTCGTAGGGGAAGTGGACGACGCCATAGAAATAGTACTCGAAGCCGAGGAAGACGGCCAGCCAGATGAGCGTCTGGGGCAGGAACTTGCCTAGGATAGCTATCAGCATGTTGCCGCCTGCCGTCTCCACCCACTCACGCGAGCGCTGGAACTTCAGCTCGGTGCCGATGCTGTACGCCGTTATCAGGAAGACGAACAGCATGATGATGCCCGGCACGAAGACCGTCGACAGATAGACGTTGTAGTTGGACCACGGATTGGCCACCATGTGGAGGTCGATGGTAATGGGCTGCAGGAAGGCCTGAATCTGACCGTCAGTAGCGCCACGAGCACGCAGCGTTGCCTGCCCCAGGGCAGCCGAGCCGAGGGTGGAGATGACCTTCAGGTCCTTCATCACCAGCGAGCCCGACATCTTGGCGGCCATGCTGTAATAATAGGATATGGTGGGCTGGCGGCCTGCCATCATCTTCTCGGTCGTACCCTTAGGGAAGTAAAGGAATCCGAAAATCTCGTTGCGCTGCACGGCGTGGCGCGCCTCGGCAACGGTTGGGTAGGCATCGACTATCTTCGTGCTCTGGAACGCATCGAGACGGCGCGCCAGCGTGCGGGTGGTCGTCGTGTTGTCGGCATCGACGATGCCTATTGGCAGGTCCTCGGGAACGCCAACCTCCATCATCGACGTGAAAAAGGCAACAACCATGATGGGAAACACCACCATGCAGAATCCGTAAATGGGGTTCTTCCAAAGAATCCGCATCTCACGAACCATTACTGCCCACATCAGTCTAAGACTCTCCACGACTTACTCTAAACCTTTCACTCTTCACCTTTCACTCTTCACTTCTCACTTCACAACCAGCGACATGCCCGGGCGCAGACCCTCAACCTTCTCCATCGGACGGGCCTTTACCTCGAATGTCTTCAGGTCGTACTGGCCGTTGGCCTTCGTGGCTTTCCAAACGGCATACGAGCCCTGGTCCTTCATATAGTAGACCTTCATCTTGATGTCCTTGTTGAACGCAGGCACAAAGGCGCTGAACTCCGTGCCTACCTGCATGCCGTTCAGCTGGTCCTCACGTACGTTGAACGTGCCCCACATGTCGTCCATCAGGGAGATGGTCATGATGGGAGAGCCCGTGCCGACCAGCTCGCCGACCTTCGGGTAGATGGCGCTTACCTCACCCTCCATCTGGGCCGTCTGAACAGTCTCGTTGATATACGAGCGCACTTCCTGGACGGCACCACGGGCACGGTTTACCTGAGCCTGGGCAGCCAGCTTGTCCTCGCGGCGCGCACCATTGACGGCCATGTCGTACTGGCTCTTGGCGGCCTTGCACTGCGCCTCCATAGCCTTGTACTGGGCAAACGCCTCGTCGCGCTTCTGAGCCGACAGCACGCCCTGGTCGAAGAGGCGCTGCACGCGGCCGTACGACTTCTCGGCTATCTCAAGCCCGGCCTTGGCCTGCTGATACACTTGGTAGGCGCCCTGAATCTGCTCCTTCTGCGCACCGTTGCGGGCCTTCAGCTCAATAGCCGAAGCAGCATCCTCAGCGCTGCGGGCCTGCTCCATCTTGGCACGCACCTCGGGGGCATCGAGGATGGCCAGCGTGTCGCCGGCCTTCACGAAGTCGCCCTCCTTGACGCGAATTTCCAGAATGCGGCCGGGCACCTTGCTCGACACGCGGTATTCCGACACTTCAACTTGTCCCTGCATCACCTCCGGGTCGCGCCCCAGAGTGAAGAAGCCTATCAAGGCTACGATAATCACCACTGCCACAAAACCGAAGATGGCAAGCAGAATGTTGTTATGTTGTGTTTTTGCTGACATGATCTTATGTTCTATTTACGGTTTACGATTTACGATTTATTCGGCAGTGAGCGTACCCATGACCTTCTTGAAGTTCACCTGCGACAGACGGACGTCGATCTCGGCATCAATCTTCTGCGACATGGCCTGCAGCCAGGCCGTCTGCGCCTCCATCACGGTGGTCGGGGTGATGACACCCTCGGCAAATCCGAGGTTGGCAGTACGCAAGTTCTCGTCGGCACGCTTCACGCTGGTCTCGGCCAGCGTCAGGCGCTTGTTGGCCTCTTCCATCTGGTAGGCTGTCTGCGTGGCCTGCAGCTCAATCTTCTCGCGGGCCTCCTCCAGCTCAAGATTCAGGATGGTGGTGGCACCCTTGGCGGCACGCACCTTATACATAACGTCACCCCAGTTCCAGATGGGGACGCGCACCAGCACGCCGACATTCCAGAACCCGGCAAACTTCTTCTCAAAGCCATTGAACGTATTGGGGTTGCTGACGGCATAGCCGCCGACCAGCGCCACCTGCGGCAGATTGGCTGCCTTCAGGATGTTGGTGGCCTGCTGCGACATAGCCACCGTGTTCTCGAGCATTCTCAGTTCGGGGCGGCGCTGCAGGGCCTCAGCCACATCCAGTCGCGGGGCAATCATCGTCGACGCCACGCTCTCGGCCTCCTCCTCGGGCAGCACGATCTGCTCGTTGACGGGCAGTCCGATGGTCTGACAGAGCAGCATGCGCGACAGCACCAGACCGTCGTTCACCTTGGTCAGCGTCATCTCGGCCTCGTTCACCTTCACATCGACGCTCAGACCGTCGCTACGGGTGGCCACGCCCTCCTCTATCATCTTGTTGACATTCTCGTCGAGCTTCTTCACCAGGTCGAGGTAGGCTTGGGCCAGGCGCTGCTTGTGGCGCAGCGAGACCACCTGCCAGTAGGCCTTGTCGGTGGCGTAGATGGTAGCCTGCTCCTTGGCGTCGATGCTGTTCTGAGCCATCAGCTCGTTGATGTCAGCCAGACGGTTCAGCGCCACGATGCTACCGCCCATGAACACCGGCTGCGTCAGCATGACTGAGCCGGCCCACATGTTGCGGGTGTCGGTGCGCAGGGCGTCGACCACCTTCTGGCCAGCGCCGTTCAGCCGACCCTCCATGTTGGCGGCCGTCTGTCCCATTGACTGCTGCATCTGCTGCGAGACGGCCTGAATCTCCTGCAACGGCACGCCCATCTTGGCCAGCAGTCCGCCTACCTGCGTCATCACGTTGTTGACGCCCTGCATGGCACCCTGCCCCAGGTCGCCATGAACCAGTCCAGTACCCAGGTTTCCGAGCGTGTTCTTCAGGTCAGAGTCCAGAATCGAGATTTCCTCACTGGTGTGCATGTAGCCGCCCAGGGCACTGACGTGCGGCAGGTACTTCGTCCGTGCCGACCGTCGCAGGTTGGCCGCCACGTCCTGCTTGACCTTCGAGACGCTCAGCTGCTTGTTGTTGCGCAGAGCCATAGCCCGACAGCTGTCGAGCGTCATCAGCCGCTGCGCCGCCAAAGGCAAGAAGCCTGAAGCCAAAAGCCAAACGCTAAAAGCAAAGATTCTCTTCATAACGATATCTTAGTTGAAACTAAACTTTCTGCTACCAATCATGTTACCATCGACGAAGATGCTGACACGGTAGTCGCCGGCCTCGAGCATCTGCGACACATCCCAATAGAGCGTCAGGCTGGTCTCCTCGCCGGTGTACTCAATGTTCTTCTTCATCGTGTACTGCAGGTTGCGGTTCTCATAGGTAAACGTGCCGCCGCCGTTCAGCGTGTTGCCGCCGGGGTTCTGGATACGCACGTAGACAGTGCGATTGCCGTTGGCAGCGGTGACGTTGCGGGTGATGGTAAAGCTCACCTGCATCGTCTTGCAGTCGGCAATCTTCTTCGCAACCTTATTGTTCTTACGCAGCGCCGTCAGCTGGATATTCGTGGCGTCGAGCTGGGCGGCAATGGCCACCTTCTCCGACAGCGACGCCTTCTCGGTGCTCAGGCCTTCAATCTGGGTGTTGCGCTCGGCCAGTTCGTTCTTCACCTGGGTGTTCTCGGCACGCAGGCGCTCGTTCTGGCGGTTCAGCGAGTCAATCTGCATCACATAGTCGCGCAGCACGGCACGCACCGTAGCCAGTTCCTTCTTCAGGCGGGTAATCTCGCGGGCGTCCTCAGCCTTCGTCTTCTTCAGTTCTTCCAGCAGCTGCTGGGTGCGCATCTGCTCCTGCGTCAGCTGCTCGATGATGGAGTCGTTGTTGATCTTTGTCTTCATCTCGCTGTATTGCAAGGCGAAGCGTTCGTATTCGTTCTCCATCTCCTGCTTGTCGAGCCGGGCCAGCTCCTGCATGTCCTCATTGGCCTGCTTCTGTTCCTGCAAATTCATAAACAGATAGGCCAGCCCGCCTAGCAGTGCCAATATTACCACAATGAGTGGTATCAGTATCTTTTTGTTCATCACTTTTGTTAATTAACGGTGCAAAGGTAGGTATTTTTGGCGAAACAGCAAAGAATTTTTGCGTTTTGTTTGGAGATAAAAACCTTTTTTCATATATTTGCATTCTGAAAGCAACCACTTCTGTGCAGCCTATGAAGAAAGACAGCTTTGCCTACAGGGTCTTCGACCTCTACTACGACGGTTTCAAGAACATGAAACTGGGGCGTACGCTGTGGGCCATTATCCTCATCAAGCTCTTCATCATCTTTGCCGTCCTGAAAGTGTTCTTCTTCCCCAACTTCCTGAAGGAGCACGCCAACGGCGACGAGGCGGGCTACGTGGCTACGCAAATTCTAAACCAATAACAATATGACAAACCTACTGCTAAACATCGATGCCGGGACCATCGACTGGTCGAGAGCGCAATTCGCCCTCACGGCAATCTACCACTGGCTCTTCGTGCCCCTGACGCTCGGCCTGGCCGTCATCATGGGCATTGCCGAGACGTGCTACTACCGCACGGGGAAACAGTTCTGGAAGGATACGGCCAAATTCTGGCAGAAGCTCTTTGGCATCAACTTTGCCATGGGCGTCGCCACGGGCATTATCCTGGAGTTTGAGTTCGGCACCAACTGGTCGAACTACTCATGGTTTGTGGGCGACATCTTCGGCGCGCCGCTGGCCGTCGAGGGCATCGTGGCCTTCTTCATGGAGTCGACGTTCGTCGCCGTCATGTTCTTCGGCTGGAAAAAGGTGTCGCGCGGCTTCCACCTGGCCTCAACGTGGCTGACGGGCCTCGGCGCCACCATCTCGGCATGGTGGATTCTCGTTGCCAACGCCTGGATGCAATGCCCCGTGGGCTGCGAGTTCAACCCCGACACCATGCGCAACGAGATGGTATCGTTTGCCGAAGTGGCTCTGTCGCCGTTCGCTGTCTCGAAGTTCTGCCACACCGTCACCTCGGCGTGGATCGTCGGCGCCGTGTTTGTCGTGGCTGTCTCGTCGTGGTACCTGCTGAAGAAGCGTGAGACGAAGATGGCCGTCGAGAGTATTAAAATAGGTGCCGTCGTGGGCCTGGTGGCCTCGGTACTGGCCGCCGCCACGGGCCATAAGGCTGCCCAGGACGTGGGCGTGGCTCAGCCCATGAAGCTGGCCGCAATGGAGGCGCTGTATAATGGCGGCACCGACCAGGGGCTGACGGCCATTGCGTGGGTGAACCCCTTCTGCCAGCCCGACTACGAGAACCTTGACGAGGCGCCGCTGCGCATTGCCATGCCCAACGCCCTGTCGTTTATGGCTACCAACGACATTCACGGCTACGTGCCTGGCGTAAACGACATACTGAACGGCTACACCACGCCCGACGGACGGGTGGAGCCCTCCATCGACGAGAAGATTGAGCGCGGCAAGATGGCCATCACCGCACTGGCCGAATACCGCAAGGCCAGAGCCGAGGGTGCCAGTCCTGATAGCCTCAGCGCCCAGCTCACGACGCTCAAGGAGAACATGAAATACTTCGGCTACGGCTACATCAAGGACAAGTCGGAGGTGGTGCCCTTCATCCCCATCAACTTCTGGACGTTCCGCATCATGGTGGGACTGGGCTGCCTGTTCATCCTGTTCTTCGGCGCCATCTGCCTGCTGGCATTCCGCATCCCCCTGCTCTCGGTCATCACGCGCCGCCTCATGGCCGCCATCGGACTGCTGCCCGAGACCGAGGCCGACGTCTACGACATCACCCGACTGCCCGCCTGGCACTACTGGGTGGCCGTCGCACTGGTGCCGCTGGCCTACATCGCCTCTGAGAGCGGATGGCTCGTGGCTGAGTTCGGCCGCCAGCCGTGGACCATTCAGGACATGCTGCCCACATGGGTGGCCGTCAGCGACCTCCACTCCAGCAGCGTCATGCTGACGTTCTTCCTCTTCCTCATCCTCTTCACCACGATGCTTGCCGTCGAAATCAACATTATGCTGAAGCAGATTTCGAAAGGCCCGGACGCATCTGAACAGTCAATTGAAAATCAGTAAATCGAAAATGCCATGACATACGAATTCTTACAGCACTACTGGTGGTTTGTCGTATCACTCCTCGGTGCATTATTAGTGTTCCTGCTCTTCGTACAGGGCGCCAACTCCGTAGCCCGCTCGCTCGGCTATACCGAAGAGGGGCGCCGGCTGGTCTACAACTCAACGGGCCGCAAGTGGGAGTTCACGTTCACGACGCTCGTCACCTTCGGCGGTGCCTTCTTCGCCTCGTTCCCGCTGTTCTACTCAACCAGCTTCGGTGGAGCATACTGGCTGTGGATGATTATCCTGTTCACCTTCGTGCTCCAGGCCGTCAGCTATGAGTTCCAGAACAAGATTGGAAATTTCCTCGGCCCCCGCACGTTCCAGTTCTTCCTGACGCTCAACGGCATTGTCGGCCCGCTGCTGCTCGGCGGCGCCGTAGCCACCTTCTTCGAGGGCTCCAACTTCGTGGTCGAGAAGGGCAACCTCATCGACGCCGGCGCACTGACGCCCGTCATCAGCCACTGGGGCAACGCCTCCCACGGCCTCGACGCCCTGCTCAACCCCTGGGTGCTCGTCTTCGGATTTGCCGTCGTCTTCCTGGCCCGCATACTGGGCATCCTCTACGTGATGAACAACGTCGACGACGAGGACATCCACTCGCGTGGCTCGGTACGACTCATCGGCGCCGCCGTGCCCTTCCTCGTGCTCTTCGTGGCCTATCTCGTCCACCTGCTCTTGAAGGACGGCTATGCCGTCAACGCCGAGGGCCTCGTCTACATGGGGCCTTACAAATACCTCAACAACTTTATCTCGATGTGGTATCTGCTCATCTTATTATTAATAGGTGTCGTGCTGGTGCTTTGGGCCATTTACACCGAAATCGTCAAGCCTGAATCGGGCAGCAGCAAGTCCATCTGGCCTGCCGGCGTGGGCACCGTCCTCGTGGTACTCGCCCTGCTGCTCTGCGCCGGCTGGAACAGCACCGCCTACTACCCCTCGACCGCCGAGCTGCAGTCGTCGCTGACGCTGCAGAACTCCTGCAGCAGCGAGTTCACCCTGCGCACGATGTTCTACGTCTCGCTGCTCGTGCCCTTCGTACTGGCTTACATCGTCTACTGCTGGCGCGCCATCGACAAGAAGAAACTCACCAATCAAGAAGAACTACATTATTGACAAAACCCATCATGAAAAATCTTTTATTGACAGCAGCCCTCCTTGCGGGCTTCGCCCTGACAGCATCGGCTGCCGACGACAACGACCAGTACCAGCTCAAGACTGGCGACATCACCATGACCATCGACATCAGTAAGGGCGGCAAAATCCTGTCGCTGAAGCATCAGGACCGCGAGGTCATCTCGCAGTCGCGCTTCCCCGAGTCGTTCGGCAGCACGTTCTGGACCAGCCCGCAGAAGGAGTGGAACTGGCCGCCCGTCCAGGAGTACGACAAGATGGCATACAGCGTCGTCGAGCGCACCGACCAGAAGCTCTCCATCCGCAGCCAGGTATCGGAGCGCATGAAGTACCAGGTAGGCAAGACGTTCACCACCGATGCCAAGAAGGGCGCCATCGTCGTCACCTATTCTATTAAGAACATGGCCGACGCGACGCGCCAGGTGGCTCCCTGGGAGATTACCCGCGTGCCCAACGACAACGGGCTCATCTTCTTCGACGCCCCAGTCGAGGCCATCACACCGGCCGGACTGATGGACTTCAAGGCCCAGAGCGGCGCTGTCTGGTATAACACCGACGAGACCAACCAGAACCGCAAGATCAACGCCGACGGCCACGGATGGCTCGCCTATCTGAGCAACGACGGCCTGTTGCTCATTAAGCAGTTCGACGACCTCGACGCTTCGGCACCGGCCCCCGGCGAGGCCGAGATTCAAGTCTACGTCAACCGCGGCAAGAGCTACATCGAGCTTGAGAGCCAAGGGGCCTACACCACGCTGGCTCCCGGTCAGGAACTCACGTGGACCGTCCGCTGGATGCTCGTGCCCGTCAAGAGCGGCACCAAGCAGGCCAAACTGCTGAAGACCGTCAAGAAAGCACTCAAACACTAAACACTCATCACTCAACAAAAAAATGAAACGACTCATCATGATGCTGCTGACCGTCGTGGTCAGCCTGTCGGCTCTCGCACAGAGCGCTGACAAACTATACGAAGAGGGCAAGAAGCTCTACGACGACAAGAACTACACCGCCGCCTTCCCCAAGCTGAAGGCCGCCGCCGAGAAGGGCCACAAGAAGGCGCAATACCGGCTGGGCCGCTGCTACGAGAAGGGCCACGGCACCGCCGAGAACGAGAAGCTGGCCTTCCAGTGGTATGAGAAGTCGGCCAAGCAGGGCCATGCCAAGGCCCAGTTCCAGTTAGGCCAGTGCTACAAGGACGGCGAGGGCGTGGCCAAGGACCGCAAGAAGGCCTTCGAACTGTTCATGCAGGCCGCCAAGCAGGAGAATGCCGACGGCGAGTATGCCGTAGGCAAGGCCTACTTCAAGGGCAAGGGCGTCGCCGCCGACAAGGCGCAGGCCAAGAAGTGGCTTCTCCGCGCCGTCCGCAACGACAAGGATGGTGACGCGATTCTTGCCGACCTCCGCAAGGATGCCGCCGACGGCGACGAGGATGCCAAGGCCATGCTCAAGCTCATCGGGAAGTAATTCGCCTGTCCGGCATCCCTCGCCATTATGCAAATCGCATAATGCAAGTTAAATAATCTGAAAAGCATAACGGTGTAGGCTGAAAAGCTTGCACCGTTAGTCAAGGGCAGTCCAAATCGGCTCAAAATTTGTGTGAATTATGCATTTTTAAGCTCAGCGTGAGCCGATAATCGACGGAAAAACACTATATTTGCACCGATTTAAAGTCTTTAGTGATGGATATATCAGGAGAAATCTTACAGTTCCTGCACTATCATCCGCAGTCTTCACGCTTATTATCTACGAGCAGAACAATCTCTATGCCTTCAAGCAGATATTCATCGACCAATTTGAGTTTGCGGTAAGAGAATATATTTAGAGACATGGTAAGGCTAAAGCCAGAAATAACCTGCACTTCCTGCACTTGATGCTTAACTAACTGGCAAACAGTCGGTTGCCGAACGCCCGTCTACTAGGAAGCTGCACCTAAACTTGCACCTAAGTTAGGCGCTTAAATACTCATAGTTTGGCGCCGCCTTTTAGCTTTAACCTGCCGCCTTCTACCATTGTAATAAAGCTTAGCTTTCTCTTGTTCTCGGATTACTCCAAAGAGAGCACTCCCAATTGTGTTGAAAGGCACGGACAAAAGCGACGTTACGCGCCGCCAAAAGTGTTCTTTAGCGGCAACTAAAGTTAAAACTGCGTCAACGGACGATAAAACTGCGTCAAGGGATAATAAAACCGTGCCGACGGATGATAAAACGGAGACGATGTTTGGTAGTTCATTTTCCTATCCTTAACAAATGATTACGGAGTCCCCTGATTATAAAGACTGGCACCAGACAAAACAACACTTCACCACAACCGCCTGACTATCTGTCGGTTTGTGGTGAAGTGAAGGGTCAATCAGCAACTTCTCCAAACCCTGCGAATCAGCGTTCAATTCGCAAACATCGGCGAATATACCCCTTTAATGCTGGATAATAATTCACCAGTTGTTGTGATACCATTTTCGCCTTCACCAATTCCTGGTTTTGCGCCATTCCAGTCAATTTCTACCGCATTAATTATCTTTTTAACATCGCCACTTTCAACATCAGTATTTGAGTGTGATAACTTTGGAAATGTTTTAATAGCATTATCTTCGATGTTAAATAATGTACCTTCAATGTTGTGTGTATATTTTGTTGCCATATTTTAAACTGTTTATTTTTTTATTCTTTAATAATAAATCCTTTTGCAGTTGCAGATTCACCATCACTAAGTTGCCATGCTTTATAACCAGGAATAGTTGTTTCAACGGGTGCAAAAGTAACATTTTCTGCTATAGTATTATCTGCAAAGTATAAATGTAAAGTCTCAGGTATTACAATATAATAAGCATGTGCAGTTGGATAATCATTGAATTTTATCTTATTTGTATTATCCACTTCGAACTTCGTTGAAAGCCTGCGTTTTGTAAATCACGTAGCCAGAGATGGATCCTGCATCGGTGTCCTCTACGAAATCGTAAGAATTACCTTCTCCGTCCTCAACATCCACATGTTTCCCTTTCATCCAGGCGGCTGGACACAACATATAGAGAGTTTCACCATTGTCAACAGAAACCGTCGCACCAACAGCTTCGCCAATAGAGGTGTAGGAGGCAATCACTCCAGCCAGCGATGTAAAATATTCTGCCGTAGGCTCAGTCGTACCGAAATAGAAATAGCCGTAGGCCTTTCCACTCAGAATGATGTCGACGACGGATGTTACGTCCTCAACATCTATTTTACCGTCACCGTTCACGTCGCCTTTCAGCGTTTCACCATTCTGTGCAAAGGCACAAATACTTAGCAGCGTAGCTGCCATTATCACTAATAATCTCTGTTTCATTGTTGTTGGGTTTTATATAAAACATCATTTTAATTGATACAAAAAGAAAACGTGGACTACTTACTTCGTCTACGTTCTTCCAGGTATCGCCAAACACCTAACACACTTAAACGAGTAAAAGCCCACGCCATCAGCGTGAGCATCCTCACTTTTACTCTTGTGTGTTCTTTTAATTTGGCGAATTAGGAAGAACAAGATTCAAGCGGACGCTTCAGTTCCTATATGTCCTTTAACATCACTCTCAGCCCATAGGCAAACTGTTTTTAGGGTTCAACATTATTATATTGTTCGTTTACTGTTTTTCACCTCCAATGTAGTCGAAAGCATTCCGCTTGATGACGAGCGGATAACGCTCAGGGTGACGTAGGCTCTCGATTTCGAGATCCACGTCAAGGTCTGGCCACTCGATAGCCTCAGAGCCAGACATCTGAACATTCAGCACACTACGGATGGGGGCATCCTGCATCCATGGGATGCGGTTGTACGACAGAAAGTAGTCGTGTCCCAGCACCGAAAGCATGATGCCCTGGGCGTTAATATCAATACGCTTACCAATGTGGTCGCGGAATTGTTGTTTGAAAGTGTCTGCATATTTCTCTACAATTTTTCTTATTTCACTTAGCTTATGTTCTGGGATGCCAGTATTCTTCACCAATTCCACTTCCGGCTCCAGCCAGTATTTGGCTTCCTTGCCGTTGCAGATAACATGGATATGCATCCGCTCCTCTTCGTTGGAGTAAATCTTGAATATATATTCGCTTTCGCGTCTGAACACTGGACTCATAACATTATTCTGATTACGACTGCAAAATTACGAAAAGAATTTGAATGTACAAGGAAATCACCGACTAAATTGAGGAAATACTTAAAAATCTGCTGATAATGAGGGGTACAGATTACCCCGTGAGGGAAGCTGCAAGATTATAACTTCAGACTACTCAGACGGCTGGCCTCGGCTTCCGACTTCTTACTGAGCTCGCCCTTGAGGTATTGCTCTATGATGAGGGCGGCCATCGGGGCGGCGAGGTCGGCACCGAAGCCGCCGTGCTCGACGTAGACGGAAACGGCAATCTTGGGCTCGGCCATCGGGGCGAAGCCGATGAAGGCAGAGTGGTCGCGACCGGGATTCTCGACGGTGCCCGTCTTGCCGCAGATGGGGTAAGTGGTCTTGATGGCGTAGGCCGTGCCGTGCTCGACGGCCTTGTGCATGCCCTCGACGACAGGGCCGTAGGCCTCGGGAGCCACCTTGGTCTGGCGGCGGGTGAGATAGCGCTGGTTCTTGGTCTCCTTATGGATATGCGGCACGTAGTACCAGCCGCGGTTGGCAATGGTGACGGCGAGGTTGCAAAGCTGCAGCGGCGTGCAGGTGACGTCGCCCTGCCCCATGCCTGCCCACCAGATGGTCTTGCCGTCCCAACCATCCTTATAGCGGCGGTTCAGGTAGTCGGCACCCGCCAGCAGTCCGCCCTGCTCGCCCTCGATGTCGATATGCATGGGGCCTCCCAGCCCCATCGACTGCATGTAGGAGCGCCAGGTGTTGATGGCCTCATCGCGGGTCTCGTACATAAAGTCGTCGTTGATCATCGAGGCGAAGGTCATCAGGAACCACGTGTTGCACGACTGCGCCAGGGCGTCGACGAGCTTCAGCGGTGAGCGGTGCTTGTGGCAGCCTACGCGGATGTTGCCGTCGGTGATGCCCTCATGGCACTCCACGGCAGTCTCGGTATTGATGATACCCTCGGAGAGCAGCGTCAGCGCCTGGGCGGTCTTAAACGTTGAGCCGGGGGCCTGCGGCTTGCCGATGGCCTGGCGCACGTCAGCACCCTGCGGGGTGTTGGTGGCCAGGCAGAGTATTTCGCCATTGGCAGGATTGATGGCGACGATGCTGCCCGTCTTGCCCTTCAACAGCCGCTCGCCCAGCTTCTGCAGCAGCGGGCGCAGGGTGAGCGGCCCATCGGTGGGCAGCTGCTGTGCCCGCATTGCGATACTGACGGCGAATAGGCCGACAGCACAAATCATTGTTCTCAGTCTCATGTCCGGTCAGATGCTTATGGCGTAGGTCTGCTTGATTTCGCTCATCACGAATGTACTCTCTATGGATGCCACGAACTCAATCTCGCCCAGCTTGTTGAGTACGAAACTCTGGTACTGCTTCATGTCGGCTGCGCGGATTTTGAGCAGGTAGTCGTAGCTGCCCGACGTGTTGTAGCACTCGGTCACCTCGGGAATCCTCATGATGCGGTGGGTGAAGGCGTTGGCAATTTCGTGATTGATCTCCTTGAGCTTCACCTTGCAAAACACCTGAAGCCCCTGATTCAGCTTCTCGGCATCGAGCAGCGCCACATATTTCTTAATATAGCCCAGGCGCTCCATCCGCTTCTGGCGCTCGAAGACGGGCGTAGGCGTCAGGTGGACGGCGTCGGCCAGCTCCTTTGTGGTGAGCTTCGCATTTTTCTGCAGCGTCCTGAGAATCTGCAGGTCGGTCTCGTCTAATTTATACATATACAGAATGATTTTGCTGATTTGGCCGCAAAGTTAGTGTTTTTTTCTGAGACGGCAAAACGTATCGGATAAAAGTTTGGTGGAGTCAGAAGAATGTGTTACCTTTGCAGACCGAAAAAGAAGACTCAGAGACAGCATGATTGTTTGCATAGCAGAGAAGCCCAGCGTGGCGAAGGACATTGCCCGGATTATCGGGGCAACGGCCTCGCACGACGGATATATGGAGGGCAACGGGTATCAGGTGACGTGGACCTTCGGCCACCTGTGTACGCTGAAGGAGCCGGGCGACTACACGCCGGCGTGGAAGTCGTGGGCCCTGACGCAACTGCCGATGGTGCCCCAGCGCTTCGGCATCAAGCTCATTCCCGACCGCGGCATCGAGAAGCAGTTTGCCACCATCGAGCGGCTGATGCAGGCCGCCGACGGCATCGTCAACTGCGGCGACGCCGGACAGGAGGGCGAGCTGATTCAGCGCTGGGTAATGCAGAAGGCCGGCGCCAAGTGTCCCGTGAAGCGCCTGTGGATTTCGTCGATGACCGACGAGGCCATCCGCGAGGGCTTTGCCAACCTGAAGGACCAGCAGGACTACCAGCCTCTCTACATGGCCGGACTCTCAAGAGCCATTGGCGACTGGCTCCTCGGCATGAACGCCACCCGCCTCTACACGCTGAAGTACGGCCAGAACCGCCAGGTGCTCTCCATCGGCCGCGTGCAGACCCCTACCCTCGCCCTCATCGTCAACCGCCAGAAGGAGATTGAGAACTTCAAGCCCGAGCCCTACTGGGTGTTGGCCACCGTCTACCGCGACACCACATTCACGGCGACGAAGGGCAAGTTCACGTCGAAGGAAGAGGGCGAGAAGGCCTTTGCCACCATCGAGGGCAAACCGTTCACGGTGACGAAGGTCGAGAAGAAAGAGGGCAAGGAGCAGCCGCCTCAGCTCTACGACCTGACAACGCTACAGGTAGACTGCAACCGCAAGTTCGGCTTCTCGGCCGAGATGACGCTGAACCTCATCCAGAGTCTCTACGAAAAGAAGTATACCACCTACCCGCGCGTTGACACGCAGTACCTCTCTGACGACATCTACCCGAAGTGCCCGCAGACGCTCAACGGCCTGTATCAGACGAAGTTCGGCGGCGTAGCGCCTTATGCGGAGTTCATCAAGCCCATCGGCGGCAAGCCGCTGAAGAAGACGAAGCGCGTGTTCGACACGTCGAAGGTCACCGACCACCACGCCATCATTCCCACAGGCGTCGTTCCCCAGTACCTAAGCGATGCCGAGCAGAAGGTGTTCGACCTCGTGGCACGGCGCTTCATCGGCGTGTTCCTGCCCGACTGCAAGTTCTCGACGACAACCGTGCTGGGCGAGGTTGACGGTATTGAGTTCAAGGTTACGGGCAAGGAGATTCTTGATCCGGGCTGGCGCATAGTCAGGGAAAAGACCCAGGAAGCCCAAGAAGCCCAAGATGCCCCAGAAAAGAAAGACGATGACGAGGAGCGCACGCTGCCGACGTTCGTCAAGGGCGAGAGCGGCGACCACAAGCCCACGCTGACTGAGAAATGGACCACGCCGCCACCTTTTTATAATGAGGCCTCGCTGCTGCGGGCTATGGAGACGGCAGGCAAGTTCGTGGAGGACGAGACCCTGCGCGCCGCCATGAAGGAGAACGGCATCGGCCGGCCGTCGTCGCGTGCCGGCATCATCGAGACGCTCTTCAAGCGCCACTACATCAAGCGCGACCGCAAGCGGCTCATCGCCACACCAACAGGCATCGAGCTCATCGACCTCATCCGCGAGGAGCTGCTGAAGAGCTGCGAACTGACGGGCATTTGGGAGAAGAAGCTGCGCGACATTGAGCACCAGACATACGACGCCCAGCAGTTTATCGAAGAGCTCAAGGCTCAGGTATCGGAGATTGTCAACGAGGTGATGAGCGACTCCTCGAACCGCCGCGTCACCGTGCTCACCGATGCCGAACTGAAGAAGGTGAAGTCGCCGAAGACCGAGGCTGCGCCGAAACCGAAGAAGCCCGCCAAGAAGGCTGATGCAACGCCCGTTGTCGGCCAGCCCTGCCCGCTCTGCGGTAAAGGCCAGATTATCAAGGGCAAGACGGCCTACGGCTGCTCGGAGTGGAAGAACGGCTGCACCTACCGCGTGCCGTTCAGTTAATTCCAGCCCTTTTACAATAAATAGCCCACTTCTGCGTTATTATTGAGGTATGCGAAGAATTGTCGCCATAGTCTGTTCTGTAGTGGTGGCCGTGCTCCTTGTGGGGTGCGGCGCTGATGTCGCCGTTAAAAAGGGCGACAAGCTCTTTGCCTTGGGCGAATACTTCGATGCCGCCGCACAATACAAGAAAGCCTACGCCCAGACGCCGACGAAGGAGCGCAAGCTGCGCGGACAGCGGGCTATGAAGATGGCCGACTGCTACCGCCGCATCAACAACACGCAGCGCGCCGTGGCTGCCTACAACAACGCCGTGCGCTACAAGCAACAGGACTCGCTGACGCAGTACTTCATGGGCCAGCTACTGATGAAGAACGGCGACTACAAGAGTGCAGCCAAGAGTTTCCAGACGGCCATCGACAGTCTACAGTATACCGACAGCCCTTACCTCGTATTAGCCCGCGAGGGACTGAAAGCAGCCAAGGCGGCACCGGAATTGAAGAAGAAAGACTCGAAATACTCGGTAAAGCGCGAGGAGCTGTTCAACTCGCGGCGTGCCGACTACTCGCCCATGCTCTGCGGCGATGCAGACGACCAGCTCTACTTCACCTCGACGCGCAACCAGGCGCAGGGCGACGAGCTGAGCGGCATCACCGGCACGAAGAACGGCGACATCTTCTTTGCACAGAAGGACGACAAGGGCAAGTGGGGCAAGCCCCAGACCATCGACTCGGAGCTGAACTCGGCCTTCGACGAGGGTGCCTGCTGCTTCAGCCCCGACGGCCGGACGATGTACCTGACGCTTTGCAAGACCGACCCCGACTACCCGCGCTATGCCACCATCGTCAAGTCGCAGCGCAGCGATGCCTCGTGGAGCAAGCCGACGGAGGTGGTCGTGGCCAAGGACACGCTGTCGACCTTTGCCCACCCCGCCGTGTCTCCCGACGGGCTGTGGCTCTACTTCGTCAGCAACATGCCCGGCGGTATGGGCGGCTACGACATCTGGCGCTGCGAACTGACGCAGTCGGGCACAGGCCCTGTGGAGAACCTCGGAGCGCCCATCAATACGTCGGGCAACGAGATGTTCCCAACCTTCCGTCCCAACGGCGACCTCTACTTCTCGTCCGACGGCCACCCGGGCCTCGGCGGGCTCGATGTCTTCATTGCCGTCCCGCAAAGTGACGAGGGTTATACGATAGAACATCCCGGCTACCCGCTGAACTCCCAGGGCGACGACTTCGGACTGACGTTCGAGGGTCTGCGCAACCAGGGCTACTTCTCAAGCAACCGGGGCGACGCCCGCGGCTGGGACCATATCTACTCGTTCTCGAAGTCGGAAGTGATGCTGACCGTCAAAGGCTGGGTATACGAGATGGACGGCTACGAGCTGCCTGCCGGCCAGGTCTACCTGGTGGGCAACGACGGCACCAACCAGAAACTGAGCGTCAAGGGCGACGGCTCGTTCACACAGGAGATTCAGACGGGCGTCGACTACGTGCTGCTCGGCACCTGCAAGGGCTACCTGAACCACAAGGAGGAGCTGCGCGTCGATACGGCTACCGTCTCGAACGAGTATGTGCTGCAGTTCCCATTGGCCAACATCTCGGCACCGGTACTTATTGAGAACATCTTCTACGACTTCGACAAGGCTACGCTGCGGCCAGAGTCGGCCACCGCCCTTGACCAGTTAGTCAAGCTGCTGAACGACAACCCGCACGTCACCATCGAGCTGTCGGCCCATACTGACTACAAAGGATCGAACCAGTACAACGAGCGGCTGTCGCAGCGCCGCGCCGAGTCGGTGGTCAACTACCTGATAGCCCACGGCATTGCCGCCGACCGACTGACGCCGAAGGGTTACGGCGAGGACAAGCCGAAGACCATCAGGCGCAAGGTGGCCAGCAAGTACCCGTTCCTGAAGGAGGGCGACGTGCTGACCGAGGACTTCGTCAAGGCTCTGAAGGACGAGGAGCAGCAGGAGGCGTGCAACCAGATGAACCGCCGTACGGAGTTCATCGTGCTGCGCACCACCTACGGTATGTTCGACGAGGAAGGTAAACTAAAGAATCCGCCGAAGCCAAGGGCTACGACGGAAGAAGAGTCGGACACGAAGGCCGAAGACGACTGGTTCTAAAACGCTCCGCAGCGCACGCGGCCTACCACTTCGCCGAGTGCCAGCAGTCCCACGATTCCCACAGAGACCGCAAACGTCAGCATCTGCTGCGACGTGGGCGGCGTGTTGGCAAACATCAGCAAACCGTGAGCGATGATTTCCCAACCTCTTAGCAGCACAAACAGCACAACCGCCACGACGACGCAGAACACCGTCCACAGACGGCTGAGGCGCCAGACGTCGCGCTGCGGCAGCTGCTTCATCACGCGGTCGGTAAATCCGTCGTCGGCCAGCTGCATTTCCTTCATCGGCTGGAACAGTTGTTCCAAGAGTTCGTTATCTGTCATATCCATTCTGTCTTAAGTAGTTAGCCATCTTTTCCTTGCCGCGCTTCAGGTGAGACTTCACCGTCCCCGCCGGCATCTTCGTTATCCCGGCAATCTCGTCGATGGCATAACCGTCAACGAGCTGCAGGGTGATACACGTACGCTCCTCGTCACGAAGCTGGGCAAGGGCGTTGTAGAGGTCCATCTGCAGCGAAGACTGTGAAGTAAAAAGTGTGTTACCTTTCAGCTGTTCATTCCCCATTTCGGGCTTCGCGCTTCTGCAGTGGTCGTACCACACGTTATAGGCAATCCGCGTGAGCCACGTCAGGAAGCTCGACGTGCCGCGATACTGCGAGATGTGGGTATAGGCCTTGACGAACGTATCCTGTGCCAGGTCGTCGCTCAGCATCTCGTCGCCCAGCGTCTGACTCAGGAAGAACCGGCGAACAGGCGACTGATATTCGCGCATCAGCTGGTCGAAAGCCCGCTTGTTGCCGAATACCGCCACCTGCGTAGCGAGAGAGATGTCGTTGAGCCGTCCCACCGGAATAGCTTATAGTTTCTGCTTCTCGGGCATCACAATCCACAGCACGATGTAGAGCAGCACGCCGCAGAAGGCCGTGAAGATGGTGAGGAAGGCGTAAGCCACACGTACCAGAACGGGGTCGAAGTCGAAATACTCGGCCAGTCCGCCACATACTCCTGCAAATACTTTGTCGTCAGAGCGCATCAGTTTCTTTTCCATAGTCTATGTATGTTTTAATGATTAATGATTCTTGGATGTCTTCACAATCGCCAGCTTGCCCAGTCCGATGACCGTCACCAGAATGCCGACGCCAATGCCCAGCGTGCTGCCGACATAGCCGAAGAAGGCCAGCAGTCCGACGCCGAGGAACGTCTGGCGCAGTCCCTTCTGCCACAGTTCATCGTCAGTCTCCTTGTGGTCAACGAGCAGTTCGTCGGGAATGGGCTGCCCCTGCTTCATGGCCATCTCCGCCATTTTCATCTTCTGCTTCCGGTTCTTATAGAGGAAGAAGAAGAGCAGGGCCAGAATGATGACCGGCGCTATGACAAAGATGATGACCAGCACCATCAGGACGAACGTCATGCCCATCATTCCCTCGACACCGATGTTGCCGAAGATGTCGTTGACGATGCCACTGCCGTCGACGTAGCCACCGATGCGGTGGTGACGGCTGACAACCGTCGAGTCGTATGCCACGTTTGTGGTGTCACTATATGCCTCCAGAGCGTCGCCCTTCTTGGTAGAGTCGACCAGCTCTTCGGTGGCTTTCGGACTCTTACTCTGAGCCGTTGCCGTCTGCCCCATTGCGAAGGTCAGCAGCATTGTTATTGCAATCAGATACTGTTTCATAATTCTGTCTCCTTTTTGTTGTTTCTTTGAACGTTAGACGTAACAAAGTTGGAAATTGTTGCAAAGTTCGCAGTTTTTTTTTAATTTTGCACCCGAAAAGCGGAAAAAAAGATGCAATTGCCGGAGGATTTTATAAGGAACACCCGCGAAACGATGGGTGAAGAGCGGTTTCAGCGTTATCTGAAATCGTTCGACGAGGATGTCCCCGTCAGCATCAGACTCAATCCGCTGAAGGTTGACAGCAGCGAATGGACGGTAGTGGGCGGCGAGCCAGTCTCCTGGTGCCGCAACGGCTACTACCTGCCCAGCCGCCCCAACTTCACGATGGACCCGCTTTTGCACGCCGGCTGCTACTACGTGCAGGAGGCTGCGTCGATGTTTCTCGACGAGGTGTTGCGCCAGCACCTTCCTCAGCATCCGCTAATGGCGCTTGACCTCTGTGCTGCTCCTGGCGGCAAGTCAACGCTGATGGCGGCGGCCCTGCCCGAAGGCAGCACGCTCTATAGTAACGAGCCGATACGCCAGCGGGCGAGTGTCCTGGCTGAGAACGCCGCGAAGTGGGGCTTTGCAAACCATATCGTCACCAACCAATACCCCGAGTTCTACCGCAAGTCGAAGTTACGCTTCGACGTTATCCTCTGCGACGTTCCCTGCTCGGGCGAGGGCATGTTCCGCAAGGACGAAGCCACCATCCGCGAATGGAGCCAGCAGAACGTGGAGCGGTGCTGGCAGCTGCAGCGCGACATCGTCAGCGACGCCTGGTCGTGCCTGAACGACGGCGGACTGCTCGTCTACAGCACATGCACCTTCAACACGAAGGAGAACGAGGAGAACGTTCGCTGGATCTGCGAGGAGTTCGGAGCCGAAGTCCTGCCAGTCAGCGTCAGAGCCGAGTGGTACATTACCGGTTCGCTGCTCCCGGGCTTCGACCTGCCCGTCTACCGCTTCATCCCAGGCATCACTCGCTCAGAGGGACTATTTATGGCGGTCTTGCGCAAGGCAGGCGACACTCGGAACGCGCCCCAAAAGGAGGCAAAGAGTTTGCTCCGGGCAAACGCCCAGTTTACTCTGAACAAACGCCCAGTTTACCCTGGGCAAAATGAAACGTTGCCAAAAGTGGAGCTTACATACCCTCAAGCCATCGCCTATCTTAGGGGCGAAGCCCTCGTACTGCCCGACGACACGCCACGCGGCATCGTCATTGTCAGTTTCCTCGGCTATCCTTTAGGCACGGCGAAAAACATCGGCTCGCGGGCCAACAACCAGTATCCCAAAGAATGGCGAATCAAGACTACCCACATCAACAACGACTATGAAGCAATACTTAGACATACTTAACCGCATTCTGACCGAGGGCACCCAAAAGGGCGACCGCACGGGAACAGGCACCATCAGCATCTTCGGGACGCAGTCGCGCTATAACTTGGCAGACGGATTCCCCCTGCTGACGACGAAGAAACTGCACCTGAAGTCAATCATCTACGAACTGCTGTGGTTCCTCAAGGGCGATACCAACGTGCACTATCTGCAGGAGCACGGCGTGCGCATCTGGAACGAGTGGGCCGACGAGAACGGGGAGTTAGGTCCCGTCTACGGCCACCAGTGGCGCTCATGGCCCGACTACAAGGGCGGCACCATCGACCAGATACAGTACGTGCTCGACCAGCTGAAGACGAACCCCAACTCACGCCGGATGATTGTCTCGGCGTGGAACGTGGCCGAAGTCAACGAGATGGCGCTGCCTCCGTGTCACACCATCTTCCAGTTCTACGTAGCCGACGGACGGCTGTCGCTGCAACTCTACCAGCGCTCGGCCGACACGTTCCTCGGCGTGCCGTTCAACATCGCCTCGTATGCTCTGCTGCTCATGATGATGGCACAGGTAACGGGCTTCAAGGTGGGCGACTTCATACACACAACGGGCGACACCCACCTCTACCTGAACCACTTGGATCAGGCCCGCCTCCAACTGACCCGCGTGCCGCGCCCCCTGCCACGGATGGTGCTGAACCCCGACGTAAAGTCGCTCTTCGACTTCCAGTACGAGGACTTCCAGCTTGAGGGCTACGACCCGTGGCCGCACATCAAGGCCGATGTAAGCGTCTAAGCGCTACATCGTTACCTCGACTGTGTGCTTGCCTGCTGCGTAGGGAATGACGTTGCCCTCGACGGGGGAACCGTCGAGTACAATCTGCTTGACGCCTTTCTGCGAGCCGTTGGGACGGATGGTGATGTCGTACTCAGCATCGCGGAACTTGCGCTGAACGGTGTAGTCGCCGGCCGTCTCGGGCAGACAGGGGTCGATGCGGATGCCGTCGTAGTCGGGCTTGATGCCGAGTATGAACTCCGAGACGGTGTACCACATCCAGGCGGCGGTGCCCGTCAGCCATGAGTTCTTGCCCTCGCCGGGACGGAAGGCGTCCTTGCCGGCCACCATCTGGCAGTTGACGTAAGGCTCCACCTTGTGTAGCGTCTGGTATTTCTCCTCGACGTATGAAGGCAGAATCTTGGCGTAGTGGCTCCAGGCATCGTTGCCGCGCCCGGCCATGCACTCGCCGATGATGACCCACGGATTGTTGTGGCAGAAGATGCCGGCGTTCTCCTTGTAGCCTTCGGGATAGCTTGAAATCTCGCCGTACTCGTAGATGTACTTCGTAAAGGCCGGGTTGTTGAGCACCATGCCGTGCTCGCACTCCAAGTACTTCTTGCACGAGTCGAGGCTCTTGGCTACCATTCCCTCGTCGGCACCAATCTCAGCCATCGTACACCAGCCCTGCGACTCAATGAAAATCTTGCCCTCTTCGCACTCGCTGGAACCAATCTTGCGGCCATAGAAGTCGTAGGCACGCAGATACCACTCGCCATCCCAGCCGTGCTTCTTCACAGCCTCAATCATGGCATCGACAGCCCGCTGCATCCGCTGCCCTTCCTCGTGCTTTGCAATTTTATTGCAAAGCGCCACGTACTCTTTGCCCGTCACCACGAACAGACCGGCAATCATCAGCGACTCGGCCTTGGTGCCCTCGCTGACGTTCTCAGTGGTCTGGAAACTCTCGTTGGGATCCCACGAGAAGCAGTTCAGGTTCAGACAGTCGTTCCAGTCGGCACGCCCGATGAGCGGCAGCAGATGCGGACCGAGGTTGTTGATGACGTGGTCGAGGCTGACCTTCAGGTGCTCAAAGAGCGTCACCTCCGAGCCGGGCTGGTTGTCGAAGGGCACCATCTCGTCGAGTATTGTGAAGTCGCCCGTCTCTTTGATATAGGCCACGGTGCCGAAGATAAGCCAGCAGGGGTCGTCGTTGAAACCGCCACCGATGTCGTTGTTGCCGCGCTTGGTCAGGGGCTGGTACTGGTGGTAGCAGCCGCCGTCGGGGAACTGGGTGGAGGCGATGTCGATGATGCGCTGGCGGGCACGGCTCGGAATCTGGTGGACGAAGCCCACAAGGTCCTGGTTGGAGTCGCGGAAGCCCATACCGCGGCCGATGCCGCTCTCGAAGAACGAGGCCGAGCGCGAGAAGTTGAACGTCACCATACATTGGTACTGGTTCCAGATGTTCACCATGCGGTCGAGCTTGTCGTTGCCCGTATGTACCTTATATATATTAAGCAGGGCATCCCAGTAAGCATTCAGTTCGGCGAAAGCTTTGTCCACCTTCTCTGTCGTGTCGAAGCGGGCGATAAGGTCGTGGGCCTTCTCCTTGTTGATGACCTGTGGAGCTGAGAATTTCTTGTCCTGTTCGTTCTCGATGTAACCCAGCAGGAACACGAAGTCCTTCGACTCGCCAGGCTGCAGCGTTACTTCGATATAGTGTGAGGCAATGGGACTCCAGCCGTGGGCGTGGCTGTTGCGGGGCTTTCCTTCCACGACGGCATCGGGGGTGCTGAACTCATTGTAAAGGCCTACGAACGTCTCGCGGTCGGTATCGAAACCCTGAATCTCGGCGTTCACGTGGTAGAAGGCGTAGTGGTTGCGGCGCTCGCGGTATTCCGTCTTGTGGTAGATGGTAGAACCTTCAATCTCCACCTCGCCGGTGGAGAAGTTGCGCTGGAAGTTTTCCATGTCGGTGGCGGCATTCCAGAGGCACCACTCCTCGAACGAGAAGAGTTTCAGCGTCTTTACCTCCTGACTCTGGTTCGTCAGCGTCAGCTTCTGCACCTCAGCCCACGTCTTCAGCGGCACGAAGAAGAGCACCGAGGCCTCCACTTGGTTCTTACGACCGGTGATGCGGGTATAGCCCATGCCGTGACGGCACTCGTAGAAGTCGAGCGGCGTCTTGCAAGGTTTCCAGCCGGGGCTCCAAGCCGTGTCGCCCTCTTTGATGTAGAAGTACCGTCCCCCGTTGTCCATCGGCACGTTGTTGTAGCGATAGCGGGTGATGCGGCGGAACTTGGCGTCCTTGTAGAAGCTGTAGCCGCCGGCGGTGTTGGATATGAGCGAGAAGAAGTCCTCGTTGCCTAAGTAGTTAATCCAAGGCCAAGGGGTCTTGGGGTCGGTGATGACGTACTCTCGGTGTGCGTCGTCGAAGTGTCCGTAGCGTTTCTGTTGTTCCATAGTCGTTAAAATTGTTTCCGTTTGCAAAAGTAAACCAAAAATCTGGAACTGCCAAACAAAATCGTTAAAGTTTCATATTTTCATACGTCTAAGAGACAGCGTGTCGGGAAAAAGTACTATCTTTGCAGGTAGTGTTCACAAAAATCAGAGAAAATGAGAAGAACGGTATTCGCATTTCTATTGACATTGGTTGGTATGACATTATTCGGACAGACATATTCGGCCCTGTGGAAACAGGCGGACGAGGCAGAGCAGAAGGACCTGCCCCGCACGCAGTACGATGTGCTGATGAAGATTGTCAAAAAGGCCCAGAAGGAGGGCGAATACGGACAACTGATGGCTGCCGAACTGGCTGGCAGCCGGGCGATGGCCACCATTGCCCCCGACTCGCTGCAGCCCGCCGTTGAGAGGATGGAGCAACGCTACCGGGAGGCAACCGACAAAGCATTGTCTGCCGTCTATGCCACCGTTCTGAAGAAGGTTTACGATGACAACAACCAGTTGGAAAGGGATGAAGAGCTGACGGTGACGCTCGATGCCGAGACCTGTGAACGACTGGCCGCCGTGAAGGCTGCCAACTACAAGCCGCTGACCACCATCGGGCACGATAGCAAGCTGTTCGACGACGATATGTTGAGCGTCGTCGGCTATGAACTGGAAGACTTCCAACCCCTGCACGACTACTACAGCAAGGCCGGCAAGCGCCGTGCTGCGATGATGACGGCTCTGGAGATAGCCCGCCAGAACCGGGTGATGGGCGACGTGAAGTACGACAAGGCGCCCTACATCGATACCCTCGACTCGCTCATCGACATCTACGGCGACCTGCCCGAGGCTGCCGAGCTGGCCATTGAGCGCTATGAGTATATGGACGAGCACACCGACGCCACCGCCGAGCAGAAATGGGACTACACCGAGCAGGCCATCAAGCGCTGGGACGGCTACGGGCGTACCAACGCCCTGCGTAATGCCCAGATTGACCTGACTACCCGCATGTTCAGCGCTACATTAGAGAAGCGCGTGGGGCTGCCCAACAAGACGCAGGAGTTGACAATCAACAGCGCCCGCAACATTGACCAGCTGACGATGCACATCTTCCGGGTGAAGGTCAAGGGCAACAACCAGCTCAATCCCAACAACGACGAAGACTACAGGAAGCTGAAGCCGCTGCTGACCGAGTTGCCTGAGCTGCAGGTGACGCGCCATTACTCTGGGAAGAAAGCCTACGACGTGTTCAAGGACACCATTGAGGTGCCCGGACTGCCCGTCGGCGTCTATATGCTCGAGTTGCGGAGCAACCCCGAGACCAAGGGAGACCGTCAGCTCTACTATGTCAGCAACGTCAGGGTGATGATGATTCCCCTGCCTGGTGACAAGATACGCTACGTCGTGGTCGATGCTACCGAGGGCCAGCCCGTCGGCGGTGCCACCATCGAGTTGTATGGCTGGCTCAATGGCCGCAGCGACAGGCTGATGGCTACGCTGACGACCGATGCCAAGGGCGAGGCCACTTACAAATATGGCGACCAGCGCCCGACGAAGGTATATGCCTTCACGCGGACGGACAACACCTGTCCGCCGACCAATGAATACAGCACGTACGGCTTCTACACGAGCAATCGTCAGATGGAGAAGACGCAGCTGTTCACCGACCGCGCCATCTACCGGCCTGGTCAGACGGTTCACGTGGCTGCCATCAACTACGAGGTAATCGACGGTTACAAGCAGAAGGTTCTGGAAAACCGTGAGGTGACGCTGACACTGCAGGATGCCAACGGTGAGGATGTACTCAGCAAGACACTCATTACTGATAAATATGGTACGTGCGCTACGGAGTTCACGCTGCCCGCCAACGGTCTCACGGGCGTGTTCTATATTGAGAGCCGGAACGGCAATTGTCACTTCCGTGTAGAGGAGTACAAGCGCCCGACATTCGAGGTGGAGTTCGACAAGGTGACCGAGGACTACAAGGACGGCGACACCATCGAGGTCAAGGCGACGGCCCGCTCCTACGCCGGTGTGCCCGTGCAGGATGCCGAGGTAAGCTACCGGGTTGTCCGCCGCCGTTCGTTCTGGTGGTGGAGCTATTCGAGCTACTGGAATAGCGGTGCCATTGGCAAGTTTTCCGGCGACGAGACGGTTGCCGAGGGCGAAGCCATAACGGGCAGCGACGGAACGTTTACGGTGAAGATGCCGATGGTGTTGCCGAAGACCGACTTCCCGATGTTCTACGATTTCGTATGTCTGGCTGATGTGACCGACCAAGGGGGCGAGACCCACCAGGGACAGATCTCGCTGCCACTCGGCAACCGCAAGACGGCGCTTATCTGCGACCTGCCCGATCAGATGCGCTCCGACCAGATGCAGAAGGTGAAATTCCACCTGCGCAATGCCGCCGGCAACGATGTCGACGCCGAAGTCAGATACCGCATTGACAACGGCAAATGGCAGACGGTGAAGACGAACACACCCGTTGAATTGCCCAGTCTGAAGAGCGGCAAATATCAGCTGGAAGCCATCTGTGCGGGTGATACGCTGAAGGAGGACTTCGTGGTCTTCTCGCTCGACGACAAGCGGCCCGCTGCCGAGACCGACGACTGGTTCTATCAGTCGGACAACCGGTTCCCCAACGACGGCAGTCCCGTCACCATTCAGGTGGGCTCGTCGGCACAGAACGTCCACATCGTCTACAGCATCTTCAGCGGCAACACCGTGATCGAGAGCGGCTCGGTAGACCGCTCCAACGAACTGCTTAACCGCAAGCTGACTTATAAGGAGGAATACGGCAGCGGACTGATGCTGACCTTCGCCTGGATGAAGCAGGGCAAGTGCTACACGCATACGGCCCATATCGAGCGCCCCTTGCCCGACAAGCGGCTGACACTGAAGTGGCAGACCTTCCGCGACCGACTGACACCTGGCCAGCAGGAGGAATGGGCACTGACGGTCACGAAGCCCGACGGCTCTCCGGCCGATGCCCAGCTCATGGCCACGCTTTACGACAAGAGCCTTGACCAGATAACAGCGCATAGCTGGTGTTTTGCCCCCTGGCTGTCAATTCCCCTTCCCAGCTCACGGTGGGGCTTTGGCACGTGGGGCAGTCTCCACCTCAACGGTTCGCTCTACCAGACGCGCCTGGCGGCTCCCTCGCTCGACTTCAGCACGTTCGACGAGTCGCTCTTCCCGAAGCCCTGGATGACCAGAGGGATGAGGCTTCGCGGAGCAGGTCTCGGTGCCAGGGCTTTGGCCAAGTCGGCAATGGCCGTTGACGAGGCACCGATGATGTTGAATGAGGTTGTGGTTAATAGTTCTGCAGACGTTGATAACTCCCTGCAGGGCAGGATAGCCGGGTTTGACGCCGTCAAGTCTTACAAGCAGAGCAGCGATCAGTCGGCTCTGACTGGCTACGATAAAGGTGAAGACGAGGCTGTACCCGTGCCCGATGTGCAGCTGCGCGAGAACCTGCAGGAGACGGCGTTCTTCTATCCGCAGTTGACAGCCGACGCCACGGGGCGGGTGACGCTGAAGTTCACCCTGCCCGAGAGTCTGACGACGTGGCGCTTCATGGGACTGGCCCATACCGCCGACCTCTGCAACGGCACAATAGACGGTGAGGCCGTGGCCAAGAAGGACCTGATGGTGCAGCCCAACATGCCGCGATTCCTGCGCGAGGGCGACCAGGCCACGATTTCTGCCCGCGTCATCAACACCAGCGAGGGCGACCTCAGCGGTACGGCCTACCTAACGCTCACCGACCCCGATACCGAGAAGGTCGTCTTGACGCAGAAGTCTCCGTTTACGGTGAAAGCCGGCGAGACCACGAGCGTCACTTTCAACGTTCAATGTTCAACGTTCAAAGAATCACTTCTCGTATGCAAGGTGATGGCCACGACCGACAAGTTCAGCGACGGCGAGCAGCACTACCTGCCCATCCTGCCTAACCGCGAGCGTGTCACCGTGACCTATCCGTTCACGCAGAACGAGCCGGGCACGACGACCATCGACCTGACGCAGCTGTTCCCAGGCAACACCCCGCTCGGCACTGCCGCTTTGCACAGCAAAGAACACCCAACACCCAACAGCCAGAAACTGACCATCGAATATACCAACAACCCCACCTGGCTGATGATTCAGGCCCTGCCCGCCATCGGCCATCCCCACGACGACTGCGCCATCTGCCAGAGTGCTTCGCTCTATGCCAACAGCATCGGCAAGTACATCATCGACCAGGTGCCGCAGGCCAAGACCGTATTTGAGCAGTGGAAACGGGAACAAGGAAGCGAGACTTCCCTGCAGAGCCAACTTGAGAAGAACCAGGAGCTGAAGGACCTCGTGCTCAACGAGACCCCATGGGTGGCCGATGCCGACCGCGAGACGGAGCAGCGCCAGCGACTGGCCGACTTCTTCGACGAGAACATGATGCAGCAGCGCCTGAAGTCGGCCCTCAGCAAGCTACAGAAGCTGCAGCTCAGCGACGGCTCGTGGAGCTGGTGGCCCGGTATGCCCGGCTCTACCTATATGACCATCTCCGTTGCTGAGATGATGGTTCGCCAGAACACAATGATGGGCGAACAGGAAGCCACCAAGGATATGCTCAAGGGCGCGATGAAGTTCCTTGGCAAGGAGATGGTGGAACTGGTTCAGGAGATGAAGAAAGAGGAGAAGAAGGGCCACAAGCAGTCGTTCCCCAGCTTTACCGCCCTGCAGTGGCTCTACATCTGCAAGCTCGACGGCCGACAGCTGCCCAATAATGTCAGGGAGGCCAATGCCTACCTCATTAAGCTGCTGAAGAAGGAGACGAAGCGGCAGACCATCTACGAGAAGGCCATGTCGGCCATCATTCTCGACTCGCCGACCTATATCAAGAGCCTGAAGGAGTACACCGTCTATAAAGAGGAGATGGGCCGCTACTACGACACGCCGCGTGCCGGCTACTCGTGGCGCGACTACCGCATACCCACTCAGGTGGCTGCCATCGAGGCCATCCAGCGGCTGACGCCCGGTGACCAGCAGACGCTCGACGAGATGCGCCGCTGGCTGCTGCAGGAGAAGCGTACGCAGGCCTGGGACACCCCGATTAACAGCATCGATGCGGTGTATGCCTTCCTGTTGGAAAAAGGTGTCGTTAAG
Source organism: uncultured Prevotellaceae bacterium (assembly GCA_902800435.1). Next base: position 16,313 of record CADCEQ010000026.1, on the reverse strand, counting down.
AGTGAGAAACTGATTGCAGCCGTGCCCACCGCATTAAGCCTCGACGGTAAGGCCATCGAGACACCGAAGGCTACAGCCGGCATCGGCTACGTGAAGACAGCCAAGCCCTATCAGGGCGAGAAGACCTTCACTGCCGAGAAGCAGAGCCAGGGCACCAGCTGGGGCGCTGTCTACGCCCAGTTCATGCAGAACACCGCCGACATCCGCGACCAGGCCAGCGGCGTCAGCGTCCGTCGCGAACTGCTGACTGAGGATGGTAAGCCGCTGACGACCGCCAAGGTCGGCGACCGCGTGAAGGTGCGCCTGACCATCCAGAGCGAGCGCGACCTCGACTTCGTGCAGCTGCAGGACAAGCGGGCCGCCTGTATGGAACCCATCAACCAGCTGAGCGGCTACAACTGGCGCGGCGGCTACTACTCGACGCCCCGCGACAACGTGACGAACTACTACTTCGACCAGCTGCCGAAGGGCAAGCACGTGGTCGAGACCGAATACTATATTGACCGTGCCGGACAGTACGAGACGGGCACCTGCACCGTGCAGTGCGCCTACGCCTCGGAGTATCGCGGCACTACACACTCACAAACTCTCAAAGTAAACAATGACAAATAGACTGAAGATTGCAGCGCTGCTGGCACTGGCAACAACCTCTGCCAGTGCCCAGCGCCTCTCCGTGACGAAAGCTACCGTCGATATGGGCCGCACGGGCTACGAGATGCCTGTGACGGCAACCTTCGAAATGCGTAACCGCGGACTGCGCCGACTGGTCATCCAGGACGTCGTGCCCGACTGCAACTGCACCAAGGTGGAATACCCCAAGGGCGAGATAGGCATCGGCGACAAGTTCACCATCAAGATGACCTACGACGCCCGGATGCTCGGCCACTACCATAAGCAGGCCGCCGTCATCTCGAACGGCTCCAAGAAGCCCGTCTACATCACGATGACAGGCGTCGTGCTGGCCGATCTGAAGGACTACAGCGGCTCCTACCCCTACGACTTCAACAACCTGTTGAGCGACAAGAATTACCTGGAGTTCGACAACGTGAAGCGCGGCGAACAGCTACAGTTCGAGATGGGCGTCATGAACAACGGCACCACCATCATGCAGCCCAACATCCAGCACCTGCCGCCCTACCTCTCGGCACAGTCTTATCCCGAACGGCTGTCGCCCGGCCACCACGGGAAGATCGTCTTCACGCTGAACTCGGAGAAGATTCACGACTACGGCCTCACGCAGACGTCGGTCTATCTGGCGCAGCAGTTGGGCGAGAAGGTGAAGAACGAGACCGAGATAGCCGTCTCGGCTGTACTGCTGCCGCCTGTCAAGGCGATTGAGAATGCGCCCCAGCTGATGCTTTCCGACACGACGTTGGTGCTAGACTTCGGCGGGCGCTCCAAGAAGTCGGGCGAAGTGGTGCTGAGCAACGTCGGAAAGTCACGCCTCGACATCACGTCGCTCCAGATGTTCACCCGTGGTCTGAAGGTGACGCTCGGCAAGAGCCGTCTGATGCCTGGTGAGTCGACGAAGCTGAAGATTACCGGTGTGGCCGCCGACCTGAAGAAGGCCCGCTCGGCTCCTCGTGTCCTGATGATTACCAACGACCCGCAGCTTTCGAAGGTCGTCATCACCATCAATAGTAAATTGTAAGAATATGGAACATCCCGAAAATAGCGCCGAATACGCCGGCCTGCAAGTGAACAGCGGCGTTGAGCAACAGTCGATTATCAACCCCTACCTGCAGCGCGGACGCTTCCGCCGCCGCGAACTCTCCGTCAGCGAGATGGTGGAGGGCATACTCCGTGGCGACGTCACCATCCTCTCGCAGGCCGTCACACTCATCGAGAGTGTCAACCCCGACCATCAGGCCAAGGCGCAGGAGGTCATCAACCGCTGTCTGCCCTACAGCGGCAACAGCATCCGCGTGGGCATCAGCGGCGTGCCCGGTGCCGGCAAGTCGACCAGTATCGACGAATTTGGCATCCACGTGCTGAAGGAGCATGGCGGCAAACTGGCCGTCCTCGCCATCGACCCCAGCTCGGAGCGCAGCAAAGGCAGTATACTCGGCGACAAGACGCGTATGGAGAAGCTCGCCCAGCACCCTGCGTCGTTTATTCGTCCCAGCCCGTCGGCAGGCTCATTAGGTGGTGTGGCCCGCAAGACGCGCGAGACTATCATCCTCTGCGAGGCCGCCGGCTTCGACAAGATTTTCGTCGAGACGGTCGGCGTGGGACAGTCGGAGACGGCCTGTCACTCAATGGTCGACTTCTTCCTGCTCATTCAGGTGGCCGGCACCGGTGACGAGCTGCAGGGCATCAAGCGCGGCATCATGGAAATCAGCGACGGCATCGTCATCAACAAGTGCGACGGCGACAACGTCGACCGCTGCCAGATGGCTGCCACCAACTTCCGCAACGCGCTCCACTTCTTCCCGATGCCCGAGAGCGGCTGGCTGCCCAAGGTGCTCTGCTACAGCGGTTTCTACGGCTTGGGCATCAAGGAAATCTGGGATATGATCTACCAGTACATCGACTTCGTGAAGCATAACGGCTACTTCGACTACCGCCGCAACGAGCAGGCCAAGTACTGGATGTACGAGAGCATCAACGAGCACCTGAAGAACTCGTTCTATAACAACAAGGTGATTCAGGCCCGGCTCGCCGCCGCCGAGCAGTCGGTCCTCGACGGACAGAAGACCAGCTTCGTGGCTGCCCAGGATCTGCTCGACACTTACTTCAATTCCCTCCGCCCATAATGTCTAAATTGCCCACAATGCCCATTAAAATAGAGATCGACACCGGCAGCGGCTTCTGCTTCGGCGTGACCACAGCCATCAAGAAGGCTGAGGAGGAACTTGCCAAAGGCTCAACGCTTTACTGCCTCGGCGACATCGTCCACAACGGTATGGAGTGTGAGCGCCTGCGCAAGATGGGACTCATCACCATCAACCACGATGAGATGGCCCGTCTGCACGATGCCAAGGTGCTGCTGCGTGCCCACGGCGAGCCGCCCGCGACCTACGAGCTGGCTCGCCGCAACAACATCGAAATCATCGATGCCACCTGCCCCGTGGTGCTGATGCTCCAGAAGCGCATTAAGCAGCAGTATGAGACCGCCAACACCCATCACCCAACACCCAACACCCAAATAGTCATCTTCGGCAAGAAGGGCCACGCCGAGGTGCTCGGCCTGGTGGGGCAGACGCAGGGCAACGCCATCGTCATCGAGAACTTCGACGAAGTGAAGAAACTCGACTTCACCCGCGACATCTACCTCTACTCGCAGACCACGAAGTCGCTCGACGAGTTCCACCGCATCATCGCCTACATCCAGCAGCACATTGCCCCCACGGCCACCTTCAAGAGCTTCGACACCATCTGCCGCTCGGTGGCCAACCGCATGGGGGGCATCTCGCAGTTTGCCGTGCGCCACGACCTCATCCTCTTTGTCTGCGGCCGCAAGAGTTCGAACGGCAAGGTGCTCTACAACGAGTGTCTGCGCGTCAATCCCAACACCCACCTCGTAGAAGGCCCCGACGCCATCGACCCCTCATGGCTCCAGGGCATTGAGACCGTCGGCATCTGCGGCGCCACCTCCACCCCCAAGTGGCTGATGGAGCAGTGCCGCGACGCCATCGAGGCTAACTGGCCTAGTTAGCAGCATGAGGAGGCGCCTCGTTATCGTGAAGCGCCGCCTCGTCATCATGAGGCGGCGCCTCATGAAAAAGGGATAGAGGTACCTAAATCGTTGGAAAACTTTGCTTATTACATCCTCTCCAACATCCTTGCCAATCCTTCCAAATCACGAGGGTCGGCATTTACATCAAGGATGTTGCCACTGCGATCAATGAGACGGTAATGTGGCCAAGCTGAGACTCCCAGGAAATGCTCGACAGCACTTTGCTGGTCATCGGGCAAGTTGTAGTGGACGACATTCGGACCGGTAACCTTGTACTCCTTGATGACATTCTTCCACGTCTCATCATCCGATTTGTTGGCCAGATAGAGGAACACGATATCTATGTCCTTCAGCCGCTCGTATTCCTCAGCAGAATGCGAGAGGGCTACCCTACAAGGCCCGCACCATGTACCCCAGATGTCGAGGAGAACAAACCTGCCCTTGTAGGGCTCGATGAGTTTACGCAGAATCTTCTCGCCATCGCTCATGTTTGCCACATCGTCAGCTGATTTCAGAGACTGTGAGATATCGCGCAGCTGCAGGGCAAGGTACTTGCTGTTCAGTTCCTCGACGATGTTGAGGGCTGCTGGCATCTTGATTTGCTGCTTGGCAAAAACCATGACGGTGCTGTCTACCGGCTCACGGTTGCCGTCTATCAGCTGGTAGATCTGATGAGCCACAATGATGTCGCGCATCGATTGTTCGCAGCCCAGCGAGTCGGCCACATCCATGATTTGCTGGACGGCATAGAGCCCCACCAGTGATGAGCATCTTTTTAGCAGTGCATCCATGGTGGCCTTTGTTTCAGTCTCCATACGCTTCCTTTCCTCAGAATAGTCGTCCAGGGCGCGCTGCTCCTCGGGAGTCAGCGTCACCAACCCCTCTTTGGCAAAGCGTTTGAAAGAAGAGATGAAATTCTCCTGTACCCTTGTGATTGAAGTGAAGTTGAGGTAGTTGTGCATAAACTCCCCATAATCACGGTAAATCGTGTAGGGCTTGGGAGGCTTCTGCCAAAACTCGCGGTTCATATATTCTTTGTATTCCTGGGGAGCTTTGAAACCTTCTGAAACGAATTGAGCCTCAAGCATGTTCATCGCCTGATCCATGCAGTAGTAGCCTGCCACATAGTCGAGGTAGCGCTGCGACAGCGTAGGATGGCTCTGCTGCAAGGTCTGATGATAGTTCATCTGCACCCGTCGGGCACTGTCGGCCTGAGCCAAATAGGCCATAAGGTCGATATCGGATCTTTGGGGGACCTTTGCATCGGCACGTAAACGATTATGCGCCAATAGTTCATTTTGCACCCGCACGTCGTCGCCCATCCAAAGCCGCTGACCAGTCTTGAAGTCGTTGAGGAAGAAGTAGGTCTTGCCCGGCTCCAGGAAAGTTTGCACAGTGGAGCGTCCCCAGTCGATGAACACCTCCGTCGAGTTCAGCAGCGACATTTTGAAGGAAAAACGCCCCAGTGAGTCCATCACGGTGTAAGCATTCTCCTGACGTTCGGAGATGATGTCCTCGAAAGCCACAGCAAACTCCCTGCCATTTCTCCATGCTTGAGGGGGCATGTCCTTCAGCCAGCCGATGATCGTCACGCTGTCGGTCGGGTCGTAGCCATTGTCGACGAAGCCCGTGCGCAGGTCCTTCGTCGGATAGTCGGGCATGGCTGCTCCCGTTATCGGGCTGCAAGCGACGGGCTCTCCGTTGCCAATGGCAATAGTTCGTAACCCCTTTTTCATTTTGCCGATCTTGACTATCGTTCCATCGTCGAGCGTCAGCGTATAGGCATCCTTCTTTTCCGTCCGTCTGACGATGTCCCACACCTTGTTCTGATAGACCACGTGTTTCTCGGCGAAGCCTATCAGCCAGTCGCCCGTCGCCTCATTGCGCCAGTAAGTGTCGGTGATGCCTTCGGACAGGTCGTTCGCATTGCGGATGTTGAGGAGAAGCCAACCACCGGGCTCCACGAAATCGAATCTCTTTGTGGTGACAGGCATGGGCTCGAAGGTCAGCACGAAGTTGACCGTGTCATCCGTCAGCATATACTGCTCGCCAGGCGTCAGCACCGTTGCTGATTGTAAAGCATAGTCCTTTCCATCGGTCTTGAGCACAGCATTGGGGGCGATGGTAATCCACGCCCCCTTCACTAAGCTCACATGCAACGTCAGCTCCGTGCGGTTATCGTTCAGGGCTACCTTCGTCACGCTAATATTAGATTGGTTCACATAGCCCGTGACGACCTCGTCCCAAACCATTGTCTGAGCTCGTCCTGTCATCGAGACAAGGACAAACAAAATGGTGATGACGGATTGCTTATTCATATTGGTTTTTTACGAGTTATTTTATTCAAGAGCCTTCTTGCCAAACTGACGGACTGGCTTGGCGGGCGTCGCAATGGCGCTGTCGTTGCCGTCGCCACGGGTCTGACGAGAGTAGTAATAGTCATCGCACCAGTCGTCGTAGCCCCAGTGGCGGTAGTTGTCCCAATTGGGCGACGAGGTGTGGACGAGGTTGAAGTAGACGTCGTTGTCGCCGTCGGCGATGTAGCCGGAGAAGCGGGAGTCTGACAGGTGGTAGTCGGCAATGACCACCGAGGTGTCGTCCTCGCGGAAGTGGATGTAGATGTTGCCGTTGTCGACGCGCCAGCTGATGTGGTTGGCCACGTAGTCCCAGGGTGCACCGCTGTAGTAGTCGACCCAGTAGCCCGAGCCCTTGGTAAAGCGGAAGGGATCGATGCTAAAGGTGATTTCTGAATGGGTGGCGTAGTAGTCGCGACCGTTGTAGTAGGTGGAAACGAACATCGTACCGCTCCAGGTTCCCTCGAGGGTATCAGCGATGTATTCGTCCTCGCAGGCTGTGAATGTGAGAGCCATCAGGGCTGTCAGCATCAGGGTGTATAGCTTCTTCATAGTCGTAAACTTTTAATGGTGAGTAATTTCGTTTTTTACTGCTGCAAAGATACGGCTTTTCAGAACACGCCGCAAGGGTAAAGCTATAAAGTGGCGTGGGGGAAACTATAAAACCGCATAGGGAATTCCCTACGAGCGAAAAGATCGTAAGGTTCCTCCTTATTTCTCAATCAAGACGAGGCTATCGGCGGCAGTACGGGTCTGCAACCACTCATACAGCTTCTGGCGGTCGGCAGGATTGAGACGCTTATTGGGAGCTGTGCCAACAAGGGCGACAACAAAACGGTGCTGCAGAGCTGTGTCGCTCAAGGTTTCAGTAACACGTGAAAGACCGATGGACCTGACCTGCGGAAAGAGTGCCTTCAACTCCGGCCGCAGTTCGGTCGACAGGTCGTCAAGGCGCGCATAGCCCTCAAGCTGTGCGGCAAGAGTAGTGGCCTGGGCCGAAAGTTCGATGATTTGCTGCCGGTCAGTCTCGCGGGTTGTATTGACTTGCGTCAGCTGGTTGTTGAGGGCGAGGATGCTGTCGGTCTGCACGCCCTGGATGATATGTAGCCGATAGCCTTTCATGCCATACTGCTCCATACGCTGCTCGGCAGCAGTACGGGTGGCCTCAGTAATCTCGCGCCCCACGGCGACGACGCGCAGCTTCATGCTGTCTTTCTCGACATCGGTAGAGATAATCTGCGTGCCGCGTTGTGTCAGTTCGCTCTTGATGAACTTCCGCATATTATTCTCAAAAAAGCTCTTGCGGACTATGTTGACGGTCATAACGGCCGCAGGCAGCATGGTCAGCACGACAATAGCCGTAACGATACGGTGCGCCTTGGTGCCTACGTCCGACGAAAGGAACTCCGACTTCTGGAAGTGCAGCAGCCGCACACCGCAGAACGTGGCGAGGGCGATAAACACGGTATTGATGAAAAAGAGGTAGAAGGCACCAAGGAAGTAGAGGAAGTGCCCGGTGGCCAGTCCGTAGCCGGCGGTGCAGAGCGGCGGCATCAAGGCTGTAGCAATGGCCACACCGGGGATGACGTTGCCCTTACCGCGAGTGCAGAGGGCGATGATGCCGGCAGCTCCGCCACAGAAGGCGATGAACACATCGTAGAGTGTCGGCGACGTGCGGGCCAGCAACTCCGACTGCGCCTCGCCAAGCGGAGTTATCAGGAAATAGAGCGTTGCCGTGAGCACGCTGATGACGGTGGCAACGCTGTAGTTTTTCACCGCCCGTTTAAGCAGGTCGAGGTCGTTAGTGCCCACGGCCAGCCCCATGCCGATAATGGGTCCCATGAGCGGCGAAATGAGCATGGCACCGATGATGACGGCCGTTGAGTTGACATTTAGGCCGAGCGAAGCAATCAGGATGGCAAAGATAAGCACCCACAGATTGGCGCCACGAAATGAAACACCGCTGCTGATTTGCTGGATGATAGCCTGCTCGTCATCCTTGTCAGGCATCAGGTTGAAATATACCCTAATTCGGTCGATGATGCTGTTGATATCCATTTCTTTGCGTGGAGATTGTAGCGGACGTCTATGAGACTGATGACGACGTTGCCTCCTGGAACCGCTGCATGAGCCATTCGTTCTGCTCGGGAATGGTCATGTTGCTGTTGTCGAGCAGCAGGGCATCGTCGGCCTGGCGCAGGGGCGACACCTCGCGGTGGGAGTCGATGTAGTCGCGCTCAACGACGTTCTTCAGGATGTCGTCGAAGTCGGCGGGCATGCCCTTCTCCTGCAACTCCTTGAAGCGGCGCTGGGCACGCACTTCGGCCGAGGCGGTGACGAACACCTTCAGCTCGGCATTGGGGAAGACGACGGTGCCAATGTCGCGGCCGTCCATCACGACGCCCCCACCCTGCCCCATCAGCTGCTGCTGGGCCACCATAGCCTCGCGGACGAAGCCGAGGGCGGCGATGGGCGACACGTGGTTGGACACTTCGAGCGAACGAATCTGCTGTTCCACGCACTCACCATTGAGGTAGGTGTCGGGGCGTCCCGTATCCTCGTTCAGCTGGAAGGTGATGTGGATGTTGTCCATCTGCTGTTCCAGTTCGTCGGTCTTGATGCTGTCGTCGTCGTTGAATAGCCCGTTGCGAAGGGCGTAGAGGGTGACCGAGCGGTACATGGCACCCGTGTCGACGTAGATATAGCCCACCTTGCGGGCCAGGTCCTTGGCCATCGTGCTCTTGCCGCACGACGAATGACCGTCAATAGCTATGGTTATCTTCTTCATAATGCGTATGATATGTTAAACAGTAATGACGATGTTGAGACGTGGTACTTGGCATAGGCCACGCTGAGCTTCAGCCGCTGGAGTGTGAGGCCGCCGCCGATGCTCAGACCGGCACCGTGGGCACTGGCTCCGTCGCTCTCGCTGATTTTCATCTCTGAGGCACGCATGGCGTTGTAGCCGGCTGCCACGTAGAACTGGGGCGACAGGATAAGGTCGGCACCGATGACCACGTGATGGCCAATGCCGTGCTCCCAGTCGTTCAGCCGCACCAGCGAGGCCGACAGCCGCAGGGGCGAGCCGATAAGCCGCTTGCTGACGCCTATCTGCAGGTCGAGGGGCATACGCTCGAAGTCGTCCTCATAGGCCGAGAGCTGGCCACCGAGGTTGCGAGCCACGACCGAGGCCGAGAGTTCGTTGTCGGTATTGTAGTAGTTGAGTCCGAGGTCGACTGCTGCTCCCAACGAGTTGTACTGGCCGATGTAGCTGGCCACGAACTTGGCCGTGATGCCGCCTGAGAAGAATTCGTTCAGGGCGTAGGCGAAGGAGCCGCCGACGGCAATGTCCTTGGCTGAGAACTCACCCGTCTGCTGGCCGGCAGCCGTCATCTCCTTCATCGTGCCGTAGCTCATGAACTGCCCCGTAGCGCCCCATGTGCCACGTTCGCCGGCAGCCCCGATGAACGATGCGCTGGCGGTTGTCGAGCCCTCCATATAAGTCATCAGGTTGAGGTTCAGCGTGCGGTCGCTGACGTTGTTGATAAGGGCGGGGTTATGGAAGATGAGCGCTGCGTCGTCATCGGAGATGGTCGTGTTGTCGCCACCAAGGGCCGCCACGTGAGCACTCACTGGCAAGCGGAGAAAGTTGAACACGGTCTGGCTCTCCTGCGCTCCGGCTGAAAGCGCAGAAAGTGTCAAAACGGCGGCTAAAACGACTCTCTTCATCTGAATTTCCTTCAATTCGGCTGCAAAGTTACTAAAAAAACTCAATTTTCGCTGCTTACTTCTCACTTTTCACTTTTCGCTCCTCACTTTTTTGTACCTTTGCATCGCCTTACCATATTTATAACGGAGAGAGGCGCCATTTTATTATGGAGATAAAGAAAAGTACGAAAGCCGACCTGGACGGCAAGCGCATGCAAGGGTTCCTCCTTGGGGTAATCCTGGTGTTTACCATGCTGTTTGTGGCGCTGGAGTACGACTGGACGACGAGCAGCAGCGACTACGACTTCGACGCACTGGAGAACATCGTCAAGGAGCTGGACCTGGAGGCACTGAAGGAGGAGGAACGCATACCGCTGATCAAGGAGCAGGTGGTGGAGCGCCCGCAGTCGGCCGATAAGCTGAACGTCGTCGAGGACGAGCCCGAGGTGGAGCTGAAGGACGAGATTGCCCCGCCCGAGGACGTGGAGCTGAAGACGGTCGACGAGGTGGAGAACCCCGAGCAGCCCACCGTCGTCGATATGGAGCTGAACCCGCTGAACTTCCGCATCGTCGAGGAGTTGCCCGAGTTCCCAGGTGGCGCCACGGCGTTTATGAAATGGCTCACCAAGAATCTGCGTTACCCTTCGATTGCCCAGCAGCGCAAGGTAGAGGGCAAGGTGGTGGCTCAATTCATCGTCAACACCGACGGCAGCATCAGCAACATCGAACTGGTAACCCGCGTCGACCCCAATCTCGACCGCGAGGCACTGCGGGTGCTCAGGATGATGCCCCAGTGGAAGGCCGGCAAGCAGAACGACAAACCCTGCCGTACGCAGGTCTGCATTCCCATCGTGTTTAAGCTGTAATATTGAAAACTCGAAACATCGAAATATCGAAACATCGAAACAAAAATCGAAATAACCCAATGTACACATCAACTGAAATCCTGAATCTGGTCAACCAGTTTATCGACCAACTGCCGTACGACCGCCGCCCGGCATCGCTCTACGACCCCATCAAGTACGTGCTGTCATTAGGCGGCAAACGCATACGCCCGGTGCTGATGCTGCTGGCTTACAACCTCTACAAGGAAGACCCGGAGCGCATTCTGATGCAGGCCGTGGGACTGGAGACCTACCACAACTACACCCTGCTGCACGATGACCTGATGGACAATGCCGACCTGCGCCGCGGCCATGAGACGGTCCACAAGCGCTGGGATGCCAACAAGGCCATCCTCTCAGGCGACTCCATGCTGGTGCTGGCCTACCAGCGCATGCAGCAGTGCGACGCCCGCCACCTGCAGGCCGTGCTCGACGTGTTTACGGAGACGGCACTCGAGATTGGCGAGGGCCAGGAGTATGACATGACCTTCGAGACGCGCAACGACGTCACCGAGGACGAATACATCGAAATGATCCGCCTGAAGACCAGCGTGCTGCTGGCCTGCGCCGTGAAGATTGGCGCCATCCAGGCCGACGCCTCCGACGAGGACGTCAAGAACCTCTATAAGTTCGGCGAACAGTTGGGACTGGCCTTCCAACTGCAGGACGACCTGCTCGACGTCTACGGCGACCCGAAGGTATTCGGCAAGGCCATTGGCGGCGACATCACCTCGAACAAGAAAACCTATATGCTCATCAACGCCGTGAATCGTGCCAACCCTGAACAGCGCCGCGAACTGGAACAGTGGATAGGTGCCCGCGACTTCGACCGCCAGGAGAAGGTGGCCGCCGTCACCGCCCTCTACGACCAAATAGGCATCCGCCAGCTCTGTGAGCAGAAAATCAACTTCTACTTCGACGAGTGCCGCAAGTATTTGGCCAAGGTCAGCGTTGGCGACAAGCGCAAGCAGATGCTGCTCGACTATACCGACGAGATGATGAAGCGCAAGAAGTGAACTATGGAGTGGATTGACACACATTGCCACATCGACGGCGAGGAGTTCGATGCCGACCGCGATGCCGTGCTGGAGCGGGCACGTGAGACGGGCGTCAGCAAGATCTTCGTTCCAGCCATCGACCTGAAGACATCCCTTCGCATCATCGAACTGGGCCAGCAAGACCCCGACTATCTCTACCCGATGGTCGGCCTGCACCCCGAAGAGGTTCGCACTGACTGGCGCGACCAGCTCGCTGCCATCAAGTCATATCTCCCATCACCCAACACCCAACACCCATCACCCATAACCGCCATCGGCGAGGTTGGCCTCGATTTCTACTGGAGCCGTGAGTTCGAGCAGGAGCAGTTGGAGGCGTTCGAAGAGCAGGTTCGCTGGTCGGTAGAGACGCAGCTGCCGCTGATGATTCACTGCCGCAAGGCACAAAACGAACTGGTGAGTATTATTAAGAGGTACGCGAAGGAACTGCCCGGCGGCGTGTTCCACTGCTTCACCGGCAACGAGCAGGAGGCCCGCGAACTGCTGCAGTTCGACCGCTTCGCCCTGGGCATCGGCGGTGTGCTGACGTTCAAGAAGTCGCACCTGCCCGAAGTGCTGCCAGCCGTCGTTCCCCTCGACCGCCTCGTCATTGAGACCGACGCCCCCTATATGGCTCCCGTCCCCATGCGCGGCCAGCGCAACGAGCCAGCCTACACCCGCTATGTGCTCCAGCGGCTGGCCGAAGCCTACTGTGTCACCGAACAGGAAATTGCCGACCGCACCAGCGCCAACGTTGCCCGCGTGTTTGGCGTAAAATGATAAAGATTATTAAATCTCAATCCTCATTTCTCAATTCTCAATTAATTGTATTACCTTTGCACCCGCTTAACGCAAAGGAGAGGTGCTCGAGTGGTTGAAGAGGCACGCCTGGAAAGCGTGTAGCCGGCAAAACCGGCTCGCAGGTTCGAATCCTGTTCTCTCCGCTGGAAACGTAATGGGACGGGATTTTTCCGTCCCTTGTTTATTTAACCAAACTGCCCCAAGCTTACGAAGAAAGGTACGAGGACGAATGATCTCTTACCGATATGATATTTGCAAATAGAGAAAAACAAATGGTTAGAGAAGGAGTTATCATCGGCATCATTCTTTCGCTGCTAACAATCATGCCAGACATGAAAGCGCAGCAGGCAACGCTGTCACGGGATGAAACGGAACAGATACGAGGACAGGTCGTGGCGGAATGGCTTTCCAGTCAGGCTGGGCTGCTGAAGCAGAACGAGGAGACACACTGCATCAGCCAAGGCGAACTGCGCATGCACTACGACGTAAAGGTCTTCGGTCAGGAGCCTGACGACGGACGAAGCCTGTGGATTTCAATGCACGGTGGCGGCAATGCCCCCACGGCTCTCAATGACAGTCAATGGGAGAACCAGAAGAGGCTATACCAGCCCGAAGAGGGCATTTATGTGGCTCCACGCGCCCCCTGGGACGACTGGGACATGTGGTTCAAGCCGCCCATCGACAACTTGTTCGATGAGCTGATACGAACAATGGTCGTCTTTCATCATGTGAATCCAAACAAAGTTTACCTCCTGGGGTACTCTGCTGGAGGCGATGGCGTCTGGCGCATGGCACCGCGTATGGCCGACCGCTGGGCGGCTGCATCGATGATGGCAGGCCATCCCGGCGATGTCAACCTGCTCTCCCTGCGTAACCTGCCATTCATGATATGGTGTGGGGGCGACGATGCCGCCTACGACCGCAACCGTGTGAATGCGCAGCGGGGCCTTGAAATGGATTCCCTCCAGCAGACCGACCCGACGGGATTCATCCACGAGACACATATACTGCCAGGAAAACCTCACTGGATGAATCTTGAGGACAAGGCAGCCTTGCCGTGGATGGCTCAGTATCGCCGTAATCCTTATCCCTCGACAGTCATATGGGTACAGGGCGACCGTGGCCACAAACATTTCTACTGGCTTGGAGTGCCTGAGGAAGAAACGAAGAAAGGGGCTCAACTGCGTGTCTCTGTCAAAGGCAATACTATCACTATCGACTCTGATGACTACACCTCCGTCACGCTCTTTCTCAATGACGACATCGTCAACCTAAACCGATCGATTACTGTCAAATGGGGAAAACGCACCGTGTTTAAAGGCCGCCTGCCACGAACTGAAGAAAACCTGCGTAACACCATTAATATTCGTGGTGACCTTGCTTACTGTTTCCCTTCACAGGTAACGGTGAAGAAAACAGCAAAAACGGCGGCCTTGGTATCAACCCATATATGACAATACAGATAACATACAGGAGAACCAGTAGGCTGTCGATGCGTATCGTGAAGAACGGCAATGTACATGTGTCGGCACCTATTGGCATGCCTAAGAAAGAGGTAGAGCGATTCATTGAGGAACACCGCGACTGGATAGCCGAGGCACGTAAGAAAACCTATGAGAACCAGAAACGCAGGGCTGACTTTTATAACCAGCTGCCGCTAAGGACGAGAGAACAGGCTGACGATGCCCTGCGTCGACTGAAAGCCCTGATAGAGCCAATGGTGGAACGCCACTCCAAGGAGATGGGCGTGAGGCCAACCATTGTCTATTATAAGGCGATGATTTCACGATGGGGTGTCTGCAATGTCAGGGACAAGTCCATCTGCTTCTCTGCCTATCTGCTGCTGTTGCCGGAATGGTGTGTCGAGCACGTGGTGGTTCATGAACTGTGCCATCTGTTGGAGCCCAGTCACAATGCCCGCTTCCATGCATTGATGGACAGGTTCTTCCCCCGTTGGAAGGAAGCCCACAAAGAAACAAGGCAAATCTGCAAGATGGAGGATGACGAAGATGAGTAGCATTGCCCTTTTCATATTCCTGCTGAGCATCGGAGCCAGCTTTGTGCAGCGCACCACGGGCTTTGGCTTCGGCATCTTCATCATGACGATGCTGCCGTTCCTGTTGCCCAGTTATGGCGAGGCCACCACACTCTCTGGACTTCTGGCCATCACAACCTCGGCCGTCATCGTCTGGCGGCTACGTGAACATGTTACCTGGAAGCGGCTCTGGACGATTCTGCTGACATTTATCATCGTCTCTACGATAGCCATCTTCGCACTGAAACGCATCGAAGACCACACCCTTAGGCAGATTCTCGGTGTGGCTCTCATTCTTATCAGTATCTATTTCGCAGCATTTAGTCAGAAGATAAAACTGCCGACAACAAAGCGTGTGCAGGTGGGTGCAGGAACACTCAGCGGACTGATGGGCGGTTTCTTCGGTATGCAAGGCCCGCCAGCCGTGCTTTATTTCATTCAGAGTGAGCCTTCGAAGGAACATTACATGGCGATGACTCAGACCTATTTCCTGATAGGCAATGTGATGATGACCATCGTTCGGGCCTACAACGGTTTCCTGACAACGACAGTCCTGACAGATTATTGTTTCGGCCTCGGTGGAGTCGTCATCGGCACCTGTTTGGGAACCTATGTATTCAGGCACATCCCCAACCGCATCTTCCGCTACATCGTTTATGCCTATATCGCCGTGAGTGGCGTGATCATTCTGATAACGAATTAGGGATTGGCAATAATCTTCTCGGCCCCCAAGTGTGTCCAGCGGTTCCACCGCTGGAATAAACGCCCCACTTCCCAGTCGTACAATCACACAAAAAAACATCGGGATTATGATAGACTACAACAACGATAAGACTTTGACGTGTCGCCCTTCAACGAGGATAGCGCCCTCCTGCTTCAGCTCATTCAGACACCGTTGCAACGAATATTTCTGGATACAGAAATGGTCAGCCAGTTCCTGCCGGGAGAAAGGCAGAAGAACATCTTTCGACTGTTGAAGCCTTATTTGCTCCTCGAGATAAAGAATCACCTTTTCTCGTACACTCATGGAGAGCATGCGAACTTTCTTGGTCAGATGAGAAACAACATTTGAAAGTATCTTGATATAGTTCATCATCAGTCGCGGGTCATGGCTGAGAATCTTTTCAAGGTCGGCAAGCATCAGTCGAAAGACGGTGGTATCAGCAGTAGCCTCGACGGTGACGGGGTATTGGTTATCTGAAGCAAAGAAAAAGGCTGGAGCCAGAAGTTTCCCCGACTGATGGACTGCCACCCTGATAATACGTCCAGAGGGACTCATCATGCTTGACACCATCTCGCCCTGAATAATGATGTCAGCATATTGGCAAACATAGCCTTCGATGGCATGAAATTCGCCCTTGCAACACCGTACGACCCTATAACGCACCATGTGCATCAGGTCGATAATTTCCGACTCCGTCAGCCCATTAAAAAGCGGGCATCGTCTCAGCCCCTGTAATGTATCAATGTCCATATTTTATATTAGATGGGGGCAAAGTTAAGGAAAAAGTGTGAATAAAGCCAAAAATTAACAATAATTATACAGCTCAGGTAACAGTTGTTATCAACTGATATTCTCATAATTGGTTATATTTGCCCAAAAAATTGAATCATCAACGAATGAGCTGGAAGAACATATTAGCACTTAAAGACAAATTCTCGTACAGGCAGAAAGTAGGCATGCTGCTCGTGGCGGGTGTAGTCTGTGGACTCGGCGGATTGTTTATGTATCTGCTCAGGGCGCATACTTATTTTATTGGCGACAATCCGTCGGCATGCGTCAACTGCCACATCATGACACCCTACTACGCCACGTGG
>CADCEQ010000025.1 GCA_902800435.1 uncultured Prevotellaceae bacterium | reverse complement strand
TCAGCAGCATAGCCCTCGTCGCCTACCAGGTCGTCCACATCGACGCCGTGGCCGGCGGCCTACTGGTCTACGTGGCCCAGGCCTTCCTGCTTGCAGCCAGCATCTTCGGACTCGACTATTACGTGAAACTAATAACAAGGAAAATCAATGAAAAACACTCAACTCAGTAAGCACTTCTCGCTGGGCGAGTTCTGCAGCCCGAACAAGTACCCCGACAACGTCCCCACCATGCAGGCCGTGGCCAACATGACCTACGGCTGCCTCATGCTCCTGGAGCCCGCCCGCCTCGAGGTAGGCCCCATCCTCATCAACTCCGGCTACCGCAACAGCCGGGTCAACAGCCTCGTCGGCGGCGTCAGCAACTCGCAGCACCTCATCGGCCAGGCCGCCGACATCCGCCCCCGGGACCCTGCCCAGCTACAGCGCCTCGTCGAGTTCCTCAAGTCGTGCGAGCACACCGACCAGCTCCTCACCGCCTCCACCTGGCTTCACGTCTCCTGGAGCCCCTTCGCCCCACCCCGCCGCTTCGTCCGCATCGGGTACTACAAGTAACTAACGTTTCAGCAGATTGTCGATAAGCTTGGTAATATCCGTAGCGTTATGGCGGGCGGGGAGAAGAAAAGGGTTTGGGACACGGAAAAGGGGTACCTTCGCAGGCACCCCTTTTTGTCGTAATCACCAGCAATAATAAAATTAATAATTAATGCTGATGAAATGAAACTTGACTGTCTCACGACAACCAACTTCCTATTAACCTTAATAATCTAATACCATGAAAAACACATTGCAAATTTATATAAATTTTTTCGAATCTTCGATGATTTTGTTCCTCAGAAGCCGAAGATTTAGTATTTGTTAAATATTTCGTCGAAGAAATTAAGGATATTTAGTGGTTTTATGCATGACTGCAAACGCTTTTTTGAGTCAGCCGAGAGTGCGGGGGCGGAACTCAGCTGTCGCCAGTTGACGGTAAAGAACTGCGGGGCTTCCGACTCGCGGATGTCGTCGTCGCGCCCGAGGGTACGCACGACCGCAATGATTTGCCGGCAACTGTCGACGTCGTGCGTGACGGTGAGCAGCAGCAGATCGAGCCGGCAGGCCTCGTTGAGGCGTATGCTGATGGAATCGTCGCTGAGTGCTGTCATCAGGCTCTTGCCTCCGAAGCTATTGGTGACCTCGGCCTTCATCCCCGACTCCATGAAGTCGATAAAGTCGAGCCGGTTGTTCTTGGTGAGATACGGGATGATGGAGTCGGGCATCTCGCGAAACAGCGTCTTGATGGTGAGTGAATCGGCTGCCGAAGCCAGTGTGACTGCGGCCAGCAGGAAGATAAGAGACAGTCTTTTCATCGTTGTTTTGCTTTTGTTATTTGTCGGGCAAGCTGCATCATCATGACTGCCGAGAGTCCGGCGGTCTCTGTACGCAGACGGCTCTCGCCCAGGTCGACGGAGACGAAGCCGGCGCTGACGGCCTCGCGCACCTCGTCGATGCTGAAGTCGCCCTCGGGGCCTATCAGGACCAATGTGTCGTCAGTGGGCTGAAGGCTGCAGAGCTGGTCGAACAGATTGACGCGCTCGACCTCCTGATAGCAGTGGGCTATATAGCGGTGGCCCGACGTATGCTCGCTGATGAACCGGCGGAACGGGGTCAGCTCGCGGACAGCAGGCATCCAGGCTTTGTGGCTCTGCTTGGCTGCTGAGACGACTATCTTCTCAATGCGCTCGGTCTTCAGGACGCGACGCTCGGAATACTGGCAGTTAAGGAACGACAGCTCGTCGATGCCCACCTCAGTAGCCTTCTCGGCGAGCCACTCCATACGCTCGTTCATCTTAGTCGGCGCAATGGCCAGATGGACGTGACCCGCCCACTGGGGCTCCACCGACGTGGTCTCCAGAATACGGTACAGGCAATGACGGCCTGTGGCCTGGGTAATCTCGGCGCGATGGATATGACCGCAGCCGTCCATCAGCAGCAGCTCATCACCGGCCTTCAGCCTTAACACCTTGAGGGCGTGATTGGCCTCGTCGGCAGGCAGCTCTGCCGAACTGGCAGCATCGGGGGCATAGAAAAAGCGGGTCTCCTTCATTGCTTGCTCCTTTTTTGCAGTTCTTCGTGCAAGTGTGAGGCCAGCCGATAGTCCTCTTCGGCTATGGCGCGCTCAAGCTCTAGATTCAGACGCTCGGTGTCGAGGGTGTTGATGGGAATGGGGATGCCGCGCGCCTCGGGGGTGTAGGGCGAGCTCTGCCTGATCATCAGGTCCTCGTTAATATAAAAAGGTATGCGAGTGATGTAATGCAGGAGCACGGCATCGCTCATGCGGATAGGCAGGAAGGAATTGGTCATTTTGTTGAGAAGCGACACGATATACTGCCCGTCATGAATGTCGTAGACCATCAGTTCCAGATTGCCCATCCCTGCGTCGGACATCATCTGGAAGAGCACCTCGGGCAGCATCATCTTCCGGCCGGGCAGACGATTGAAGCGGATAGACATCTGTTCGGTCATGGCCTTGTCGCAAATGACGCTGATGGCCCTTTGCTCATCGGCATCAGTAAGACGGGCAACGGAGAAACCGTTGCTCCCCATGATCTCGGAGAAATCCTTGTAGAACAGCTGTACCCACTTCATGGCACGAGCAGTTTACTTCTTCTCAGGATGGAACACCAGCGCAAAGGCAATGCCTACGACGAGGGCAAAACCGGCGAAGATGAACCAGCACGTCTGCCAGTCGCCCACGAGGAATCCGTCCTGCCACGTGCAGTAGTGGTTGACGATTTCGCCGGCAGCCAGCGTTCCGATGGTGGCACCAAGGCCATTTGTCATCAGCATGAAGAGTCCCTGGGCCGAGGCTTTTACCGACGGCTCGCAAACCTGGTCGACGAAGATGCCGCCCGAGACGTTGAAGAAGTCGAAGGCCACACCATAGACGATGCACGACAGGATGAACAGCAGCACGCCGGGCATGGCGGGATTGCCGATACCGAAGAAACCGAAGCGGAACACCCACGCGAACATCGACATGAGCATCACAACCTTGATGCCGTAGCGCTTCAGGAAGAACGGAATCATCAGGATGCAGAGTGCCTCGCTGACCTGCGAAATCGAGGTGAGCAGCGTTGCGTTATTCGCGGCAAACGAGGTGGCCACAGCAGCATCGGCTGAGCCCTTGAAGCTGGTGATGAACGGACCGGCATAGCCGTTGGTCACTTGCAGCGACATACCGAGCATCGCTGAGAAGATGAAGAACAGGGCCATCTGCTTCGACTTGAACAGCTTGAAGGCGTTCAGTCCGAACGACTCGGCGAGCGAGGTGGCGGGCTTCTTCTCGAGCTTACACTCGGGCAGCGCCAAGAAACAGTAGACCAGCAGCACGAGGCTCAGGAAACCTGAGACGAAGAACTGCATGTGGGTGTACTGGAACTTATGGGCGTTCTCGGCCAGCGTGAACGAGAAGCTGCCGTCCTCCCAGACTGCGCAGTTGACGAACCACATAGTAGCGATGAAACCGACGGTTCCCAGCACGCGGATGGGCGGAAAGTCCTTAACGGTGTCGAGACCGTTGCTCTTCAGTATGGTGAAAGCGGTTGTGTTGGCCAGAGCGATGGTGGGCATGAAGAAAGCCACGCTCACGGTGTACATCGCAATGAAGGCAGCCTTGTTGGGCAGCTCATTGCCGAAGCCGGCCGACGCGCCCATCCACCAGCAGCAGAGCATGGCGGCACCGGCTGCCAAATGGCAGAGTCCCAACAGGCGCTGGGGCTGAATATACTTGTCGGCCACAATACCCATGATGGTGGGCATGAAGATTGACACGATACCCTGGATGGCGTAGAACCATGAAATCTGACTACCGAGGCCCGCTACGCCGAGGTAGTTTCCCATACATGTCAGATAAGCGCCCCATACGGCGAACTCCAGGAAGTTCATCAGGGCAAGTCGGAATTTTAAGTTCATATGTCTTTGGTTTTTAGTGTGTCAGAGTGTAATCTTTGAGCACCAGCCGCAAGTGAGTCCCTCTTCAGCTTGGGGGCGTCCTCATCTTTCTTATTGCGCATTCGTATCAGCTGGATGTTCTTGACAATCATCATCTTCAGCGTCGACGAGACTTGCTTCTCAGGAGTCAGGTAGATGTAGCCGCGAATGTCCTTCACCTTGCGGTTCTCAAGCATGGGCACGCGTATCTGGTTGACGCCTGACGACGAAATGCTGAAGGCCTTGCTCACGACGGTGTCGTTGTCGTATTTCATCACGATGCAGGCTTCGGCCGAGCGCATACCTTCCTGATAGATAAAGTCGTTGTGGACGATGAAGAGGAACGAGTCGCCCTTGCGGAACGAGGTGTCGGCCTTCTGCTCGAAGTCTATCCTGTTGTAAGGCGGATAAGGCATCAGCATGGCCGACAGGCGGCCTTCCCAGACGTCGACGGTGTCGTTGTTCAGACTCAGCTTGTTGAAGCGGGTCAGCTCGCCTTCCGACGCACCAAGGCTCATGGCACTCTCGTTGAGTCGCTTGACCACATTCTTATACATACCGGCGAAACGGTCGGCGCGCGTATAATAATAGGTCAGCGACGTATCGAACTCGGCCTTCGAGTAGCCATACTTCTCGAGCACGGCAGCAAAGTAGAGCGTCTCGTTGAACGTACGCTCGTCGTCCTTCTTGGAATTTTGCGTAGCCATAGCCTGAGCAATATGGTAGTCGACCAGCAGGTCCTCCATATCGCCGGGCTGTATGAACTGCGAGGGTACGGTGGGCTTGCACGACAGGATGAGTTCTGCGGCAGCAACGATAAACAACAGTTTCCTACTCACGCTTCAGGCTGATTTTACTGATTTCCTTACTGTAGAAGAGCAGCAGCAGCACAACGCCGACGGAGATGTTGGCGTCGGCATAGTTGAAGACCGGACTGAAGAAGATAAACTCCTCGCCACCGAAATGAGGCACCCACTCGGGCCACGTCGTGACAATGAGCGGGAAGTAGAACATATCGACCACCTTGCCCATCAGGAACGGCGCGTAGCCCGTGCCGAACTCCACGAAATAGCTGGTGTAGAAAGGCGACGAAGCGCTGAACACCAGGCCGTAGAACATACTGTCGATGAGGTTGCCAATGGCACCGGCCAGAACCATCGACAGGCAGACGATGTAGCCCTTGCGGGCCTTGTTTCTGACCTGCAGCCAGACGTAGTAGGCCAGCAACGATATAGCCGCTACGCGGAACAGCGACAGCGCCAGCTTCGAGCCTATCTGCATGCCGTAGGCCATACCGTTGTTCTCGATAAACGAGATGTACCACCAGTCGAAGATGCGGATGCTCTCGTGGAGCGTCATGTGGGTCTTGACCCAGATCTTGATGAGCTGGTCGATAACGATGGCGCTGACGACAATGATTGTTGCCAGCCACCCTCGTGATAATAGTCTGCTTGAGCCGTTCACTTCTTGCTCATCATTTTCGACTCGACGCTGAGTGTAGCGTGAGGCACGGCCTTCAGGCGCTCCTTCGGAATGAGCTTGCCCGTCAGGCGGTCGATGCCGTAGGTCTTGTTCTCAATGCGTATGAGCGCAGCCTTCAGGCCCTGTATGAACTTCTGCTGGCGGGCGGCCATAGTGATAATCTCCTCCTTCGACTGGGTGGCACTACCCTCCTCCAAAGCCTTGTAGGTGGGCGACGTGTCGTCGACGTCGTTAGAGTCCTGATTGGTGATGGAGGCCATCATCAGGTCATAGTCACGTTTGGCCAAAGCCAGTTTCTCGTTGATGATAGTGCGGAACTCCTCGAGCTCTTCGTCACTATAGCGTGTTTTCTCTGTTTCCATTTTGTATGTTTTAGTTTTTGGTAATTGTTATGTTCAGTTTGAAATCGTCGAACTCCACCTCGGTGCCGTTGTTGGCGGCAATATCGATGGAATCGGCCAAAACTTGCGTCTTGATGTAGTCGCCGAAGGCCTTGACGGCAGCTTCGGCTTCGGCATTGGGCGAGATGACGACGCTGATGCGGTCGGTAATCTCAAGACCGCTCTCCTTGCGGAGGTTCTGGATGCGGTTGATGATTTCGCGGGCCATACCCTCCTGGCGCAGTTCGTCGGTAAGCTCTACTTCGAGGGCGACGGTCAGCGTGCCTTCGTTGGCAACGAGCCAGCCGGGAATGTCCTCACTGATAATCTCGACGTCGGCCAGTTCGACGGTCAGGTCCTGACCTTCGACGCTGATGCCGATGGTGCCGTTCTGCTCCAGTTCAGCAATCTGCTCCTGACTCAGGGCGTCCATCGCAGCGGCAACACCCTTCATCAGCTTGCCAAACTTCTTGCCCATCGTCCTGAAGTTACACTTTACCTTCTTGACGAGAATGCCTTGACCCTCAACGAATTTCAGTTCCTTGACATTCACCTCGTTCATGATGAGCTGCTTCACGGCCTCGATGTGCTTCTTCTGCTCATCGGTGGCAGGCACCATGATGGCCTGCAGCGGCTGGCGCACCTTGATGTTCACCTTGCGGCGCAGAGCAAGCACCATCGACGTAATTTTCTGGGCCATCTCCATGCGGGCTTCAAGCTCCTTGTCGATGACGGCGTCGTCGGCGGTGGGGAAGTCATCCAGGTGGACGCTGTCCTTCTCGCCCCCAAGGTCCTTGTAGAGCTGGTCGGCATAGAACGGGGCAAACGGCGCCATCAGCTTGGCGACGGTCAGCAGACAGGTATAGAGCGTGTCGTAGGCTGAGCGCTTGTCGTCGCTCATGTCCTTGCCCCAGAAGCGCTTGCGGTTCAGACGCACGTACCAGTTAGAAAGGTCGTCGTTGACGAAGGCATCGATGAGTCGGCCGGCGCGTGTGGGGTCATAGTTGTCGAGCTCCTTCTTGACGCCCTTGATGAGCGTGTTCAGGCAGCTGAGAATCCAGCGGTCAATCTCGGGCTGTTCTGTTGGTTGCTGTGATACAGCAACAGACGGGACGTAGCCGTCCACATTGGCATAGAGGGCGAAGAAGCTATACGTATTATATAAGGTGCCGAAGAACTTGCGGCGCACCTCGTCGACACCCTCGGGGTCGAACTTCAGGTTGTCCCAAGGCTCGGAGTTGGTCAGCATATAGAAGCGGACGGCGTCGGAGCCGTATTTCTCGATCATTTCGAAGGGATTGACGACGTTGCCCACGTGCTTCGACATCTTGTTGCCCTTGGCGTCGAGCACCAGGCCCGTCGAGATGACGTTCTTGAAGGCCACAGAGTCGAAAATCATCGTGGCAATGGCGTGCAGCGTGAAGAACCAGCCGCGCGTCTGGTCGACACCCTCGTTGATGAAGTCAGCGGGGAAGGCCTCGCGCTTATCGATTAAATCGCGGTTTTCGAACGGATAGTGTACCTGTGCGTAGGGCATAGAGCCGGAGTCGAACCACACGTCGATGAGGTCGGTCTCGCGCTTCATGGGCTTGCCCTCGTCGCTGACCAGGATAATGTTGTCAACGTACGGGCGATGCAGGTCGATGCGGTCGTAGTTTGCCTTCGACATGTCGCCAGGCACGAAGCCCTGCTTCTTCAGCGGGTTCTCGGCCATGATGCCGGCAGCCACAGAACGCTCGATTTCATCGTACAATTCCTCGACAGAGCCGATGCACTTCTCGGCCTTGCCCTCCTCGTCGCGCCAGATGGGCAGCGGGGTGCCCCAGAAGCGGCTGCGCGAGAGGTTCCAGTCGTTCAGATTCTCAAGCCAGTTGCCGAAGCGGCCGGTTCCCGTCGACTCAGGCTGCCAGTTGATGGTCTTGTTCAGCTCGAACATACGCTCCTTCTTGGCCGTTGAGCGAATAAACCACGAATCCAACGGGTAATAGAGCACGGGCTTGTCGGTACGCCAGCAATGCGGGTAGTTGTGGGTATGCTTCTCAATCTTGAACACCTTGTCCTGTGCCTTCAGGTCCATGCAGATACTGATGTCGAGCGTCTCGTCCTTCTCGGTCAGACTGTCGTCGTAGGCGTTCTTCACATAGCGGCCGGCAAACTTCTGCCACTCGCTGACGTTGACATAGCTCTTAACGAACTCCGGGTCGAGGTCATCGATGTTGAAGTACTTGCCCTGCAGGTCGACGACGGGGCGCTCATTGCCCTTCTTGTCGATGAGCACGATGGGGCAAATGCCGGCTTTCTTGGCTACAAAGGCATCGTCGGCACCGAAGTTGGGCGCAATATGCACGATACCGGCACCGTCCTCGGTGGTCACATAGTCGCCGGGTATCACGCGGAAGGCGTCGCCCATCGGCTTGATGGCGGGCATCAGCTGCTCGTACTCCATGCCCACGAGGTCGGTACCCTTGTAGCGCCCGACAATGCGATAGGGCATGAACTTTTCACCTTTTTTATATTCAGGCATTTCGCCGCCGTCGGTGATTTCGCCCTCGGGAGCCAGATAGGCAGCCAGACGGGCTTCGGCCAGCACGATAGTAATCTTCTCGGCGCTGTAGGGGTTGTAGGTCTCTACGGCCACATAGTCAATCTTCGGACCTACGCAGAGTGCCGAGTTGGCAGCCAGCGTCCAGGGGGTAGTGGTCCAGGCCATGAAGTAGGCAGTCCCCCACCCTGTCATCTCGGGCTTCGGGTTCTTCATACGGAACAGCGCCGTACACGTCGTGTCCTTCACGTCGCGGTAGCAACCGGGCTGGTTCAGCTCGTGGCTGGAGAGTCCCGTTCCGGCAGCTGGCGAATACGGCTGTATGGTGTAGCCCTTGTAGAGCAGGTCTTTCTGGTAGAGCTGCTTGAGCAGCCACCACAAGGTCTCGATGTACTTGTTGTCGTAAGTGATATAGGGATTGTCGAGGTCGACAAAATAGCCCATGCGCTCAGTCAGCTCGCGCCATTCGGCGGTGAACTTCATCACGTTCTCACGGCACTTCTGGTTGTATTCCTCGGTCGAGATGTACTTCTCCGACTCCTTGTTGTCGATATCGGCCTTGGTAATGCCAAGTTCCTTCTCGACGCCCAGCTCTACGGGCAGTCCGTGGGTGTCCCATCCGGCCTTGCGCTTAACCTGCATACCCTGCATGGTCTTGTAGCGGTTGAAGGTATCCTTAATGGTACGCGCCAGCACGTGGTGAATGCCCGGATGGCCGTTGGCCGAGGGAGGACCCTCGAAGAATACGAACTGTGGACAGCCTTCGCGCTCATTGACTGAGCGCCAGAAGACATTCTTCTCCTTCCACATCTGCAGCACGTCGTTGTTCGTCTGCGTCAGGTTCATGCCGTTGTGTTCGGCAAATCTCTTGCTCATTTCTATTTCTGTTTTTATTACTTTTTTCAAAAAAGATGTGCAAAGGTACGCATTTTCTCTGATACCACCAAATATATAAATATATTTTAAGAAAGGTAAGGCACGTTTTTGTCATGTTTATGCACCTTTCTTGCAGAATGAAAATTTTTCTCGTAAGATTCTTGGCAGAATGCTAAAAACTTCGTACCTTTGCAGCCCAGAATGCAATTAACATACTCAGCTTAATTATGAACAAAAAATTGAAGAAGGTGCTCGTTCTTGGTTCGGGCGCCCTTAAAATCGGACAAGCTGGTGAGTTTGACTATTCTGGCTCCCAGGCGTTGAAAGCACTACGTGAGGAGGGAATTTCCTCCGTGTTAGTTAACCCCAACATCGCTACTATCCAGACTTCGGAAGGCATAGCAGACAAGGTGTATTTTCAGCCAGTAACCCCTTACTTCGTCACAGAAATCATCAAGAAGGAGCGCCCCGACGGCATTCTTCTGGCCTTTGGTGGCCAGACGGCGCTGAACTGCGGTACGGAGCTCTACCAGAGCGGCGTCCTGAAGGAGTACGGCGTAGAGGTTCTGGGAACCAGCGTTGAAGCCATTATGAACACAGAGGACCGTGACCTCTTCGTGAAGAAGCTGGCCGAGGTCGACCTGAAGGTTCCCGTGAGCCACGCCGTCGAGAATATGGACGACGCGCTGAAGGCTGCCCGCGAGATTGGCTTCCCTATCATGATCCGTTCGGCCTACGCCCTCGGTGGTCTCGGCAGCGGCATTTGTCCCGATGAAAAGGCGTTTATTGAATTGGCTGAGTCGGCCTTCACGTTTGCGCCGCAGATTCTTGTTGAGGAGTCGCTGAAGGGCTGGAAGGAGATTGAGTTCGAGTGCATACGCGATGCCAACGACCGCTGCTTCACCGTAGCCTCGATGGAGAACTTCGACCCGCTTGGCATCCACACGGGTGAGTCAATCGTCGTAGCTCCCACATGCTCGCTGACCGAGGAGCAGGTAAAGATGCTGCAGGAGATTACCATCAAGTGCGTGAAGCACTTGGGTATCGTCGGCGAGTGCAACATTCAGTTTGCCTTCAACGCCGTTACCAACGACTACCGCATTATCGAGATTAACGCACGTCTGAGTCGCTCGTCGGCTCTGGCCTCGAAGGCCACCGGCTATCCCCTCGCCTTCGTCGCTGCCAAGATTGCTTTGGGCTATACGCTCGACCAGATTGGCGAGATGGGCACAACGTCGTCAGCCTACGTCGCCCCGAGCCTCGACTACATGATTTGTAAGATTCCGCGCTGGGACCTGACGAAGTTCGTGGGTGTGAGCCGTCAGATTGGCTCGTCGATGAAGTCCGTCGGCGAGATTATGTCCATCGGTCGCTCGTTCGAGGAGATGATTCAGAAGGGTCTGCGTATGATTGGTCAGGGCATGCACGGTTTCGTAGGCAACGACCATACAAAGTTCGACGACCTCGACGATGCTCTTCAGAACCCCACCGACCTGCGTATCTTCGCCATCGCTCAGGCTCTGGAAGAGGGTTATACGGTAGAGCGTATTGAGGAGCTGACTAAGATTGACGTATGGTTCCTCGAGCGTCTGAAGAACATCGTAGACTTAAAACATAAGCTGCAGACATACAATAAGTTGGAAGAAATTCCTGACGAATTCCTTTTAGAAGTAAAGCGTGCAGGTTTCAGCGACTTCCAGATAGCACGTTTCGTGCTGAAGTCGACGGCTACGAACATGGAGAAGGAGAACCTGCAAGTGCGCCAGTATCGCAAGGAGCGCGGCATCCTGCCCTCAGTAAAGCGCATCCCAACTGTCGCCTCGGAGCATCCCGAATTGACCAACTACCTCTATTTTACATACACGCACACGCCCGCGTTTGGCAATCCTGCCGGCGAGCAGTACAAGCCGAAACACGACGTCAACTACTACCAGAACGACAAGTCGGTAGTGGTACTCGGCTCGGGTGCCTACCGCATCGGTTCCAGCGTAGAGTTCGACTGGTGCTCGGTAAACGCCATCAACACGGCCCGTAAGCTGGGTTATAAGTCAATCATGATTAACTACAACCCCGAGACCGTGTCGACCGACTACGACATGTGCGACCGCCTCTACTTCGACGAACTGTCGCTGGAACGCGTGCTCGACGTCATCGACCTCGAACAGCCGAAGGGCGTCATCGTCTCCGTGGGCGGTCAGATTCCTAACAATCTGGCCATGAAGCTGCACCGTCAGGGTGTGCCCGTGCTCGGCACCAGCCCCGTCAACATCGACCGCGCTGAGAACCGCGACAAGTTCTCGGCTATGCTCGACAAGCTGGGCGTTGATCAGCCCGCATGGCGCGCATTGACGTCGTTCGACGACGTGAAGGAGTTTGTCAACCAGGTAGGCTATCCCGTACTGGTGCGCCCATCGTATGTGCTCTCAGGAGCTGCCATGAACGTCTGCTACGACGACGAGGAGCTGCACCGCTTCCTCAACATGGCCACCGAGGTGTCGAAGGAGTTCCCTGTGGTCATCTCGAAGTTCATGACCGAGACCAAGGAGATTGAGTTCGACGCCGTTGCCGACAAGGGCGAAGTCATCGAGTACGCCATCTCTGAGCACGTTGAATATGCCGGCGTTCACTCTGGCGACGCCACGATGGTGTTCCCCGCCCAGCACATCTACTACTCCACTATCCGCCAGATTAAGCACATCTCGCGTAAGATAGCCAAAGAGCTGAACATTTCTGGCCCGTTCAACATCCAGTTCCTGGCCAAGAACCGCGAGGTGAAGGTCATCGAGTGCAACCTGCGCGCCTCGCGCTCGTTCCCCTTCGTTTCGAAGATTCTGAAGCGCAACTTCATCGAGACGGCCACGAAGATCATGCTCGACGCTCCCTACGAGCGCCCCGACCGCAGCGAGTTCGACATCGACCGCATTGGTGTCAAGGCCAGCCAGTTCTCGTTTGCCCGACTGCAGAATGCCGACCCCGTTCTGGGTGTCGATATGTCGTCAACGGGCGAGGTTGGCTGCTTGGGCGACAGCTTGAACGAGGCGCTGTTAAATGCTTTGATTGCAACGGGTTATCGTCTGCCTAAGAAGTCGGTTCTCATCTCCTCTGGTGGTGCCAAGGGCAAGGTGTCGCTCCTGGAGCCTGCACAGGAACTGGTGAAGAAGGGCTTCGAGGTCTACGCTACCGGCGGTACGGCTAAGTTCTTCAACGACAACGGCGTGAAGGCCACTCCCGTCAGCTGGCCTGACGAGGACGGCGAGAATAACGTGATGGACATGATTGCTGCCCACAAGTTCGACCTCATCGTCAACGTGCCGAAGAACCACACGAAGCGTGAGCTGACCAACGGCTACCGCATCCGTCGTGGTGCCATCGACCACAATATCCCCCTGATGACCAACGTCCGTCTGGCTAAGGCTTTCATTGAGGCCTTCACCGCTATGAAACAAGAGGACGTCCAAATCAAGTCTTGGCAGGAGTATAACGCCTAACGACTCCTTGAATAATTTATCCTTTGCCCAGATACTGCAAATTGTTAGTATCTGGGCAAAGTGCGTATTTTACTCCGACTAAATGGCGGGTTTACTCCGACTAAATGGCGGGTTTACTCCGAATAAACCCCTACTGCCGGCTGATGTCGTTGAGGAACAGCGTGTTGGGAGCGTCGTAGAGGCGCTTGTAGTCGGCTCCGCAGGGATGGGTTTTGGAGGGACCGAAGAACTCCTTTTTATAGTTACGCCAGAGCAGGAAATAGCTGATGGGGAAACGGTCCATCACGGGTTTCAGGACGCGCGTCCACCAAGTGGCGTCGGTCATGTTCTTCAGGCCGCACTCGGTGAGGGCGAGCAGCTTGCCATTGTCGCGGCAGAAGGCTGAGAGGAACGTGAGGTCGGCGCTGACGGCGGTCAGGAAATCCTGCTCGGTGCCCCACTGATAGGCATCCTCGCCGATGAGCGTTACACGGTCGTTGCCGGGATAGCGCGCGAGGAACCGCTGCAGCGTCCACTGGCCGTCGAGGTTTGGCGAGTAGCTCCACAGGAGGTTGTGCAGCTGGCGGTCGTTGCGCAGGTAGTCCTGGAGCATGTTCCAGAGTTCGCGGAACTCGCTGTCGGTACAGTTGTTCTGTCCCCACCAGAACCAGGAGCCGTTGTTCTCGTGCCAGGGGCGGAAGATGACGGGGACGGGCTGTCCGCTGGCATCCTTAAGCGAGGCGAGGAAGTCGCCGACACGCTGCATCCACAGCTGGAACTTCTGATGCTGCGAGCCGCCGGGCAGTATGCTGGTGACGACGCCGGGCGTCTTGACGTCCCAGGCCGTGCCGCCGGTCAGCGGGTTACGCGGATGCCAGCTGACGGTGACGATGCCGCCGCGCTCAACGTGAGCCACGAGCTGCTCCCGGATGCGCAGGAAGGGCACGCTGTCGAGGTTCTTCTGGTCGCCAACCTCGATGCCGCCGAGGTCGAAGCCCATGACGGCGGGATAGTCGCCGACGAGGTCGCGAATGTCGCTGCGCCCCCACTCCCACTCCCAGTCGAGGCCGTAGAAGGGATCGTCCTGATGGCCAGCCATGTAACCGCGCTTCCGGAGGGTGGCCAGACGGTCAGCCAGTCGTGTGGCGGCATTGTCGATGTTCATTTGCTGAAGGAGCCATTGCTGCCACTCGTCCCACTGCTCCTGATACCAGAAGTGGGCGGTCTGCTGATAGACGCTGAGTGTCTTGGGGGCAGTCAGGATGTTATAGGTAGCGTAGGCCGTAGTCGGCGGCACGACGTCGTCGTTGTAGCCGAACGACACCCATGTGGGGCACTTGATGCGGCGTGCGAAGTTGACGCCGTCGTAGTAGCGCGACGTGGTAATCTCACGTTCCATGCCCTTGCCTTTGTTCCAATAGAAATAGTGGGGCCAGCCGCAGGCAACGCCCTGAAGCGAGGCAGTGTGGTCGCAGAGAGCCGGGTGGACGGCAGCAGCGAACGTGACACGGGGGTCGAGTCCAGCGGTAGCGTAAGTCAGGAAACCGCCCTGACTGGAGCCGGTGACGCCCAGTTCGCGGCCGTTCCAGTCGGTGAACTGCTCGATGTAGTCGATGGCGCGTATGCAACCCAGGACGACGCGCTTGTAGTAGCTGTCATCGCGCGACGTGAGGCCGAAGTTCCAGTAGCCGCTGAGGGCACCGTTGTTCAGGCGGTCGTAGATGTCCTGCGGCTGGGTGACGTCGATGCCGTGAATGCCAATCTCGAGGGTGATGGCACCCTTGGAGGCGGTATAGACGTCGCCCTGATAGGGACGCACGCCGGCTCCGGGAACACGCAGCAGGGCCGGATAGCGGCCGGGCTTGACGGGTACGCAGAGGATGCCGTAGGTGCGGCTGCCCCAGCGCACGTTCTGGAAGCTGACTTGATAGACGTTGACATCCTTGGTGCAGCGGTCGGGCAGCAGCTGGCGTGTAGGCTCGAGGGCCGTCCAGCGCGACTCCTCGATGGCGTGCTGCCAGAACGCGTCGAAGTCGTCGGGGCAGACGGTCGTAGGCTGCAGCTTCTCAGGCGAAAAGGCGGCTGTGCAGGCGCCCGAGTACTCGCGCCCACCGACCTTGGCGGTGACCTTCAGGCGGTAGAATCCGGGCTTCTTCATCGTTCCGGTCCACGTCATCGTGCCGTCCTTGAGCACCGTGGTCTTCTTCGTTTCCGGGTACATCTCCGGGCCGGCCTCGTAGCTGACCTCTACATTATTTAATAAGGTAGACGATCGCAGCACGCTGACGGTAAAGCGAGCCTTCTCGCCGACACGGTAGTTCCAGTCCTGATGGTCGGGCTGGACGTTGACGACAATGTTGTTGCCCCGTATCTGGGCACTTGCTGTCAGGGCCATCAGTAGGCCGAGCAGCATCAGGAGCGTTTTCTCAAGACTTTTCATAGACTGTTTGCTGTTTTTGGCGATGCAAAGATAATGAAAAATGCCGAATCGGCTTAATACTTTCTTGACATAATCAGACACTTTTCCCATTTTGTGGCCGCGAACGCTTCTTTTTGCAGGAAAGTATCAGTTAAAAGCAAAATAAAGTCATTGTAATTCGGAAAATAATTCTAATTTTGCATCCAAATACTTAAAACCATACTACAAGGAAACAATTATTTATTAACAAACTAAATACTAATGTATGAGTCTAATTTACAGTAAAGAGAAGATTCTTGCTGGAGCGTGCCTGGTAAGCTTACTCGGCATGTCTCCGCAGGCCTTTGCGGGAGGTAATGGCTCCCCGTTGCCCATGGAGCAGCAACAGGCCACCAAGAAAATTACTGGAACGGTGACGGACGCTATGGGGCCTGTCATCGGCGCCAGTGTGTTGGTAAAGGGCACATCGACGGGTGCTGCCACCGACTTCGACGGAAAGTTCACGCTCAATGCCGCACCCGGTGCCACGCTCGTCGTGAGCTACATCGGATACGTCACGAAAGAGGTGAAGGTCGACAGCCGCAACACTTACAACATCACGCTCGAAGAGGACAAGAAGATGCTCGACGAGGTGGTGGTCGTCGGTTACGGTACGATGAAAAAGAGCGACATCTCGGGGGCTTCGGTCTCGCTGGGCGAGCAGGCCGTGAAGGGTTCTATCATCACCTCGCTCGACCAGTCGCTGCAGGGACGCGCCGCCGGTGTGACGGCCGTGCAGACCTCGGGTGCGCCGGGCTCCTCGTCGTCAATTCGCGTGCGTGGTACGGCAACCATCAATGCCAACGCCGAACCGCTCTACGTCATCGACGGTGTGCCCGTACAGAGCGGCGGTAAGTCGGGTGCCGACTACGGTCTGGGCGATGCCCTCGGCAACGGTACAAACTCAACCATATCGCCCCTGTCGACCATCGACCCTGCCGACATCGTCTCGATGGAAATCCTGAAGGATGCCTCGGCAACGGCCATCTACGGTGCGCAGGGTGCCAACGGCGTGGTGCTCATCACCACCAAGCGCGGTAAGGCCGGCGACGCCAAGTTCACCTACAACGGCATGGCCGCCTGGAACCGCCAGACGAAGCGACTCGACCTGATGAACCTCCGCGAGTATGCCGACTACTACAACAGCTACGCTCAGGTGGGCGAGGCCTCCTATACGGGCAACTTCGCCGACCCCTCGCTGCTGGGCAAGGGTACCAACTGGCAGGACGCCGTATTCCAGACGGCCTTCCAGACCTCGCACCAGGTGAGCGCACAAGGCGGTAGCGACAAAGTGCAGTACTACGTCAGTGGCTCGTATATGGACCAGGAGGGTACGATCATCGGCTCGGAGTTCAAGCGATTCTCGGCCCGCGCCAACCTCGACTCACAGCTGAAGTCGTGGCTGAAGATGAGCCTCAGCATCACCTACTCCGACACCAAGGACGACCTGAAGCTGGCCGACTCGGACGAAGGTCTGATTGGCTACTCGCTCACCACCATCCCCTCTATACCTATTTATAATATAGACGGCACATACTCGTCGGTGTCGCAGGAGGGCTATACCAACCCGAACCCCATCGCTATGGCCATGATGGACGACATCCTGCTGAACCGTCAGAAGATGAACGGTAACATCTTCTTCGAGGTGACACCGCTCGACGGACTGGTCTGGCACACCGAGCTGGGCTTCGACCTCGGCTGGAACCGCGCCGAGACCTACGAGCCTACCGTCGACCTGGGCACGTGGAAGCGCGCCAGCAACGAGAGCCGCATACAGAAGAACTCCAGCACATTCTGGCAGCTGAAGAACTACCTGACGTACAGCCGCACCTTCGACAAGCACTCGGCTACGGCGATGGTCGGACAGGAGTGCTGGGAGTCGAAGTGGGACTACGCGTCGGTCTACAACACAGGACTGCCCTCAGACGCCGTCCACAACCCGGCACTGGGTACCGGCACGCCGCAGATTGGCGCCGGTTTCGGCAGCTCGGCGATGGCATCGTTCTTCACACGCTGGACCTACAGCTACGACAACCGCTATAACGCCACCTATACCTACCGCTACGACGGCTCGTCGAACTTCGGCCCGAACAAGCGCTGGGCAGGCTTCCACTCTTTTGCCGGTTCATGGCGCTTCTCGAATGAGAAGTTCGTCGAGAGTTGGGCAAACAAGTTCCTCAGCAACGGTAAGCTGCGCATAGGCTGGGGACAGACGGGTAACTCCTCTATCGGCGGCTACAAGTGGGGTTCGCCGCTGTCGACGATGGAAACAGCACTCGGCACCAGCTACCGTCCCGCACAAATTGCCAACAAGGACATCAAGTGGGAGAGCCAGGAGCAGTGGAACGTCGGTCTCGACCTGGGATTCCTGCACGACCGCATCAACCTGACCATCGACTGGTACAAGAAGGAGTCGAAGGACATGCTGATGCAACTGCAGCTGCCCTCATACATGGGTACCAGCGGCAACGGCTCATCGGCTCTCGCCGCCCCCTATGGCAACTACGGTCAGATACGCAATACGGGTGTGGAAATCTCGCTCAACACCCACCCCATCACCGGCAAGTTTGAGTGGGACTCTGACTTCCAGATCTCGTTCAACAAGAACAAGCTCGTGAGCCTCTCAGACGGTTCGAGCAACGCCCAGCTCATCGGCTACGGCCAGTGGACCGACGTGGTGAGCCTCACACAGGTGGGCGAGTCGCTCTTCAGCTTCTACGGCTATGTGACCGACGGCGTCTACACCTCGCTCGAGGATATCGAGACGTCGCCGAAGCCATCGGCCTACCCCACCAACGGCGTGTTCACCAAGAACTCGACCGTCTACGTGGGCGACATCAAGTACAAGGACCTCAACGGTGACGGCGTCATCGACGAGAACGACCGCACGAACATCGGTTCGCCGCTGCCTAAGTACACATTCGGATGGACCAACACCTTCCGCTACATGAACTTCGACCTGAGCATCTTCATCAACGGCTCGGTGGGCAACAAGGTGGGCAACTACCTGAAGATGAAGATGACGCACATGAACTCTACATGGACCAACCAGCTGACCGACGTTGCCGACCGTGCCATACTGACACCCATCAATGCCGACAAGGACTACTCGGCAGGCGTAGACCGCGGCGACGGACAGATGATCTGGAACTGGTACGACGACATTCACAACGTCCAGTTGAAGAACCCCGGCACGGCCATGCCACGTGCTTCGATCAACGACCCGAACGACAACGACCGCTGGAGCGACCGCTACATAGAGGACGGCAGCTACGTCAGACTGAAGAACGTTTCGCTGGGCTATAACTTCCCGAAGAAGATGGTTACCAAATGGGGACTGGAGAGCCTGCGACTCTACTGCAACTTCCAGAACCTGCTGACCATTACCGGCTACGACGGCTACGACCCTGAAATCGGTGCCTCAACACAGAGTGCCAACGTGATGGGTCTCGACAACGCCCGTTATCCCTCACCGACTACCTACTCGTTTGGTCTTAACGTATCGTTCTAACACATATAAAGGTATAAGAATATGAAACTGACAAACATCAAATATACAGCCGTTGCCGCACTGGCAGCCTTCACAATGGCGTCGTGCGACGACTTCCTCGACAGGCCGACGGAGGACAGCTACAACACAGAGAACTTCTATGCAACCTCCGACCAGTGCCTCAGCAGCGTCAACTACCTCTACAACTCGCCCTGGTACGACTTCCAGCGCGGTTTTATCAAGGTTGGCGAGGTGCTCTCAGGCAACTACTACTGGGGCTCATCGCCCTACATGAACTTCTCGGTGAACGGCTCCGACCAGGACCTCGTCAACATGTGCTACTCACTCTGGGCCGTCATCGGACACTCCAACACGCTCTACAACACGCTGTCGGCTACCAGCGTTGCCAACAAGAACCAGTGTCTGGGCGAATGCCTGACCTGGAAGGCGATGGCCTACTTCTATCTGGTCCGCTCATTCGGCGACGTGCCCATCATCCACGACAACTCGAGCATGATGGCTTCGGGCGACTACAACAGTCTGCCGAAGGTGAAGCGTGCCGACGTCTACGAATATATCATCATGACGCTCGAGAAGGCCATGGAGGACCTGCAGGGCGTGAAGAGTCCTACCTCGGGACGCATCGACTACTACTCGGCTGAGGCTCTGCTGGCAAAGGTCTACCTGACAAAGGCCGGCGTCACGGGAACACTCAACGCCGAGGACCTGGCTAAGGCAGCCCTGTATGCCAAGGACGTCATCGACAACTCAGGACGCTCGCTGCTCGAGAACTACGGCGACGTCTGGAAGCTCACCTCGAACCTCGCATCGGAAAGTCTTATCGCCTGGCGATGGACCGTAGGCTCGCAGTGGACCAGCCAGAACACGCTGCAGAGCGACCTCGCACAGGAAGGCATGGACGAATTCGGCGATGACTGGGGCGGCTGGAATGGTCTTTCAGTTGACCTTCAGGAGGCCTTCGGCATTAAGCTCTTAGAGAACCAGCCCGACGCCTGGATCAACAATATCGACACCCGACTGAAGGCCACGATGATGCTGCCTGGATTCACTTGGGACTACCTGTGGCAAGACCACGGCGGGCTCGACTTCCTGCGATTCCTCTATGACGATACCTACAATGCCGCCGCTACAGGAACCCTGCAGGCTCCGACTGGTGCCAACTGCGTGAAGCACCTTTATGGCAACACCGCCGACCACGTCGCAGCTCTGAACATTGCCCCAGCACGCATGTCGTATGCACTGGCTACGCACATCCTTCGCCTGTCTGACGTCTA
This sequence comes from uncultured Prevotellaceae bacterium, assembly GCA_902800435.1. The sequence continues at coordinate 15,000 of CADCEQ010000025.1, read as the reverse complement.
CCTCATCTACGCCGAGGCCATGCTGGGCGCCGGACGTTCGGCGTCGACCAATGCCAGCGTGCTCGATGCATTCTACGCTGTACACCACCGCGCCGTGCCCAGCAGCAACTACCCGACGAGCGTCTCCTGGAACGATATCTGGAAGGAGCGCCGGCTGGAGTTCGCCATGGAGGGCGACCGCTGGTACGACTATGTGCGCGTCAGCTACTACGACGCCGACTTCTGCGTCAACGAACTGACCAACCAGAAGCGTAACGCATACTGGGGACTCAACGACCTCTACAAGGAGTACTACACCTCGGGCACCTGGAGCGTCGACCCCTCGAGTCAGGGCTATGACTCCTCAGTGGCAGCCCCCAACGTGAACGTGATGCTGCGTGCCGACTCTGAGACGGGCAAGAAATACTTCGCACTGCCTATGTCGGCCGAAGACGTGCTCTACAATCCCAACCTGGGCTCTAACGTCGAAGGTGTGCACGTAGACGTCCGCTCTACCTACAGTTACTAATCATCAAAAGAATCAGACATTATGAACAAGATGAAACAATATACAAAAGGACTGCTCTTAGCCTCGGTAGCCGTGGCAGGTCTCTCCCTGACGGCGTGCAAGGACCAGCCTGACAAGTACGAAGTTGCCGGCGGAAAACCGACGGTGAACTACGTGCGCTGCCTCTCGTCGGAGGTGAAGAACAACAACGACGCTGCCGACATGCACTACACCAACGGCGAACTGGTGGTGGAAGCATCGCCGCAGAGCACGCTGGCCATCATCGGCGAGAACCTGCGCAGCGTCTATGAGCTCTATTTCAACGACCGCAAGGCCGTGCTCAACAACAGCTACATCACCGATAACACGCTCATTGTCGACGTGCCGAAGGATGTGCCCATCCAGGTGACCGACAAGATTTACCTCGTCACCGAGTCGAAGGACACGGTGGCCTACGACTTCCACGTCATTATCCCTTCGCCCGTCATCACGGCAATGTCGTGTGAGTATGCCAAGCCCGGTGACCGCGTGGTCATCTCGGGTAATTATATGGTCAACGATGCCGGCGTGCCCTTGGAGGTGTTCTTCCGCGACGCCAACGACCAGGACATACCCGCCACCATCAACAGCATTGCCAACGACTACACGTCGGTGGTGGTCACAGTTCCTGACCAGGCTGCTGAAGGTCCCGTTACGATGACATCTATCTACGGCACAACGCTGTCGGCATTCCATTATCAGGACAGCCGGGGCATGCTCTTCGACTTCGATAACGGCCGCACACAGCAGGGCTGGCATGCACGTACCATTACGACCGGCGCCAATGCTCTCTCAGGCAACTACCTCGTGCTTGGCGAAGGTGCCACGATGAGCGAGGACGGCGGCTGGGACGACGGTAACAACTCGTTCGAGTACTGGTGTGGCGACTGGAACTCGCCTCAGACGTACCCCGACCCGCAGGGTGTCAGACTGTTCGACGTCGTCGACTTCTCGAAAGCCGAGAACATGAGTCTGAAGTTCGAGATGTGCATTCCCGCCAGCAACCCGTGGGCTGCCGGTGCCATGCAGATTATCTTCGCACCTACCAGCTATGTCACGCTCAGCGGCAACACCCCTGACGTCTACGGCGATGCCGTCCAGGGTGCCAACAACATCTTCTTCCGCTGCCCGGGACAGGGCGACTGGGACGGCCACGAATTCTTCTCGAAGCAGAATCCGCTGCCAAGAGCACTCTACCGTCCCTGGACGGCCACGGGTTCCTTCGACACTGCCGACCAATGGATAACCGTTACACTGCCCATAGCCTCGAGCTTCGTCTACAGCTTCGACGGTTCAGGCCTGCCCTTCAGCCTGAAGGAGGAAGACTTCGCCAGCCTGACCATATTCATCGTGGGCGGTGGCGTCAATGGTACAGAGTGTAATCCCTATATCATGATCGACAATATCCGTGCCATTCCCAATTAACAAACATAAAAGCTTTGAAGATATGAAAAAGACAAAGAATATATTCGCGCTGTTGGTACTGGCCATTGTCGGACTGTCGCTGACAGCCTGCAGCGAGGACGACCTCGACACCAACCAGTATAAAGGCGGTGTCAGCCTCAACGCCTACGGCCCCAACCCCGTGATGCGCGGCGGACAGCTGCGATTCGTAGGCAGCAATCTCGACAAGATTGCCAGCATACAGATACCTGGTGCGCCAGCCATCACCAACTTCGACGTGGTGAAGTCGGGCGTCCCCAGCGAAATCCGCATCACCGTACCTAAGGATGGCCCTACGGTAGGCGTTGTCAAGCTGACCACTAAGGACAACCAGACCATCGCCACCAAGACCGAACTGACGTACACCGAACCCATTGAGTTTGAAGGTTTCACACCGGCATCAGCCATGCCCGGCGATGTCATAACCATCAAGGGCGACTACCTCAACCTCATCCAGTCGCTTGCCTTTGCCGACGGTGTGATCATCGGCGAGGCCGACTTCAAGAGCCGCGACCGCTACGCCATCACCGTGGCCGTTCCCGAGGAGGCACAGACGGGTAAGATTGAGCTCTATACGGCCGACCTGACCGTGGCTTCCGACGAAGAGCTTGACTACCAGATTATCACTTCTGACGATGCCATCGAAATCGGCACACCTACCGTCGGCAGCCTCAAAGGCCGCAACACGGCTGAGCCACTTGGCAACATCACCGCCAAGGCCGGCGAGACCATCAGTCTCGCAGGTAACCATTTTAATCTGGTGGCCGACGTGCAGGTTGCTGGTGTCAGCCTCAAGGAATTGAAAATTGCCAACGATGGCACAGGCGTCATCGGCACCTTGCCTGCCGAGGCTCCCAGCGGCGACATCGTCATCGTCTGCAAGTCTGGTATTGAGGTGCCTGCCGGTACCCTGACCACTGTGAAGCCTTCTAACTGCATGGCTTCTCCTAATCCTGTCAGAGCCTTGACGGGCTTGATAATCAATGGTGCCGACATGGACGTTGTCACGGCTGTGGCATTCCCCGTTAACGAAGGCGACCCTGTTGAAGGCGGCGAAATTGAGGTGTCAGCCGACAAGGTTTTAGTTAAGTCTGTACCCGATGCTGCCGTCGACGGCAACCTGTCACTGATCATGGCCAACGGAGAGACTGTCGCTGTTGCCTTTACGCTGGTAAAGCCTACCGTGACAGGCTACGACAAGCCCTCAGTGAGTGCTGGCGGCACACTGACCATTGAGGGAACTGATCTCTACTTGGTGAAGACTGTACAGTTTGGCGACGGCTCAGACGTTGTGAAAATTGAAGGTACCGATTTCACGGCTAAAGCCATCACGGTGAATGTACCGATGAATGCTGCAACAGGCGCACCCATCCTGATGCTGGCCAACGGTACGACTGTTGCCAATGTCCCGGAAGTGAGCATTGAGGAGGCCGTGTTCTGCTATGCCACAGAGCTGCCTGGCGATGATGCCGAGCTGAAAGCCGGCGAATCGCTGACGTTGACTGTTGCCAATGGCGACAAGTTGACGGGCGTACAGATTGACGGAAACGACTGCCAGTTCGTGCTGGTGAAGGACAACACCCAGCTCATCATTGGCGTTCCCACTACGGCTAAGGGCGGCTCGAAAGTACGCCTCGTATCTTCTAACGGCGAAATCACCTACTCTATCGACTTCATCCCCAATACTGAGGTGACGACTGTACTCTGGACTGGTGCCGCCGACCTGGCAGGATGGTCGTGGAACTGGCAGGTTGGTGACGGAGCTCAAGGTGCCGACAATCCCAAGATGTTCTCTGACATGGACCTGCAAGAGGGTGATGTCATCCGCATCTACTTGACCAACTACAATGAGTGGTGGCAGGTGCAGTTCTTCGATGGACACTGGGCAGGTCAGGCTGAAATTGGCAATGCCACCGGCCTCAACAACGGTAACAACATCAACTCGGGCATCTGGAACTTGGCCGAGCACAACGGTTGCATCGAGATTCCGGTCACTGCTGTACTTAAAGAGCAATTAACCACATTCAATGACTGGGGCTACTGCTGGATTATGCAGGGCGAAGGCGTCGTGGTCACCAAGATTGCCGTCACCCACTACACCAGCCTTGAGACCGTCGTCTGGACGGGCGAGGCCGTAGCCGACGACTGGGGCGGACAGCCCTACATCCTCAGCGACGGCGGAGCCGAGCTGCTGGCCGCAGGCATGAAGGTGGGAAGCATCATTCGTGTCTACCTCACGGCTACCGACGCCGCCTGGAACTGCCAGATTGTAGACGGACACTGGAATCCCAATACACCCTTCGACGGCTGCGACTTCAACAACGGCAACTGGAACCTCGCCGAGCACAACGGTGCCCTTGAGATTACTGTCACCGACTTCATTTATGAGCACATCACAACGTCAGGCGGCTGGGGCGGCTCGTTCCTGCTCAACGGCGACAACGTCGTCTGCACCAAAGTAACGATTGAATAACGATAACGAAAACAACAACGAATATGAAGAAGATATATAATATGCTGACCGTTGCAGCTGTGGCACTACTCGCCACAGCCTGCAACGACACCGATGCCCAGTACGACATCCCTATTGTGGGGGCTCCTCAGCTCGTATCGGCAACACCCGAAACGTCTGAGCCGCTGCTCTTCGGTGAGCAGACTTTCACCATCACCTTCGACAAGAACATTGGCTTTGCAACGGCAAACGCATCGAAAATCACACTCAACGGCACGCCTGTGAAGAAGGCACTGGTACTCGGTGCAGCTCCCACGCTCACCATCACTGCCGACGTCGACTTCAAGAAGACGCAGAACCTCGTCATTCCCGCCGGTCTCATCGTCGGTTCTCAGGGCGCCCCCTACGACAAGGAAATCAGCTTGACGTGGACTATCGGCAGTCTGCCGTCTAACGATGCGACAGCCATCACCCAGAAGCTGGGCTGGGGCTGGAACCTCGGCAACCACTTCGACACCAGCGGCGATGCCATCAAGAATGGCTGGGGCTACTGGGACGGCGTGGACAAGATGACCGCTGCCCCCTTCCAGACGCTGGCTTCGGTCGGTGCCAAGACGCTACGTATGCCCGTCACATGGACAGACCACATGAATGAGAGCAACGTTATCAGCGCCGACTATCTCAACGAGGTGGCAGCTGCCGTCGACCTTGCCATCGGTGCCGGTCTGAATGTCATCATCAATACCCACCATGACTCGTTCGAGACCAATCTGGGCAATGCCGCCGGTGATGCCAGCGTTGCCAAGGCCGACTCAGCCCTCATCGTCACGCTGTGGACACAGGTGGCTACTCGCTTTGCCAACTACGGCGACCAGCTCATCTTCGAGACTTTCAACGAGGTTCACGCCGGCGACAACTGGGGCGGCGGCTCCGATGCAGAGTATGCCCTGCTCAACCAGTGGAACCAGTATGCCGTCAATGCCATCCGTGCCACAGGAGGCAACAACGCCACACGCTGGATTGCCGTTGCTGGCTACGCCGCTAACATCGACATGACGATAGACCACTTCGTGCTGCCCGACGATCCGGCCAAGCGCCTCATCGTGGCCGTCCACAGCTACGACCCCTACAACTTCTGCCTCGCACCGGAGACTTCTGGCGTCAACAGCTGGGGACATAATGCCGACCCCGCCCACTCCGTAGCCGGCAACAACGAGGAGTATATCATCAAGCAGCTCTACAAGCTCCGCACTGCCTACATCGAGAAGGGAATCCCCTGCTACCTCGGTGAGTATGGCTGCGTCTGGCAGACCACCAGCCAGGCCAATGCCTTCCGCAAATACTACCTTGAGTTCTTCTGCCGTGCAGCCTACCTGGCCGGCATCCCGATGTTCGTCTGGGACAACAACGCCAAGGGCAGCGGCGACGAGGCCAACGACTATCTCAACCACGCCACCGGCGAATGGTACAACGACGCCGAAACGGTCGTGCCCATGATGATCAAGGCCTGCACCAGCACCGACGAGGGTTACTGGTTCGACACCATCTGGAACAAGTCACCCATTCTGGAGGCAACTGAATAAGGGTTACCTCTCAACAACCAAGTGAAGGCAGACCCACTGCGTGAGTCTGCCTTCACTATTCGCACAGAACGTATGAAAAGAATGCTTTTAATCATCGTGCCACTGCTGATGATGGCCTGCGGCAGCGACAGCAGCGACGACGAACCAGCAAACAGCGTCACGCCATCGCCGGCAGCTGTCATCAGCCTCACATTGACAGGCCAGAGCATTACCGACAATGCTGAAGTGGACGCAGCCGCAACAACCATGCTGACGCTGACCTACAGCACCGGCGTCCTCGTGCCCAGCAATGCCAACATCACACTTAATGGAGCAAGGCTTATGGCCAGGGCCAACGGCCAGACAGTCGAGATTCCCCTCAGCCTCAGCGACGAGACCAACTACACGCTCACACTGGCCGAAGGAGCCGTTGTAGCTGCCGCTGATGCCAGCGTCAAGGCGCCTGCGCTGACACTCCATTTCAAGACAGCCGCCAAGCAACAGCCACAGCCCTCGCCCGGCGGCAGCATTTCGTCAGTACCAGTGGCAGCCACCACCGATGCGGCCCTTAAGCTTTACAGCTACCTGCTGCAACAGTACGGCAAGAAGACCATATCGAGCGTCATGGCCAACGTTAACTGGAACAACGACTGCGCCGAGAAGGTCCATCAACTGACGGGCAAGTATCCGGCCATGAACTGCTACGACTTCATACACATCTGCTTCTCGCCTGCCAACTGGATTGACTATACCACCATCAAGCCCGTCCAGCAGTGGACAGACGCCGGCGGACTGGTTCAGCTGATGTGGCACTTCAACGTGCCCAAGCGCGAAGGCTCCACCGACTACACCTGTACGCCCTCGGAGACCACCTTCCGTACAGCCAATGCGCTGAAGGAAGGCACCTGGGAGCACAAGTGGTTCTACGGTCAGATGGACAAGGTCGTCGCCACCATGCTGAAGCTGCAGGACGCAGGCATCGCCGCTACCTGGCGACCCTTCCACGAGGCTGCCGGCAATGCTACCGCCCGGCAGCAGGCCGACTGGACCAAATCCTGGTTCTGGTGGGGCTACGACGGTGCCGAAGTCTGCAAGCGGCTCTGGACGACGATGTTCGACTATTTCCAGCAGAAGGGCATCCACAACCTCATCTGGGTGTGGACCACTCAGAACTACAACGGCAACAGCAGCCAGTACCGCCAGGACACCGACTGGTATCCCGGCGACCAATATGTCGACATCGTGGCCCGCGACCTCTACGGCTACGACGGCGCCAGGAACCAGCAGGAGTTTACCGAGATTCAATCACGCTACCCGACGAAGATGGTGGCGCTGGGCGAATGTGGGCGCGACGGCTATACCGGAAACGAGGCCGCACGACCCTCCGACTTCTGGCAGGCTGGTGCATGCTGGAGCCACTTTATGGTGTGGTACCAGGGCGGAGAAGGTTCTACCGACACGATGTGTAGCGACTCGTGGTGGAAAGCCGCCATGAGCAGTCCCGATGTCATCACCCGCGACCAACTACCCAATCTGAAATAAGTCCCTATGAAGCATTACATCATTTTGACCACAGCGGCACTGTTGCTGACCGCCTGCAGCAACAACAACAAGAATAGCAACGACCCGCTGGCCGACAGCGGACGAACACAACTCACAGAGAACCTGCTGACAAACCTCAAGGCATTGAGCGACAGCGCTGTCTATATGTTCGGCCACCACGACGACACCGTCTACGGCATTGGCTGGAAAGCCGACTGCGACAACGACTCTACGGTTCATCAGCGCTCCGACGTCAAGAGCGTCTGCGGCGATTTCCCTGCCTTGCTGAGCTTCGACCTCGGTCACTTAGAATTAGGTGATACCGTGAACCTCGACGGTGTCCCGTTCAGCCGCATCCGACAGGAAATCCTGGCTCACTATGACCGCGGCGGCATGATTACCCTCTCGTGGCACCTTAATAACCCGCTCAGCGGCGGTACCTCATGGGTAGCCGATTCGCTCAGAGACGTTGAGACACGCACAGTCGCCGCCGTGCTCAAAGGTGGTGAGCGCCACGACTTGTTCCTAACCTGGCTCGACCGTGTAGCCGCCTTTCTCAACTCCATAGAGACGCCCTACGGTGTCCGTGTCCCCGTGCTGTTCCGCCCCTGGCACGAGCACACCGGCTCCTGGTTCTGGTGGGGCAGGGACCACTGCACGCCCGAGCAATACAAGGCTCTCTGGCAGCTCACCGTCAGTCGTCTTAAAGAGAAAGGTGTCGTCAATGCCCTCTACGCCTACTCGCCCGGCACCGAGCCTGACGGCGATGACGGGAAATACCTTGAACGCTACCCTGGCGACGACACCATCGACTTGATGGGACTTGACTGCTACTGTTCGGCCCCACCCCAGCTCTCCCCCGAAGGAATGGAGATTAAGGCCTACACGGAGAAGCTCGACAAAAACCTCGAGATGGTTTGCCGCGTAGCAAAGGAGCACGGCAAGGCTGCCGCCCTCACCGAGACAGGCTTTGAAGGACTGCGCACGCCCGACTGGTGGACACAAGCCCTCGCTCCCGTCCTGGCCCGCCACGCCGTGAGCTACGTCCTCGTCTGGCGCAACGCCCACGACCGTCCCGGCCACTTCTTTGCCCCCTACCCCGGCCAGCAGTCGGCCTCCGACTTCGTCAGTTTCTACAACCTGAAGCTGACGCTCTTCCTGCACGACCTTAATGGGCTGTATCTACAGCCTTAATCACAGCGGACAACTACTGTTTTCAGCCAGTCTCGGAGAATTCCGCGATATTGATTCTGCGAGTCTGCAATCAGGAGAAGGATAAGGCTACCGTCGGCAAGGCGGCGTGCAACGCATAGGCCCTCGTAGTTAGCGAAGTTGCGGCGAAAGAGGTTTATGCGCGTCCGGAATGTGTAGAGGTGTGTTTTTGAAAGCACTTGTGCCGATGAGGGGCTTACGATGTATAGACGACACTCCACGTATGAACCTATCTTCAGCGGCGTCACGCGCATTGTTCGTTCAAGGACTAAGAGACGGCCATCACCAATAGCACAGAGTTCGCTTACGCCGTTGAGCAGAGTACCCTTGCGTTTCACTGGTACCTGATCGATTGCATAATCATATTGCTGAGTCATCTGGCCATTGTCATTAAAGGCTATCAGGCGAAGAATACTATCGCCCTTGGCTGGCCGTTCGCTGATAGTATAGTAGCGGTGTGCCTCGCCATCGTAGCACAGCGACTCGAGACCATAATTTCTGCTGAGCCGGCTAAACGAAGCCGGCACCTGCATACGGCGCCCTGTCTGCTGACCGTCAACAGTGTATTCGATAATCTGGTTATCAGTTTCACCGCTAATAAATAATGTATGAGAGTAAGGATTCCATGCAATGCCTTCTTGGTCGCGTGATGGCTGGCCACTAGAAAAGAATCCCTCGTTGGTAACGCTATGAATGCGCCCCTTGATAGTGTCGATATCAATATGAAAGATGTAGAAACCGTCGGTCGTCTTGTCGCTGACAACCGCATAGCGGTCATTGCCAATAGGGGTAATACCGCTATAATTCCCGGCGGGAATGTCCTTTGGGAACTTCTGCTGCTTATTAGCTCTCAGCAGCTGGGCAGAAACAGATAGTGGCACCGCGCAAAGCAGTGCCACTATAAGGTTCTTATTGATCATCATTTACGCAAAGGCTTGATAGCGAAAGTGAAGTCCTTGTCGCCATAGCTGATACGATACTCGTCGAGTGGCCAGGCTCCCCAGCTGTTGACGCAACCCAGACCGAACTGGCGCTGCTGGATGAACACCTGTGTCTTGCCGGCAGGGACGAGGTCGCCAGAGTGATGTCCCCAAGCCTTGTCTTTGTTCATGCCGTCGTCCAACTGATCCATGGTGTAAGGCATGGCACTTGCCTCCATCGGAGCATTTGAGTAGAACTCCAGGCCGCTGCCGTCGGCATTGAGCACACGGAACCAGCGCACATCGGTGTGGTTGCCCGACTCCTGCGGACGAACGTACTCGAAATACTCGTCCTGCACCTTATTATTATATACCCCGATGAACTCACTTGAGTTGCGGTCACAATAGTTCTCAATGGGGCCACGGCCGTAATACTCTATGCGGTCATACTGCTTAGGCATCTGCATCTGCATGCCGTAGCGGAACATGTTGCTGATTCTGGCCTCCTTGTCGGTAGAGAGCTGTTCGCGGATGATTACCTCGCCTTCGTTGGTCAGAGTGTAGGTCATAGTGAGGGTAGCCTTCTGGTCGGGCATATCAAAGTTGGCAACGATGGAATTGCCGTTCACATTACAACTCTTAAGGCGCATCTGCGGATTCTTCCACGTAGCGAAACGACGCTGCAGGCCTGCACCATAGTCATTGTCAGTAGGAGCACGCCAGAACTCGGGCGTAATGCTCTCACGGAACTGGAGCATGCGCTGGCCGTCGACATTCAAGTAGTCAATAAGTCCCGAACGCTTACCTACAGAGAAATCAGTGCCGTTAGCCATCAGTTTAATGTAGGTGTTAGTCTCCTCCTTAGTGACATTGGTACCTTCAGCCGTCTTCAGCTCGGGGAACTTATACTCGTTGAGGGCGAACTGCTGACGGGCGAGAACCTGACCCTTGTCGATGAGGGGCGCGCCGTTCTTCGACTTGAACTGGAAGATGACGAACACCTCGCTATCCTCGCCATGATGGCCGAGCACGCGCTCAACGGTCTGCTTCAGCTGCTCGTCGGTGATGAGCTTGCGCTGCTGGGGCTGAATGCCGCTGATGTCAATCTTGCCACCGTGACCGAAGGTCATGCCTGCCGGACGGCCGGGATTGTCGTGGTGATGGTCGCCTGCACCGCCCACAAACCACTCGAGCTCGATGTCGTCGAGCGTCTTGAAGAAGTTCTCGTTGTAGACCTCGAACTTACCGTCCTTCAGTCCCTTGTCAGTCACCCAGATGTTCTGGTAGTAGTAGCCCACCTCATAGGCATGAGGGTTCAGCCGGCGGTCGGGGGCGATGATGCCATTGCAGTTGAAGTTATAGTCGCTGGCGGGATACTCGCCGTAGTCGCCACCGTATGTAAAGATGGTGCGTCCGGTGATGGGGCTCTTGTCGCGCATACCTTGGTCGACGAAGTCCCAGATGTAGCCGCCCTGATATTTTGGCTCCTTGCGAATCATGTCCCAATACTCCTTGAAGCCACCCATCGAGTTACCCATAGCGTGGGCATACTCACACTGGATGAGCGGACGGGGGTTGTTGCCCTTGCAGTAGCGCTCGCACCAGTTGTAGTCGGCATACATGGGGCAGGTGATGTCGGTATAGCCGCCCTCGTAGGGAGCACGCTCGTACTGCACGGGACGCGTCTTATCGTAGTCCTTGATCCAGGTGTAGCACTTCTCGAAGTTGGGGCCGAAGCCGGCCTCGTTGCCGAGCGACCAGACGATGATTGAAGGATGGTTCTTGAATGCCTTCACGTTGGCCTCGTTGCGCTCCATGTGCATCTTCTCGAAGTCGGCGCGCTTGGCCAAGGTGTGCTCACCATAGCCCATGCCGTGACTCTCGATGTTGGCCTCAGCGGTCAGGTAGATGCCGTATTCGTCGCAGAGGTCGTACCAGCGCGGGTCATCAGGATAGTGGCAGGTACGCACGGCGTTGATGTTCAGCTGCTTCATAATCTTGATGTCCTCGATCATGCGGTCCATCGAGACGATATAGCCGCCGTCGGGGTCCAGCTCGTGGCGGTCGGCACCTTTTATTAATATAGGCTGGCCGTTGACCAGCAACTGTCCGTCCTTAATCTCCACCTTGCGGAAGCCAACGCGCTGGCGAACAGACTCCACCACCTTGTTGCCATCGCAGAGCGAAAAGACAAACGTATAGAGATTAGGAGTCTCGGCTGTCCACCTTTGCGTATTGGGAATTATAAAACCAACTTCACCATTGCCATCCTTCTTGATCTGCAATTCACTATTGTATGTAGGATTCAGTTCCTTGCCGTCAGGGCCATACACTTTGATGGCCAGTTTCTTGCCTGCAGCTTTAGGAGCCATCACCTTAATGATAGCCATACCCTTGTTGAAATCATTATTGGGGAAATCTGTCGTCACAGTGATATCCTCGATATGCACCTTCGGCCGGGCATACAGATACACCTCGCGGGCAATGCCGGTGAAGCGCCAGAAGTCCTGGTCCTCCAAGTAGGAGCCGTCGCACCAGCGCATCACCTGCATGGCGATGAGGTTTTGGCCCTTCTTCAGGTACTTGGTGATGTTGAACTCGGCGGCCACCTTCGAGTCCTCGGAGTAACCAACGTACTTGCCGTTGACCCAGACGGCGAGGTTGCTCGTGGCCGAGCCTACGTGGAAGTACACCTCCTGACCGCTCCAGTCGGAGGGGAGGTCGAACGTGCGGCGGTAACTGCCTGTGTAGTTGTTTGTCTCGCCGATGAAGGGCGGGTTGGTATCGAACGTCGTACCCCAGGAGTAGCCGACGTTCTTGTAGATCTTGTCGCCGTAGCCCTCAATCTCGAAGAGGCCTGGCACGGGGAAGTCAACCCACTTCGAGTCGTCGTACTTCACGGCGAAGAAGTCCTTCGGCGCGAGGTTGTGGTCCTTGACGAAGCAGAACTTCCACTTGCCCTCCATCGAGAGGTAGCGGCCGGACTTTGTCTTGTCGTTCACTTTTGCCTTGTCGGCATCCTCGAAGGCGAAGAACGCGGCACGTCGTGCCTCGCGGTTCACCTGGTTCACGGCCGGGTCTTTCCACACCGGCGTCTTCTGTGCATAGACGGCACATGATGCCAAGCACAATGTTGCTAACAGTAGTTTCTTCATTGTATTATTAGTTGTTGGTGTATTCCGGCTGCAAAATTAGGAAAAAAATGCAAGAAAAACAAGAAGAATGTGAAATAATACATCATTTCTCATTTCTATTTCGTAAATTTGCAGACAACATGCAGATACTTCTGTGGAATAGCCAAGACCTGTCTGCATGAAGGACGGACGAATATAGTGAATTGTTGTAAATAGAAAGATCTATTGTTATGAAGAAACTTATGAAGACATCAGCACTCGTGCTGACAGGCGCACTGCTCATCGCCGCTTGTGGAAACAAAGAGAAAAAGCGTGAGGCAAACGTCAACGAGAATCCCACTCAGGAGAAAGTCGAAGTAAAGGCCGTTGAGGGTCGCAAGAACTTCAGCGACAAGGCAGTCATTACACCCTTGCCCGCCATCATGATTGCCACATGGGACGAAAACAAGAATCCCGACGTGATGATGGCTGCATGGGGAGGCCAGTGCGGTCCCAGGCACATCACCTTCGAACTCTCCAAGCACAAAACCACGGACAACATCCGCCTGAAGAAGGCCTTTACCATCAGCTTCGCTACGAAAGGCGACATTGCCCAGAGCGACTACTTCGGTATCGTGTCAGGCAACGACGTGCCCGATAAGGTGGCCAAGGCTGGATTCACCATCACCCCAAGTCCTAACGTTGATGCACCTATCATCAACGAGTACAAGCTGACGCTGGAGTGCAAGGTTGTGACTTTCGATGAAGACGAGAACGGTGGTGCCCGTGTGGTTGGCGAGATTGTCAACATGAGTGCCGACGAGAGCATCCTCGATGAAGAGGGTAACATCGACCTCGGCAAGCTCCAGCCCGTCATCTTCGACTCTGCCAAGAACGAATACCGTGTCGTCGGCGAGAAAGTCGGTACGGCTTGGGGTTCAGGCAAAACCATTCAGGAACGTGAGGTTAAATAAACAACAACTATGTTAGGTAACTTTTCATACTATAATCCCACCAAACTGTATTTTGGTGATGAGTCCTTGAACTTCCTCAAGGACGAACTGCCCAACTATGGCCCCGTCGTAATGCTGAACTACGGCAGCGGCAGTGTGAAACGCAACGGCATCTACGACCAGGTGGTAGCCATCCTACGCGAGGCTGGCAAGACCATCGTTGAGAATCCGGGTGTGATGAGTAATCCCACGCTGGAGAAACTGAACGAGGGTGTCAAGATAGCCCGTGAGAACAGCATCGACCTGATTCTGGCTCTCGGTGGCGGCAGTGTCTGCGACTATTCAAAGGCTGTGGCAGCATCCGTCTATTACGAGGGCGACTACTGGGATCAGTTCTGGCTGAAGCAGCAACAGCCCGCAGCCAATCAGCGTCTGCTGCCTGTGGCCTGTATTCTGACGATGGCAGGTACTGGCTCGGAGATGAATGCCGGTACGGTGATAACCGATGCAGACCACACGTTCAAGGTAGGCCATGTGTTCGACAGCCGACTGATGCCGAAGTTCTCTATCCTCAACCCGAAGTTCACGATGACCGTGCCCGAAGACCAGATGAAGGCTGGCATCTACGACATCATGAACCACATCATGGAGCAGTATTTCAGCGACTTCGATGACAACACCAGCGACTATCTCTCAGAAGGGCTCATGCGCAGTCTGATCACCGCTTCTCGTATCGCCGTGAAGAATCCACAGGACTACGAAGCCCGCTCGAATATCATGTGGACGGCCACTTGGGCACTCAACACGCTCATCGGACTGGGCAAGCATGAGGACTGGATGGTTCACATGATTGGCCACTCCATCGGTGCCTGGACACATGCCCCTCACGGCTTCTGTCTGGCTTCCGTCTCTATGGCCTATTATCATCGTGCCATGAAGCCCGGACTGGCCAAGTTCGTGCGCTTTGCCAAGAACGTTTGGGATATCAAGGGCGATGGAATGACCGACGAGCAGATAGCAGAAGCAGGACTCGAGGCTCTGAAAAACTGGATGCTGGAGATTGGTCTGCCTCTGACCATCAGCGAACTTGGTGCCACAGAGGAAATGATTCCAGGCATCACTGAGGGTACCATCTGCTATCCTGCCGGATATATGGATTTGAAGCCCGAGGACATCACGGAGATACTTCTGGCTGAAGAAGCGCAAAAGACTTACGGCCGTTCAGACCCCTCCTAACCTCCCCTGACTCAGGGGAGGAACTATCCGCCGCGGATTCC
>CADCEQ010000024.1 GCA_902800435.1 uncultured Prevotellaceae bacterium | reverse complement strand
ACTGCGCTTCAAAGCGCGACTAAATTTTGTCCTACTCATAACTTTAATAATTTAACATTTAAAGCCTTTTCAGAGTAAACCTATAGCCGCACAAGACAAGGCCTGTTAGTTATGCTTACTAGGCCAGTTAGCATGACGAACCTGGGTGGCGAGGGTGCTTACTGCCAGTAAACGCACTTGTACCCAGCGGTAAACGGTGCGTTTACTGCCGGGTACAGGCTCTCTACCCGGCGGGTAGAGAAATTCAACAATTACTTCAGCAGGTCGCTGTCGCCACCGACGTTGAGCCGATAGTAGCGGCCACGCTGAGCCATGAGCTCGGCGTGGCTGCCTTGCTCTATGATGCGCCCGTGGTCGAGGACGATAATCTGGTCGGCATTGCGGACGGTGCTGAGGCGGTGGGCAATAACGAAGGTGGTGCGACCCTTCATAATGGTGTCCATACCGCGCTGCACGAGCTGCTCGGTGCGCGTGTCAATCGATGAGGTGGCCTCGTCGAGAATGAGCACGGGCGGGTCGGCCACGGCAGCACGGGCGATGGCCAGCAGCTGGCGCTCGCCGGCACTGAGGTTGCCGCCGTCGCCTGAGAGGACGGTCTGGTAGCCATTGGCCAAGCGGCGGATGAAGTCGTGGGCACCGACGAGCTGGGCGGCACGTACACAGTCGTCGTCGGTGGCGTCGAGCCGTCCGTAGCGGATGTTTTCGAGCACGGTGCCAGTGAAGAGATGCGTCTCCTGCAGCACGATGCTCATCGAGCGGCGCAGAGAATCCTTGCTGATGTCCTTGATGGGTATGCCGTCGTAGAGAATCTGCCCCGACTGCGTCTCGTAGAAGCGGTTGATGAGGTTGATGATGGTGGTCTTGCCGGCACCGGTGCCGCCCACGAAGGCAATCTTCTGACCAGGCTGCGTATTGATGTCGATGTCGAAGAGCACCTGTTTCTCAGGCACATAGCCGAAGTCCACATCAGTAAAGTCGACGTCGCCCTTGACAGGGTGTTGGGTGTTAGATGATGGGTGTTGGCCATTACCCTTCACCCAACACCCATCACCTAACGCCCAGCTTCCCTCATCCACTTCAGGCTCAGCATCCATCAGCGTGAAGACACGCTCGGCACCGACGGCAGCGTTGAGCACGGAGTTGATTTGCTGCGACACGTGGGTGATGGGTTGCGTGAAGCTCTTGTTCAAGGTCAGGAAGGCCACTATCGTTCCAAGTGAGAGGTGAAGGGTGATGAGTGAAGGGTGAAGGGCTATGGTGGCACCGACGACGGCGATGAGCACGTAGCCGAGGTTCGACAGGTTGCCGTTGACGGGCATCACGATGTTGGCGATGCGGTTGGCACTACAGGCCGACGAGCGCAGCTGCTCGTTGATGGCCTCGAAGTCGCTGATGGCCTGCTGCTCGCGACAGAACACCTTGACCACTTTCTGGCCGGTCATCATCTCCTCGATGAAGCCGTTGACGCGCCCAAGGCTCTCCTGCTGGGTGCGGAAGTAGCGGCGCGACCGCTGGCCGAGCTTCGTGGTGGTGAACATCATCACGGCGGCTATCAGGCAACTGACGAGCGTCAGCGGTACGCTGAGCACAATCATCGAAGCAAAGGTGACGCCAATGGTGATGACCGAATTAAAGACCTGGGCCAAGGCCGTCGAAATCATCTGGCGCAGCGAGTCGACGTCGTTGGTATAGACCGACATGATATCGCCATGCTGCCGCTGATCGAAGTAGCTGATGGGCAGACGCTCCATGCGCTCGAAAATCAGCTTACGCAGTTTCAGCTGTGTGCCCTGCGACACGTTGATCATCAGGCGGTTGTAGAGGTAGGAACAGACGACGCCGACCAGCAGGATAAGACCGAGCTTGAAGAGTACCTGGGCCAAAGAATGGTATTCAGGATTGTCCGTCTGGGTCAGCGGCACGATATAGTCGTCAATCAAGGTGCGCGTGAAGAGCGTCGAGGCGAGCGTCGTGACAGATGTGACGACGATGCACACCAGCACCACGCCGATGCTCAGTTTGTAGTCGCCAAGCACCAGCCGGGCCATGCGCCAGATGATGTTGCGCGTCTTACGGTCAATCTTCTGTATGCCGCCCTGATTCTGGGCGTGCGGGCCACGCGGTCCTCCGAAGTTGGGCTGTCTCATGCTGCACCTCCTTTCCTGTCAAAGTCGCCACAATCGGCGGTCTGTATGTCGTATATCTCCTTGTACAGCTCATTGGTCTTCAGCAGCTGTTCGTGGGTGTCGTAGCCAGTGACCACGCCATTGTCCATCACGAGAATGCGGTCGCAATGCTCTACCGACGATATGCGCTGGGCAATGATGAGTTTCGTCATCGCAGGCAGTTCCTCGCGGAAGGCGCGCTGAATCTTGGCGTCGGTCTGGGTATCGCAGGCCGACGTGGAGTCGTCGAGCACCAGCACCTTCGGCCGCTTCAGCAGGGCGCGGGCAATACAGAGGCGCTGCTTCTGTCCGCCCGAGACGTTGGTGCCGCCCTGCTCGATACGCGAGTCATAGCCGTCGGGCATCTGGTCGATAAACTCGTCGGCGCAGGCCAGACGGCACGCCTCGCGGCACTCCTCCAGTGTGGCGTTGGGCTTCCCCCAGCGCAGATTCTCAAGCACCGTCCCCGAGAAGAGCGTATTCTTCTGCAGCACGACGGCCACCTCATTGCGCAGCGTAGCCAGGTCGTACTCCTTGACATTGCGCCCACCGACGAGTACCTCGCCCTGCCCCACGTCGTAGAGCCGCGAGATGAGGTTGACGAGCGTCGACTTGCCCGAGCCCGTACCGCCGATGACGCCGATGGTCTCGCCGCTGCCGATGCTGAACGAGACGTTGTAGAGGGCGGAGCGGCGATGAAGGGACCCTCCCCCTGCCCCTCCCTGTTGAGGGAGGGGGGCAATTACCTTGCTCGCCAACTTTGTCTCGGATTGGAGTATCTTCTCCCCTCCCTCAACAGGGAGGGGCTGGGGGTGGGTCTGTTTGGTCGTATAGTCAAACCTCACCCCCCGGAACTCCACGCTGCCATCACTGACCTCGTAGACGGGGCTGTCGGGATTCACGATGTCGGGCTGCTCCTCGATGACCTCGCTGACACGCTTGGCCGAGGCGGCACTCTGCGTCAGCATCACAAAGATCATCGACAGCATCATCAGCGACTGCAGGATTGACATCACATAGGTGAAGAGCGAGGTCAGCTCGCCCGTGGTCAGCGTACCGCCGACGACGAACTGCGCACCCCACCACGAGAGGGCGATGATACAGCCATAGACCACGATGTTCATCACGGGATGGTTCAGCGCCATGAGACTCTCCGCGCGAACATATAACTTATAGAGGCCTTCGGCGGCGCGTGAGAACTTCTGGTTCTCAAAGTCCTCGCGGACGAAAGCCTTGACCACGCGGATGGCCTGGATATTCTCCTGCACGCTCTGGTTCAGCTCGTCGTACTTCACGAATACCTGCTGGAACAGTCGGGCCACCCGCGAGATGATATTGTAGAGCGAGAAACTCAGGATGACCATCGCGATGATAAAGATGAACGACAGCCGCGCGTCGATGACCAGACACATCACGATGCTCAGCACCAGCCGGAACGGAGCGCGCACGGTGATGCGCAGTATCTGCTGGTAAGCATTCTGCAGGCTCGACACGTCGGTGGTCATGCGCGTGACCAGTCCCGAGGTGGAATACTTGTCGATGTCAGAGAAGGCGAAGCGCTGGATGTTGCGGTACATCGCCCGGCGCAGGTTGGCGGCGAAGCCCGTGGCGGCGTAGGCCACCGAGCGCCCGGCCAGTATGCCGAAGCCCAGCGAGAGGAACGCCATACCAATCATCACGGCGCCGTAGAGGTACACGTTCTCCATACTGCCTGCGTTGATGCCCTTGTCGATGAGCGAGGCCGTGACGTAGGGAATGAGCACGTCCATCACCACCTCAAGAGCCGTCCAGACGGGCGTCAGCAGCGACGCTTTCCAGTAGTCGCCGATTTGCTTATAGAGTGTCTTGATCATGTCTGGTTTGTTTTTATTCGGTGCAAAAATACGAAAAAAGTCGGATAAAAGCAAGAAAGTGGCATTGTTTTTGGAGTTATTGTCTTACCTTTGCAGATGAAAACTACAAACAAGCCCAATTACACAACCTATGAACAAGACATGTACCCATCGGCTGCTCGTGACGCTGCTTGCCTGCACGGCAACTTTCTCGGCAATTGCACAAAGCGTGCGCGAAGTGACAAGACTCGACGAAGGATGGCGCTTCGCCTTCGGCAATGCCGCCGACCCCAAGAAGGATTTCGGCTGCGGAACGGAGTACTTCAACTATCTGACGAAGGCCAACTCCATACACAACGAGGGACCGTATTCGCAGAAATTCAACGACTCGGCCTGGCAGACCGTACGTGTGCCCCATGACTGGGTCGCCACGCTGCCCTACGCCCCAGGAGCCAGTCACTCGCACGGTTACAAGACCGTCGGCTATAAGTACCCAGCTACGAGTGTGGGCTGGTATCGCAAGAAGCTGACTATCGGCAAAGAGGATCTGGGCAAACGGCTGATGCTGCGCTTTGACGGCATCTTCCGCTCGGCACAGGTGTGGTTCAACGGCTATTACATGGGAACAGAGCCCAGCGGCTATGCAACACAAGTTTACGACATCACCCCTTATATCAAATATGGTGAAGAGAATCTGATCTGTGTAAGGGCCGACGCCTCACTCGAGGAAGGCTGGTTCTACGAAGGGGCAGGCATCTATCGCGACGTGTGGTTGGAGAAAGCCGCTGAGGTGAGCGTGGCACCCTTTGGCACCTTTGTGTATGCGGAACTCAAGCAGCCTTACGACGTGGCCCTGCTACACATCAAGACTGAGGTGTGCAACAGCAGTCTCACGACGCAGCAGTATGAGGTGGAGCAACGGCTCTTGGACGCTGAAGGGCGTGAGATGGTGCATGCCACTGGACATGTCAACCCACTCAAGGCCAAGGGAACGCGCAAGACACAGCATATACTGAAAGTCAACAACCCTCACCTGTGGAGCACTGCCGACCCCTATCTCTACCAAGTAGAGACGACGGTAAAGGTAGACGGTCGGGTGGTAGACATCTATAAAACCACAACGGGTATCCGCGACATCTGCTTCGATGCCGAACGTGGTTTCCTGCTGAACGGCGAGCCGCTGAAGCTGAAGGGCGTGAACATGCATCAGGACCATGCGGGCGTAGGGGCTGCCATTCCCGATGCCCTGCAGGCGTGGCGCATCAAGCAGTTGAAGCAGTTCGGATGCAATGCCTATCGTGCCTCACACAACCCGATGACGCCTGCCCTGCTCGATATTTGCGACCGCGAGGGCATACTGGTTATCGACGAGAACCGACTGATGGGCATCAACGACGAGCACCTGCGACTGCTGGAGCGGATGATCAAGCGCGACCGCAATCATCCCAGCATCATTCTCTGGAGCGATGGCAACGAGGAATGGGGGCTGGAGAACAGCATCCAAGGCACACGGGTTGCTGAGGCCATGCGCGAATACACCCGCCTCTATGACCCCACACGTCCCAGCACTGTTGCCAATGCCGGGGGCACGGAACTGATCAAGGGGCTCGACGTGGTGGGATTCAACTACATTGTGCAAAACGACGTCGACAACCGCAAGCGGCAGAACCCCTCGTGGCGCATCGTGGGCACCGAAGAAACGACGGGCTGCGGCACGCGCGGCTGGTACTTCAAACAACCGGAATACCCAGGCCGCATGGTGAGTCTCAACCGCACCAACGAGCAAGGCTATGAAAACATCATCGAGCGCGGCTGGAAGTTCTATGCCGAGCGCCCCTGGGCGGCAGGACTGTTCTACTGGACTGGCTTCGACTATCGTGGCGAGCCTAACCCACTGAGCTATCCCGCCCACGATTCGGAGTTCGGTATTCTAGACTACTGCGGATTCCCGAAAGACGAGGCATGGTATCTGAAAGCGTGGTGGACGGACGAGCCGGTGCTCCACATCTTCCCTCACTGGAACCTGCAAGGGCACGAGGGCGAAGAGGTGGAAATATGGGCCTACAGCAACTGCGACGAAGTAGAACTGACTGTGAACGGCAAGCGGCTGGGACGGCAGCAGATGACCCGCAACGGCCACCTGAAGTGGAAGGCTACTTACCAGCCCGGGCGCGTCGTAGCCACAGGCTATAAGAACGGTAAGCGGCTTCTCACCGAAACCATCGAGACGACAAAGCCCGCTGCTAAGATTGTGCTGAAGGCAGACCGCCAGGCCATTGCTGCCGACGGGCGCGACATGAGCGTCGTAACTGTCGAGGTGCAGGATGCCAAAGGGCGCATCGTTCCTGACGCTTGTCCGCTGTTGACATTCTCGCTTCAGGGCGACGGCCGCATACTGGGTGCCGGCAATGGCGACCCTTCATTCCTCGGCGAGGATCACCCACGCGACAAGGACTGCCGCCAGTTCAGCATTCCCGCCTTCAACGGACTGGCGCAGGTGCTAATACAGAGTGGCCAAACACCGGGAGTAGTTAATCTGTCGTGCTCGGCCAGCCAGCTAAAGTCGGGCAGTCTGAATATCACGGCCAAATAGCGTAACAGTGCCCCCGTCGCTCTGGCAATACTTCCGAACGAGCTGCTGGATGAACTCACCATTTTGCCGCACACGCTCGGCATCGCCGTCGTAGCCGTTGATGAGCACCAGGAGGTGGGTGGTCTCAAGCGTCATCTTCGTGCGCTCGTTGTCGCTGGTGGGCGTCCCCACCCCACCCTGCGCGTCGCGGTAGACGGGCAGTCCGGCGATGTTGAGCATACCGCGGCCAATGCCTTCGTAGGGTTCGCCCTCACGGCCCACGCCGAGTGTGAGCGTGTCGCCCACGAACTTGTCGGCATCGAAGCCCCCGATACTATAGCCGAAGGCGATGGAGGCAAGATTTACTAGGTCGACGAGCGTATCAATCTGATAGAGTTCCTTGCCCTGCAGCATCCGGCGGATAAGCTGTTCGGAGGCCGGACGGTAGCGCGAAGGATCCTTGCCACATTTCTTATAGACGGCTCGCGTAGCCGCGATGCCACTCAGTTCCTTCAGCGACTCAGTGGTCAGCTCGCGCCGGAAGCGCTCCTCCCACTCATGTATTTCGTCCCAAAGCGCGGCACAGTACTCACTGTTCACCACCTGCGCCTCAACGGCTGCCCCCACGAATCGGGGGCACACCTGTTCTATTTCCTGCGATACGATGATGTTCATTCTATCATTTCTAAGAATTCGTCCTCATTGACAATTCTGATACCGAGCTTCTCAGCCTTCTGGAGTTTCGATGGGCCCATGTTGTCGCCCGCCAGGATGAACGAGGTCTTGCCGCTGATGGAGCCGACGTTCTTGCCGCCGTTCTGCTCGATAAGGAGCTTGTACTCGTCGCGGCTGTGGTGCTGGAACACGCCGCTGATGACGATGGACTGTCCGGCGAGCTTGTTGCTCTGGGCCACCGTCTGCTCGGTCGAGAGCGCGAACTGCAGGCCGTAGCCGCGTAGCCGCTCCACTATCTGGCGGTTCTGCTCGTTGTGGAAGTAGCTGATGATGCTCTTGGCCATCACCTCGCCGATGCCCTCCACCTCCTGCAGTTCCTCCAGTCCGGCCTGCATCAGAGCATCCATCGACTTGAAGTGGCGGGCCAGCAGACGGGCTGAAGTCTCGCCGACAAAGCGGATGCCGAGGGCGAAGACGACGCGCTCGAAAGGCACCTCCTTCGACTTCTGGATGCCGTTGACGATGCGCTGCGCCGACTTCGTTCGGCTTCCGTCGCCGTTAATCTGCTGCACCTCGATGTCGTAGAGGTCGGCCACGTTGTGGATGAGTCCGCGACGGTAGTACTCGTCGACGGTCTCAGGCCCCAGCGAGTCGATGTTCATGGCCTTGCGGGCTATGAAGTGCTCGATGCGGCCCTTGATCTGCGGCGGACAGCCAGTGTCGTTGGGGCAGTACCAAACAGCCTCGGCCTCATAACGAATGAGGGGCGTGCCGCACTCCGGACAGCGTTTGATGAACTGCACGGGCTGGGCGATGATGGGACGCTGGTCGATGTCGACACCCACAATCTTGGGGATGATCTCGCCGCCCTTCTCCACATAGACGTGGTCGCCGATGTGGAGGTCGAACGAGCGGATGAAGTCCTCATTGTTGAGCGTGGCACGGCGCACGGTGGTGCCTGCCAGTTGTACTGGAGCCATATTGGCCACAGGCGTGACGGCACCCGTTCGGCCCACCTGATAGGTAACCTCGAAGAGTTCGGTGCAGGCGCGCTCGGCCTTGAACTTATAGGCGATGGCCCAGCGGGGCGACTTGGCCGTGAAGCCGAGGGCGCGCTGCTGGCGCAGGGAGTTCACCTTGAGCACGATGCCGTCGGTGGCTACGGGCAGGTTCTTGCGCTCCTGGTCCCAGTAGTTGATGAAGTCCATGACCTCGTCTACCGTATGGACTTTCTTCATGCCCTCGCTGATCTTGAAGCCCCACTGGCGGGCGGCCTCTAAGTTCTCGTAGTGGCCATCGGCGGGCAGTTCGTCGCCCAACAGATAATAGAGGTACGCATCGAGCTGACGACTGGCCACCACGCGGGAGTCGAGGCTCTTCAGCGTGCCGCTGGCGGCATTGCGTGGATTGGCAAACAGCGGTTCCTCGGCGGCCTCGCGCTCAGCGTTCAACCGCTCGAACGACTTCCACGGCATCAGTATCTCGCCGCGAATCTCGAACTCATGCGGATAACCCGCACTAGAGAGCACGAGGGGTATAGCCCGAATGGTGCGGACGTTCTGCGTCACGTCGTCGCCCTGCACACCGTCGCCACGGGTGACGGCCTGCACAAGCCGGCCATCGACGTAGGTGAGCGAGATGCTCAGACCGTCGTACTTCATTTCGCAGCACACCTCGAAGGGCTCCCCGGCCAGGCCACGGCTGACGGAGTCGTACCAGTCGCGCACGTCCTGCTCGCTGTAGGTGTTGGCTAATGAGAGCATGGGGTACTTGTGGGCCACCTGCCGGAACTCCGTCTGCAGGTCGCTGCCCACGCGCTGGGTTGGCGAGTTGGGGTCGGCCATCTCGGGATGGCGGGCCTCCAACTGCTGCAGCTCGTGCATCAGCTGGTCGAAGTCGTAGTCGCTGATGCTGGGCTGGTTCTCGACGTAGTATCGGTGGTTATGCTCGTGCAGCTCGCGGCGCAGCTGCTCTATCCGCTGTTTCTCGTCCATAGTTTATTTGATCACGATTTTCTTTCCGTTCACGATATACAGTCCCTTGACGGGGTTGGCTACGCGACGACCCTGCAGGTCATACACCGTCTCCTTCCTTGTTTGTCGCGATTCCATCGCGACCCCCTCAACGCCCGTCACCTCGTCAGCCGACACGCTGCCGTAGTAGTAGAGGCGGAAGTTGTCGAAGATGACCCAGTAGGCTGAAGACATATTGGTAGACTTGACGCCCACCTTGAGCGAGCCGCCGTCGGCAGTCACGCTGGTCAGCACCTGGTTCTCATAAAAACCCTTGCCGAAGTAGGCGCTGGCAGCTTGCATGTCGTTGGGCACATACTTGCCGCTGGCCACTGCCGACTCATTGCCCTTGCCGATCTTGCGCGACAGGATGGTGTCGCAGATATGGGCCAGCTTCGCACTGCTGCCACCCGCATAGACGGTGGCATTCACCTTGTTGGTGCCGGCCTTGTAGTCCTGATATGACGCACTCGTAGAACCGGGGCGCTGGAAGCCCTGCACGCAGAAGGCGTAGGTTCCGGCGGGCAGGTCCTTGACCGTCTGGTTGAAGTCGAAGGCCTTCTCGAAGAACTCGCCGCAGCCGTAGTTGACCACGGCAGCACCCGTCCAGCCGTCGGTATTCTCGTCGATGGTGGGGTTGACGAGCAAATAGGTCAGGTCGAAAGGTTTCGACAAGTCAGTAGGCGACACTCCGGCAGCAAGGAAGTCGGCGCTGGCCTGCCGGGCCTCATCCTTAATCTGCTGCAGCTCCGTGGTACTCACGGCTGCGGCCATGCGCTGCTCAAGGCTGGCCAGAGCGGTCTGCAAGAGCCCGTCGGTAGCGGCATCGGCGCAGACATGGGGCACCTCAGCCAGCAACTTCACCTGCTGCAAGGCCTCGGCCACCTGCCCCCTCATCAGCTCGACGGCCTTCTCCTCAGCCGCCTTCGTCTGTTCGATGGTCATGATGAGCCAGCGCTGCGCCTCGGCGGTGTTGGCAATGTTGAACGTGGCCTGTGCTGTGTTGCCGTTGGCATTGGCCTGCAGGCACTTCGGCGTCCAGTTCGACTCGGGGTGGATAATCCAGTAGCCGCGCTGTCCGTCAACATCGACGCGGCCGCGCATCAGGTGCCAGTTCTCGTTGGCCGTCAGCGCCGTCTTCGCGGCCGTCTTGATGCCGCCGCTGTAGGTCATGTACTGGCCAGTAGCAGCATTGCGCAGCTGGTAGTACTGGTTCTGTGGGGTGAAGGTGATGTACCAGGCCGTACTGTCGTTCCCGGCAGCCTCGGTGCTCGTCATTTCCACCCACTTCAGCTGTCCGCTGGCGTTGGGCTTCAGGAAGGATGTATAGAGTCCGCGGTCCTGCGCCTCGTTCTTGATGTAGTACTTGATGGTGTCCTCTTGATTGAGGGCATAGTAAGGCTCGGCAAAGAGCGACGACGTGTGCTGCAGGCCGTCCTCACCCAAGGCCTGGCAGACCAGTGAGTTGCCGATGTAGAGCAGGTCGGTGCCGTTGTCCTCGTTGGCACCGTTGATGCCGTAGGGCCACATGTGCTGGTAGTCGCCGTTCAGCTGCTGCATCTTGTTGTCCCAGAACGTCAGAACCTCGGTCACGCGGTCGCCCAGCCAGTAGCCGGTGCCGTAGCCGTCACCATTGACCGACGAGCGCAGGTTGTGGCGGCTCCACTCGGTGTCGGCCCAGGGAATGACGCCGATGCCGTGCAGCATCTCGTGCATGATGGTGCCGCAGCGCTGGTAGGAGGTGTTCGGCCCCACGCGGATCCAGCCGCCATACGAGCAGTCGGCAGTGGCCGTTCCTGAGGCATAGCCAACACTCGGGTTGAAGCCCTTCATCTCGGTCAGGTTGTTCCACCAGTTCACGGCAGTCTCTGCCGCCGTCTTGATGCGGTTATAAGTGGTCTGGTCGCCGCCGTCGCGCATCGACAGCTTGATGGTTCCCATCGGCAGGGTATAGAACTTGATGGCGTCGCCATAGCCCGTCACGCCGTCCTTGTTGGTGGCGTAGGCGCGCATATAGTACTTTGTGGCGGGCTTCAGGTCGTCGAAGTAGTAGATGATGCCGTTGTTCGAGAATTGCTTGGTGCTGACGATGTCGTCGACCGTAGGCTCCGGCGTCTCGCTCAAGCAAAAGCCGCGCTTCTGGATGGCCGAGCCGCCATTGGCAGAGGCCGACCCCTTGATGCGCCCGAAGGCCATCGTGGCGCCGCGTGCAAAACGGGTGTCAGTAGTTACTTTCGGTGTCTGCGCCACCGCCTGCTGGGTGAGCAGCGCGGCGAGACTCATTAAAAATAGTGTTCTTGCTTTCATAGTCGTAGTGGTTTATTTATTGCTTTGTTCGTATCTTTTCAATAAGGGCGGTCACGTCGAGGAGCGTCACAAAGCCGTCGCCGTTCACGTCGGCAGCCCGCTGTGAGAACACATCAGGCGTGAGGCCCAACAGGTAGTTCACAATGCAGCTGACGTCAGCACCGCCAACCTCACCGTCGCGGTTGACATCGCCCGTGACGATGTTGCCATAATAATAGAGATTGAAGCCTGTGAAGATGGTCCAGTAGCCACTTTCCGCCGCCGTACAACGCAGGCCGACCTTCAGCGAACCACCGTCAGACTCCACCCTGCTTTCCACATGTTCTTTATAGTGGCCTTTGTTGAAGTAGATGCTGGCTGCCTCCATGTCGTTGGGGATGTAATAGCCGTCGACTTGCGACTCACTGCCACCCAACGACGAAGCCTGATTTCTGTTCACGGCGTGAGACACTGGCTTCGAAGCACTGCCGGCATAGACGGAAGTCGTCACGGCCGTTCCACTGCAAGCATCAGGCCAGCCCGGACGCTGGAACGCCTGTGTACGAAAATCGTAGAAGCCTGCAGGCAGCCCTGTGATGGTCTGCGAGAAGTCGAACGTTTTCTGGTAGTACTCCACACAGCCGTACTTCAGGTCGGTAATGTCAACCGACGTCGTCCATCCGTCAATGCTTTCGTCCACTGTGGGATTTACCATCAGCCACGTCAGGTCGAAAGGATTATCACCAGTCGTTGGCGTGACACTCCGCAGGAACGTCATCGCAGCAGCCTTGGCCTCACCAGGCAGCACTTTCAGCTCATCGACCGTCGTAGCTTCGGCCATACGGCTCTCAATGTCAGTGATGGCCGTCTGCAGCGTCTCGTCGGCACCCTTTACGTCCTCCAAGTGGGCGACAGAGGGCAGAGTCTTCACGTGCTTCAGTATGTTCTCAGTTTCCTTCTTCCAATGCTCCATAGCCTTGTTCTCGATGGCAGTCAGCTCGTCGGCAGTCAGGATGAGCCAGCGCTGCGTCTCAGCAGAATTGGCGATATTAAACGTAGCAGCCGTCGTAGTACCGCTGGAGTTTGCCTGCAGACAGGGCGGCGTCCAATTGTTAGTGGGATGGATTATCCAGTAGCCACGCATTCCCTCAACGTCGACTCGACCGCGCATCAGGTGCCAGTTCTCGTTCGCAGACAGCGACGACTTCGTGGCCGTCTTGATACCACTATTATAAGTAAGGTATTCGCCAGTGGCGGCGTTGCGCAGCTGGTAGTACTGGTTCTCGGGCGTAAACGTGATGTACCACGCCGCTCGGTCATCAGCAGCAGCCTCGCCGGCTGTCATCTCCGCCCAGCGCAGGGTCGAGCCGTCGGCCACAAGGTAGCTGGTATATCGTCCACGGCTCTCTGCCTCGTTCTTGATGTAGTACTTCACATCGTCTTCCTGATCGAAGGAGTAATATGGGTCAGCATGGCGGGTTTCGTTGTGTTCCAACCCGTCTTCGCCAAGGGCTTGGCAAAGCATAGCATTAGCCAAATAAAGCTCTACACTAAGGTTGTCCTCGCTGGCACCATTGATGCCGTATGGCCACATGTGGATGGCATCGCCCTTGAGTACAGTAGTCGTAATATTGTCCCAAAAATGCAGGGCCTCAGTCACGCGATCTCCTGTCCACTGCCCTGTGCCGTTACCCGAACGCAAATTATTCTTATTCCACTGCGTCGAATAGTTCTGCAGGCCCATACCGTGCTGCATCTCATGCATAAAGGTGCCGGTTCGCTGGTAGCTCTCCTGTGCGCCGATGTTAATCCACGGCTGAGCCTGGTAGTTACAGTCGGCGGTCGGTGTCCCTGCACTATAGCCTACATTGAAGTGGCGCGTAGTGTAGCACATGTTGTTGAAGTAGTGGCACGCACTGTTCAGCGCGTTGGTAATACGGGCATTTGCTGCTGCATCGCCGCCATTGTTATAAGAATAACTAACATTGCCCTTCGGCACGGTGTAGAACTTAACAGCCTCGCCATAGCCCACCTGTCCGTTTGTGGTAATGGCATAGGCTCGCATATAATACTTTGTAGCGGGCTGAAGCCCCTTCAGCCAGTAGACGCCATTCGAAAGCACCCTCGTACTGCGACCATCGCTGATAGTCGGTTCTGTTGTTTGGCTGCTGTAGCAAAAGCCTTGCTCACGAATAGTAGTGCCATTGTTATTGACGGCCATACGCCCAAAAGCCCACGTCGCACCACGAACGAAGCGGCTGTCGGTTGTAACCTTAGGTGTATTTCCTGTCGGACTCTGTTCGCCATCAATGTAAGGTGTCTGGCGCAGCAGTTTTACGTAGTCCACAGCTATTTTGGCTGAATTTCCCGAACCACCAGAAGCGCCCTTAAAGCCTATTTGTATCTTGCCCGTACGCTTGCTTTTCAACGAAAAAGAGAACTCATCAATCGTCCACTGCCCCACGGCAAACGAAGTAACATTCGACGCTACTTTTGTCCCACTGGATGGTATCCAAGCCAGCAGACTCGAGCCTGCAGTCATTTGTGAGTCACCATTGTAGTAAGCTGCCACAAGTTTGTATTCGCCTGCTGGGAGCGTCACTGTTTGGTAGAGTTTTAAGTCTTGTTCCCAGCCCGTGCTCAGGGCCAACACGCCACCCGATTTTTCTCCGTCGGCATTGGAGGCAGGTATCGAAGCACCATTGTAAGTGATAGGGGAACCCACCTGGTAAATGCCCACAACGGTATAATTCATCGTGTAGTCGTTCGTCCAGCCATTGACTGGTTGCATCTCCTGAGCTACATTACCCGTGCGTGTCTGGTCATAATCATATTCACCGTCGAACAGGCTGTTCGTCAGGTAGTGCTCTGTCAGATCATAGTATTCCTGCCCCGCAGCGGTCATAGCGACTATGGCAAGGATGCAAAGCGTTAGTAGTCTTTTTGTTGTCATTGCGTAAAACTAATAAGTAGGTGGTTCTTGGGGTGCAAAGTTACGGAAAAAAAATGAGATTCCACCCACAAACGCAGAAAAAATATGGAAGAATGCAATGACCTTCATATTCTGAGAAAAGTAACTCTACTCAACCCCATAAGGACTGAGTAGAGTTACCGAAATGTATATTTTACTCAAATTGGTTCATACGGCAGACCGAAGACATCGGCAACGGCCTTGAATACCACCTTACCCTCAACGATGTTCAGGCCCTTGGCCAGGGCCGAGTCGTCCTTGCAGGCCTGCTGCCAGCCTTTGTCGGCCAGGGCGAGGGCATAGCGAAGGGTGGCGTTAGTGAGGGCCAGCGTCGAGGTGTGGGACACCGCTCCGGGGATGTTGGCCACACAGTAATGGATGATGCCGTCCTCAACGTAGACGGGGTCGCTGTGGGTGGTAGGCCGCGAGGTCTCGAAGCATCCGCCCTGGTCGATGGCCACGTCGACGAGCACCGTTCCCGGCTCCATCAGCGCCAGCATCTCCTTGGTGATGAGGTGGGGCGTCTTGTCGCCCGGCACGAGCACCGAACCAATGACGATGTCGACGTCCTTCAGTTGTCTGACGATGTTGTGCTCCGAGCTGTACAGGGTGTGTACGTTGGCCGGCGTCTCGATATCGAGCTGGCGCAGACGGGGCAGCGAGATGTCGGTGATGGTCACGTCGGCGCCCAGTCCGGCAGCCATCATTGCTGCGGCCTCGCCTACGATACCGCCGCCGAGCACCAGCACTTTGGCAGGAGGCACGCCGGGCACGCCATTGATGAGCTTGCCCTTGCCACCCTGCGTCTTCTGCAGGTAATAGGCACCGTTGAGTACGGCCATGCGCCCAGCCACCTCGCTCATGGGCTGCAGCAGGGGCAGCGAGCCGTTCGGCAGCTGCACCGTCTCATAGGCCAGACAGACGGCTCCGCTCTTCAGCATGGCGTCGGTCAGCTCGCGCTCACTGGCAAAATGGAAATAGGTGAACAGCAACTGGCCTTTCCTGATCAGTTTATACTCCGGCTCGATGGGCTCCTTCACCTTCACAATCATATCGGCCTCGCGATAGACGTCTTCGATGGTCGGCAGTATCTGTGCGCCGACGGCCACATACTCCGAGTCGGCGAAGCCACTACCCTCGCCTGCCGTATGCTGCACCACCACCTCGTGGCCGTGCCTTATCATTTCTGCTACTCCCGCCGGGGTCATGCCCACGCGGTTCTCATTGTTCTTAATCTCCTTTGGAATTCCGACTTTCATATGCTTTTAGTTATTTGTTGGGTTATTGTTTTACAATTGCATGCTGGGCTTCATCACGTCGTGACACTTCACCGACTTCTGCTTGGAGAGGCTATAAGATGCTGTGGCACGAATGTCCTCGACGCTGGCTCCGAAGCCGATGGTATATTTGCCGGGAGCAGTCTCCCAGGCCTGGGTGGCTTCGTTATAGGAGGCTAAGTCGTAGTGCGAGAGCTTCATCGTGAGCGTCTGACTCTTTCCAGGCTGGAGTTCCTGCGTCTTGGCAAAGGCCTTGAGTTCGCGGGCGGGTTTTTCCAGACCGCCAGCCGGAGCGCTGACGTAGAGCTCGACCACCTCCTTGCCGACCCGCTGGCCCGTGTTAGTAACGGTGATAGAGGCCGTGAGTCCATCGCTGGTGGCTTTCACAACGGGCTTGCTATACGCGAAGGTCGTGTAGCTCAGTCCATAGCCGAAGGGATAAGACACCGATTTGCCGGTCGTAGTGAAGTAGCGATAGCCCACGTTGATGTCCTCCGTGTGCTTGGTGTAATCCTGGAACTCCACCTTGTCGTTGCCACGTCGGCGACCACCAGCTGCCGGCCGGACGTTGGGGAAACTGGCACTCGAGGGCAAGTCGATGAGGTTGTTAGGCCACGTCATCGTGAGCTTGCCCGAGGGATAGGCCTTGCCCGTCAGCACATCGGCCACGGAATAGCCGCCCTCCTGACCTGGCTGCCAGGCAAGGAGAATGGCATCGGGCATCGCCTTCCACGAGGCGGTCTCAATGACATTGCCCATGTTGAGCACCACGACCACGGGCTTGCCAGCCAAATGGAAGGCGCCGCAGACATCGGTGATGAGCTGCCGTTCAACGTCCTTGAGCGTGAAGTCGCCCTCCTCCTGACGGTCGGAACCTTCGCCGGCCTGGCGTCCTATGGTGATGATGGCGAGGTCAGACTCTTGGGCCTGAACATTGATGACAGGACGGCTGACGGCCATCTCGGGCAGAAGCGGCTTGCCCCAGAACCAGCCACCACGTGCCGAAGCCGCAGCAGTGAGGCTCTGCTGATAGGTCTGATAGCTCTTGTACACATCGGCGAGCTTGGTGTTCACCTTCAGCCCAGCCTCGGTGAGGCCCTGCATCATGTCGATGGTATAGGCTTTGTTTACGTCGCCTGAACCTGTGCCGCCGGCAATGAAGTCGTAGGAAGTGACGCCGAAGACGGAGATGGTCTTTGTGCCACTCATCGGCAGCGTCTGTCCCTCATTCTTCAGCAGTACCATACCCTCGGTAGCGCTGCGGCGCGTAACGGCGGCATGGGCTTTCAGGTCGGGCTTGTTCGAGTACTTGTAGTTGCGGAAGGCAGGCGTCTTCGTGAGATACTGCAGGATGCGCTTCACGCAGACGTCGAGGTCGGCCTCTTTCAACGCGCCGCTCTTCACCTTATCTATAATATCCTTTATCTGCGATTCGTTGCCCGGCTCCATCAGGTCGTTGCCGGCCTGAATCTGTGCTGCCGTATTGCGCAGGCCTGTCCAGTCGGTCATCACGATGCCGTCGAAGCCCCACTCGTCGCGCAGGATGGTGGTCAGCAGTTCGCCGTTCTCCTGAGTAAAGGGACCGTTCAGGCGGTTATACGACGACATCACCGTCCAGGGAGCAGCCTCGCGCACGGCAATCTCGAATCCTTTCAGGTAGATTTCGCGGAGGGCACGCTGCGACATCACCTCGTCGACACCCATGCGGTTGGTCTCCTGCGAGTTGCCGGCGAAGTGCTTGACGGAGGTACCCACCCCCTGACTCTGAATGCCTCGCACGTAGGCGGCGGCAATCTTGCCCGTCACTATCGGGTCTTCGGAATAGTATTCGAAGTTACGCCCGCAGAGCGGCGAGCGGTGGATGTTCATGCCTGGGGCGAGCAGCACGTCGCAGCCGTACTCTAGCACCTCGTTGCCGATGCAGCATCCCACCTCCTCAACGAGTTGTGTGTTCCAGGTGCAGGCAAGGGCTGTGCCCACGGGGAAGCCCGTGCAGAAGTAGGTATTCTCGTCGTTGTTGCGGCGCGGACTGATTCTCACGCCGGCAGGACCGTCGGTCAGCACCGTCGAGGGGATGCCGAGCCGGGGAATGGCCTGAGTGGCACCGGCAGCACCGGGCACGCCCTGGGCATGTCCGCCAATCATGCCATTGTTGTCGGCCGATGCAATCTGGCGGTTGCCGCCAACCACGAGCATGGCTTTCTCCTCGAGCGTCATGGCTTTGAGGACTTCGTCAACATTGTTGCTCTGCAACTTCACTTGTGCCGTCATCGTGCCCACACTCCCTAAGAGAATGGCACAGGCCGTTAAAATCTTTTTCTTGTTCATAACTCATTGTGTTGGATTGGTGACTCTTCTTACTTCGACTTCAGTTTCAGGATGCGGCGGACACTCTGGTTGATGCGCTCCTCGGTGATGGTGCCATCCTTGACGGCAGCGATGACGGCATCAAAGGCTTGAACGAAGTTCTGCGGCCCCAGCACGATATCCACCCCGGCCTTGATACAGCCCACGGTGGCCTCGGCACAGTTGTACTGTTGGGTGATGGCTCCCATCTCCATGGCATCGGTGATGATGATGTTCTGATAGCCTAACTCGCCGCGCAGCTTGTCCTGCAAGATGACAGGCGACATCGTTGAGGGCACATCCGACCCAGTCACATTGGGCGCAGCGATATGGGCGGTCATTATCAGCTGGCAGCCCCAGGCGATGCCCGCCTTGAAGGTGGTCATCTCGCAGCCGAGCATCTCGTCCCATGTCTTCATGCTCTGGGCATAGCCATAGTGCGTGTCTGACTTGGTGTCGCCGTGGCCGGGGAAGTGTTTGATGCATCCCGTCACGCCGGCATCCTTCAGTCCCTGCAGATAGTTAGTCACCATCGGGGCGGCCACGGCAGGGTCGTCCGAGAAGGCCCGCTGGCCAATGACGATATTCTCCGGGTTGGTGTTCACGTCGGCAACAGGGGCAAAGTCGATGTCGAAGCCGTAACGGCGGAGATACGTACCGATGGTATTGCCACACTCGTATGCATTCTGCGGGTCGCCCGTAGCACCGATGGCACCCATCGACTCATACTTCTTCTCGTTGAAATTGTCGTTGTTGGCAATACGTGCCACGCGACCGCCCTCCTCGTCGATGCAGAGCAGTGGCGAGCCTTTCAGGGCCCGTATCTCCGGGATAAAACGGGCCAGCTGGGCCTCGTCCTTGATGTTGTGGGCATAGAGGATGATGCCGCCCACGGGGTATTTCTCGTTCACGCCCTTCATCGTGGCGTTCACGGCCTGCAGCTTGATTTCCCTGATGTCGTCAGCACTTTCGTCGATACCACTGGGCAAGTTGAAGTGGATGGTGGTATCGAGACACTCGGGGCGCACATAGAACATCTGCCCCACCTTTTCGCGCAGGGTCATCTTCTGGAGCTGAGCCTCCACCTCGTCAACAGGTGTCGGTGCTACCGGGTCGTCATCATTCGTACAAGACACAAGTCCAAATCCAGACGTCAGGATGACGCTAATCATCCAAAGCTTAATCTGTTTCATCGTTTTCATTGCTTTCATAGTTCATTTTTCATATTTCGTTGCAAAGTTACTAAAAAAAGGTAAAACGCAAAAGGAAACGACACTTTTTTTTCGCGCTCATGGAACACACTGAAGTAACGATGGGCTTGGAAACGGAGACAAAAAGCTGCACTACCTGCACTGACCACTGACTATCAATGCGTTACAAGCCGAAACTCGTAAATATCCTGCACTGAGACTTGCATCTAACCTGCACTGCCCCGCTGCGAGGGCGGCACTTGGCTATGGAATGGTGGCGGTTGATGACGGTTTTCAAGCCACGAAAAAGTGTTTTTCCTGCCAGGAAAACCGGATTTTCACGCCTCGTCAGAAATGCTGACTGACTTTTTGAAAGATATTTACACCACGTTTACCTGCCTAAACGGCTCTATTCAGGAAAACTCCCGGCTCAGTGCAGGAAAGGAATAGGCTCAGTGCAGGAAAATTCGCGAAAAACAGTGCCTAACTATCTCATTATCAATAGTCAGTGCAGGAAGTGCAGGAATGAAAGGCAAAAATACTTGCAAGCGCCTAAGGAAACGACAAAAAAACAAGAAAACTGAAGAAAAAGTTTGGCGTTAGAATTCTTTTGTGTACCTTTGCCCACGGAATGAACAACCCGCTGAGCATACTGCGACTGGTGGTGAAGGCCGTGCGCCCGAGCCGGACCGGCGAGATGAGGGCCGTGAGCGATGCCTTCTGGCTGCGGCGCGGCTATGAGGCACTGACGTTCTTCGGCTTCATCGTGACGCACTCACGTGAGGAGGCCGACCACTTCAACAGCCATAACGACCAGCTGAAGAACCACGAGATGATTCACCTGCGGCAGGCTCAGGCTACGGGCGACTCGTGGCTCAGGTTCTACCTGCGGTACGGGTGGTACTGGCTGCGCGGCCTTTGGTGGAACAGACGAATGAAGAACGCAGCCTACCTGCTGAACCCCTTCGAACTGGAGGCCTATGCCCACGACCACGACCTGGGCTACGCAGAGCGGTGCGGTAAGAACGGGGCACAGGAGTGGCGGCGGTTTGCCAAGATGACTTTCGACGAGAGGAAAAAGATATATGAAACGAGGACTGGTACTTGAGGGCGGCGCGATGCGCGGCCTTTTCACGGCAGGCATCATCGACGTGATGATGGAGCACGACGTGTGGCCCGACGGACTGATAGGCGTGTCGGCAGGAGCGGCCTTCGGCTGCAACATGAAGTCGCGCCAGCCGGGGCG
Source organism: uncultured Prevotellaceae bacterium (assembly GCA_902800435.1). Next base: position 15,615 of record CADCEQ010000024.1, on the reverse strand, counting down.
GGCCATCCGCTACAACAAGCGGTTTGCCCGCGACTCGCGCTACAGCGGACTGAAGTCGCTGCTGACCACGGGTGACTACTTCAACGCCAACTTCGGCTACCACGTCGTACCGAAAAAATATGACATATTTGACGACGAGGCGTTCGAGGCCAACCCGATGGCGTTTGTCGTGGTCTGTACCGACGTCAAGACGGGAAAGGCCGTCTACAAACAGCTCGACGAGTGCAACCACGACGCCTATGAGTGGATTCGTGCCTCGGCATCGATGCCGCTGGTCTCGAAGGTCGTCTGGATCAACGGTCAGGGACTGCTCGATGGCGGCGTCAGCGACAGCATCCCCTTGGAATGGGCCGAGCAGAACGGCTACCAGCGCAACGTGGTCATCCTGACGCAGCCTCAGGGCTACCAGAAGGAGCACAGCCGGCTGATGCCGCTGATGCGCATCGGCCTGAGAAAGTACCCGCAAATGGTGGAAGCGATGGACAAGCGCTACCTGATGTACAACGGTCAGTTGGAATATGTTGCCGAGGCTGAACGACAGGGGCGCTGCCTCGTCATCCGTCCCGACGAACGGCTACAGATAGGCCACGTCTGCCACGACCCGGAACTGATGGAGCACATCTACCAGACAGGCCGTGAGATGGGCGAACGAAGAATCAAAGAAATAAAGGAGTATTTATGCGAATAGACATCATCACCGTACTGCCCGAAATGCTGGAGGGCTTCGTACACGAATCAATACTGGCACGCGCCGAGAAGAAGGGACTGGCTGAGATAAGGCTGCACAACCTGCGCGACTATACGCTGGACAAATGGCGCCGCGTCGACGACTATCCCTACGGCGGGAGTGCCGGCATGGTGATGCAGTGCGAGCCGATTGACCGCTGCATCAGCGCCCTGAAGGCCGAGCGCGACTACGACGAGGTCATCTTCACCTCGCCCGACGGCGAGCGCTTCGACCAGCATATTGCCAACGAGCTGTCGCTGATGGGCAATATCATCATCCTGGCTGGCCACTACAAGGGCATCGACCAGCGCATACGCGACCACCTCATCACCCGCGAAATCTCCATCGGCGACTTCGTGCTGACGGGCGGCGAACTGGTGGCGGCGATGATTGCCGATGCCGTAGTGCGCGTCGTGCCCGGCGTCATCGGCGACGAGCAGTCGGCACTCAGCGACTGCTTCCAGGACGACCTGCTGGCCGCCCCCATCTATACGCGCCCTGCTGATTATAAAGGTTGGAAAGTTCCCGACGTGCTGCTCAGCGGCCACGAGGCCAACATCCGCAACTGGGAATTAGAGCAGGCACTGGAGCGCACCCGAAGGCTGCGCCCAGACCTGCTGAAAGACGGTGACTAATCCGTCAGCTGCCTGACGGGGAAAGTAAAATATGTGTCGGGGAAAGGCTCGTCCTTCAGCGTGAAGTGCCACCACTCGGTGTCGAAGGGCTTGAAGCCGTGACGGAGCATAGCCCGGCGGAGAATCATGCGGTGCTCGAACTGTTCGGCGGTGATACTCCTGGCAGCGGGACTTTTACTGTTATCGCCCGTAAACTCGCCTGTCTCAGGATTGCCGCAGAAGTCGGGATGGCTCTCAGGGCCGAACCAGTCGAAGGTGCCGCCCATGTCGAGTTCCTTTTCGGTAGTCATGTCGAAGAGCGTCAGGTCAAGGGTGGAGCCGCGCGAGTGGCCACTCTTGGCACAGATATATTCCTGGGGGAAAAGTACATTCTTGTCGAGGTCGGGATAGAAGTAGGCCTTCATACGGGTGTCGGGAATATCTTCGGCCCAGCGGACGAAGTGATCAACGGCCTTCTGCGGACGATAGGCATCGTAGATCTTCAGACGGTAGCCCTGCTTGACGACATCGTCGCTCACGGCCCGCAGACTGTCGGCAGCCTGCTTTGTCAGCAGGGCCGTCGGCTGCAGATAGCCGTCGATGCGGTCGCCCACGAAGTTGTAAGTACCGAAGTAGCGAATCTCAAGAATAGCATCGGGCACGACGTCAGTCAGCGTCATAAACTGGCTTGCGTCCTCGGTTGGGCTGATGACAGCCTTTTCTTCGGTACTCTTACGACAACCGCAAACCGCCACGACACAGCAGAGTGTCATGGCGGCGGTAAGTTTCCAAAGTTTCATCTGTTTCATTCAAACAAGAATCAGAGTTCAATCTTGTAACCAATGGTAAGCGAGAACACACCGTTGCGGCTGTCCTTCTCACCAGGCTCTTTGTCCTTATTCACCTTGGTGACACCGATGTTGTAGCGGGCATCGAGAACAAGGTGGTTGTTGAATTCGTAGCTTACGCCAACGGGAATAGAGAGGTCGAACTTGTTGCATTCGTCCTTGAACGACTCGTCAACATCGGTGCTCTGATTGACGTTTAAGCCATTCTGGGTTCCTGATGCCGTAACAGTCATCTTTAACTTGGCGCTGGTAAGGAAACCCATTTGAACGCCAGTACGCAGGGCCAGTCCCTTCCATACATAGAAGTTGGCCGTCAAGGGTATGCTCAGGTAACTGGTCTCTGCCTTAGTGTCCTTGATTTCAACGGTCATGCCGTTCTCTTTATGCTTCCAGTCCTCCCATCCGCTACCGGTCTGCGCCCAGTTGAGGCCGGCAGACAGACTGACGAGCGGCGAGAGCTGATACTCCATGTCGGCACCGACGAAAAGACCAACGGCAGGCCAGGTGTCAAGATTGACATCACCAAATCCGGCAATGGGGATGTCGAGTTTCTCCATATTGCTCATCATGGAGGCCGTGAAACCGACACGCGGCTGGACGCTGAATGTTCCAGGCTCATATTGTGCGTTGGCCGTAATGGCAGCCATCATCATCATGGCTACGATAAACAACTTCTTCATAGCTTAACTACTTTGCCGGCTCGTAATAGTAAGTGGTCGACGGGGTGTAGATACCCCAGGTAAGGCCGGCAAGGAAACCGTCCCAGAAAGTCTGCATAGTCTTCATGGTGAAGCGCTTGGTGTCCTTCACGTGGTTCTCAGCCTTGTCCTGCGTGGGCTGTACAAGACCATAGATGAATTGCTGGTTCTTTACCTTGGCAACCTGTGTCATAGGCTCATCGGAGCTCATTCCCACGCTGACATTCTGAACGTAGCATGACTGAAGCATCAACATAGCGCAGACGCTTAACGCGCATAAAAACTTCTTCTTCATAATGATAACAATTAAAGGGTTAAACTTATATACTCTTTTGATTCATTTATACTTTCGTCTGCAAAAGTAATCTTTTTTTGCTAAACAGCAAAATAAAACAGCATCTTTGTGAGGGCTTCTGCCTATTTTGGGACGATTGACAGCCGCCAGCGGCGCAAGTCGAAGACAACGCGGCGTAATCGCGAGAAGAAATCCATGCCTAAGCGGCTCTCGTAGCCAGCCGTAGGATGGACGGTCATCGTGGGCAGGATGGCGGTCTTGCGGTCGATGCGCAGGGGGAAATCGCTGAGTGCATACTCCACGGCCGTAACGATGCCGCCAATGCCGACATACCTGACGGTGTCAGCACGACTGGCAGCCTCGACACTGGCTGTGTTATTATTATAATAGGTGTGGTCGAGTGCCGAGTGGGTGGCCCCGAGGTCGGGAATCAGCTGCAGCGAGTCGTTGGCAGTGACCGTCAGCACATTGTCAACCAGGTCGAGGTTCGAGCGTCGCGTGCGCTTCTGCTTCTTCTTTGGTTTGCGGGGAGCGGTGATGAGGTGCGTGTCGAAGTCGACGGTCGTCTTGCCAAGAACCTCCAACAGCGGACGGCCAACGACCAGCTGCAGATGGTCGAGATAGCGGTCGTAGGCCTCATCGCCGGTCTCGGCAGAAGCCACGAGGAAGGGCACGTGGCGCAGGGTGAGCAGGCCGATGGTGAGCGAGTCGGCTACGGCGCGCTGCACCGTCACGGTGTCCATTCCCTCTACGCTGACGCTGTCGTCGAGCAGGCGCAGGCCGTATCTGTCGATCAGCTGCGGAGAGATGACGCTGGTGCTGGCTCCAGTGTCGAGTGTGAAGGTGGCCCGTCTGCCGTTCAGCGTACCCGGCAGACGCAGCGCCACGCCCCGACTGGCCGGCGGCCCCACGGAGTCGATGTCGAAGTGCATCTCCACGTCGTAACGGCTCGGCTCCCGTTCGTAGAACGATTGCGCGCTGACCGTCTGTGCCGTCATCAGCGCCGACAGAAGCAACAACCTATATACCATTCTTGCAAAACTGTTCTCCCAGACGGAAGCCCTCTTCGTAAAGGGCCTCCAACTTACGCGTATCGCGGCAGATGCGGTCAACCTCCATCGGCCGCTCGGGGCGTATGCATATGACCTCGCCCCAGTCCTCCATACGCTCTATCAGGGCCAGCTGGTCGTTGTAGGCCTCGACGTGGTGGCTCAGCACGACGCGCAGTCGCGGGTACTCCTTATAAAACAGGCGGGGAACCTTGAAGTCGGGCTCGGCAGAACGGAAGCCCCGATTGCGGGTCATGATAACCACATTCGGCGAGAAACCCTTGTCGACGGCCCGCACCACGGGGATGGAGTCGACGATGCCGCCGTCGAGCATCGGAATACCGTCGACCTCGGTTATCTGTGCCACGTAGGGCAGCGACGAACTGGCCTTGACGATAGCCGTCAGTCGGCGGGCGTCCTGCTTCTCGCTCAGGTAACAGGCACGCCCCGTCAGGCAGTTGGTAGTGACCACCTCAAACGTGGCGGGATTCTGTCGGTAGGCATCGTAGTCGAAGGGGACAATCTCGTTGGGGAACCGCTCATAGAGGATGTTCGGGTCGAAGATACTGCCCTGCGTGATGAGATTCTTCAGCGATAGGTAGTCGTACTTCCTGAGCATATCGATGTTGGCGTAACGGGCACGCCGCGGCTGGCGGCTCATATACGACACCCCGTTGCAGGCACCGGCAGAGACCGCCACGACATAGGGGAAGTAGAGCTCATGCTTCATAAAGGCATCGAGCACGCCCGAGGTGAACACCCCGCGCATGCCGCCCCCTTCGAGCACCAGTCCCGTTTTACTGCTTATCATTGCCATAATCTATACTCACTTGCTGAATGAGCTGTCCCGGATCGCCGACGACGAGCGAGAGCGTATGGTGGCGACGGCTGCGGTCGAGGGGCAGCTTGAGCATAAAGTCCTTGCGGTTCTCCAAGACCTGGCGCTTCCAGGGAGCCGACCACTCGGTAAACCGGTTCTCGCAGACCACTGGCTGGCAACCGTCGATGCTGACGCCGAAGCTGTTGCTGCGGTCGAGACTCACCGACCAGAGGGGCACGCAGGAAATACAGATGCTGACGGAATCAGCATCCGCGTCGGCCTCAATGGGAATGTCGAAATGCGGTGACGACAGCGAGGCGGGATTGCAAACGGCATCGAAAGGCTCGCCCAACTGCAGCACCGTCCAGTCGGGACCCATTCCTTCGATAAGCTGGAAGGGAGCTGAGGGGCGCAACCCTCCGAGCGCCACCTTGCGGGACAATGCCGTGTAATGCTGGTCGCGGGGCAGGCGGTAGCGGTCGGTGGGACTGTCAACAAGGTCGGGCATCTGCTGGTAAAGAGCCACAAAGCCGGGCGGAATCTCCGACATCATCTGGTTCCACTTGCCGCCGAGCTGCTGGTTATATTCCTTCAGCAGCGCCATCAGACTGTCCTGAGCGGCACGGCTCTCGCGGGCGGCATCGGCGCTGCCCGTTTCGTGGTTCCGTTGTGCCATCAGGAACTTGCGGTTCATCTGGTGAGCCGACTTCACGGCGTAGCCTAACATCTCGAAGAAGGCGGGTCGATAGTCCGCCGATAGCGAGGCTCCTAGCCGCTCGGCTGCGTCGGCGATGGTGCGGTAGTCGGCGAGGCGCTGCTGGGCGGTGCCGTCGGCAAACGAGAAGTCGCTGTCGTGCAGGCGTGAGTTCTCGTCGTTGTCCCATTCTATCTCGTAGCCCATAAACTCTGGCTTGCGCTGCCAGGCCAGTCGGTAGTAGGTGTCGAGCAACTGCTGGAAGTCGCCTTCATTCTGTTGTCCGAAGATACCAGCGAGCCAGCGGGCCTGCCAGCGGTTGGCGTTCTGGTAGCTGAAGGCCGGTAAGTCCCAAGCCATCTCGAAGAACTGCGTCATCTCAATCTCCATCGGTTTGATGTCGCCCACGTTCAGCAGCCAGTAGCGGTCGGCACCGGCATCGTAGGCCTTCTTCAGTTCTTCGTACATCAGCGCCGGGGCCGTGGTGGCTATCCACAGGTTGTCGTGGGGCGTACCGAGATAGCTGAGGTGGTAGTAGACGCCTGCCCCGCCCCGTCGCTGCCGCTCCTGGGCATTGCTCACGCGCTTCATATAGCCGTAGTTGTCGTCGGGCCAGACGATGGTGATGTCGTCGGGCACGCGGAGTCCGGCGTCGTAGATGTCGAGTGTCTCCTTATAGGGCACGAAAATCTGCGGAATCTCCTCGGCAGCACGGCCCTTATGGCGCTGCAGAATCTCGCGCTGGTCGGCGAAGACCTGCTCCAGCGTGCGGGCACGGACACGGGGGTCGGTAGAGCCTTTCATGGCCTCGTCGTGCAGGCCGCGCATGCCCATCGTGTAGATATTGTCATACTGGGCGGTCTGTCGGATGCGGTCGTCGAGCTTCTGCCAGATGGTCTTTTTATTGGTCACGTAGTTCCACTCGCCGTCGCGCTCCTTCGTCCACTCCGAGGGGGCGGCGTTGTTGAAGAGCAGCGGCTCGCAGTGGCTGGTTGTAATCATAATGCCCCAATCGGCCGCCTTTACCTGACTTTCGGGATGACTGTAGAACGCACCGGTGCAGCTGTGCATGGCCGGAGCCAGCATATTGCCCTTCAGGCGCAGAATGAGCTCGCACACCTTGTCGTAGGTCTTGGGACCGATGTCGCCCAACTCGCGCTCGAAGTTCTCTGCCGCCCACGTCTTGAGCCCCCAGTCCTCGTCGTTGATGAAAATGCCGCGATACTTGACCGTGGGCGACTGCGACGTGTAGTTCTCCACGTAGTCGAGTGTCGGCTGCTGTCTCACGGGGACGTCGGCCCACCAGTACCATGGCGACACGCCGATGCGCTCGCTGACGTGAAGCACGCCGTAAGCCAGACCACGGGCATCGCTGCCGACGATGACCAGCCGCTGTCCGCGGGTCACGATCTTGTAGCGCTCCCACGAGCCGCGGATCTCGTCGGCCCTCACTTCGGGACACAGGGCCGGCAGTCTGTCAACCGTCGAGAGTATAACTGCAGGGCCGCCCTTGGTAGCAGTGCCCACCATGGGCTGGGTGCCCGTCACGCGCCGGATGTCCTCGCTCAGCGTCACTGCCATCTTGATGACAAGGGCTTCATCGCGACTGTCGGTCACTATGGTACAACGCTTCAGGTCGACGGCACTGGCGGCTGTTGCCATCATCAGTCCCGCACATAATATAAATAGGTAATGCTTCATCGTCTGCTCCTTTTTGCCTGCAAAGTTACGGTTTTTATCTCAAACGGACAAAGCCCCGACACACCTTTATCCGTAATAATTGCGTTAATCTTCTAAAAAACTGACTATTTATTCAGTTTTATTTTGTAACTTTGCGCCAAATTAACTAAAAACAAAGCAAAAATGTTTAGCAAAGAGACTTACGTTCGGCGGCGTGCCGAATTGAAACAGCTGGTCGGAGAGGGCATTATCGTGCTCTTCGGCAACAACGAGTCGCCCTGTAACTACCCCGCCAACGGCTATGCGCCGTTCCGTCAGGACTCCTCGTTCCTCTACTATTTTGGACAGCACCGCGACGGACTGGTGGGCATCATCGACATCGACAACGACGAGGAATGGCTCATCGGCGACGATATCGACATCGAGGACATTGTCTGGATGGGCTTCGTCCCCTCAGTGGCCGACCTCGCCGCCGAGGTAGGCATCACACGTACCGCCCCAATGTCCCACCTCCGTCAAGTATGTTGCTGTAATACAGCAACAAACAGGACCATCCACTTCCTGCCGCCTTACCGCCACGACACGAAGATCCAGATTATGGACCTGCTGGGCATCCACCCTGCACAGCAGAAAGAGAAGGCCTCGCTGCCGCTTATCAAGGCCGTCGTGAAAATGCGCGCCACGAAGAGCGCCGAGGAGATTGCCTACATCGAGGCCGCCTGCGACGTGGGCTATGTGATGCACACCACAGCCCAGATGCTCATCCGCCCCGGCGTCACCGAGCGCTTCGTCGGCGGACAGGTCGACGGCATCGCCCGTTCACTGGCCCAGGGCAACAGCTTCGGCACCATCTTCTCACAGCACGGCGAGATTATGCACGGCTCACCGTCGGACGCGCCGTTGGAGGACGGCCGGCTGGTACTCTGCGATGCGGGCTGCGAACTGAACGATTACTGCTCCGACCATACCCGCACGATGCCCGTCAACGGTAAGTTCACCCAGCGCCAGCTGGAAATCTACTCGATAGTCGAGGCGTGCCACGACTACGTGCTTGAGGTGGCCAAGCCGGGCGTGAAGTATCAGGACGTCCACTTCGCCGTCTGCCGCCTGATGACCGAACGGCTGAAGGAACTGGGCCTGATGAAGGGCGACACCGACGAGGCTGTCGCCGCCGGTGCCCACGCCATGTTCCTGCCCCACGGACTGGGCCACATGATGGGCATGGATGTTCACGACATGGAGGGCCTGGGCCAGATCTACGTCGGCTTCGACGACGAGACGCGCCCCAACCTCGAACAGTTCGGCACCAACTGCCTCCGCATGGGCCGCCGCTTGGAGCCGGGCTTCGTGGTTACCGACGAGCCGGGGATCTACTTCATCCCCCACCTCATTGACCTCTGGCGCAAGGAGGGACACTGCGCCGAGTTCCTGAATTTCGACAAGCTCGAGACCTACACGGACTTCGGCGGCATCCGCATCGAGGACGACCTGCTGATAACCGCCGACGGCTGCCGCTTCCTCGGACAGAAGCGCATACCCTACCATCCCCAGGAATTAGAGTCATTCATGGCCCAGCGCCCATAGTGCCCATTATGCCCATTATGCCCATTAACACCAAAAACAATATCCCAATGAAAAAACTCGTAACTTTCGCACTCATGGCCATGGTAGCCGTCAGTGCCGGCGCTGCCAAGAAGAAGGCACCCGCCAAAGACCAGAACAAACCCGTTTTCACAACCATCAAGGAGATTCCCATCACCAGCGTCAAGGATCAGAACCGCTCGGGTACCTGCTGGGACTACTCCACCATCTCATTCTTTGAGGCAGAGATTTTGAAGGCCACTGGCAAGACCTACGACCTTGACGAGTCGTTCGTCGCCAACAAGACTTATATGGAGCGCGCCATACAGGTCGTCCGCTACCACGGCGACTGCCAGTTTGCACAGGGCGGCTCAGCCGAGGACGTGCTGGCCACGATGAAGACACACGGCATCGTTCCGCAGGGCATTATGCCCTTCCCCGGCTCACTCTACGGCGACTCGCTGAACAACTTCAACGAGTTCTTCTCCGTGCTTGAGCCTTACGTTGCTGCCGTGGCCAAGAGCGACGCCAAGAAGATCAGCAATGCCTGGAAGACAGGTATGCAGGGCATCCTCGACGCCTACCTCGGCAAGTGCCCTGAGAAGTTCACCTACGAGGGCAAGGAGTACACGCCGAAGACGTTTGTCAAGTCATTAGGCATCGACCTCAACGACTACGTCTCCATCACCAGCTACACCCATCACCCCTTCTACACGGCCTTTGCCGTCGAGGTGCAGGACAACTGGCGCTTCCCGCTGTCGTACAACCTGCCGATGGACGAGATGATGAAGGTCATCGACAACGCCATCGACAATGGCTACACCATCGCCTGGGGCGGCGACGTCTCGGAGACGGGCTTTACCCGCCAGGGACTGGCCTACGCCATCGACGCCAAGCAGACGCAGAGCCTCGCCGGCAGCGACATGGCCAAGTGGCTGAAGCTGACCGCCGACAAGAAGCGCAGCATCATCGACTCCTTAGGCTACAAGGTACCCGAGGTGGTGGCCACGCAGGAGATGCGCCAGGAGCGCTTTGACAACTGGGAACTGACCGACGACCACGGCATGCTCATCTACGGTGTGGCCAAGGACCAGGCTGGCAAGGAGTACTACATGGTGAAGAACTCTTGGGGCGAGACTGGCGACTATAAGGGCACCTGGTATATGACCAAGACCTTCATCGCCGCCAACACCATGGACTTCCTCATCAACAAGAAAGCCATCCCCGCCGACATCCGCAAGAAATTAGGCCTATGAACAGAATAGCCCTCCTCGCCCTCTGTCTGCTGTGCCGCGGCGCCGCCGCAGCACAAACCGCCCAAGAGGAGCTGAAAGCCAACCGCTACCTCTCAGGCAGCAACTACCTCGACTACGACCGCCAGCTCTCCACCGAGCCGCTGACGCCCGCCCCCAAGGGCTACGAGCCTTTCTACATGAGCCACTACGGCCGCCACGGTTCGCGCTGGCTCATCGGCGAGAACGACTACCAGACGCCGCTGAGCATACTCCGTGATGCTCACCAGGCCGGCAAACTGACCGCCGAGGGCGAAGCCGTACTGAAGAAGCTGGAGGACTTCCACCCGACTACCATCAAGCGCCTGGGCGAGCTGACCACCGTCGGCGAGCGCCAGCACCACGGCATCGGCAGCCGTCTGGCTAAGAACTTCCCCGAAATCTTCAAGGCTAAGAACGTGCCCATTGATGCCCGCTCGACAGTCGTCATACGCTGCATCCTGTCGATGGAGGCCGAGTGCGAGGAACTGGCTGCCGCCAACCCCACCGCCCGCTTCCATAACGACGTCAGCGAGTCATTCCAGTACTACCTCAATCAGGACTGGAGCGACCGCCTGCGCCGGGCCAGCCGCAAGAGCCGTGGCGTACGCAACGAGTACGAGCGGAAATACAGCCACCCCGAGCGACTGATGAAGGTGCTGTTCAACGACCAGAGCTACGTCTATGACAATGTCCGGGCCAGTTCGCTGATGCGCCAGCTCTTTGAGGTGGCCGCCAATATGCAGAGCCACGACACCGACATCGAACTCTACTCGCTGTTCACCGACGAGGAGGTCTACGACCAGTGGCGCATCCGCAACGTGGGCTGGTATCTGGACTACGGCGCAGCCCCGCAGTCGGACGGCATCATGCCCTTCAGCCAGCTCAACCTGCTCCGCAATATCATCGAGACCGCCGACACCATCGTCCCCGTCAGCCCTTCACCTGTCACCCCACAGGCAACGCTCCGCTTCGGCCACGAGGTGTGCGTCATGCCGCTGGCCTGTCTCCTGGAGCTTGGCCAATGCGGTGCGCAGGTAGAGGATCTCGACAAGCTGGACGAAGTCTGGCGCAACTACCGCATCTTCCCGATGGCCTGCAACATCCAGCTCGTCTTCTACCGTCCCAAGAAGGGCGATGGCGACATTCTGGTGAAGGCCCTGCTCAACGAGCGCGAGGTGACGCTGCCCACGCAGCCCGTCAGCGGCCCCTACTACCGCTGGGCTGACCTGCGCCAGTACTATCTCGACAAAATCCAGAAGTTCAACAACCGTTAATTCTTTTATAGATAAACAAACCCTAAAAAACAAAAAGACTATGAAACCAACTCTTTTCCTGCTCGCTGCCGGTATGGGCAGCCGCTACGGTGGTCTGAAACAGCTCGACGGACTGGGTCCCAACGGCGAGACCATTATGGACTATAGTATCTACGACGCCATCCAGGCCGGCTTCGGCAAGATTGTATGGGTCATCCGCAAGGACTTCGAGGAGCAGTTCCGCACACAGATTCTCTCGAAGTACGAGGGACAGGTGCCCTGCGAACTCTGCTTCCAGGCTCTCGACGCACTGCCTGAGGGCTTCAGCGTGCCCGAAGGACGCGTAAAGCCTTGGGGAACGAACCACGCCGTGCTGATGGGCAAGGACGTGATTAAGGAGCCGTTCTGCGTCATCAACTGCGACGACTTCTACGGCCGCGACGCCTTTATGCAAATAGGCAAGTTCCTGGCTGGTCTGCCCGAGGGCTCAAAGAACCAGTACGCCATGGTGGGCTTCCGCTGCTGTAACACGCTCTCGGAGAACGGCTCAGTGGCCCGCGGTGTCTGCGCCTACAACGAGAAGCGCCACCTGACCGATGTCGTCGAGCGCACCGAGATTATGCGCATCGCCGACAAGGGTAACGCCATCTGCTACAAGGACGGCGACGAGTGGTTCCCGTTGGAGGAGAACGTTCCCGTGTCGATGAACATGTGGGGCTTCACGCCCGACTACTTCGACTACTCGGAGGCCTACTTCCGCGAGTTCCTTAGCGATCCGAAGAATATGGAGAACCTCAAGGCTGAGTTCTTCATCCCCTTGATGGTCAACAAGCTCATCACCGAGGGAACGGCTACCTGCGAGGTGCTCGACACCACGTCGAAGTGGTTTGGCGTCACCTACGCCGCCGACCGCCAGGCAACCGTCGACCGCATCCAGAGCCTCGTCGACGAGGGCGTCTACCCCAACAAGCTGTTCTAAGGCTGTTGCAATTGTCCACACACGCCAATCTGTGTTTCCATTACAGTAGCAAGTAAAACGTCAGATGTCAATGAAGGCAAAACTATTGGGCACCATAGCCATGGCTGCTGCCATGAGCGTACAGGCACAAAAAAGCCCTGTCGGCATCGTCAGCGTACAGGACACTGTGAAGAGTGTCCAGTTTGGTGTCATTTCGTCAGTTGCACCTGACGGCGGCCGCGGATTTCAATTGTCGGGTGTCTCCAACACGGCGGCACACGCATTTAGCGGTCTGCAACTGAGTGGTGTCAGCAACATCACACAGGGAATGGACCAAGGCTTGCAGTTGTCAGGTCTCCTGAACGTTTCGTCGGCCATGATGCGTGGCTGGCAGTTTGGGGCCGTCAACTATACTGACTCGCTCGATGGTGCACAGATTGGCGTGTTAAATGTTGCCCGCAGGCGCCCCAAGGGCTGGCAGATAGGACTCATCAACGTTGCGTATGACAGTATCGGCCACAAAATCGGTCTGGTGAACATTAGTCCAACCACCGACATCGACGTGATGATGTACGGCGGTTCGTCGACCAAGGCCAATATCGCTGTACGCTACCGCAACTTGAGCACCTATAACGTCATCGGTGTGGGAACCCACTTCATGGGATTAGACAGCAAGTTCTCGGGTGCCCTGTTCTATCGTCTCGGGCAGTACAAACAACTATCGCCTAAATGGAGTCTTAGCGGTGACATTGGATTCTACCACGTGGAGACCTTTTCGAAGGACAACAGCGAAAAGCCAGAGCGACTCTACTCCCTACAGGCCCGTATCAACGCAGACTATCAGATTACCTCGAAAATCGGAGCCTTCGCTTCGGTGGGCTGGGGTCTCACGCGCTACTACGACCGTAACGAAACCTACCGCGACCGACCGTTGTTTGAGCTTGGCCTGACATACCACCAGCCCCGCAACCAGCACGACTCATGGAAACGTGCTTGGGATGAAAAGCGATACTCATACGTAGCCACCGACTCTACGATGGCACTGCCCCTCAGGAAACGTTACTGGCAGGCTGCCGCCGAGGTGACGGGCATCAACATCGGGGTGCAGCTGTTCGACCGTTACGCCCTGAACTCCGACTTCGCACAGACTACGCTGCGCACGCTGAGACGTAACTTCACCGACGGCATGGTGTGGGACAACGATTTCTTCATTACCAACATGTTTGCCCACCCTTATCATGGCAACCTGTACTTCAATGCAGCCCGCTCGAACGGGCTCAGTTTCTGGGAGTCGGCACCGTTTGCTCTGGCAGGTTCGGCCATGTGGGAGTTTCTGGGTGAGACAGAGCCACCGGCTATCAACGACATCATAGCCACATCGTGTGGCGGCATGGCCATCGGCGAAATGGCTCACCGCCTAAGCCTGACCTTCCTCGATGACCGTGTGACTGGTTTCCGCCGCTTCTTGCGCGAAGCTGGTGCAGCCATCGTCAATCCCATTCAAGGCTTGCACCGTATTTTCAGCGGCGATGCCTGGCGTGTGCGTCGCGACCATTACCGTTATCACAACTATGACGAGTCACCCGTCGATGCCTCTGTGTCAGTCGGCTGGCGCTATCTGGCCGACGATGGCGCCCTGTTCCGTGGCATTCATGCCCCATACATCAATCTGACGCTTACTTACGGTACACCCGTCGACGGTGAACGGCATACCAAACCCTACGACTTCTTCGACATCGAATCGAATATGGCCTTCGGTGGCGGACAGCCGCTGGTCAATAGCCTCCAGATTGTGGGGCGCTTGTGGAGTTCGCCCATTCTCGACGAGAAGGACATGGCAGGCGAATTCGGCTTCTACCAACATTTCAACTACTACGACGCCAAGCCTATTGAAGACGGTTCGGAACTTACGCCCTACCGCATCAGCGAAGCTGCTGGCTTTGGCCCCGGATTCATCCTTTCGCTACCCCAGATGGGCGGCCTGTCAAAGTTGGAACAGCGCATCTTCCTCAGTGGCATCCTGCTTGGCGGCACCAAGAGCGACTACTTCAACATCATTGAGCGTGACTACAACATGGGTAGCGGATTCAGCATCAAGTCGAAGACGCAGCTCGACTTCGGGCACTTCGGGCGTTTCCTGCTCAATGCCAAGTACTTCAGAATTTACACTTGGAAAGGCTATCGTCAGGAAGATATCGCGAATGACTTTAAGAACATCGAAGACCTGCACTACCTGAACGTGCAGGGTGACCGTAGCAATGCTGCCCTGATAGTGGTCAACCCCGTCATGGAGATGCACCTCGCCCGCCAGTGGTCCTTCACCCTCTCGGGTGCTTACTACATGCGTAGCACGCATTATAAGTACTATAATACTGTGCATGCCAACACCTTTGAGACCAAGTTAGGACTGACTTGCCGACTATGAGCAAAAACAAAAAAACTCCGAACCGCCAAACGATTCGGAGTTTTTGTCTTCTGTTTCTATTCCCTCGCCTGGTTTGAGGAAGCCTCGCCAGTGGTCTGGTCAGATGAAGCTGGCAAAGAATTCTGGAGTCTTAGAATTATCTCAATGAGGGCAGTCACGTCACTGATGTTGACCTCTTCGTCGCCGTTGATGTTAGCAGCATCAATGTTGAAGTTCTCAGGCGTGTTGCCCAACAGATGGTTGACAAGGGCGCGCACGTCGTCGGCATCGACCTGGCGGTCGTTGGTCAGGTCGTTAGGTACAGGGGGCAGACCGAGGTAGATGAGGCGGAAGTTGTCGAAAGCCACCCAATTTGCAGTTGTGCTTTCAACCTTCAGACCTAGAGTGACTGAACTGCCTTCGGTCACGGTCAGTTCTGGCGTGGTGAAGGTCTCAGGCACGCCGTTGGCGGTATGGCAGCCGACTTCCTGGTCGCCGAGGAAGAGCGTCACGCCCGTCACCTCCTTGGTAGCATCACTCTGCTGGGTGGCAATGACGTCGAGCGAGAGCCGATAGACACCGGCAGGCAGGTCGGCGAACGTCTGAGACAAGGTACGGTCACCCAGTGTTGCGGGCCCATTCACCCACGACTCGTAGAATCGGTTGGTGAGCAGGGCGTCGCCACCGTGATAGAACGTGGTATTACTGCCCCATGAGTTA
>CADCEQ010000023.1 GCA_902800435.1 uncultured Prevotellaceae bacterium | reverse complement strand
TTTGAAGCGCGGGTTTTCCATCGTATTTTTCCTTTTGTTGACTCTACAAAGGTTGTGTACATGATAGTTGCGTGATAGTTGGCGTTTCCAGCTGTCACGCTTTTTTATTCTCCTGATTGTCAGCGTGATACGAAATGATAGTATCATCGCCCTGATAGTTTGTGCACATCTTCCGGATAGCGTATCTTTGCACCGTAATTACAACGCCGGACAAGAGCTGAGCACGGCTCCGGGCACGAGACGAAGTACGCCTGTCTATATCATCGTGCAAGTGCGAGAGGGGCATCCTAACACCTTATATTATTATGACTGACAAGAAAAATCTGAACCACTGCGGCTGGAGCCGCAACACCCACCTCTGCGTGGACGTGAAGACCCTGATGCGCACCGACGGCGTGATGAAGCCCGGCCGCGAGTACACCGGCGTGCTGCGCCGCGACGAGGACGCTGACGAGTTCCGCTACGACGAGCACTTCACGTTCACCGAGACGCTGCCCCTGAAGGCCTACAAGCGCAACCCGACGCTCTTCCGCGGCAAGTTCATCTCGATTACCCGCCGCCCCGACGGCTCGCTCCGACTGAACTTCCTGCCTCTGAAGATGAGCCCGGGCTTCAGCGCGGCCGAGTATGCCGTGAGCGTGGCCAACGAACTGCTCTGGGGGCTGGAGGGCCTGGTAGGGGAAGAGTGAAAAGGTAAAAAGGTAAAAAAGTAAAAAGGTAAAAAAGTGAGCCGGGCGTTTCGGTTGTTTCAGCTATTCCAATTATTCCAATTCCAATTAGGAAAAAGAGCATGACAACCCTCTTTATATATTATATAACTAATTGATATATAGATAGTTATATATATAGTGAGCGGAATTGGGGTATCAAAAAAACAAACTGGAATTGGAATAACTGGAATACCCGGCCATTCAAAATTCATCTAAAAAGCAGATGTTTTTCCCCGTCCTTGGCGCACACATCAGCGGCACGGAATTTCAGTATCCGGACTACAGTTGGAAGGAACCGACGGGCATGATGGCCAATCTGGTGCCCCATTCCGGCGATAACAAGTTGAACATTGAAGGTTTAACCCTCAACGTTCTTTGCAAGCAAAGCGAGCAAGCTCCCGGCTTCAAGGACTTCAGCGACTACTATCTGCAGACAAAAGCATAAGCATTTTGCTCCGACCAGACTTGCACTTTATTCCGAGCCGACACCGCGTTTGCTCCGAGGATTCTCCCTCTGAGTCAGGGGGAGCCAGAGGGGGTCTGAACCCGCTTCCGTTCCGCCTGTTCAGACCACCCCTAACCCCTCCTGACTCAGGAGGGGAATCCCCAGCGGATAATTCCTCCCCTGAGTTAGGGGAGGTTAGGAGGGGTCTGAACGGCCGTGTGTCTTTTGCGCTTGTTCAGACCACCCCTCGCCCCTCCTAACTTAGGAGGGGAATCTCCGCGCGGATAGTTCCTCCCCTGAGTCAGGGGAGGTTAGGAGGGGTCTGAACGGCCTCGTGGTGCGCTTGTTCGGTTCTGTCTAATGGGCATCCAGTCGGGATTGGGCGCGTCGATGGGGGTGCCGAGCTGTTCTGTGAAGTGCTCGCAGTCGGCCTTGGTGGATTCTTTGCCGTTGATGTAGTAGCTCTCGTCGGTGACTTCCTCGGCTTCGTCGTCAAAGACGTCCCAGTTTGTCTCCTCCCAATAGCTGTCGGCCAGCTTGCTATTCTTCACCACTTGCGCACCCTTGCACGCCCTGCCTGGCGAGTAGTAGGCATCATAGGCGACGGCATTCTTGTAGTAGGTGAGGTCGGTGCATCCGTCGGCATAAGCCACGAGTTCCAGCTTACTGTCGTTCAGGACATAGATGGCGAGATAGTTCTGGCCGGGAGCGCGTACCCACACCTCGTCTTGACCGTCGCCATCGATGTCGTAGAGCGCATACTCCGAGAGTTCGAGGTCGCCGATGCCGTAGCGCAGTTCCGGGTTGTCACTCATCACGTCGAGATAGTCACTTATGTTGAAGGGGGCAGCGTCGGCCTGCTCGTCGCCGACGTCGGCGACTGGCTCCTGAGTGTTGGCATCGGTGGCCTGTCCCTGTGTCTGTTTCTGTTGGCAGCTCAAGGTGAATACTGCCAGAACGAAGGCGAAGAATACTTTTTTCATGAATATGGGGGCATTTGCTACACTTTTCGATGGTACGAATTCTATGTGCGACGAACCAGCAGCACTACGTTCTCGACGTGGGGGGTGTGCGGGAACATGTCGACGGGCTGGACGGCCACCACGCGGTAGTCGGCGTCAAGGTCGTGCAGGTCGCGGGCCTGGGTGGCGGGGTTGCACGACACGTAGACGATGCGCTGCGGGGCGGCTCTGAGGATGGTCTTCACCACGTCAGGGTGCATGCCGGCACGCGGGGGGTCGGTTATGATGATGTCGGGCCGTCCGTGCTCCAGGATGAAGTCGTCGCTGAGCACGTCCTTCATGTCGCCGGCGTAGAACAGCGTGTTGCCGATGCCGTTGATGTCGGAGTTGACCTTCGCGTCCTCGATGGCCTCGGGCACGTACTCGATGCCGATGACCTGGCGTGCCTGCCGGGCCACGAAGTTGGCGATGGTGCCCGTGCCGGTGTAGAGGTCGTAGACCAGTTCGCTGCCTGTCAGGGCAGCCAGTTCGCGCACGACGCTGTAGAGGTGGTAGGCCTGCTCAGTGTTCGTCTGGTAGAACGACTTCGGGCCGACCTTGAAGCGGAGGTCCTCCATCAGCTCGAAGATGTGGTCGGTGCCCTTGAAGGTGAGTATCTCCTGGTCGCCGATGGTGTCGTTGCACTTCTGATTATCGAGATAGAGTAACGACGTGATTTCCGGGAACTTATCGGCTATGTGCTGCAGGAGCGCTTGAGCCTCACGCTCGCCGCCCGTCTCGTCGTAGTGGAACTGAATGATGACCATCAGCTCGCCGCTCTTTGAGTTGCGGAAGATGACGTCGCGCAGCAGTCCTACCTGTGCCCTGAGGTCGAAGAACGACAGACTGTTCTGGATGGCATAGTCGCGAATCTCGTTGCGAATGCGGTTCTGGACGTCGTCCATCAGCCAGCACTTCTCGATGGGCAGAATCTTGTCGAATGCCCCCGTGATGTGGAAACCGATGGCGGGCGTGTCCTTAGCTCCCTCCGAGGGGAGGCTTTCAATCTCCTCCTTCGTCAGCCAGCGCTTGTTGGCGCAGCCGAAGTCGAGTTTGTTGCGGTACTCCTGCGTCCTGACGCTGCCAAGGATGGGGCGGAACTCGGGCAGCTCGACCTTGCCGATGCGCGTCAGCTGGTCGAAGACCTGCTGCTGCTTGAACTTGAGCTGCTCGTCGTAGGGCAGGTTCTGCCACTTGCAGCCTCCGCAGGCACCGAAGTGCTGGCAGAAGGGCACGGCGCGAACCTTGCTCTGCTCGACAAAGCGCACCACCTCGCCCTCGGCAAACGAATGCTTCTTGCGCCGTATCTGGACGTCGCAGACGTCGCCCGGCACGCACCAGGGCACAAAGACCACCAGGTCGTTCCAGTGGAACAGGCACTTGCCCTCGGCAGCCACAGCCTCAATCCTGACGCTCTCGAGCAGCGGCAGTTCCTTCTTCTTTCTTGCCATAGCTCAAAAATGCTCAGATCTCAAAGTCAAGACAGCTGCGCTGCACGGTGTAGGGACGTACCTTCGTGTTGGCCACGGCCACGTGCTCGGGGTGCTGGGCATAGCCGCGCAGGGCCTCCTCCGACTCCAGCGTAGAGTCGAGCATCACGTCGGCATTCGACGAGCTGAGCCGTCCGTCGATGTTTACCTTCACGTCAATCAGTCCGGGCACCTTGCCCACCAGTCCCTCGAGTCCGGCCTTGATGCCGGCCTTCACGGTCTGCTTCTCCTCCTCCGTCAGTTCGGGGTTCAGAGTCCAAAGAATAATGTGCTTTACCATATCAGTTTACTGTTTTACCTTTCGATTTGTTTGCAAAGTTACGAAAAATAGTTGAAACGTCGGCATAGTTCAGTAAAAACTACTGCAAAACTGTCGTTTTTTCCTGTCAGCCGAGGCGGCGCCTGGTGTTTGCGAGGCGGCTCCTCGCCGTCATGAGGCGGCGGCAGAGAACAGCAGGCAGGCCCAGTCGCCGTCTTCTCTCTGCGAGACGAGGGCAAGGCCGAGCGAGGCAGCGCGGTCGGTGAGCAGCGGAATGTCGGCGGTGTAGAAGCCGCTGAGGATGAGGTGGGCGCCGGGGGCCATCTTCTGTCGGAACATGGGCATGTCGGCCAGAAGGATGTTGCGGTTGATGTTGGCCATGACGATGTCGAACGTTCCCTCTACCTTATTTAAAATAGTGGCGTCGCCCAGGAGCGGGGTGATTTCGACACGGTTGATGACGGCGTTGTGGCGTGTGTTGTCGACACTCCACTCGTCGATGTCGTAGGCCACACATTCGCGTGCGCCGAGCTTCATGGCAGTGATGCCGAGAATGCCTGTGCCGCTGCCGCAGTCGAGCACGCGCTGGCCCTGAACATCGAGCTCAAGCAAGGTTGCACAGACCATGCGGGTAGTCTCGTGAGTGCCCGTGCCGAAGGCCTGGCGGGCGTCGATTTCGATTGAGATGGTGGAGGGTTGAAGGTGGAGGGTTGAGGGAGGGAGGTGGCGACCGTCGTGGATAAGGATGGAAGGGCCCTCCGCCTTCACCCCTCCACCTTCCACCAGAATAGGCTCAAAGCCCTGCTGCTCCCACTGCTCGTTCCAGTCGCGGTCCTCGGCTTCGCCGACGGTATAGCTGATGTTGACGCCCGGCATGGGGAACGTCTGGAGCAGGCTGTCGAGCAGGCTGCGGTCGAACTGTGGCTGCTGTACGTAGCCTCGCAGACCGTGGTCGGTCTCCTCGAAAGTTTCAAAGCCGGCCTCGCCGGCGAGCGCCGCCAGGAGGTCGGTGGCATCGCTGCTGAGGGGCAAAACGTTGAAATCTACTTCGTAATACTTCATAAGTTGTTAAAATTTGCCGCAAAATTACTAAAAATAGGGAAAAACCTATCACGTTTTAGGGTTTTTCCGTATATTTGCAGTGAAATTCTCAGTACTTTTGTACCGTGAAACCATAAAAACGAAGGAGAAAGATGAAAATGATGAAAAAGATTTTAGTTTCGCTCATTCTGGGGGCTTTGCCTCTGACCATGATGGCACAGGACGATGACATGTACTTCGTCCCGAGCAAGAAGAGTTCTGTGAGTACGACGACGGTGCGCAGCAGCGCCCGCCCGGCTCCGACATTCTATTCGGGTAGCAACCGCAGCGTGGACGAATACAATCGTCGCGGCGGCAGCTACTACCAGGTCGTGTCGAACGACTCCGTCGGCAACGACATCATCAGTTTCAACGGCGAGCTGGGCGTCTATCCCGACTCTGCAGCAACTGAGGATTTCGCGCTGACACGCGAGATGAGCCGCTGGGACGGCTACGAGCCCGACCCCAACGCCTATGCCGAAGGCTATCGTGACGGTCGTCGCGACTCGTGGAGTCTCTATAGCTGGCACTCTCCCTGGTTCTACGCAACGTACTATCCCTGGTACGACAGCTACTGGTACTGGCGTGACCCCTGGTACTATGGTGGCTGGTACGCCCCCTGGTACTACGGCTGGTATGATCCCTGGTATTTCGGCTACGGTTATTACAGGCCCTGGTACGGCAGCTACTGGTATGGCGGCTACTATCCTTACTATTATGGCAGCGTGGTCAGCTACAGCGGTCCTACCGGTACCGAGCGTCACGGCCGCATCAATTATGATGGTCCGCGTGGCAACAGTAACGGTCGCACAACGGCATACTCTACGGGCACGTTCGGCGGACGCGCTTTAGGCTCGGCAGCAACTGGCCGCAGCGGCAGCTTCGGCGGTTCGCGCTCAGCATCGACAGGAACAACCCGCACGACGGCCACTGGCACCACAACGCGCCGCGTTTCATCGACCGCTGCAGGTAATTTCGGTGGTGCCCGTACTACGACTTCACGCACTACTACGACGACTGTGCCAACGCGCTCGACGACTACCAGCTCGCCCAGCTATTCTGCACCTTCGGTGAGCAGATCATCATCCTCGTCAGGCGGTTCGTTCGGCGGCGGTGGCAGCTTCGGTGGCAGCCGTTCGTCAGGCGGCGGCGGTGGTGGCAGTCGTAGCGGCGGTGGCAGCTTCGGCGGACGTCGATAATTGATAATTGAGAATTGTGAATTGATAATTGTAAATTGGTATTGAAGAATATGAAAAGGATATATATTGCAATCATGGCCTTGGCGGCTGCAATGCCGTCATTGGCCCAGGAGACATACGAGAACATGAAGGTGGCTCAGGAGGACCTGAACGGAACGGCCCGCTACGTAGGTATGGGCGGTGCGTTGGAGGCCTTGGGTGCCGACATCTCGACCATCTCGACCAACCCCGCCGGCGTCGGACTGATGCGCCGCTCGATGCTGGGAATGTCGCTGGGACTGGTGAGCCAGGAGGAGGCGAAGGACTTCTCGCCCGGCAACAAGACGAACATGAGCTTCGACCAGGCCGGCTTCGTCTGGTCGGGCTTCGACGGCAACGACTCGTGGCTGAACTTCAGCTTCAACTATCACAAGAGCCGTAATTTCGACTTTATCCTGTCGGCCGCCGACAGGCTGGGCAATGCGTCGCAGAACAAGCTGACCTATGCCAAGGCCAAGGCCGGACTGCTCTATAAGGTGGGGAAAGACGGCGTGCCCGACTTCGACAACAGCTACGCCTCGTGCAACCAGCTGGACGATATCTACGCCCGTAACCTGAACTACGATACCAGAGATAATGTCTGGTACTACGACAATGCCCAGGACTACACGATGGACCGCGCAAAGTACGGCTACATCGGCGAGTACGACCTGAACTTCAGCGGTGCCATCAACAACAAAGTGTTTCTTGGACTGACCGTAGGCATTCACGACGTCAACTACCGCCACTACAGCGAGTATACTGAACAGTTACAGGATTTCTACCTGAGGGTGTCTGACGAGCGCAAGATTGACGGAACCGGCTACGACGTGAAGGCTGGTATCATTGTACGCCCCGTCGAAACCTCGCCCTTCCGCATCGGTGCCTATGTCCACACGCCGACGTGGTATAGCCTGACTACCCGTAACAGCACCTTCGTCACCGACGGCGACTTGAACGTTGATGCCGGTGAGGCATACGATTATAAGCTTTACACACCCTGGCGCTTCGGACTGAGCCTTGGTCACACCATCGGCACGATGCTGGCCCTCGGTGCCACCTATGAGTACACCGACTACGGTGCAATCGACACTCGCTACATCACCGACTCTTATTACGACTGGTATGGTGACTACCACGACAACAGCTCGAGCGACGACGTCATGAACCGCCACACGGAGCAGACGCTGAAAGGCGTATCGACGCTGAAGCTGGGCGCAGAGCTGAAGCCCTCGCCCGAGATGGCCTTCCGCCTGGGCTACAACTACGTGTCGCCCGCCTTCAATAAGGACGGCTTCAAGGATGGTACGCTCGGCACCGACGGCTCCTACTACAGCTCGGCTACCGACTATACCAACTGGGATGCCACCCACCGCATTACCTGCGGCTTCGGCTATCAGCTTGAGAATGTCAATCTGTCGCTTGCCTACCAGTACCAGACAACGAAGGGTGACTTCTATCCCTTCATGAACTATGTGGACAATGAGTATGCTGATGACGACAACCTCTGCAACCCCGTTAAGGTGAACAACAAGCGCCACCAGCTGCTCTTCACGCTCGGCTATACTTTCTAAACAAATACTAAACAATCGCGATTATGAAGAAAAAATTTATCTGCGCCGTTTGTGGTTATATCTACGAAGGCGATGCTGCTCCCGAGAAGTGCCCAATCTGTAAGGCTCCTGCCTCGAAGTTCTCAGAACTGAAGGACGATGCCGACATGACCTATGCCACCGTCCACAAGATTGGCGACGGCAAGCCCGAGGGCGTCAGTGAGGAGATGATTCAGGACCTGCGCAACCACTTCAACGGTGAGTGCGGCGAGGTAGGTATGTATCTGGCTATGGCCCGTCAGGCCGACCGTGAGGGCTATCCCGAGATTGCCGAGGCCTTCAAGCGCTATGCCTTCGAAGAGGCCGACCATGCCAGCCGCTTTGCCGAGCTGCTCGGCGAGTGTGTCTGGGATACGAAGACCAATCTGGAGAAGCGCGCTGCCGCTGAGGCCGGTGCCTGCGAGGACAAGTTCCGTATTGCCAAGAACGCCAAGGCTGCAGGCTTCGACGCCATCCACGACACCGTCCACGAGATGGCTAAGGACGAGGCCCGCCACGGTGCCGGTTTCGCCGGACTGCTGAAGCGCTATTTCGGTAAGTAATGACTGCTGATGAAGCGGCCCAGGGCATTGTCCTTGTTACGGATGGCCGCCTCATTTATGCGCCGTGTCAGAGTGGTGTATAGCTGCTCTGATGCGGCGTAAGTCTTTTGTGGGCTGATGCTGTCGGCCGTGAAGAGCGTGCGTAGGTGGGCGTCGTACTTGGCAACGGTGTCGTTGAGTGCCTGCCATGCGTTGTTGACCTTGGTTCCCGAAACGCGCGAACAGCCCTTTTCTGTCGACAGTTCCACATAGGCGTTGCCCGGACAGGCGAAGAAGTAGAGGGCGGGAGTCGCCGTTCCTGAAGGGATGAGGCAAAGCAGCTGGTCGCTGGCCGGAGCATCGTAGGCAAAGCGCCCATCGCTCACCACCAAAGAGTCGAGCACGCGATGAGCCCCTTCAGCTTCAGCCAGATAGACCACGGTCCCATCTTCGAATCCGTGCGCCTCACCTTTTATATAATATGTATCGGACTGGCAGGCGGCAAATAATGATGTCGCCAGTGCCAGTCCGATGAACTTTCTGCTCCTCAACGTCTATACAATGTAGAGGTCGCTGATGCTCTTGTTGTCGATGACGCGGCGTATGGCCTCGGCAAACATGTCAGCCACAGAGAGCTGCTTTACCTTGGCACAGCGCTGGGTGTAGGGAATAGAGTCGGTGAAGACAATCTCCTCGAGGGCCGACTCCTGCACACGGTCGCTGGCGGGGCCGCTCATCACGCAGTGGGAGGCGCAGGCACGCACTGTCTTGGCGCCCGACTCCTTCATCAGGTCGGCAGCCTTGGTGATAGTGCCGGCGGTGTCGACCATATCGTCGATGATGACCACGTTCTTGCCCTCTACGTCGCCGATAATCTGCATCGTGGCCACGACGTTGGCACGGGCGCGCGTCTTGTTGCACAGCACCAGCGGGCAGCCGAAGAACTTGGCGTAGGTGTTGGCACGCTTCGAGCCGCCCACGTCGGGCGACGCAATGACCATGTCCTCGAGCTGCAGGCTCTTCAGGTAGGGCATGATGACGCCCGAGGCGTAGAGATGGTCGACGGGAACGTCGAAGAAGCCCTGAATCTGGTCGGCGTGCAGGTCCATCGTGATGACGCGGTTGACGCCGGCAACGCTGAGCAGGTCGGCCACCAGCTTGGCGCCTATCGAGACGCGGGGCTTGTCCTTGCGGTCCTGACGTGCCCACCCGAAGTAGGGGATGACGGCGTTGATGGTACGTGCCGAGGCGCGCTTGGCGGCATCGATCATCAGGAGCAGCTCCATCAGGTTGTCGCTGTTGGGGAAGGTGCTTTGTACCAGGAAGATGTCGCGACCGCGGATAGACTCCTCGTAGCTGACGGCAAACTCTCCGTCAGAGAACTTGGTGATTTGAAGTTGGCCTAACGGGCAACCTAAGCTTTGGCAGATTCTCTCTGCCAGATATCTCGTGGCAGTACCCGAGAAGACCATGTAGCTGTTTTCCATATTCGTATATTGTGTTTTAGCTTACTGCTTTGCGTAATTTCTCGAAGTGGCTGATGAGTTCCTTGTAGTCGAGCCCGCCCAGAATGTCGAAGCGGTTCCAGAGGTCGCCGCAGATAACGACGCCGCCGAAGCCCAGCTCCTTGGCCAAGCTGATATTGTTGAGGTTCATGCCGCCCATCGCATAGACGCGCTTGTCGATGAGTCCGCGCCGCGAAGCCTCCTTTAGTTCGTCCATCGTCAGCGTCGACTTGTCGGCAGGATTGCTCTGGCTGTCGAACAAGGTCTTCAGGAAGACGTAGTTGGAGCGTTTCTTCGTTTCCTTCAGCTCATCGATGCGCTTGCAGGTACGGCTGATGTTGCCCCTGTAGCCTTGGGGCGGCATTGTCTGGGTATCGTTGATGTGAATGCCTCTTAGATTGAATTCCTCCTTCAGGTAGAAATGGTCGTGAACGGTGATGCGGCCATAGTAGCTGTCGGGCAGCAGCGTCAGCAGCCGTTCCGAGAAAACGGGCTCCGACCCCGGCTTGTATAGGTGCAGGTTGTCGAGCCCTGCTTCAAAGAGCGTGGTCAGTATCTTGTCCTCTTCCACGAAGAACGTGGATTTAGTCATGATGATGAGCTTCATGCGCTATTTCGTTTTCCAACTGCAAAGGTAGGCATTTTTTGGATAATTAGCAAATAATTACCCATCATTTTTTCTTAATTGAAGAAATTCCATGAAACGCCGAGGTGCATCACCATGTTGTTCATGGGGTAGTGGGGCGTCAGGAACTGCTGCTTGTTGCCAAGATTGCCCACTACGTTGTTCCACATAATGAAGAAACGTGCACGCTTCAAATGAAGGTTGGCATAGACGTTGACGAAGGGATAGTTGCCTAACGTCTTGCGGCTGTCGGGGTTCTCCTGAACAGCAAACTGGTTGAGCTGCGGACAGAAATCGGGCACCTCGTACTCGGTGAAGAACGTGGCGTTGCCGCCCAACTCCACCGACAGCACCTTGGCAATCTTGAAATTCAGGTAGAGGTTCGAGAAGATGTTGACCATCGGCACGGGCAGCACTTCCTTGTTCGAACTGTTCTGGTAGGTGACGATGTTCTCCCAGTTGAGTATGCCGAGTCTCAAGTGCTGCTGCAGCTGGGCCGTCAGCAGGTTGATGTTGCCGTTATGCTGTGTGACGTTGGCCGAGAGGTATTTGCGCACGTCGTTCTCGCCGATGACGTAGTTCATGCCGAAGTACGTGTAGTTCTGAATCTCCTCGACAGCCAGGCGCAGAGTGGTCTTGGTCTTGCGGTAGCTGAAGATTCCCTCAACGCGTGTGCGCGTCTCCTTTGACATGTCGCCGTTGTTCCACCAGAAGTGCTTAGAGTGGTACTGCCGCTGGTAGAAGGTGGGGTTGAGACGGTAGAAGTGGGCGTGGGCGGCCAGAGTGAGCGTGTCGCCGAAGAGGCGGAAGTTCAGGTCGGTGTTGAAGTCGAGCTTCATTTGTCCGGCGTCTTCGCCTATCATCCAGAGCTCGCCCATAGCGTTGTAGTGCAGCGTACGTCCCTGACTCTTAATGAGTTGTCCGCCGATGCTTATGTTGTTCTCACGTACTTTCTGCATGACGGGCAGGCCCTCTATCGAATCGTCCATCTCGAAGTTGCGCAATTCGTGAGTGGCAAAGACCTTCAATCCGGCCTTGGCCCATTTGTTGAAGCCCTCGAGCAGAGCCAAAGCCAGTGTGTTCTTGATCTGTAGGTGCTTAGTCTGGTCGAAGAGCGAGTCCTGACTGCCCGATTTGTCTCTCAGGAAATAGGTGTTGGCGTAATAGTCGTTGGCTGACCCGTATGCCTGGTAGATACGGTCGTAGTTGTTCAGCTCCAGCGTATGGATGATGCTCGTCACGGGCACGAAGTCGGTCTTCATCATGGAGTCAACCGGCTCGTTTGCCACCACGTCAACGGACAGTTGCAGGCTGTCGGCCTTCAGTTCGTCCTCCTTTTCCTTCTCCTTCTTCGACTCCTGGGCAAACTGCTTTGCCTTGATTTCAGCGTCGGTCATCTTCGTCTTGTGATAGAAACCAATGCAGTAGCGGTGGCTCAGGAAGATGTGCTGGTGGTCGTTGCGGTTCCAGTTCTGCCAGAGTACGGTGGGAATCTCGTTCTCGTTGTAGCTCTGCTCGAACGACTCGGGGTGGGTGATGTAGTTGTCGTTGGTGATACCGCCGTTCTCGGAAGTCTTCTGGTGGTAGAGCGAGGCCATGATGTGGGCCTTGTACTGGTCGCCGAGATAAGAGGCGTAGAGCGTTGTGCCGAAGTGCGATGTGGCCTGGTCGCTGAAGTAGCCCCTGGCGTAAGCGTAGTCGATGTCGGCCCCCAGTCCTGTCCGCTTGCCGGCATTGACGGCAAACTTGGCGCGCAAGTGGTCCTCGCCGTTCGTCTTGTCGCCGCAGTTGTCGTAAGTCAGGTTGGTGATTGGCGACAGCGTGTTGGTATAGTGTAGCTTGTCGGGGGCGTTGAAGAAGAAGTCGTATGGCTCGGTGAAGATAAACTGCTCACCCACAGGGCGGTCGATGACGATGCGGTTCAGTCGCGCCGTATAGTTGCTGCCAAGCGTGTTGAAGTCGCCGTACTTGCCCGTTGTCAGCGTCGTATTCGGAAAGAGGTGGGGTAGGGTGTCGACCTCGGCAGGTCGGATATCGCCGAACTTGCGGTCGATGGTCCAGACGTAGATGCCCTTCGGAACCTCCTTGTTCTGCCGCGTGGTGTCGTTGTTGTGCGGGTTGAAGTTGCGGTTCTCATCGAATTGTGTGATATTGCCTTCGTCGTCTATATACTCCTGAGCGCTGACAGGAGCAAGTCCGGCCAGCAGAAACAGGGTAAACAGGTATTTCCTCATACTATAGCTTTGCTATTCTAAGTGTCAGTTCCACAAATTTCAGCACGCCAGCGCCAATCATGATGTAGATGGCTGTGTTGTGGTCGCCCCACGTGAACCAGGCCATGCCGACAATAGCACCAAGGATGAACAGCACGTTCAGCCATTGGCGCAGCTGGCGCGTGTGGCCCGTGTCCTCAAAGGGCTCCAGATTGTGGTACCTACTCATTTCAGCAACTCGGCAAACTTGTTGAACAGATAGTCCTTGCGGTCGATGGTCTTGCGGCGGAACTTACCCGAGACGCGCGACAGCTTGGCCTTGCTCTTCGTCAGGCCCTCCTCGTCGGTAATCCAATCCTCGGCCTTCAGTGTCTGCGGGTCGCGCTCCTCTTCATAGAGGTAGTAAATGCGCGTCATCGTGATGTCGGCCTTGCCGTCCTTGCAGTCGGCAATGAGGTTGTAGAACAGTCGTGTGCGGTCGAGCACCAGCGCTGTCGACTTAAAGACGAGCCACTCCTGGTAGCTGCCGATTACCTGGTGATTCAGCGAGTCGTCGAGCACGATGCGGCTCTGCTCGAACTGTCCCGGCTCAGTCGTCATCTTCTTCATGTACTTCCTGACGATGTCGGCCACTTGGTCGGCCGTCTTGCCCGGCGCTTCTATGGTCGTCTTGAACGTCACCTTGCCGTCGACGACGGGCACGGCTCCCACCAGATACTTAGCGTCGCTGTTGTTTGCCTGTGTGGGCATTTCCCATGTGTTCTGTGCTGATGCGGCCATCGGCAGGCACATCATCATTGCGAATATCAGTTTCTTCATTTCTTTCCTTTTTTTGTTTTTAACCGTGCAAAATTACTGCATTTCTTTCTTACTGCCAAGAAAATAGCCTTAAAGTTTCCAAAATGCCATTAAAAGAAAGCCTCACTTCAGTTCCAGCTCCTGCTGCAGACGAATGATTTCGTCGCGATACTGGGCGGCCTGCAGGAAGTCGAGCTTCTTGGCAGCCTCCTTCATCAGACGGGTGGTCTCGGCAATGCTCTTTTCGAGCTGCTGGCGCGTCATGCGGCTGATAATGGGGTCGGCAGCAACAGCAATGTCGGTGCTGGTAGTGAAGGTAGCGCGCTGCAGCTCGCGGACGTCGGGCGGCAGTTCCTCACGTCGTAAGGCGCTCTGTGTGATGCTTTTAATAATCTGAGTCGGCGTGATGTTGTGGGCCGCGTTGTAGGCCAGCTGCTTGGTACGGCGGCGATTGGTCTCGTCGATGGTGAGCTGCATCGACTGGGTGATGGTGTCGGCATACATGATGACGCGGCCGTTGACGTTTCGGGCGGCACGGCCTGCAGTCTGCGTGAGCGAGCGGTGTGAGCGGAGGAATCCTTCCTTGTCGGCATCGAGAATGGCCACGAGCGACACTTCGGGCAGGTCGAGGCCCTCGCGCAGCAGATTGACGCCAACGAGTACGTCGTAGGTGCCGCGTCGCAGGTCGTCGAGTATCTTGACGCGGTCGAGTGTAGATACGTCGGAGTGGATGTAAGCTGTCTGCACACCGTGCCCTAAGAGGTACTCCGTCAGTTCCTCGGCCATGCGCTTAGTGAGCGTTGTGACAAGCACGCGCTCGTGGCGCTCGCTGCGCTGCCGAATCTCCTCCATCAGGTCGTCAATTTGGTTCTCGGTCGGGCGTACGTCAATCTCGGGGTCAAGCAGACCTGTGGGGCGGATAACCTGTTCGACGACCACGCCCTCAGCCTCTTGCAGCTCAAAGTCGGCAGGAGTGGCCGAGACGTAGATGACCTGGTGGACCATTTGCTGGAACTCGTCGAACGTCAGGGGGCGGTTGTCGAAGGCGGCAGGCAGTCGGAAACCGTACTCTACGAGGTTGCGCTTACGCGAGCGGTCGCCGCCGTACATGGCTCCAATCTGCGGCACTGAGACGTGGCTCTCGTCGACAATGAGCAGAAAATCGTCGGGGAAGAAGTCGAGCAGACAATAGGGGCGCTCGCCAGCCTGACGGCCGTCGAAGTAGCGTGAGTAGTTCTCAATGCCTGAGCAGTGCCCCAGCTCCTTAATCATCTCCATATCGTACTCTACGCGCTCTTTAATGCGCTGAGCCTTAATGGGGTCGCCAATCTCGTTAAAGTAATCTACTTGGGCCATCAGGTCGTCTTGAATCTGGCGAATAGCGATGTTTGTCTGCTCCTGTGACGTCGTGAAGAGGTTAGCCGGATAGAGCTTGTACTCCTCGAACGAAGCCATCGGCGTGAAGGTCACGGCGTCAAGTTCCTGCAGCTGGTCAATCTCGTCGTCCCAGAAGGTGACGCGCAGCACCACTTCGCTGTAGGCCATTGCGATGTCGACAGTGTCGCCGCGTACGCGGAAGTTGCCGCGCTGCAGGTCGATGTCGTTGCGTACGTAGAGGGCCCCGACCAGCCGGCGCAGCAGCGCATTGCGGTCGAGCCGCTGCCCGCAGTGCAGCTCGATGACATTCTCCTGAAGAGCCACCGGACTGCCCATGCCGTAGATACAGCTGACGCTGGAGACGACGATGACGTCCTTGCGGCCTGACAGCAGGCTCGAAACGGCCGATAGGCGCAGACGGTCAATCTCGTCGTTGATGGCGAGGTCCTTTTCTATATAGGTGTCGGTCGAGGGCAGGTAGGCTTCGGGCTGGTAGTAGTCGTAGTAGCTGACGTAATACTCGACGGCATTGTCGGGGAAGAATCCGCGCATCTCCTCGTAGAGCTGTGCCGCCAGCGTCTTGTTGTGGCTCAGTATGAGCGTGGGCTTGTCGGCATTGGCTATGACATTGGCTACCGTAAAGGTCTTGCCCGAGCCGGTGACGCCGAGCAGAACCTGCGAGCGGTCGCCTCGGCGTAAACCCTCGGTCAACTGACTGATAGCCTCAGGCTGGTCGCCCGTCGGCTGATATTGTGATGTAAGTTTAAAAGCTGCCATACGGGGTGCAAAGATACATCAAAAAGGGCACATTCGGGCACCGTAAGTGCAAAAAATCTTCAATTTGCGCCGTAAAAGCTGCAATTTTCTCTAATTCGCTTTGTAATTCGGTGGAAAAGCAGTAATTTTGCACCTTAAATGAGAAGAAACGTATTTATTTTAGCCTGCGCGGCACTCCTGATGACGGGTTGTGCGGGCGAATTTAACAGGGTCTACAAGTCGACGGACTACGACTACCGCTACGAGTATGCCAAGCAGTGTTTTGCCGAGGGCCGCTACGTGCATGCCGTCAATCTGCTGCAGGAGCTTGTAACGGCATTGAAGGGTGGTGACAACGCTCAGGAGAGCCTCTATATGCTCGGGATGGCACAATACATGAGCCGCGACTACGAGAGTGCCTCGCAGACCTTCAAGAAATATGGTTCGTCGTACCCCAAGGGCATGTATGCTGAGAAGGCGTCGTTCTACGTCGGCGAGTCGCTCTACGAGAGTGCTCCCGAGCCGCGCCTCGACCAGACGCCCACCATCGGCGCCATTAACGCTTACCAGCAGTTCCTTGATCAGTTTCCCGAATCCAGCCTGCGTGAAAATGCCCAGAAGAAGCTCTTCGAACTGCAGGACAAGCTGATAATGAAGGAATATCTCTCAGCCAAGCTCTATTACAACCTCGGCGGATACTTCGGCAACATCAATGCCAACAACGAGAGCAATTACACGGCTTGCATCATCACAGCCGAGAATGCCCTGAAAACATATCCCTTCACCGACTTGCGCGAGGATTTCTCGATGCTCATCACGAAGAGTAAGTTCCAGTTGGCCGAGAACAGCTCCGACGAGAAGCGGCTGGAGCGCTACCGCGATGCTGAGGACGAGTGCTACGGATTCCTGAACGAATTTCCTGAGTCGAAGGAGAAGAGCACCGTTGAGCGCTACATTGCCAAATGCAAGAAGGTAACCAAGGATTAGTTAAATCGAAAATATAGTAAATCGTAAATCGAAAATATAGTAAATCGTAAATAATAAGATGGATTACAAGAAATCAAAAGCCCCGGTAAACACCGTTACCCGCAACGTCATGGACCTGTGCAAGGACACAGGCAACATCTACGAGAGTGTGGCTATCATTGCCAAGCGCGCCAACCAGATCTCGTTGCAGATTAAGGACGACCTCAGCAAGAAGCTGGCCGAGTTTGCAAGCTATAACGACTCGCTGGAGGAGGTCTTCGAGAATCGCGAACAGATTGAGATTTCGCGCTACTACGAGAAGCTGCCCAAGCCCTCGCTGCTGGCCACTCAGGAGTTTGTCGACAACCAGGTTTACTGGCGCGACCCGTATAAGGATCTGCAGAAAGACAAGGATTTGGAATCAGCTGGAGCATAAGGCAGGGATATGATACAACGTAAACAGACTTTGTTCCTGCTGCTGGCCGCCATTCTGGTGGTGGTGTGCTTCTTTGTGCGCCTGTTCCAGTGGGTCGACTTGCTGTTGGCTGCGTCGGCAGTATTGTCGGTCTACACCATCTTCCAGTACAACCGGCGCATCTTTCAGGCCCGCCTCTGTCTGGGCGGCTTGTTCGTCCTCCTCGCGTGGTACATCGGCGTAGCCGTGCTCGAGGGCGAGGCCAGCCTTGTGGAGTCGCTGCCTATGGTAGCCGTCATCCTGATATTCCTGGCCCGCAAGGGCATTCTCGACGACGAGAAGCTCGTCCGAGCCGCCGACAGAATAAGATAACCCTCAAACACAATACTTATGAAAAGAATCCTCATTTCCTTCATTGCCTTGGCGATGACGGCAGTTAGTGTATTGGCTGGGCAGAAACTCAGCCTGAAAGACGTCGTTGGAGGCACGTTCCGCAGCGAGTCGATGACGGCTGTGACGCCACTGGCCGATGGTGAGACTTACGCCCAGATCAGCGACGACGGCAAGCGCATCGTCAGCTATTCGTTCCGCACGGGCAAGCAGACGGCTGTGCTCTTCGACGCCGAGACAGCCCGTGGGCCGAAGGTCGGTCGGGTCGACGGCTACATCATGAGTCCCGACGGCAAGCGCATACTCATCCAGACGCAGACGAAGCCCATTTACCGCCGCTCGTTCACTGCCACCTATTATATATATATGATCCAGAACAACAAGCTGGAGCCGCTCAGCGACGGCGGTCCGCAGCAGACGCCCGTATTCTCG
Organism: uncultured Prevotellaceae bacterium; assembly: GCA_902800435.1. The sequence continues at coordinate 21,752 of CADCEQ010000023.1, read as the reverse complement.
CCCGACGGCAATGTCATCGCCTTCGTGCGCGACAACAACATCCATCTGGTGAAGCTGCTCTACGACAATGCCGAGAGTCAGATTACCAAGGACGGCAAGTTCAACGAGGTCATCAACGGCATTCCCGACTGGGTCTATGAGGAGGAGTTCAGCTATAACTCGGCGCTCGTCTTTTCGGCCAACTCCGAGCAGGTCGTTTGGGTGCGCTTCGACGAGAGTCAGGTCAAGCAGTACTCCATGCAGCTGTTCAAGGGCATGGCTCCTGAGCGCCAGGAGTATGCCGACTATCCCGGCTTCTACACCTACAAGTATCCCGTGCCTGGCGGCAAGAACTCTGACGTTAGCGTGATGAGCTACGACATCAAGAGCCATCAGACGCGCAAGATGGACCTGCCGCTCGACGCCGACGGCTACATCCCCCGCATCAAGGCTACCAGCGACCCCACGAAGGTGGCCGTGTTCACCATGAACCGCCATCAGGACTGCCTGCGCATCTATATGTGCAACCCGCTCTCGACGCTCTGCCAGCTTGTGGTCGAGGACAAGGTCGACAAGTACATCAAGGAGGACGTGCTGGCGCAGACGCTGATCACCGACAAGCATATTGTGCTGACCAGCGAGCGCGACGGCTATAACCACATCTACGTCTACAACCTCAACGGCCAGCTGATGCGCAGTGTGGGCGACCTGGAGAAGCCCGGGCAGCGACTCGGCGGTGTCGCTCATACCATCGTCACCGACGTCTACGGCTACGACGAGCAGACGGGCGACGTCTACTTTGCCGCCCTCAACGAAGGTCCCACCGAGCAGAAGGTATTCGTTTCCCACAGCAACGGCAAGACCGACTGCCTGACGCCGAAGCAGGGCTGGAACTCGGCCATCTTCTCGAAGGGCTTCAAGTACTTCGTCCACACTTGGTCAGACATCAACAATCCCGCCGTCTATTCGCTCTGCAGCAATCAGGGCAAGACGCTCACCACGCTCATCGACAACAAGGCACTGGCCGACAAATACGCCTCTTACGACATGGGCACGAAGGAGTTCTTCGTATTCACCACGCCCGAGACCAAGCTCATGGGCTGGATGGTGAAGCCCAAAGACTTTAACCCGCAGAAGAAGTACCCCGTCATTATGTACCAGTATGGCGGCCCAGGAGCCCAGCAGGTACAGAACAAGTGGGGCATCGGCATGAGCGGCAACGGTGCCATTATGGAGCAGCTCATGGCCCAGCAGGGCTATATCGTGGTCTGTGTCGACAATCGCGGCACGGGCGGACGTGGTGCTGAGTTCGAGAAGTGTACCTACCTGCGACTCGGCGAGCTCGAGGCGCGCGACCAGGTGGAGACCGCCCTGTGGCTCGGTCAGCAGCCGTATGTCGACAAGGACCGCATCGCCATCTGGGGCTGGTCGTACGGTGGCTGGAACACGCTGATGTCGATGTCGGAGGGCCGACCCGTCTTCCGCTGCGGCATCGCCATTGCGCCGCCAACGTGCTGGCGCTACTACGACACCGTCTACACCGAGCGCTACATGCGCACACCCAACGAGAACAAGCAGGGCTACGACGAGGTGAACCCCATTGCCCGTGCCTCGAAGCTCAGCGGCGCGCTGCTGCTCTGTCACGGACTGGCCGACGACAACGTACACTACCGCAACACGGCCGAGTATGTAGAGGCTCTCGTACAGGCCGACAAGGACTTCCGCCAGCTCGTCTACACCAACCGCAACCACAGCATCTATGGCGGCAACACCCGCAACCACCTGTTCCGCCAGTGCCTGAACTTCTTTAATACCGAACTGAAATGAATAGACTGCTCCTTTCACTTTTCGCTTTTCACTTCTCACTTCTCGCTTCTACAGCCCAGTCGCTGACCGTTGAAGTGAAGAACCCCACAGCCGACTTCCGCCATGAGGTGGTGGCCATACCAACTGCTGACGTGCTTCCCACCTTCCATATAGCTGGCCACGACGTCCCCTTCCGCGTGCTCGAAGGAGCCGCCCTCGACGTGCCCTATCAGCTCACCCACGACGGCCAGCTGCTCATCGAGGCTGCCGTGCGCCCGCATGGTACGGCGCGTTTCGTCATCGTGCCCGGCCAGCCGCCTAAGTTCCAGACCGTCTGTCACGGTGCCCTCCATCCCGAGCGCAAGGATGACTTTGCCTGGGAGAACGACCGAGGCGCCTATCGCGTCTACGGCCCTGCCCTTGGCCGCACAGGCGAGCGCTCCTACGGTATCGACGTGTGGACGAAGAACACGCCTGAGCTGGTTGTCGACGACCGCTACTATATCGAGGACGTGGTGATGATGCCGCGCGTCGACTCCCTGCGGCGCATCAACCGTCAGCGCGGCGACTCGCTCTACCGCATCAACAGCTACCATCACGACCACGGGCGCGGACTCGACCCTTATAAGGTGGGTGCCACCTTAGGCTGCGGCGCTCCGGCTCTGATGGTCGGCGACAGCATCGTGATGCCCTACGTCTTCAACCGCTATGAGATTCTCGACGACGGTCCGCTGCGCTTCACCGTCCATCTGGTGCAGAACAAGACGCAGGTCGACGGCTGCGAGGTTGAGGAGCACCGCATCATTCAGCTCGACAAGCAGTCGAACTTCAACCGTATGACCGTCTGGTATGAGGGACTCGACCATGCCGTCAGCTTCTGTTCGGGTGTCGTCATTCAGCGCGAAGCCCCTGAGCCCGTCGTCCTCGGCTCAAACTACGTCTACTATACCGACCCCACCGACCAGCCCCGCGTCCACCAGGCGCCGCTCTATGTTGCCGCCCTCTTCCCCAACGGCAGCGTCGAGACCCGCCGCCATCGCGGTCATGCCCTCGGCATACTCAGCGACTATCGTGGCGACCGCTACACTTACTATTTCGGCTCTGCCTGGTCGAAGTACGACGTGCGCACGCCGCAGGAGTGGCAAGCTCGCATAGAGTGGTTCCTCCGCGGTCTCGCCGCTCCGCTTGAGGTGAGTGTTCACTAAAAGCGATGACACCGCTGACGATGACACCGATGACACCGGCCTATTTATTTCCATCGATAGACCGAAATAGTAGTCATTATATATATTATTATATATAATAATATATATAATGCTCTGCAAAGAGCAGTCGACAGCAGCGAACATAGAAAAATAAATGCCCTCGCTGTCAGCGGTGTCATCGTCATCGTCATCGTTTCCGAGGTGCCGCCCGCCACATACACATAATAAATATAAATACCCCCGCTGTCATCGGTGTCATCGGTGTCATCGCCTGCCGCTATTTGCGTATATGCCTATATATCAGCGTGTTGCATGAATAATACTGCCAATCGATGACGATGACACCGCTGACAGCGTGGCTATTTATTTCTATAGCGGCACCTCAGCCCTCCTGAAGCGGCATTTTAGCGCGGCTAAGTTTGCATTTTAGTGTGGCTAAGTGCATGGTTTAGTCGGAGCAATTGCGCTGATCATTTTTCGTCCGAACAATGTGGCTGTATAAGAATATGATGTGCGTGGACTCCTGATTATCGGTTCAATATCTCCAGCATTTCTGCTGGGGTTACAACAATCGGCTTCTTGGGGAAGTGCTTTATATTGCCCGTCACCAAATAGGCATCATCTTTAGATAGCGCCACTTCGTAGAACACTATGTCCTTCGGGTCGGGGAAATGTTCTGAACTGATTACGCGCTCTGAGCGTATTCCCAAATTGCAGATTCTGTCAATGTAAGCACGGACTAAGGAGGGAGTAAAATGAAATTTCGACCGATGAAGGACATCGCTATATTCAGCAATGATATCATCGTTAAACAGGGGGACAATTTTGCCCTGTAACATTGCATCTAACACCTTTACCGTAGCCGCCTCAGTATTACGTGTAAACAGAGCAGAGACAATGACGTTAGTATCAATTACTGCGTAAATCATCGCTTCCCATTTCTTGCATCCTTCTCTTCGCGAGCCTGACGGATTACCTCGTTGATCTCGTCGAGTGTTAATTCGGGAAGATGATTCTTTTCAACCTCTGCTCTCAGTGCATAGAATGCATCAAGTCCGCTCATCGCCTCGGCCTTGGGAGCGGCCTTTACTTCGAACGGAATCTTACGGTTCATGACTACGGCCTTTGCAAACACATTGATAGCGGTGTTGACGCTCATGCCGATTTCGTTGCACAGTTCGTTGAACTGCTTTTTAAGTTGTGAGTCCATGCGGACGGTCATTGATACTTGTGCCATAATCATCAGTTTTTGCTGCAAATATACAATATTTACTTCATTATGACACCAAATTGGCGTAATAATTATAGTTTTTTAAGCTAAGTCGGAATCATAGGAACGGGTTTTTGATTCCTCCCCGCAATAAATGCCGGTGTAAGGCGTTAATAATATGAGAACTTCACCGTGATTCATCATAAACAACAATGAATAAGAAAATTAAGAAAGGCTGTGGCTGCCTGTTCGGAGTTGTACTGCTATTACTCGTCATAGGGGCTGTCACCCTGTATGTGCTTAAACCCAAGTGGCATGATGATTACGGCCAGCGCTTTACCGACATCGCTTATGGGAGCCGTGAGCACAACACCTACGATCTGTATCTGCCCGTCGATGCAGCCTCGAAGGACAGTCTGGCACTCATTCTGTATGTGCATGGCGGTTCGTGGATAGGCGGCGACAAGTATGAGCATCATGGCGACTGTTATAAATGGGTACAAAGGGGATATGCCACAGCCACCATGAACTACAGCCTGCTGAATGAACAAGGCGTCTCGCTTCCTACCATGCTTGAAGAAATCGATGCCTGCATACGGCATATTGGACACTTGGCAGCCGGTAAGGGCGTTCATATACGGCAGATGGCTATCGGTGGAACGTCGGCTGGTGGCCATCTGGCCATGATGTATGCCTACGGCCATTCGCATCCGCTTCCGATACGCTTTGCAGCCATCAAGGTCGGACCAGCCGATTTTCGCATCCTGTTCCCATACAACGGTGATGCCAAGACGGAAGAGGTGGAGAATTTCGTGTTCAGTTGCACGGGAGAACGCATGGACGGCTCTGCCCTCACGCGCGAACAACTCGACAGCATCAAGCTGAAGGCCTCGCCCATATTCTATATCAACGATTCTACTGCCCTGCCTTCCATCTTTGCTTATGGCGAGAAAGACTGGCTGGTCAAGCCCGACCACTATCATGCTCTTCAGGCAAAGTACGACAGCCTGGGCAAGCCATACAATCTCATTGTGTTTCCGAATTCAGGACATACCTTGATGAACGACAAAGACTGTAGCGAAAAGTATGACAGCACAATGAGTGCATACTGTAAGGAGTATTTCAATACTCACAATTCTGAGCCCTTGTGAGCCAGACACCTTATATTAGAATATCGATTCTATAGTCTTATCGACGATTTCATTGAAATACTTCTCCTTGATGGAACCAAGACGGCGGAATATGTCGCGTTCAACATATCCTGCAATTATCTGACACTTGGCCAAACTTGGCTTCGCAAATGAATGACCTATCAGCATGTCGTCCGTCAGCGGATATGAGTACTGCGGATTGATGGTGTCGTTAGAAGTGATGAGTACAAGATACAACAAACCGTCCTCGTCTTCCTGAAGTATATCATTGGAGACGATAATAGCCGGATGGGGTTTAAAGGTCCCGTCTGGAAACAGGAAATTCACCTCGACGATATCTCTCTGATGGTATCTCATAAATAGCGCGCAATGATGTGTGACATACTCTTTTTGGAGTGGTTCAGGAATGCTTCCACCTCCTGACGGTGTGCCTCCACTTCCTCCGGCGTAGGCTGCGGAGTGTCGACAGAAACTTGCGTAAACAGACCAGATGACATCAGAGCTGCCAGTTTACGCCGTGCCAAAGCACTGTTTTCATTGTATGAAAGTGTTACGGTACACATACTTTTCCTTTCTTTTTCTCTTTTCGTCGGCAAATATAAGCATTATTTCTGAAACTTCCAAACAAAACGCCAAAAAAGGGGAGTCATAGTTACTCTGGCGGCGCCAAAAGAGTGTTCCCACGGCCTGTGACAATCGACACAAGGGCGTGGGAACAATCGTAAGCGGGCGACTTTGGCTTAGTCGAAGAAGCCGGGCTGCTTGTAGGGGAGGCCCAGTTCGCGGTCGACGGTGGCGAGGATGCCCTGTACCTGACCGAGGGCGAACATTCGGCCAAGGAGCGTGTAGCCGGCATTGTGGCCGTGGCTTGACTCGTCCATGATGCCGCCGGGCTCGTCGGTGAAGGTCATGCCGTGATCGACGCGCATAGGCAACTGCGGATTCTCTTTCTCAAATATTTTGCAGAGCTCGATGATGTCGGCACGTCCGCCCAGGTGGCTGGCCTCGGTGAAGTCGCCGTTGGGGAAGATGTGGCACGAGCGGAGGTGGACGAAGTGGGTGCGCGAGGCAAACTTGCGGGCCATCTCGACCACGTTGTTATAGGCTCCAGCCGAGAGCGAACCGGCACAGAACGTCAGGCCGTTGTGCTTGTTGGGCACGGCGTCGAGGAACCACTGAATGTCCTCCTCGGTGCGGACGATGCGCGGCAGTCCGAGAATCTCGATGGGCGGGTCGTCGGGGTGAACGCACATGTTCATGCCGCACTCCTCGCAGACGGGCATGATGGCCTCAAGGAAGTATTTCATGTTCTCGCGCAACTGCTTCTTATCGATACCTTTATAGAGGTCGAGGAAGTCGCGGAACTTCTGTATGGGCGCTTCGTCGTTCTCGCTGAAGTTGCCGCTGACGAAGCCCTGCGTCTTGATGATGATGTTCTCGACGAGCTTGTGCTCCTTCTCGGGCGTCATCGTCTTGGCCAGTTCGTCGCACTCAGCCAGCACGTTGCGGCCCTGACCTACGCCGGCAGGAAATTCAAACTGGGCCCATTCCTCGCGTGCGCCTTCGCGCTTCAGGATATAGATGTCGAAGTAGGCAAACTCGGCGTAGTTGAAGTAGAGGTTGGTCGAGCCGTTGGGATTCGTGTGCAGCAGGTCGGTACGTGCCCAGTCAAGCACGGGCATGAAGTTGTAGCAGATACAGTGAATGCCCTCAGCCGAGAGGTTGCGTAGCGACTCCTTGTAGACCTCAATCTGGTGGTCGCGGTCAGGGCCGCCGTACTTGATGGTCTCCACCACGGGCAGGCTCTCGACGACGCTCCAGCGCATGCCGTAGCTCTCGATATACTCGCGCAGGTCGCGAATCTTCTCGCGGGTCCATACTTCGCCAAGGGGCACGTCGTGCAGGACGGTGACGATGCCCTCAACGCCGATTTGTCTTAACATGGCAAGCGTAATCTTGTCTTTCTTGCCAAACCATCTCCAGGTTCTTTCCATAGTCTTTACAGGGTTTTAGTGGGTTTTGTTGTATTTCTTTTGTTGTTTCTTGCTCCAGAAGTAGTAGAAGGGAGGAATGTGCGTGTCGTTCGGGCTCAATGACCTTCTGGCGGGTGCGGCACCAGAGGCTGCTGTTGCGACGTCGGTGTAGACGGGGCTGCTCTCGTTGCCGTAGCGGTCGAGTGCCGTGACGGCGTAGTAGACGGTCTGGCCGTTGGTGTGCGGCACGTAGAGCTGCTGGCTCTGCAGTCGGGTGGCTATCAGGTTGCGCGGTTCGCTGACGTCAACATCGGGTGTGGTCGATGCATACACATTATATAATAGGTAGGAAGCCCGCGAGCGGTCGACGGCTCCGCTCCACGTCAGACGGTCGGTCGATGAGCCGCGGCTCAGGTCGAGTCGGGTAGGGGAGTCGGGGGCTTCGTTCCAGGCCCACGTCATGGGCGGAATGAGTGCCGGCGTGTCGTCAAAGTGTCGCGCGAAGTCGTAGATGCCTCGCGTGTTGTCGGTCAGGAACTTCGAGCGGAAGTAGCAGTGGCCTATGCCGTTCTGGCGCACGAAGTACATCTCGCGGCTCACGTCGTTGAGGGTCCAGTTGCCTTCGCGGGGCGAGAGGAAGTAGATGCCGAGTCCGCTGACGATGGTGCGGCCGTAGGAACGCTCCTGCCAGTCGAGGGCGAAGGGGAAGAAGTTGTTGTCGCGGAAGTACATCATCGGGTAGAGCTGGTCCATCAGTCCGTCGCGTAGCCAGCCCTGCGGGTCCTGGAACACGGCGTTGTAGGCATTCCAGCCGCCGCTGCGGTAGCGGCTCAGGTCGCCCGACTTGCCTATGGGCGAGCACGACAGCTTGACCCAGGGCTTGAGCGACTTCACGGCCTGGTTAATCTTGCGCACGATGCTGGTGATGTTGAGGCGTCGCTCGTGGGGCTTGGCTCCTTTCTTGGGCCACGTCTCTGGGTAGCGGATGTAGTCGAGGTGAATGCCGTCGATGTCGTAGTTGCGTGTCACCTCGGCGCAGATACGTGCTATGTAGTCGCCCGTAGCAGGGTCTTCAGGATTCATGAAGCCGTCCTGCCCGATGCTACGTGCCAGCTTCGGGTTCTTGCGCTTGAACTCCTTGAAGCGTGCCTCGTTGGTCTTGCCGACGGGAATGGTGACTATCCAGGCGTGGCACTCCATTCCGCGCTTATGGCACTCGTCGACGATGAACTTCAGGGGGTCGTAGCCTGGGTTACGGCCGTGCGTGCCCGTCAGGCACATGTCGAAGGGCTCAATGGCCGATGGATAGATGGTCGATGCGCGCACGCGTGTCTGAATAAGTACGGTGTTGATGTTCACCCGCTTCAGCTGGTCCAGAATCTGGGTCATCTCGCGCCGTTGCTCTGCTGAATTGTGCGACTTTGGCCAGTCGATGCCGCCGATGGTGGTGAGCCAGACGGCGCGCACTTCATGCTTCTGGGCTTGTACAGTCAGGCACATAAGTGCCAGTATTAGGATGATTTTTGCTCTCAATTCGTTATTTGTTTTTAATTTGCCTGCAAAATTACGATATTTTTTTCATTTCTCAAATAAAAGTATTAACTTTGCATCATAAAACTTTAAAGTCTTAATAGAAAAATGATTTCATTTGTTCTGAGTCTTGTGGCTCTTGTTTTGGGTTATCTGCTCTACGGACGCTTTGTTGAACGAGTGTTCGGCCCAGACGACCGCGTGACGCCCGCCGTGGCCAAGGCCGACGGCGTCGATTTTATTGTGCTTCCCAACTGGAAGATTTTCATGATTCAATTTCTGAACATCGCAGGCACAGGCCCCATCTTCGGCGCCATCATGGGAGCTGCGTTCGGTCCTGCTGCCTATCTGTGGATTGTGCTGGGCTGTATTTTCGCAGGTTCTGTCCACGACTATCTGTCGGGTATGCTGTCAATACGCCTCGGAGGTGCCAACCAGCCGGAAATCATTGGCCGCTATCTGGGTAAGACCACGAAGCAGGTGATGCTGGTGTTCTCGGTTTTCCTGTTGATGATGGTGGGAGCCGTTTTCGTGTTCAGTCCAGCCAAGATTCTGGGCGACATGTGGGAGCCAGCCTATGCCATTGAGAACCTTGGAAAATACACGTTCTGGATTATTATCATCTTCATCTACTATATCATCGCCACGATGCTGCCTATCGACAAGATTATTGGCAAGGTCTATCCGCTCTTTGCCTTCTCGCTGCTGTTTATGGCTGCTGCCCTGTTGGTGATGCTGCTGGTGAAGCAACCTGACATTCCTGAGATTTGGGAGGGACTGAGTGTTCCTGCCTTGACGCCGAAGAGCATCTTCCCCTGTCTGTTCATCACCATTGCCTGTGGAGCCATCAGTGGTTTCCACGCTACGCAGAGTCCTCTGATGGCGCGTTGTATGAAGAGCGAGCGCATGGGCAGGCCCATCTTCTATGGTGCGATGATTACTGAAGGCATCGTTGCCCTCATCTGGGCTACGGTGGCCATGTATTTCTTCTACGACCAGCCTACGCCAGGCTATGAACTGATGGAAGGAGGTCTTGCTGCCAAGAACGATGCCCCCTCGATTGTGAATCTCATCTGTAACGATTGGCTGGGTGTCTTTGGAGGCGTTCTTGCCCTGTTGGGTGTGGTGGCAGCCCCGATTACGAGTGGTGATACGGCCCTGCGCTCGGCTCGTCTGATCATTGCTGACTTCGTCAAGCTCGAACAGCGAACCATCCGCAAGCGTCTCTATATCTGTATCCCCATGTTTGCCGCCGTCATCTCCCTGTTGGTTTGGCAGATGTCCGACAAGTCGGGCTTCGCAAAGATTTGGAACTGGTTCGGCTGGAGCAACCAGACGCTCTCCGTCTTCATGCTGTGGGCGGTGACTGTCTATTTCGTTCAGCAGAAGAAACCGTATATCATCACGCTGATTCCTGCTGTCTTTATGACGTCGGTATGCACTTCGTTCCTCTTGTCGGAGCAGCTGTTCAGCCTGGGTCAGTATCATGCGTGGATTGTTGCAGCTGTAGCCTGTGTGGTTTCTCTGGTGTGGTTTGCCTTCTGGTATCGTAAAAACTCTAATATTAACAAATAAAATTCTATCCCTATGAAAAAGAAGATTTTAACTATGATTGTCGGCCTCATGGCCACAATGGCTGTTAACGCCCAGTCAACTTACGACACACCTCCCTTCGGACAGGGTAAAATCTATGTAGGTGCTTCCATGTCGAGCTTCGATATTGGCAGCGTGATGTCGAAATTCCACGTCGACCTCAGTGCCAAGGGCGGCTATTTGCTGACCGACAATATTCTGGCACTTGGCGACGTGTCGTACAACTACATGAAAGATGCCGACGGCATTTTCTCTATTGGTGCCGGCCTGCGCTATTATATTGAGCAGAACGGTATATTCCTCGGTGCAGGAGCCAAGCTGGTCGACATGACCAACGATCTGGACTTCCAGCCTAACATTTCTTTGGGCTACGCCTTCTTCCTCAACCGCACCGTAACGGTTGAGCCTGAGTTGTACTTCAATCTCTCTACCAAGGACATCGACAACTCCAGCTACGGTTTCCGCATCGGCTTTGGTGTTTACCTCTTTAATGAATAGTGGTCTATGCTGAGCGTTGAAGAATTAGTCGACAGGCTCATCGACCTGTCGTTTGCCGAGGACATTGGCGACGGCGACCATACCACCCTCTGCTGTATTCCTGAAGATGCGATGGGTAAGAGCCATCTTCTCATTAAGGAAGACGGCATACTGGCAGGTGTGGAAATTGCCAAGGAGGTGTTCCGCCGCTTCGATCCAACGATGCAGGTGGAGGTGCTGATGGGCGACGGAAGTAGGGTGAAGAAAGGCGACATCGCCATGATCGTCACGGGCAAGGTGCGCTCTCTGCTTCAGACTGAGCGCCTGATGCTGAACATCATGCAACGCATGAGCGGCATTGCCACCATGACCGATAAGTACGTGAAGCGACTGGAGGGAACGGGCACCCGCGTGCTCGACACCCGCAAGACCACTCCTGGCATGCGCATGCTCGAGAAGCAGGCCGTGAAGATTGGCGGCGGCTGCAACCACCGTATCGGTCTCTTCGACATGATTCTGCTGAAGGACAACCACGTCGACTTTGCCGGCGGCATTGTCAACGCCATCGACCGCTGCCACAAGTACCTGAAGGAAAAAGGCCTCGACCTGAAGATTGAGATCGAGGTGCGCTCGTTCGACGAACTGCAGCAGGTGCTCGACCATGGTGGCGTCGACCGTATCATGCTCGACAACTTCTCTGTGCCTGATACGAAGAAGGCTGTCGACATCATCAACCACCGCTTCGAGACTGAGTCGTCGGGCGGCATCACCTTCGACACCATCCGCGATTATGCCGAGCAGGGTGTCGACTTCATCAGCGTCGGCGCTTTGACTCACAGCGTCAATGGCCTTGATATGTCGTTTAAGGCATGCTAAGCACCGTCCTGAGTATACTACTAAGCATATTTACCCCGCCAGTGGATTATGAAATCTCGCTGGCGGGGAACTTTGGTGAACCGCGGCCGAACCATTTTCACGGCGGGCTCGACATACGCACTGAGGGCGTCGAGGGCAAGCATATCTACGCTATTGGCGACGGCTATGTGTCGCGCATCACCGTCGGAAAGGAGGGCTTTGGCAATGCCGTCTACATCACCCATCCCACGGGCCAGACGTCTGTCTACTGCCACCTGAAGTCGTTCTCGCCGCGTATCAAGCGGGCCCTCCGTAAGTATCAGTACAGTCACGGCACCAACGAGGCTGATGCCCGTCTGACGCCGCTCGACGTACCCGTGAGCCAAGGGCAGTTCATCGCTCTCAGCGGCAACACTGGTGCTTCGACGGCACCCCACCTGCACCTCGAAATCCACGACACGCGCACGTGGAACATGCTCGACCCCTACCAGTTCCTGAATGACTTCATCCAGGACACCGTTCCCCCTCAGATTCACGACATTATGGCCATCCCCCAAGGCGGAACGTTCAACGGCAGCCCTTCACCCTTCTTTGCAAGCAAAGCGAGCAAGCTCGAGCGCACCCTTCACCCTTCACCTGATCACACTGCCTGGGGCCGTGTCGGCTTCGCCGTCTGGGCCGACGACTACATGCAGGGCTCCTACAATCACTACGGCATTCACGAGACGCAGTTCTTCGTTGATGGCGAGCAGGTGTTCCATAGCACAGTCGACGACATTCCAGTCAGCATGAACCGCATGGTCAACTCCTGGGGCTACTACGACCATTGGCTCCACACCCGCCGCTGGTACATGAAGTCGTTCATCGAACCAGGCAACACGCTGCCCTTCCTCACTGCCGACAGCAATCGAGGCATCGTCGACTTCAACGAGGAGCGCGACTACCACCTCGAATACGTCCTCCGCGACTACAAGGGCAACGAAGTCCGCTATCCCTTTACGGTAAGGGGGACTGCTGCATCAGTTGCCTCCCCTAAACAGGGGAGGTCGGAGGGGGCTTCTCTCCTCCGCTGGAACCGTACCAACAGCATCAGCCGCCCAGGCGTTCAGCTCATAGTCCCTTACGGTCTTGTAGCAGCCGATACGCTAGTCAGCCCCATCGTCACGCGCAATCCTGACGGTTGGTCGGACGCCTGTCAGTTCTCGGCCACATCGCTGCCCTTGATGCGCGATGCCTGGCTGAGCCTCTGTATCCGTCCGCCTCATCCTGGTGATTATGACCTGACAAAGCTCTATATCATCGACGAGCGCGGCCGCAGCACAGGTGAAACATATTATAAAGACGGTTGGGTTACAGGCCGTATCCGCGAGTTGGGCAGCTGCTATCAGCTGGCCTACGACGACCAGCCTCCCACCGTTGCCCCGATCACTCTGACGGGCGATGTCTTGAGACTGAACGTCGCTGATGCGGAAAGTGGTGTCTCCACGTGGAAGGCTACTGTCGACGGTCGTTTCGTCGTCTTCGACGCTATTGAGAAGACCACCACTTTCGCTTGCGAGCTGCGTGAGTCGTGGCTTCGTCGCACGGGCACTTCCCATCGTCTGTGCTTCGAAGTGTTCGACCATCTACTGAACAGACAAACCTACGAAACAACATTTATCTATTAGCAAAATGAAGAGACATATCTTATTATCTGCCATGCTGATGGCTGCGGCTGGAGCAATGGCCTGCACCAATTTCATTGTCGGCAAGAAAGCGTCTGCCGACGGAAGCGTCATTTGCAGCTACAATGCCGACAGCTACGGCGCCTTCATGTATCTGTATCACTATCCTGCCGGCAAGCACCAGCCGGGCGAGATGCGGAAAATCTATGAGTGGGACACCAACAAGTACCTCGGCGAGATTCCTGAGGCTGCTGAGACCTATAACGTCATCGGCAACATCAACGAGTGGCAGGTGACCATCGGCGAGACCACCTTCGGCGGCCGCGAGGAGATGGTCGACAGCACTGGTATTATCGACTACGGCTCGCTCATCTACATCGCCCTGCAGCGCGCGAAGACCGCCCGCGAGGCCATCACGGTGATGACGACGCTCGTCGAGCAGTACGGCTACTGCTCCGAGGGCGAGACGTTCACCATCTGCGACCCCAACGAGGCCTGGATCATGGAGATGATGGGCTGTGCCGCCGACCGCACCGTCTCGAAGGAGCGCACCGTCTGGGTGGCCATGCGCGTGCCCGACGACATGATCTGCGGTCACGCCAACCAGAGCCGCATCACCACCTTCATGCCCGCCAAGAAGCAGAAGAAGGGGCAGGAGACCGTCCTGTGGTCGAAGAATGTCGTCTCGTATGCCAAGAAGATGGGCTGGTACGAGGGCAATGACGCTGACTTCTCTTACAATGCAGCCTACGCCAAGCCCGACTTCTCAGGCCGCCGCATCTGCGATGCCCGCGTCTGGCAGTTCTTCAACCGCTATGCCGACGGCATGGACCGCTACATACCCTGGGCCGAGGGTCGTGACGCCAATGCCGAGCCGATGCCCCTCTGGGTGAAGCCCAACTGCCTGCTGACCGTTCAGGACGTTCAGGCGGCCATGCGCGACCACTTCGAAGGCACCCCCTTCGACGTCTCCGACCAGTCTGCCGACAAGTCCGACATCGGCGGCGGCATCTGGCAGATGCCCTATCGCGTGACGCCCCTCTACTTCGAGGTCGACGGCAAGAAGTGCTTCAACGAGCGTCCCACCTCCACCCAGCAGACCGCCTGGACCTTCGTCTCGCAGATGCGCTCCTGGCTGCCTCGCGAGATTGGCGGCTGCTTCTGGTTCGGCAACGACGACTGCAACATGGTGGCCTACACCCCCGTCTATTGCTGCGCCACCCGTCAGCCCGACTGCTACAGCGGTCGTGGAGCCGACGACGTCACCTTCTCGATGGACAACGCCTTCTGGGTTGAGAACTGGGTCTCGAACATGGTCTATCCCCGCTACTCAGCCCTGTTCCCCGACCTCAAGCAGGTGCGCGACTCGCTCGAGAGTTCCTACTTCTTCGTGCAGAATAGCATTGAGCAGACCGCTTTGTCCAAGGAAGGCGCCGACCGCGTCGACTTCCTGACCAAGTATACCTGTATGCAGGCCGACAAGATGATTCAGCGCTGGCGCCAGCTGGCCACGTTCCTCATCGTTCGCCACAACGATATGGCCGTTCGTCCTGTCGACGAGAAGGGCAACTTCAAGCGCAGCAAGTATGGTCTTGGCGACCGCGTCCAGCGTCCCGGCTATCCCGAGGCCTATCGTCGTGAGCTCATCAGCCGCACGGGCGACAAGCTGCTGAAACCCGCCGAATAGCTCCGAGTGGGAAACGCGCCTATCGCCCGTGTAAGATTGTAAGAATGTAAGATTGTAAGATTGTAAGATTTTTCAGGGGGTGGGCTGGCGCCGCTTGTTCCAGCTCTTGCCCACCTTCTCCACCCAGCCCTCGCTCTTCCAGCGGCTGATGATGGTATAGAGCGCGCTGTCGCTGAAGTCAGAGCCCTTCAGCCGCCGCAGGTCCTGCATGCTGAACGGCGACGGCAGCCGCTCGTAGATGCTGCCGTTGACGCTGCCGCCCATGGGGTTGTCGTCGTTGCCGGCATACTGTCTGGCCAGCAGCGGCCCGAACACCTTGAGCTGCATCTGCAGCGTGTACTCGGCCATCCTGACGGCAAAGTCGATACATGCGTTCGACTCCTTGCCCGCCAGCAGCATGAACACCACGCCGCACCTGAATCCTATCACGCCCGCACGTCGGCGGAAGCGGTCCTTGATGACGTTCATGTCGAGCGACGACTCCACGCGCTTCTCCTCCAGCCAGCGGTTGATGGCCTTGCGCAGCCGAGGCGTGTCGTAGAAGCCTGAGGCCGAGCGCAGCAGTGACGTAGCCTGCACTATGCGGTTCGTGTCGGTCTCGTTCAGCTCCCTGAACACGGTGATGGGGGCAAACATCGTGTCGGGCATCTCCGACAGCATCAGACGGCTCGACAGGCCGTTTTCAGCGTTCGACTCGTTCCTGCCCTTGAACATCTTCATCACCGTTCGCGGCGTGCCCAGAATGGTCCAGTTGTAGGCCACGTGCACGTCGCCGCTCTCCGACTGGTCCGAGTTGTAGTCCGTGCCCCACCACTCGCGTGAGAAGGCGTTGCGGTAGATGTCCCACTTCTCGGCCCACGAGCCGCCGCTGTTCGTCTTCAGCAGCGTCTCGGCCTCCGTCGATATGGAGTACAGACAGTGGCCCTGCGACTGCTTCAGACGCTTCAGCAGCTTCGAGCACGAGATGGTGATGGGCACCACCCTGACCACGCCTGCCGGAGCCTCCTGGGCACGCTCGTTGGCCTTGCGCCGCTTGTTGGCATCGCGCACCTGATCCTCTTTGTTCTTCACGGCCGCATCCTCCTGGCGCACCTCGGTCAGCCAGCGCTCAATGGCGTCCTCGATGGCCGACTTGTTCGACGCCTGCTCGCCCATGACGATGGCCATGCCGCCCAGCTGCCCCGTCTTGCCGTCGCAGTAGCGGTAGCTGACGCCGTCGGCCAGAGCCATCAGGGCCGGCATCTGTCCCACCACCAATGGCGGCCACATGCTCTCAGGATAGGGTTTCAGGCTCTCCTTCAGCCCTATGGGCAGCTTCTGCGCGTCGATGGTGAGCGTCGGCCCCTTGCTGCACGTGCCCGCCGTCTGGCCCTGCTCGGCCAGCGGGTCGTCCTGAGCCATCCCCGCCTTCAGCGAGCGCAGGAACACCTCCTTCTGCCTGAGGTTCATCGGGCGGTTCTGGTCGACATATTTCTCATAGAAGTTGCTCACCAGCGCCTGGCAGTCAGCCTCCCTCGAGTAGTCGGGCATCTTCAGCAGCAGAACGCCCATCAGCTCCTCCTGCGGCATCATCTGGCAGAGCGTCGGCAGCAGCAGCTTCAGCGTGTTGTGGCGCACGCCCTCGCTGTTCAGCGTCTCCAGGTCGAGCCCCGTCATGGCCAGCGTCTCGTCGAAGGCAGCCAGCGCCCTGGCAGAGGGCTCCGTAGCTTCCGGCTCCTGCTGCGCCCTGGGCGTCGCGGGCTTCGTCTCGCCGGCCGCAGGCTTCGTCCACCTTGCCAGCTCCTCGTCGCTCAGCCTGGCCCCGTGCAGCTCGTCGCCGAACATCAGTTCATGGTCGATGTACAGGATATACTCCCGACACGGCAGGTAGATGCCGCGCTCGCGCTCATGCACCGCCTTGTCGTAGTCCACGTCGCCCATCTCGTGGGCCATCCACGCCTGCGCCTGCTGGCGGTCTAGCCCCTCGGGAATGTCGAACAGCACGTGGCCCCCAGTGCCGCTCACCGACCTGTTCACCATGTTGATGCCCAGCTGCCGCTCGCGCCCCTTCAGTCGCTGCTCATACAGCTCGGCGAAGCCCCCGCAGCCGTCAAGGTCAATCACCGCCTTGCCCGAGTCCACCGGCTCGCCCTCCGAGCTCTTGTAGCCCCGCTTGAAGTGGGCGTGGGGCGTGTAGAAGCCGTCGCCCAGCTTCAGCTCAGCCTTCCGCGCCTTATACTCCTCCTTCGTCAGCCCGCCCCTCAGGTGCTGCTCCAGGGCGTCGGCCAGCTCGGCGCAGATGCGGCCCGTCTGTTCGCTGTCAACCCGCATGTAGAAGCCCTCGACCGTGGCTGCCACGGTCTTGGGATTCCTCATGTTGTCGCCTAAGTCAATTCTCGACATAATCTTCCTGCCCTCCTTGCTCAGCAAAACTCAATCAGGTCCAGTTCGCGGTCAATCAGCGCGTCCTTCGCCTCGCGCGTGTGCCCGTCAATCATCCCCATCACGGTGGTCGTACCCTCAGCCTTGGGGAAGCTGCCAAACACCTTGACGCGCTCTATCGACTCCTTCACCCAGCCCCACGGCAGCTTTCTCAGAAGCCTGTCGCGGCTGTGCCTGCGCGGCTGGCGGTTGTACGCCCTGAAGGTTATCACACCCGTCCACTCGTCTCTGCGAAGTGAACCTTCCACTCTCTTTCCGTCCACGAGCCGCTCCAGCGCCTCCATGGAAATGTCAACATATTTCCTCATAATAAAATCTTCTCTCACTTTTCACTTTTCACTTTTCACTTTTCACCCTTTACCCCTCACCGTTCAACGTTCCCCGTTCAACGTTCAACGTTCAAAGAATCTCCTCGCTTCCCACTCGCGCCGCTTCTCCAGCCCTCGGAGCCGTTTCCCGTCGGCATACACCCACCGCTTGAACTCCCGCCTGATCTGGTTGCGGCTGCCGCCCCGGCGAATCGTCTTCAGCAGCGTCGAGCGGCACAGGCGCCCGAACCCCACGTTAAACGCAAACGACGTCAGCGCATCAAGCTGTCCCTCCGTGCGAGCCACGCCCAGCGAGAGCACGTCCTGTGCCACCTCCTCCACGTCCTCTCGCAGCAGCTCCTTCGCCCAGTAGGCCGAGATGCGGTCGCCCTCGCGCACCCCCTTCGTGTGTCCGTACCCAATCGTCAGCACCCCTGCAGCGTCGCGGTAGGCCTCCAGCCTGAGCCCCTCCATCTCCATCAGTTTCTCAATCAGAATCTCCGTTGTCCTCATCATTCTTGTTCTAACTCTCAAAACGCGTTTTTACAATATGGTTCTCATCATCTCCATGCCTGCAGGCGTCCAGACCAGATAGCTGCGCTCCTTCTTCTCACCGTCCAGCGCGTAGTAGTGGAACTTGCGTTCCTTCGCATACTCACATTCAGCGTAGCGCTTGGTCAGCTTGTAGCCACCGCTTTTCCAGTACTGTAAACCCTCCTTCACAAGCCGTTTGTTAAGCTTCTTCACCGTCGTTCCCAGCATCTGCGCTATCTGGCTCACGGTCATGCAGCCGTCGCTCGGCGCGTTCTCCACAGCTATCAGCCCCCGGCGAATCTCGTCAGTCCGTCTCATCAGTTCCTGCTCAGTCTCCAGCAGCTTCGGCTCGCGTTGGGCGTGTTGCCGGTCGAGCCGCTCCAGCTCCAGCTGCTCCCACCTCAGCACCAGTCGGGCGCGTGCCTCGTCGTTGAACTTCGTGGCCACGTACAGGCTTTCAGTTTTCGTCAGACGAAAAACGGGTATCAGCCTCACGCCGCCCTGCGGCATCTTCACCCTTTCCGATGTGAGCTCAAATTTGAGCCCACATTCATTTTCCCAAGCAGGCTCCATCTCGCGGATGGCCCTGAGCACATTCTTGTGTTCTTTTCCAGTGATGGCGGCAATGTCGAGCGACGACATCCGCTGCTCCTGTTTGTTCACGCTGCCAACCTCTCTGTTGGCTTCCTTTTCTTGTCTCTTTGTCATACTGCTAATAGTTTTAATTGTTAATAATGTAAATAGGTGGAACCAGCGGTCCGGGAGTTTATCGAGTCCCATTCCTGGCTGATTTCCAATGACAAAGGTACGACAAAAAAATAGGTGCCTAAAGAAGCTTTAGACACCTATAGAACTTATATAACTATTCCTATAACTTTAATTCCTTACGCAGCTCATCACGCAGCTTTATGATGCGCGGCAAGGGTTTAAAGTCATCCCAACTATCTGCTTTTTCACGAAAAATCGGGTTGTCGCTGAAAGCATTGGCAATTGTACCCAAAGGACAGTTGTAGTCTCTGGCATTCTGGTAAGGCAGCGCTTCCACCATCTTCTCGAACCCCATCTGAGTCATCTTCGAGTCGTACTCATCACGGCAAAGACAGAACACAACGGCATAGGCGCTGTTACCCCAGAAATACTTCTGACAGCGTTCTATGGCACGCGCCAGCTGCTCGTTGCTCAGCTCCTTCCTCTTCGTCTGAATATTGTCAACCTTGCCAAAGTGAAACTCACCGTTGCCGTCCATTCGGAAGTTGATGGTGTCCACATGGTCAATAAACTGCCCAATAGGCGCGTTGAAGTTGTAAGTGCGCTGAGGGCGATTGTCGTTAGTCTCGTTTCTCATTGTCGTCAATCTAAGCTATGCTGTTTGTTGATGTTGTCTACATGTTCTATAAACTGTCCAACCGTATCGTTGAACTGAATGCTGTTGAGCACGCCCGCCTGGGCGCCCGGCATCATCTGCACGATGGTAGGCGCAGCAGCACGCGCGCGGGCCAATACCAGCTCCTCCTCACGCTTGCGCTCCTCGGCAAACAGATCGTCCGTTGCCTGCTTCACCTCAGCCCAGAACGGCAGTCTCGACAGCAGGCGCTCCATACCGTCGAAGTTGCTCCTGGTGCTGTCCAGCCCATTCGCCTTCAGACACGACCTCACGCACTCCACAATTTCTGCGGGGCTGACGGCTTTCTGGGGGTTGCTGGTGCTGTTGCTCATGAGGATTTTTAGGAGTTCGATTACTACCATAAACGAAAAAACGACCCGCCCTGCCTTGGGCGAATCGGTGGCAAGAACCACGCATTCTCATGCAGTGTCGGCCGCCCCGTTTCAGGGGTCCGACCCGTTCTTGCAGCATTTCCGTTCAATCTGCAAAGGTAAGAAGAAAAAAGCGTCGCTCCAAACAAAACGGCACTTTTTTTCTGTTTATTTTTTTGTACTGCACAAACCCGCAATTTTGTGCACCGTTTTTCTTTACAAAACCTCTTCCCCTCCTTTTCCCCTCCTGAGTTAGGAGGGGCTAGGGGTGGTCTGAACAAGCTGACCGGCCGCGGGTTCAGACCCCCTCTAACTCCCCCTGACTCAGGGGGAGAATCCCTCTAACTCCGATTTCCCCTCCTGAGTCAATCCTGCTCCCTCCTTTTCCCCTCCTAAGTTAGGAGGGGTTAGGGGAGGTCTGAACAGGGGCAAAGACATAAGGCCGTTCAGACCCCCTCTAACTCCCCCTGACTCAGGGGGAGAATCCTGCTCCCTCCTTTTCCCCTCCTGAGTTAGGAGGGGCTAGGGGTGGTCTGAACAAGCAGACCGGCCGCGTGTTCAGACCCCCTCTAACTCCCCCTGACTCAGGGGGAGAATCCTGCTCCCTCCAATTTCCCCTCCTGAGTCAGGAGGGGTCAGGGGTGGTCTGAACAAGGGAGTGTGTAACAAAAGAGGCCCGCTGTGACACCACCGACACCCTCAACAGCATGATGTATATGTATAACTTTACTTTAATTATTCCCATCTATTGATATCTTTGCATTCGGAAAGAACAAAAAACATTCATCACAGATAAAAAAGTAAACATATGAAACTAGCAGAAGCATTAAGTATTCGCAAGGATTTGCAGAAGCGCATTCAGCAATTGGAACAGCGCATCAACAGCAACGTGAGGGTACAGGAAGACGAGGAGCCGCTTGAGGATCCCATCGAACTCATGAAGGAACTGCACAGTTGCCTCATTCAGCTCGAGGAACTCATCGGTCGCATCAACCTCACAAACATCAACACGAAAAACGCAGAGGGACTGTCGATTACACAGCTGATGGCAAAGAAAGACACGCTGACGATGCGCATAGGCATACTGCGCAACATCTACAGCGAGGCAACTAGCCTCACGAGCCGCTACTCTCGCACAGAGATACGGCAGGAATGCGTCATCGACGTCAAGCAACTCAGCAAACAGATTGACGACTACTCTGGTCGTCTGCGCAAGATTGACATGGAGATTCAAGGTCTGAACTTCTTGACAGAACTCGCGTAAGCACTCTTATGGATGGCATCTGAATTTGTAGGGCGAATCGGATTTCTCTAATGGATCCTGGGGCCTCGGAGCAACCTGCCGACTTACGGCTCATGCTCAGCAAAGCTCAAGGATGCAAGGCTCAAGTATCACGCCGCACGACCACCCGGTTGACTATGAATCTCCGATGCCATCCTTTATCGACATTTATTGCGGGAGGAATCAAAAACCTGTCCCGCCGATTCTTTACTGAGCTGATTGGTGTCCCAGGAACTCTGATGCCATACGGTTAATTTCATCAATGTCCATCGGTTCAAGCACGATTTCTTCTGGTTGCAAGTTCAGCAGGAACTGCATATAG
>CADCEQ010000022.1 GCA_902800435.1 uncultured Prevotellaceae bacterium | reverse complement strand
CATAGCTTGTCGACAGGTTGGGGGATGGCAGCTGCGCCTTCTGCGGCTCGCGGATGACGTAGACGTCCTTGTCGTTGTAGCTCAGGTTCTTGCCCAGCTTGTAGCGCAGGTTGGTGTTGGTGTTGCGGTCGCCGACAATCTTGACAGGCCTCGTGCAGCGTATGGAGCCGTGGTCGGTCGTGACGATGACCTTGTAGTCGGTCTGTGCCAGCTGTCGGAAGAAGTCGGCGATGACCGAGTGGCGGAACCAGGAGAGGGTGATGCTGCGGTAGGCACTTTCGTTGTTGGCCAACTCGCGCACCATACGGCTCTCTGTTCGGGCGTGGCTGAGCATGTCGATGAAGTTGAAGACGACGACATTGAGATCGTTCTTCTTCAGCTGGTTCAGCTGCTGCATCAGTCGGTCGGCATCCTGCGAGTTGTTCACCTTATTATAAGAAAAGGTGTCGTGGCGGCGGTAGCGCTCTATCTGCGTCTGTATGAGCGGCGCCTCGTTCAGGTTCTTGCCCTCCTCCTCATCCTCGTCGACCCACAGGTCGGGGAACATACGGGCTATCTGGTCGGGCATGAGTCCCGAGAAGATGGCGTTGCGGGCATACTGCGTGGCGGTTGGCAAGATGGAGCAGTAAAGGTCTTCGTCGATGTCGAACTGGTCGCCCAACTCCTGTGCCAGCATGCGCCACTGGTCGTACCGGAAGTTATCGAGCACGACGAGGAACACCTTCTGCTTGGCGTTGAGCAGGGGGAAAAGCCGCTCCTTGAAGAAGCGGTGCGACATGAGGGGGGCGTCCTTACCGTCGACCCACGACATGTAGTTCTTCTTCACGAACTTGGCAAAGCCGAGGTTGGCCTCCTCCTTCTGCATCTGCAGCATTTCGGTCATCGAACTGTCGGTCGACGAGAGCTGCAGCTCCCAGTGGACGAGCCGGCGGTAGACCTCGGTCCAGTCCTGCCACGTCTGGCAGTCCATGATCTGCATGGCAATCTGCTGGAAACTCTGCTGGTACTGGCTCTGCGTCACCTCGGTCACAATCTCGCGGCGGTGGATGTTCTTCTTCAGCGTCAGCAGTATCTGATTGGGGTTGACAGGCTTGATGAGGTAGTCGGCAATCTGCTGGCCGATAGCCTGCTCCATGATGTTCTCCTCCTCACTCTTGGTCACCATCACCACGGGCAGGGCGGGCTGCAGCTGCTTGATGCGCTGCAGCGTCTCCAGTCCGCTGAGGCCTGGCATCTGCTCGTCGAGCAGCACGAGGTCGAAGGAGCGTTCACGGCACTGGTCGATGGCATCGGTGCCGTTCGAGACAGTCACCACCTCGTAACCTTTCTTCTCGAGAAACAGCAGGTGTGCCCGCAGTTGCTCTATCTCGTCGTCCACCCAAAGCAATACTCCGTTTGTCATATTTCCGTTTATATTTTTACGTTTTGTATTATTACCAGAAATCTTCACCGAAGTCGAGGTCTCCGCCCTGCTCTGGGGTGTCGTCGGCATCGTCAGCCTCTTCGGCGGGGACATCCTCTTCGTCCTCCTCCTCCTCAGGCTGTTGGGTGACTTCGGGTATGTTGAGCAGTTGCTCGTTGCTGATTTTCAGTGGTGTAAATGTCTTCTCGTAGAACTTCTGGTAGTCGTCATAGCTGTAGCGGGCGCCGATGAGGGCAAGGTTCTGCTGGCTGATAATGAGGCTGTGGCAGTGGTTCAAGATAGCCTTCATGGTCTCAGCACCATGCAGTTTGCGGGCATATTGCAGAGCCTCGTCGTAGTTGAGGAATCCGCTGATGAGCATGCGGTGCAGACCGTACTCCTGTTCAATGCTCAGGTCGAAGTTGCGCACCAGAAAGTTGGTGAAGTTGTAGCGCGCCATTTCGAAGAGCAGCTGGTTCTCGTTGACGGAGTCGGGCTCATATACGAGGAGGAACAGGAAATTGGTGTTTCGCTCGGCCGATAGCGAGTCGGTGCCCGTGGAGTCATTGGTAACCATAGCGATGTCGCGTCGCGACCAGACATCGCCCAAGTCGAACTTCCCTCCGTGTAGTGGACGCCCCTCCTGTACGCCTTTCACAATCATACCAGCAATCTCGCTTACCTCGCTCTGGGGGTACTTTTCGACTACTTGCTTCAGCAGTTCGACGCAGCCGTTGCCGTCGCCCTCGTTAAGCTTGCTCAGACCGCTGATGAACAGGAATTTCGGCTGATTCTGGCCCAACGGGAACCGCTCGATGGCCAGCCGTGCGTTGGCCTGTGCCTCTTGATAGCGGTCGTCATTGAAGGCATCGTAGGTGGCGGCATAGAGCGAGTCTTCGATGTGTACGCCGAAGCGCTGGTTCTCGGTGAAGTTGGGGTCGGAGAGCAGAATGGTCCACTGGCTCTCGGCAAAGTCGGCTTTCAGATGCGAAAGGCAGTCGTTGGCCTTGTCGGTGCGCCCCTGAAGAGAGTAGAGCAGGAAAAGATGATACCAAGCCTCATCCAACTGCGGGAAATCACCAAAGTTCTCGGTGAGTCTCAGCAGATGCTTTTCGCTCAGGTTCAGGTTGCCGAGCTTGTCCTTGAAGATGATGCCGGCATGGAACAGACCGTCCTTGATAATGTCGTTAGAGGCGGCAACTTGGTCTTCTGTGAAGGGTATCTGAGCCAGATAGTATTCTCGGTTGTGCGGGTCGTTGGCCAAAGTGTCGTTGGCTACAGAGTCGGTAGGCTGTTCAACGTCGGCCAAAGCGCTATCAGGTTGAGTGCCGCCTATGCTGTCGATGCTTTCTTGCGCTTCAGGAGTGTCCATGCTAGCCTGAAGGTTGACCACAGTCCGGTTGGCGCGCTGCCAGTCGTCGGTGTTCTCGCGCTTGCCCCATTGCCGCTGGAACGTCTGCTTACCCTGATTGACGGCAATAGGATTGTAGAAGTACCACTGGCCATTGCCCTGCTGGGCGACGTTGGGCGCCGTCGGGCGATTGGGGGTGTTGGTGCGGTTGCCTGTAGCGCCTCGCTGTTGGAGTGTTTTCTCAACCTCGGCCTCCAGAGCCTTGTCGCGCTCCTCCTTTTCCTTTTTCTTCAGGGCATCAATCACGCGGTCGATGGCCTCCAGACGCTCCTTCTCAGGCATCTTTGCCAGTTCCTGCAACGAGTCCTGCAGGTGGATGGCCTCGGTAAAGGGCACCAGTTCGTCGAGCATCTTCGAGCGGTTCGACAACTGCTCGTAGTCGGGGCGGTCCTTGTCTAACAGTCCGATGGCTTCGCCATAGCAGCGCTGGGCGTCAGCGTATTTCTCCTTGTCCCAGTACAGTCCGCCAAGTTTGAGTAGTAGCACGCCCTTTTCGATGCCGCTGCGAGTAGCCTTCTCATTGCCCTTCTCGTAGGCACCGATGGCTTGGAGGGTGTCTTTCTGCGAAAGATAGATGTTGCCGATGGCATAGTAGACCTGGTCAAGGTAGTCCTTGTTGTTGTCGTTGCGGGCCATGCGCTTCAGACGGCTGATCATACCGCGCCCGTTGGTAGAGGCCATCACCTCGGTCTGGGCGATGCGCGCATTGAACTCCAGTTCGTAGGGCGGACTTTGGCGTACCACGCGCTGGTATGCGCGGTAGGCCTGATCTCTGTTGCCGAGAATCGTCTGAATCTGTCCCATCAGGAACCACTCGCGTGCCTTCTGTGTCTTGCGCCGCTCGTGTTTAATGACTTTCTGGAGGTAGGGGACGGCCTTCTCATATTCGCCATTACGGATGTAGTAGTCGGCATAGGTGTAGTCCCAGTCCTTCACCGAGCGATAGTGGATGGAGTCGCGGTTCATGCCACGGATGACGTCCTCGGCATCGTAGAGCCAATCTAGTTCGGTATAGCACTTGGCCAACCATGCACGGGCAATGGCGTTCTGCATGGGTTGTGTCTGGTAGAGATGGCTCATGTATGAGAATGTAGAGGCAGCCTCGTCGAAAGCACCCTGCTGGAACTGGGCCTTGCCCATGAGCAGCCATGCTTTCCAAAGAAACGGGTTATACTCCTTGCGCCCCAGCCATTCGCGGTCCTTGGCAGTCTTGCGCCCCGACTTGTTCCATTCGGGCTTGGCCTTGATGCTGTGCAGTTTGATGGTCTTCTCCATCTTCTCGATGGCACGGTCAAACTGTCCCTTGCCTATCTCGCGGCTTTTCTTGTTGCCTACCGTATAGAGGGGCAGCATCTCGGTATAGTTGTCTTTGTTGCCCTTCTCCTTTTCCAATGACCCGTCAATGAACGCCTGCGAACCATTGTAGTAGGTGTTGTAGCGTGCGGTGAACGAATGCCACATTCTGGTCTGCGAAGTGTTTTTCTTCGTAGAGCAGCCCACCGCCAACAGCATGGTGGCAGCTATTATAAAGAGGTATGTCGTTCTACGCATTCTTTCTCTTTCCTCTCTTCCATCAGGCAGTGCAGTTTGCACGAACCGTCGTTGGCGGACGTGCATGAACTGCAGTCGTGTCCTGCCGTTACCACGTCGTCTCCCCCTTGCAGGTAGGAGGCTGCGGCAGCCACGATGCCCAGTATGGCAAGAGCACCTATACAAAGAACGGCAAAACTCATGTTTTATTATGTTTCGGTGATGTCAAATCCTGCATTTTTTATGTCGTCCCAGAAGTGAGGGTACGATTTCGTCACAACCTGTGGCTGACTGATGGTGAGGGTATGGCGCAGGCTGAGGGGGGCAAATGAGAGGGCCATGCGGTGGTCCTCGTAGGTGCCGATGACGGCGTCGGGCAGGGGTTGGCACCGCGTACCATCCCATATCAGTTCACAATCGTTGATGCCCTGCAGCACAAAGCCGAGCTTCAACATCTCCCGCTTCATGGCCTCTATGCGGTCCGTCTCCTTAATCTTTAATGTTGACAGTCCCCTGAAGTGGAAGGGAACCCCTAGTCCGCAACACGTCACGATAACGGTTTGGGCAAGGTCAGGGGAATTGACGAAGTCATATTCCAGTCGGGGCACGCAGCGTCCACTACGTTTAAGCGTTACCGTCTGCAGACGGCCTTCTCTTTTCGACTGGAAGATGGTCTTCACACCTAACAGACTGAAGATGTACTTTACCACGGAGTCGCCCTGTTTAGAGCCGTCCATAAGTCCTGACAACTGCACCGTGGCGTCGTGGTCTTTCGACAAAGCTACCATTTCGTACCAGTAGCTCGCACCGCTCCAGTCATTTTCTATGAAATAGTCGCGGCAGTTGTAGAGTTGCGGCTTCACGCTGATGGTGTCGCCGGCACTCCACTCCGCGTCGGCTCCGAATTCTCGCATCATCCACAGCGTCAGGTCGATATAGGGCCGCGAGATGATGTCACCAGTCAGGTGCAGCTCCAGTCCTTCCTCTAACACAGGACCGATCATGAGCAGGGCCGAGATATACTGTGAGCTAATGTCGCCAGGCACTTCCAAAATGCCGCCTGTCAGCGATTTGCCTGTGATGCGCAGCGGTGGAAACCCTTCTTCGCCAACATATTCAATATCAGCCCCCAGCCTTCTCAGTGCGTCGACAAGAACGCCGATGGGACGGTGCTTCATGCGTTCCGTTCCGGTAATGACGTGGGTGCCGCGCATCACGCTTAGGTAGGCCGTCATAAAACGCATGGCCGTGCCTGCCGCCCTGATGTCGATGACCTCGGGCATGTGGCGTATCGCATTAATGATAACTGTCGTATCGTCGCAGTCACTTAGATTCTGGGGCAGTAACCGGCCGCCGCTGAGGGCATAAATGATGAGTGAACGGTTAGAGATGCTTTTCGAGGCTGGCAGCGAGATGTTTGTATTCAGTTTAGCTGGTGCTTTTATCGTATATTGCATGATTTGGCGCTATTTTTGTGTGCAAAGGTACATGAATTACAATAAAAAACAAAAAAAGTTCCCATAAAATTTGCAAATGTCGGAAAAAGTATGTACTTTTGCACCCGCATTCGACAGAAATGGTCAGATGCCAAGCTAAAAAGGATCGGGATTTAGCGCAGTTGGTAGCGCACACGTCTGGGGGGCGCGAGGTCGCTGGTTCGAGTCCAGTAATCCCGACCAAAAAGGAACTTAACTGATTTCAGTTAGGTTCTTTTTTTGTGGGTGGATGACCAATAGTTAAACTGCCTTAAATGTCGCACTTTTCAGCCATAAATCGTATTGTTTCCCACAAAATGTGTAATTTTGCAATCATAATGAAGAAATCAGTATTGATAACGGTCGTCATAACCCTGATGGGATGGATAGACGTTGGCGCACAGGTCAACGACCTGCCCCGTACGTCGCCCGAAGCCGTGGGCATTCGGTCGGAGCAGGTTGCTGCCTTCTTCGACTCGCTGCTGGCCTATCCCCGCTGCGAGATTCACAGTACCATCGTGATGCGGCATGGAAAGGTGGTTGGCGAGCTGTTTCCGGCTCCGTTCCGCCCGGAGTATCAGCATACACAGTTCTCATGCTCGAAGACGTTTGTGGCCGCCGCCGTCGGTATTGCCATCGGCGAGAAACGGCTGCGCCTCGACGACCGACTGGTCAGCTTCTTCCCCAAGCAGCTGCCGAAGGTGGTGAGCTGGCGACTGAACAGCATTACCGTCCGCGACCTGCTCACAATGCAGTCGGGCTTTGTCGTCGACACGAAGATGCGCAACGCCAGCACACAGTGGATTAAGGACTATCTGGCACACCCCATGAACGCCTCGCCGGGCAGGCGGTTTCAGTATGACTCTATCGACACCTATCTGCTGTCGGCCATCTTGCAGCAGGTGACGGGCATGACGCTGCTGGACTATCTCGCGGAGAAGGTGTTCAGGTATCTCAACATTCGTGAAGTCAGGTGGGAACAGAGCCCTGAGGGCATCAATACCGGCGGATGGGGACTGTACATCCAGGGCGAGTCGCTGGCGAAGTTCGGGCAGCTGCTGCTGCAGCGCGGCCAGTGGAACGGCAGGCAGCTGATTCCCGCCCAGTGGGTCGGCGAGATGATGAAGCAGCAGGTGGCACGCGAAAAGAACGACGGCTACGGCTATCAGTTGTGGATGTGCCAAGGACATCCCAGGGCTGTTCGTGCCGACGGCGCTTACGGACAGTACATCATCATCGTGCCCGACAAGGACGTGGTTGTGGTCATCAACCAGTGCAACCTCAACGACGGCTTGCGCCAGCGCGAGTATATCTGGAATACGCTCTTCAAAGGGATGCAGGACGTGGCACTGCCTGCGTCGGAGGCTTACCGCCAACTGCAGCAGAGGGAATGGTCGCTGCCGCTGCTTGAGGGCGAACTGACCAGCAAGGTGCTGGCTGACTATCTTGGCAAGACCATCAGTCTCGGAAAGAACCCACTGGGATGGTCGGCCCTGCGCTTCGTGGCCGACGACATCATGGAGATTACCGACACCGCAGGACGCAAGGGACAGGTGGTGATGGGGCACCAGGCGTGGGCCACCTCGTCGGTCCCTCTCTACCCGCTCAATGCACGCTACGCCGTGCGCAACCAGTTCAGCACCATCAGTCCGCCCTTCCTTGCAGGAGCCTGCTATGCCTGGCAGGACGACGAACTGCAGGTGAAGCTCCACTTCGTGAACTGGATGGGGGCCGTGCTGCTGAAGCTACGCTTCGAGGGCAACACCGTGAACATCGTGGCTAAAGAGAACTACCAGTCGAAGACGGTCAGCATGACTGGAATGGTAGTGGAAGAAGAACAGCAAACGCCAAAGACTACGCCAGACGGCGGAGCAGCTCGATGAGTACACGCCAGATGTCCTCGACGGTTGAGAGCTCCACGCGCTCGCTGGTAGAGTGGGGCTCAACGATGCGTGGGCCGATGCTCGCCATCTGGATGCCGGGATAGTGCTGCACGAAGAAACCGGCTTCGAGCACAAAGTGCATGGCGACCATGCGGGGGCGCCAGCCTAAAACGTCGTTGAACGTGTCGGAGGTGAGGCGCAGGAAGTCGGACTCCTGATTCTCCTGCCAGGCGGGAGCCGACATAATGGTCTCGCTGGTAGCACCGTTGGCTGCGAAAACCTTCGCGATGGCGCGACTGAGCTTGTCCATCTCGCTGTCGATGAAGCTGCGTGTGTGGGTAGACACGAAGATGTGGTCTTCTTCGGTCAGGATGCGACCAATGTTGTTCGAGGTCTCCACGGTGTCCTTCATCACGTCGCTCATCTTCACGATTCCCTGCGGAATCTGTTGCAGGCACGTCATCAACGCTTCAATAGTCTTGCGGCTGATGACCATGGCTTGCGGTTCGGATTCGGTGATGGTACAATGCATGCGGGGGTCGCTGTTACCAAACGTCTCATGCAGCCAATCGTTTATCGACCTCTCCTGTTGCTGCATGAACTCAGTCGCGTCGGAAGCCGAGCTGACTACGATTTCGGCAGTTGAGGCAATCGATGCGTTGGCTTCACCTATTTTAATAGACGCGATGTCGAGGTCGTGCTCTTTGCAGATAGTGGCTAAGAGAGTGCGTGCCGCCAACACGGCGCTGCAACGGCCTTTGTTGATGTCGACGCCGGAGTGACCGCCCAGTCCGCCCTCAAAGCGAATAGCGTACCAGGAGCGCTCCCCGATAGACGGAGGGGCGACTCGTTCCAGCGGGATGCGGTGGAACTGCAGACAGGCACCGGCGGCTCCCGTGGTGATGGTGTCGTAGTCCTCGGAGTCGAGGTTGATGACCTTGCGGCCCTGCAGGAAGTCTTTGCTCAGTTGTGAGGCTCCCGACATGCCGTCTTCCTCGTTGGTGGTGGTCATCACCTCCAGCGGGCCATGTACGATGTCGCTGCTTTCGAGCACGGCGAGCGCCATAGAGAGTCCGATGCCATTGTCGGCACCTAACGAGGTGCCGCGAGCCTTCATCCACCCGTTCTCCACATACGCCTCGATGGGAACGTGGAGTGGGTCGCTCATGCCCACGCAGACCATATCCATGTGGTTCAGCAGCACGATGGGCTCAGCCCCCTCGTGGTCTGGCGTGGCCGGTTTGCTGATGACGACGCAGTTCTCGGCATCGCGCTTGTAGTCTAAATGCAGACGCTCTGCAAACTGGCAGAGATAGTCGGCCACCTGTTCTTCGTGGTGCGAAGGACGGGGAATCTGGTTCAGTTCCTTGAATATCTGGAACACGCGGGCTGTCGTGGGCATAAGCAAATCTATTACGGGATTAACTTCTTGATGAGTGCTACAAGATCAGTGATATCAACCTTTCCGTCCTTGTTGACGTCGGCAGCCTTGTCGTCGTAGCTTCCAGAGTTGCCAATCAGGTGGTTGGCTAAAGCGAGTGCGTCCGCCGGTTCTACCGTGCCGTTGCCGTCAGCGTCGCCGCGGAGCACGTCGTCGGCGTAGACGAGGTCGATGTAAAAAAGACCTGCTGTACCATCTTTGATAATGGTGTATGGTGTACCGCCTGTCAATGGAACCTTTATCAAGTTAGTGGCATCTGCCTCATACGTTGTGTTGTTCAGTTTCAGGTTTTTATTCTTGAATGCAGGACACATGCAGATGGTTAATGTACCATCTTTTGCGGGTGTGAACTTGATGGTTGTTGTAGATTCTAACTTCAGAGGATAGGTACAATTGTAGGTTTCACCGTTTTTTGTATAGGTGGTAGAGCCGTACGACGAGGGGTCACCGGTTTTCCCGCTGACGGTGAAGAAACTGTTACTGGGGGTGTCCTTCGCGGGGAAATAAAGCAGTTCGCCCTCAGTAACAGGCTGCGACGACGGGTCTACACCTTTAACGATGTTGATGGTATAGCTGCGCGTGTTGGCCTTGTTCTCTGCCAGGATGCGGAAGGTGGCGGTGATAGTCTGCCCAGGGGCGGGGGCTGCGATGGTGTAGTTGCCATTAGAGCCGGAAGCTCCTGTCACGGCGGCTACGGTGGCTCCCTCAGCGGGAGTTACAGTGACAGCGTAGCCAGCTTGGTCGGCAGCATCGTAGGCCACGTTCAGCGTATAGGCATAGCCCGACATTGTGATGTCGTCGCCGCCGAGCAGGAACTCAGCCGATGCTTCGCTGCTCAGTGTCTCCTCATCGTTGTCGTCGCCGGGGTCGACGTCAGAGTTGCCCTCGCCGGGCTTGGCAATCTTTACGCCCTGCAGATCTCGAGTGCCGGAATTGGTATTGGTGATACGCACATATTTCACCGGCTCTTGCGGCATGATGTTGCAGGCAGGGTGGGCGCCTGAGTTGCCCGTTGCAGTTCCTGTGGTTGTCCACGTGGTGCCGTCGTTCGAGGTCTCCATTTTCCAATTCTGCGAACCGGTGCTTGAGACATAGAAATAGGCCGCGCCGATGCCGTCAGCATAATGGACGGTCAGGTATTCGTTTTGGTCCAGGCGGATGGCACCGATGTAGTCGGAACACGACGTGTTATCGCTCTTGGCAACCACACGCTTTGGCTGGAATTCTCCGTTTGTCGTGAAGGTGCCGTCGGCGATATAGGCATTATAGGCAGTCTGGTTAGCTTCGTTGAACCAGAAGAACTCCTTCGACGAGCCGATGACATACTCACCGGCGGTAATGGTGCCACTGCCACCACCACTGCCCCAAGAGGGCACGTAGGCATCGTTCGCTTCCTCGCTGATGCCCTTGCCGTCGCCGCTGTCAACGGTTGCCGTGGCGCCGCCATTGCTGATGGCCTGACCGAAGAAACCTACGAGTGTTGACTTGTAGCTCTGCAGGGCGTTCTTTAGCTCGCTGATGACATCGTAGTTGGCATCCTGCAGCGAGTTGTTGAACGCCCAGTGGAAATCACCGTGCTGCATACGGCCTGCGCCAAGGTCGCCTTTGACGATAGACTTCACCT
This sequence comes from uncultured Prevotellaceae bacterium, assembly GCA_902800435.1. Next base: position 59,132 of record CADCEQ010000022.1, on the reverse strand, counting down.
GCTCGGGCGCATCAATTTTGTTCTCTATATAGGTGGTGCGGGCGGCCTCGTCGGCAGCGGCGTTGTAGGCAGTGCCGCCGGTGTAGGCAATAGCTGTGACAGAAGCATCGCGGCTGTTGACCAGCACAGCATCCCAGGCGCCTGTCGACTGCACGGCACTGCTCCAGTACTGTAACTTGCGCGGATTGTCAATCTTGTTGTTGTAAGCCTTGATGACGCCGCCGTTTTCGCCTGAGAACGTGCCGTCGCCCTCAGCATCGGTGCCCTGCTTTGAGCTGAGCATCGGGTATTTCGTATTGCGGAAGTAGTTGTTCTCGACGAAAGCTGAACCGCCCATCGTAACGCCTACGCCATATTTCGACACACCGTCGAAGTAGTTGTTATAGACGTGATAGAAGGCGGTACGGATGCGTGGGTGGCGCGAGTCGCTGTGGTCGAACCAGTTGTGGTGGTAGGTCATCCAGTAGTCGGTGGTCTCGCTCTTCATGCCGGCAAGACTGCTCTTGCCGCAGTCGACGAAGTGGTTGTAAGAGACAGTGATGTTTTTCGAACGTTTCTTGATGTCCACTGTACCGTCGCCCTTGGCCTGGTCGGCGTCGCTGCCCGTTTTGCCGTAGAAGAAGTCCATGTTGTGAATCCAAACATTGGAGTTGTCGGTATCCAACGACAGAACATCGTCCATACAGAGCATGATGGCGAAGTTGCGGAACTCCGTGTCCTTGCATCCGTGGACGAGGATGCCGAAGCCCCAGATGGCGGCATCGTTGCCAACGCCCTCGATGGTGATGGGCATTTCGCCGTAGGCTCCCTTACCCTTTACCTGCAGTCCCTCTGCAGAGGAATCGAAGCGGTCCATATCGTCGGCCTTGATGGTGCCGATGATGCGGATGGCAAGCGGCGTGGTGTCGTAGCCCTTCTGGTAGAGTGTGATGATGTCTTGAAGTCCTTTACCAGTGGTGACGGCGCCACTGCTGCTGGTGACGACGTTGTGGGTAATGGTCTTGGCATTGTCGGCCCAGACGTAGAGGACCTTTGCGCCCTGCTTCAGCGTGCCATCATTTTTGTAGGCTCCGATGCCGCCCGGCATGCCGACGTGGGCAAATCCCGAGCGGTCGTGGGCCTTGACCTCGACGGCGGCTGTGACGGCTGCGTCGGCAGTCACTTCGCTGCCGTCGTTGACGGGCACCACCTTGAACTTATAGCTGCCGGCCTTTAGACCAAGGGCATCGGCGCGGCCGTAGGTCGGGTATTCGCGCACCAGCTCGTCATCGAGCTTGGTCCACGTATTGGCGTTGGCGGGACTGACGTAGACGTTGTACGCCAGTCCGTCTGTCTTCTGCCACGTCACGTAGGCACTCTCAAACCAGCCGCCTTGGCCGGTGATGCTGACGGCTGCGGCCTTGGCTGTCATGGCACAAAGCAGGAAACACACACACGAGAACAGTAACTTTTTAGTCATAGTAGCTTTATTAGTTTTGATATTTGTTGCAAAAGTACGGAAAAAAACAAACCGCAGCAACAGCTGCGGCTGTTTTTCCATCGTAAACGTTTCCGCTTAGCGGACGACGAGCTTTGTAGAGCGATGCTTGCCGCCAACGTTCCAACTGACGATGTAGACGCCAGAGGGGACGGTAGTGAGGGTGCAGCCGTCGGCAGCCATGAACGTAGCGACATTGACGCCGCCAAGGGTGGTGACACTGACGGTGAAGTTCAGAGCCTCGGGCGTAGCTGAGCCGAAGTGCAGCCGGCGAGTCGCTGGATTGTAGGCCAGCGCATAGTCGGCGGGCTCAGTAGCCGTGATGGCACTCACGTCGGCAGGCAGCGGCTCGCCCTCGACGATAAGCCACAGGCGGTTCTGGCTCTGGCCGTTGCGCGAGTCGTTGGTGTAACTTAGTATGGGCACTCCGTCGGTCTGACTGCCTCCCTGCAGATTAGCCACATGCTGGGTGTAGACGTTTACGAGGTTATGGAGCCCGCTGTTGCCTTGGGCCACAAGCATCCACAACTGGCGGCTGTCAGTAGGGTCAGGAGTGGCTGTGTTCAGCTTCGTGCCCACATTGGTGGTCGGTCCGACTTTGCCGACTGTGGGGTCGTTGAGCGCCATGCCCGTACTGCGGTTGATGAACTGGTAGTAGTCGTCATGCTTGATGAGTATCCAGTCGACACTTTCATTCCCGTAGGGGGCATTTTGCGTGGCGTCACCGTCGATGGCCTTGCCAGTTCGCGCATTGACAAATTTGTAGTAGAAGTTGCCGGCTGAGAACGGCTCCGGCGGACGGCGCCCGGCAAAGGCCTGGAGCAGGTAGTCGCAGTGGCTGTCGATGAAGGACTTCAGGTCGTAGACGTACTGGTCGTACGACGAGTAGAGCACCATTTCATGATACACCTTGGTGCTGATGCCCCACTTCTGGTAGTTCAGCTCCTGCGACTGGCTGAGCAGCACGTGCAGGCTGTCGATGTATTGCTGCATGTGGTCGACGAGCCCACGATCTATCAGCTCCGTATAGCGGCGGTAGACAGCGCGCTGGAACCAAGGGTCTTCCCACATGCGGTTGACCCAGTCCTTTGAGCCAGCGTAGGCAATGTCGGTCATCATCGACTGGTCGGTGCTGTTGAGCCAGTGTTCCGACCATACGCGCTGGTCGTTGTTGTAGGCGATGTCGTAGTCCCAGAGCGGGCCCCAGTAGAGCTTGGGGTCGGCTTGGTCCTTATAGAAATAGGTAGAGAAGAAACCGTCGATGTTGGCGCTGACCTCGGTGCAGATATACCAGTCGATGAGCGACGTCGTATCGACCATCGCCCGGTATCCTTCCTCGGGGTCGGCGAAGTTGGCATCGGCCAGCCGCGTGTCAAATTCGTTTACGTAGTTTCGGATGTAGTTCCTCTGTCTGACGTCAATCTCATCCTCGTCAGGATAGTGGATGCGCACAGGAGCCCGATAGCGCGGGGTGTTGAAGTAGTTGCCGTCCTTGAAGCCGTCGACTTCGAGCAGGTAACCGCCCGTGATGTCGTCGTCCTCGCCCAGAGGGTACTCCTGCTCGGTGATGTTCACGCGGTGGGGGCGCACATCTATCTGATCGCTGATCTGATAGGTGCCCATATAACTGTTGTTGAGCACGAGGTCGACGAACTTGGCTGCGGGGTTGAACTTGAGCGACGTGAAGGCTCCCAATGCCGAGGTGACGGCGTTGCGCATCATCGTCTTGTCGCCGGCGTTGGCCAGCAGCGTCCACTTCTTGGCCTTGGCGTAGCCCTTTCCCAGAAACTTCTCCTTCTCCAGGAACTTTATCTTGTAGGGCTTCTTCGGCAGACCCCAGGTGGAGTTGCCGCGACCGCGTATGGAGACGGAGTCGTAGCTGGTCAGCTGGTCATCCTCGTCGACGTAGTGCAGGCGGCAGTACTTGTAGACGTCTTTGCTGGTGATGCTCCGCCCGTCGAACGTCTCGATGTAGACGGTGGGCAGGTCGGTCATCCTCGTGTACTGAGCCTTGGCGGCAAGGGCCAGCAGGAGCAGGGCAACGGTCAATAGTGCAGTCCTCTTCATAGGGCTTGCTGGAGAATGGAGATGAGTGAAGCTACGTCGGCGATGTCAATCTGGCTGTCGCCGTTGAGGTCGGCAGCGTCGGGATTGGACAGCGCCGGCTTGCGACCGATGATATGGTTGACAAGCGTGTCGAGGTCTTTGCCGTCAACCAGCCCGTTACCGTCGGCATCGCCGTTGAGGACATAAAGCCGCAGGTTGTCGATGTAGAGCAGCGTGTTATTGGCAGCACCCTGTTTGGCTGAGGTGTTGAAGCCGAGAGAAACGGTTACCGTCTCCTTGCCGCCCAAGTTGAGGTCGTAGCATAGCTGCTGCCATGTGTTAGGCTCTTTAGGATAGCGGAAATCGTTACCGGCCTTGGTCCTCACACCTGTCATCGAGGAGTTGATGTTGTTATCGGTTGTTACGATGACTTTTCCGTCGTTCGATATCTGGTTGGGGCACTCATAGCGCATGTCCAGCATCAGGCGGTATTTGCCGGGATACAAAGAGACTCCCTGCGTGATGGCGTTACTACCCGTGTCCCATGAGTTGAGAACGGTGAGCACGCGGTCGCCGCAGCCGTCGTCGATGAGTGGCTTAGAACAGCGTGCGGCATAGTTACCAACGTTAGAAGGACTTACGCAGTATATGTCAGAGCTGTAGGGCATGGAGTACATGCGGCAAAAGTTGGAGCCGTCGCTCAGTCCGTTGGCTGCCGTCCAGCTGGTGACGGGGAGAATGTTGGGCCATCTCGAGTCGGTGGCTTTGAGGGTGTTCACATAGCAGGGCTTGTAAGTGCCGCTTTCTATGGTCAGACCGTTGGGATTTTCCTCGCCGTAGGTCTTGTCTTCCTCAAAGTTGGCATTCTTCAGATAGGCCGACGTGACGTCCCTGTAGCCCTTCGTCTGGGGGGATTCAGCTGAGTCGGGAAACCCGTTGGCTTCCTCGACCAGAAGCTTGCCTCCCACAATTGAGACCTTCAGCACCTTCGTACTGAGTGTCACGTTCTCAGATAGGTTATTTCCGTCGTCTACAGCATTGACAGTCAGCTTGTTGCTGCCTTTCTTCAGGTTCAGCAGGTAGATGACCGTCGGCTCTTCCAAAGCTTGCACGGCCTGCAAACCGTCGCCCTTGATGAAGAAGCGCAGCGTATTGGCCACCGAATGGTTCTCTTCGACGCCGAATATTGCCGACGAGCCTTTAGAGCTGATGGTCGTGGCAGCCATAAAGACCGGATGTCCCAAATGAGTTGTGACTCCAGTGATCTGGCATTTCTGGTCGCTGGCGAAGTTCGAGAGCAGCAGATATCCAGTCTGGTCGGGGTCGAAGACGATGGCACCGTTCCAGCCTTCTTGCGTTTCGAGCTGGGTATTGAGCATTGAGAGTTTATCTGTTCCTTCAGCGTCAATGTTCGAGTAGTAGACGATGGCGCGGCGGTCAACGATGCTGCCCTTATTGACGGAACGTATCTCGTTGCTGTACGATGTGTAAAGCTTGGCCGTCATAATCGAGTTGTTGTTACCCATCTCGCCGAAGGCTATCTGCTTGTCCTTATTTAGATTGACAATGCCGAGGGCGTCATCGATGTTCACCCAAGGCCCGTTCATAATGGTAAAGGTGGCGCCGTCCAACTGCTTGCGGCTATCGGCGTAGTAGAGCGTGCGCTTCGTCTTTGTCAGCTCGTCGACGCTGATGGCCATCAGTCCGCCCTTCTCGGCGGTGATTTTGGCATCCGCATTCGCGCGTACATAATCTAAATAAACAACGGCGTTGCCCGGGGTAGAATAGATGGCAAAACGGTTGTTGAGCGTGGCGTCGTTGGTGTTCAGCTCGCCGTTCATGGTGTAGGCGTTGCCCTGCAGGTTGTAGATGCCGCTGACGACGGGTGTAGCGTTGGTGCCCTTGCCATCCACATGATACCAGCCGAGGAAGTTGCCCGTGTTGTTGGCGCGGAAGGGGACGATGATCTTGTTCTTGTCGACGCTGTTGGCGGCGATGTAGCCGGTGTAGCTTTGCAGACCCTTGCTCCAGGAGAAGCAGGTGAAGCGGCTGTCGGTGGCTGCGCGGACGATGTTCTGCGAGGCAAAATGCTTCGCCTCCGAATAATCGTGTGTGAAGTTGGCCCAATTGTAGGGGCGTATCTCGGCAGTAGAGAGTACTTCGTGCATGAGCCATGTCATCATGACGCGGTGGGCCTCGACGCCCATGCGGCGGGCACCCACGTCGGGGCGCAGCAGCCACGAGCCGTCCTTAGTGGTCGTCTGGCGGGCCTTGATCATCTTATAGGCCAGGTTCTCGAGCAACAGCGCGCGCTTGTCGCGCAGGAAGCAGGTGTTGGTCGAGTAGGATGTAATCTGGTCGTAGAGGAACAGGCTCCAGTCGTTGCCGTTGGGCATCGCCAGTTCACCGTCGGCCAGGGCCAGCCAGTAGAGCACTTCCTCCATCACCTTCTGGTTGTTGTGCATTAGGGCGTTGGTCTTCCATTTCTCCACGCCGTAGAGTCCCTGCTGGAACAGCTTCAGAGCCAGGGCGGCCTCGCCCAGCTCCTGGATGACCACGTTCTGATAGCTGGTGTGGAAGTAGTTGTGGTTCTGGAGCGTATAGTCGTCGTAGAGGTTTTGGCCTTTGTAGAGGTCAGCAACGGTCTTTTTGTCGTAGTCGGGGTCAATGATGGTGTTGTCTGTAGCATCGTCCTTCTGTGAATAACTATTGATGGCAAACTCCCGCAGGCGATCAAACCACTTTGGAGCCAGTTCGTCCTTAGGGAACAACCCCAAGGTTGCAGCAAGCACATCGGCCTCCCAGCCGTTCTCTTCGGCCTTAGTGTCGCCGGCATAGCCCGTTGGTATGCTGCGCTCCAGCTCATAGTTGCACTCTGCCTTCAGCAGTTGGTAGATGTAACCTTTCTGCTTTTCGCTGAGCTTGTCCCATTGGAAGAAGGCGCTGTAGGCGACGGACATAGCCCAGAGCGAGCTTTCCCAGACGTGGTCGGCATTGCTGACAGAGCCCCAGTAGTTGTTGCCTGCGCAGACCTTTAGCTTGTTGGCTTTATGGGTGGAGTAGGCGAAGACGAGGCTCTTCATAGCCATATCCTCGAGGTCTTCCCATAACACGCCATCGGGCAGCATCACAACTTTCTTACCATATTTAACGAGGAAGGCGCATATCATCGAGAGGTCGGCGTTGGGGCGCACTCCACGTTCGTCGTTGGCCATCGTATTCTCGCCCTTGAAACAACCGCAGACCTCGCCCACGCTGTTGGGGGCGGCGCAGTCCTGGAAGTCGTTCTTCATATAAACAGCGAAGTTTGCCAGCATCTTCAGCAGGTCAAGCTTCATCTTCTCTTCGGTGACAAAATTGCTGGTGATGACGCCTTCGGTGGGGCTGCTTACTGGCTCTATAGGCTCGACATAACCTTCGGGTAACTGGTAGAGGCGCACGTTGTCAATCATGACGCAGGAGCCGCCCGAGAGCCAATTGACGCTGAAACCGATGGAAACATCGCTTTCGGCTACCTGTTCAAAGTCAATCTTCTCTGTGTTCCATGGGGCGGTGACGAAACAGTTCGTACTTCCCGAGGCGAATGGGATGGATTCTGCCGTCTTGCCAGCCGTGATGCTCAATGTCGAGGCGGCTTGGTTGGCGTAGGCCGAGCGCACGCTGGCCGTCAGTTGGTACTTGCCCTTGGGCAGCTTACTGATGGTTTGGCGCATCGTGGTTATACCGGAGCTCCAGCCCATGCGCAGGTAGTAAGCCTGCTTGCCGTCGGCGAGGGTTGTGACCTTGCCGAAGTTATTGTCGGTGTAACAATCTTTGGTAACGATGAGGCTGACTGCATTGGCGTCGTTGCTGACCGTCCAGCCCGTAGGATTGCTGACTGCATAGCCGCGGAGACCGTCGGCGCTGTTGCTTATAGGTGTCAATGTCGAAATGTCGTCACCCTCAAACGATGCGTTGACGACGTACTTCGCCGTAACGTCTGTTTTGTCGTCGGCCCAGCTAGCGGTGAAGGCCAATACGGCCATGATGGTTAGTAGTAGTCTGTTCATAAGTTTGTCGGTGTTATTGGTTTTCAGTCGTTTACAGGCTTGTGTGCGAAATCAGGTTCATGAACTCCTGACGGGTTTTTGCCTGGTTGAAAGCTCCGCTGAATTCGCTGGTGGTGGTGATGCTGTTCTGCTTCTCGACGCCACGCATCTGCATGCACATGTGCTTGGCCTCGACCACCACCATGACGCCGAGGGGGTGCAGCGTCTCGTCGATACACTCGCGTATCTGCATCGTCATGCGCTCCTGCACCTGCAGGCGGTGACTGAAGATGTCGACCACGCGGGCAATCTTCGACAGTCCCGTGATGTAGCCGTTGGGGATGTAGGCCACGTGAACCTTGCCGTAGAAGGGCAGCATGTGGTGCTCGCAGAGCGAGAAGAAGTCAATGTCCTTGACAATGACCATGTGGTTGTAGTCCTCCTTGAAGAGCGCGTCGGTCAGCACTTTGCGGGCGTCCATCGTGTAGCCGCGCGTCAGCACCTGCATGGCCTTGGCCACGCGCATGGGTGTCTTCAGCAGTCCGTCGCGCTCGGTGTCTTCGCCGAGTAGTGTGATAATCTGCTTGTAGTGCGATGCGAGTTCTTCAAGTCCCTCGCGGTACTCTGTTTCTGGGTTCATAGATTACTGACGGTAATTTTTCCTTTTACAATGGAGGCACCGCTGATGCCCAGCTTGCGTATGGCGTTCAGCATCTGGCGCGCTTCCTCGTAGGTGCGGTAGTTTCCCACGCGGCATATCCAGCGTGGCGAGTAGAAGTGCACGTAGATAGGCTCGTTGGGGAAGTTGTTCTTGATGGTGTTTCCTATCTGCTCAGCCTTCTGGCGGTCGGTGCGCTGGTTGCCGCCGGCAAAGGCCTGCACGCGGTAGCCGTTGATCTTGTAGCCGCCGCGCATCACCTTCTTGCTTCTGTCGATGGTGACCTCGGTGGCCACCGTGTCGACCTTCTGCTCCAGAATCTTGGCCAGCTCCTCGCGTGCCTTCACCGAGGCGGGCTTGTTGGTGTCGAGCGTGTCAACCGACTTCTTCTCAGCCTTCTTCTCGGGCACTTTCTCTGCCTCTTTGCCGTTTACAAGGTCATCAATCTCCTTGCTCTGGCTGACGGTCACCGTTCCTTCACCTGCCTGGCCCTTCTGCTGTATGCGTTGGGTAAATGTCTGCGCATTGGCCGTCGTCAGACAGCCAATGCACAGCATTACTATGGTGACTAAGCGTCTCATCTTTGTCGGTTTCTTATTTCCAGGCGTCGATGATACCCTTGAAGTCAGCAGCCTTCAGCGAGGCACCACCGATAAGGCCACCGTCGATGTCGGGCTTTGCAAACAGTTCGGGGGCGTTCGAGGCCTTGCACGAGCCACCGTAGAGGATGGTTGTGTCGTCGGCAACAGCCTGGCCGTACTTCTCGGCAATGATTGAGCGGATGTAGGCGTGAATCTCCTCAGCCTGCTCGGCGGTGGCTGTGAGGCCGGTGCCGATGGCCCAGATGGGCTCGTAGGCGATGACGATCTTGCGGAAGTCCTCTTCGCTGAGGTTGAAGACGCTGCCCTCGAGCTCGGCCTTGACCACCTCGTTCTGCTTGCCGGCAATGCGCTCCTCCTTGCTCTCGCCGATGCAGAAGATGACCTTCAGACCCTGCTTCTGAGCCAGGATGACCTTCTCCTTCAGAATCTCGGGCGTCTCATTGTAGTATTCGCGGCGCTCGCTGTGGCCGAGGATAACGTACTGTGCACCCGTCGACTTCACCATCTCGGCGCTCACCTCACCGGTGAAGGCACCCTTCTCCTTGTCGGCGCAGTTCTCAGCACCCAGGCCGATGATGTCCTGGTCGAGGAACTGTGCGACAGATGCCAGATGGATGAACGGTGTGCAGATGACCACACCGCAGTTGGGCTTGTCAGCCTTCAATGTTTCGTTCAGCTCCTTTGCGAGAGCAATACCTTCCTGGAGATTCATGTTCATCTTCCAGTTTCCTGCAACAATTTTCTTTCTCATTTTTCTTTGTTTTATTTGGGTTGTTTTAATGGGCATCTTGTGCGCTTTGGGCGCTTTTTGACTTGCGCGACTTGCGGCGCAGCCACTTGGTCCACATCCATGTGCGGTCGGCCAGCGTGAGCAGGGCCAGGGGCAGTACGAACCACAGCAGTATCAGCGTAATCTTGCGGGCCATGCTGTTGCCGGGCAACTGACCGAAGGGCTGCTGCTGCAGCGGCTTCAAGGTAGCGGCCTCGTCGATGACGGGCAGGTCGTTGTGGCTCCACTTGCGAATGATGGTGCCATCCTTCAGCAGCAACAGTCCGGGATTGCTCCGTATGACGGTCTTCAGCGTGATCTCGTCAGTCTGGCAGAATGGGTATTCGGCACCCGTTATGTCGTGCCAGCGCTCGATGTTCTGCTGTGTGCTGGCCGTCAGGCAGTAGAAGCCGTAGTCGTGGTCGCGGGCATACTCGTACAGCTCGTTGATGAGGTCGAGCCGCGAGTCGTCGGCCTGCTCCAGGTGCGGCGATACTAATAGGAACACGTAGCTCGTGTCGGCCAACACGGCCTCGGTGATGTCCTCGCCGTCGCTATGCTGCTCGATGAAGAAGTCGGCATAGGGCAGGTCCTCGCCGTCCATCGTTCGCTGCCACTGTTCGCGGAGGTTGGTGCCTACGTGGTAGGGCCGGAAGTCGAACGTGGGCAGGTAGTAGAGGCTCCACGCCGAGATGGCGAGGATGAACAGCGCCGAGTAGTTGATGACAATCCACTGGTTCGACTCGCTGACGAATCGGAACATCTCCTTCGGCCACATGGCCACGACGACGGCGCAGCCCAGCAGCACGATGTTCTTCAAGAACGTCTGCCAGTTGGTCAGCACCACGGCGTCGCCGAAGCAGCCGCAGTCGTGGATGGGATTGGCGATGGCCAGCCAGAGCGTCAGCGGCGTCATTACCGCCATCATCAGTAAGATAAGTCGCGACGTCAGCCGCCGCCGAATCGCAAACAGCAGGAAGATGCCGAGGCAGAACTCCGCTGCTGACAGAAGTACCGACGCCGCGAGCATCGACCAGTCGGGCAGTCCGCCCAGGCCCATGGCCTCGAGGTAGTCGTTTATCTTATACTGCGTGCCTAAGGGGTCGACCGCCTTGACGAATCCCGACAGGATAAACGTTACGGCGAGTAGCAGCCGGCAGAGGTTGACGCACAGTTTCTTCATTTCCCACTCAGTTTGATAAGTCCGAAGACGGCGTAGTTGATGATGTCCATGTAGTTGGCGTCGATGCCTTCCGAGACGAGCGTCTCGCCGCTCAGGTCCTCAATCTCCTTGATGCGCTCAATCTTGGTCAGGATGAGGTCGGTGTACGAGCTGACACGCATCGAGCGCCACGCCTCGTCGTAGTCGTGGTTCTTGCGCTTCATCAGCTCGAGTGCCTCGTGGGCGTGCTTGTCGTAGAGGGCCATGGCCTCGTCGTTGCTGATGTCGACGGTGTCGGCATAGCCGCGCTCCAGCTGAATCAGCCCGACGATGCCGTAGTTGATGAGTGCGATGAACTCCGGCCTGATGCCTTCGCCCACGCGGCTCACCTTCTTCACCTCAAGCGACCTGATGCGCTTGGCCTTGATGAACAGCTGGTCGGTGAGGGCGGTCGGGCGTAGTATGCGCCACGAGGCCCTGTAGTCGTGCAGTTTCTTCTCGAAGAGAGCGCGACATTCGGCCACGGCCTGTTCAAATTCGGCGTTCGTCAGTTCAAACTTATCCATTTCAGGGTGCAAAGTTACGCAATTCTATTGAAATAACCAAAAGATTACAGTTCTTTCTGCTTTTTGTGGATGTAGCGGATTTTGGCGCAGAGCACGTCGAAGCGCGTCTGCAGCGAGTCGCGGCGCACGCGCTTCTTCGTCAGCATGGTCAGTTCGTCGGGCGTGGCGCACAGCGCGGCCTTGTCCTTCTCCACCTTCTGGCGCTGGTATTCGTAGTCGTGCTTAACGGCCTGTAGGGCGCTGTCGACCAGTGCCAGCTCCTCCTGCGAGCGCTTCAGCTCGATGTCCTGCTGCAGCCGCAGTGCCCGCTTGCGGGTGTCGATGGCGCTGGGGTATACCTGGCGCAGCGAGTCGATGACGATGAGTGCGCGGTCGTACTTCTGTTCGGTGAACAGCTGGTTGGCCTTCTCCAGCATCTGCTCGGCGGCCTGCTGCTTGTTGTCTTGGCAGGCGGCCAGCACGACGGCTGCCAGGAGTGCTATGATGATTGTTGACTTTCTCATGTCGATGGTGTTTTTAGAAGCTGACGGCAAACGACAGACCGAGGGTGAAGTAGTTCATCTTCTTGGTCTTCTTGTACACCTCGGGTGTCAGGTAGTTGGGCAGCTCCGACAGGTCGGCGTCGGTGAGCAGTCGGTTGCTGATGAGGCTGTAGGCCGAGCTGGTCAGTCCCTTCTTCATGTAGTGGTAGGGGTCGTAGGTCATGGTGAAGTCCTTCTTCGAGTAGTCGTAGTCGACGAAGAGCTTCCACGAGAAGTTCGACTTGTAGCGGTAGGTCAGCGAGAGTCCCGTTCCCCACGAGGTGGCGTTGCGTGAGCCCAGCGTCAGGAAGTCCCAGTCGTCAGTGAAGGTCTCGCCAGTGCTGACGGGTGCGGTGAGGAACAGCGCCTTCCCGCCGTCGCCGTTGTCCATTATCTGCCCGTCCTCGATGACCATGCCGTAGTTGATGTCCTTCACGTTACCCTCGGCGTGGCCGTCGATGTCGAGCTCCTGGGTGAACGAGCGGCCTATGAGCAGCTTCGAGCCCAGCGACAGGCTGTTGGTGAGCGGCAGGTTGAAGTAGAGGCCGAGACTGGCGGTGAACTCAGCCAGATGGTCGCTCTTGACGATGCCCTCCAGCTTGGTGATGGGGGCGCCGCCCTCGTTGATCTGTTCAGTCGTAAGGTTGAAGTCGGTTGCTTTGTAAAGCGCGGTGATGTCGTCGTCCCAGATGACGTTGGCATCCTCCGACGAGATGTCGGCATACTGTCCGAACGACTTTGCCGACATAGCGCGCACGCGGAACTGACCGCCCACGCCCACGTACTTGTTGAAGAAGTAGGCACCCTCGGCACCGACCACCGTCGCGGCGCGGAAGTCGATGTTCACTTTAAGTTCTTCCTCGTCCTTGAGAAGGTCTGCCACCTCTTCGCTGACGCCGTGCATCTCCTTGTCCTGCAAGTCGCTGAGAATGTTGAAGTCGATGTCCTTGCCGCCGATGCCCAGGCCCATCGAGATGCTGAAGAACGAGGGGTTGTCGGAGTCAATCTCCAGGTCGTTGCGCAGCAGGCCCTTGCCCTTGAACAGGATGTCGCTGAGGGCATAGCCCAGCTCAGTCGACATGATACCGATGCCGGCTCCCGACATGACGTCGCTCACCCAGTGGCGGTTGTTCAGCACTCGCATGACGCCCGTTGCCGTAGCCACGCCGTAGCCGGCTACCGAGTACCAGGGCGAGCGCGTCAGTCCGTACTCCTTATGCAGCAGCGTGGCACCCACGAACGACGTCGCCGTGTGGCCCGAGGGCCAGGAGTTGGCCGTCGACCCGTCGGGGCGCATCTCCTTGGCGGTGTACTTGATGCCGTTGACGAAGGCGGCCATGAATCCGTACGACATAGCTGCGCTGGCCATCAGACGGGGCCAGTCGCTGCGGCCCTCGACGCCGCCCAGCTTCAGGCCTACGGTCATGACGGGGCCGAAGAACTGCGTGTAGTCGTCGATGCCCGTCTTGAAGTCGGTCAGCAGTTGCGTGTTCTTCTTGCCGTTCTTGTTGTTGACGCGGAACATGGCCTTGTCGCCCTTGATGGCCCAGCCCGCCGCGAACAGGGGTACGCCGACGAAGGTCAGGTCGTCCATCACGCGGTATGCCTTGGTGCCGGGATTGGTCTTCGACTTCAGGAAGTCCAGGTCGGGGCCTGCCGTCGGGGCCGTGTAGCTGAACGACTTGTCGGTACGGACGTCCACCAGTTCGGGCTTTATTTCGGGAACTTCCAACTTGAGTGGTTTCATGTCAAAACCGCTGTCGGCTGTTGCGGTGAGTATGACTGCCGTGCAGACTGCTGCCAGCAGAGCCAGCCTTTTTCTTGTATGCGTCATGTTTTAAAATATGAATATTTCGTTGGCAAAGTTACTAATTTTTTTTAATTCTTTGCATTCCCTCCTGATATTTTTGTAATTTTGTGCTCACTTTTTGAGCAAAGACAGAAATTTTGACATCAAGATGAAGCTATATTCAGACGAAGAACTGGCAGAAATACTAGACCAAGAGATATTCCATCAGATCAGCGCTGCCGCCGACAGCCTCGGCGTGGAGTGCTATGTTGTGGGCGGTTACGTGCGCGACATTTTCCTCGAGCGGCCCAGCAACGACATCGACGTCGTCGTCGTGGGAAAGCCTCACCCCCTGTCCCCCTCTCCGACTGGCGAGGGGGAATCTCGTGTCAGCGTGGGCATTGCGGTGGCCAAGGAACTGAAGCGCATGCTCGGCCGCAAGGCTCACCTCTCGGTTTTCAAGAACTTCGGGACGGCGCAGGTGAAGATGGGTGACGAAGAGGTGGAGTTCGTCGGCGCACGCCGCGAGAGCTACAGCCACGACTCGCGCAAACCCATTGTCGAGGACGGCACCTTGGAGGACGACCAGAACCGGCGCGATTTCACCATCAACGCAATGGCCATCTGCCTGAACCGCGACCGCTTCGGCGAGCTCGTCGACCCCTTCAACGGCCTGGCCGACCTTGAGGACGGCATCATCGCCACGCCCCTCGACCCCGACATCACCTTCAGCGACGACCCGCTGCGCATGATGCGCTGCATACGCTTCGCCACCCAGCTGAACTTCCAGATTGAGGACGCCACCTTCGAAGCCCTCGAGCGCATGGCCGACCGCATCCGTATTGTCAGCGGCGAGCGCATCGAGGTGGAGCTCAACAAGATCATCATGTCGCCCCATCCCAGCCGCGGCTTCGTCGACCTGCAGCGCTCGGGCCTGCTCAACATCATCCTGCCCGAGCTGGCCGCCCTCGACATCGTCGAGCAGAAGCAGGGCCGTGCCCACAAGAACAACTTCTACCATACCTTAGAAGTGCTGGAGAATGTAAGCCTCTCCCCCGGCCTTAAAGGGAGGGGAGTCGATACTCCGAACTCAGATGATTTGGGCGTGCGAGGTAATTACTCCCCTCCATACAGGGAGGGGCAGGGGGCGGGTCTCTGGCTCCGCTGGTCCGCCCTGCTCCACGACATCGGGAAGACGCGGACGAAGCGGTGGGAGCCGGCCGTGGGCTGGACCTTCCACAACCATAATTATATCGGGGCGAAGATGGTGCCCGAAATCTTCCGCCGGCTGAAGCTGCCGATGGGTGCCGAGATGAAGTACGTGCAGAAGCTCGTCGACCTGCACATGCGCCCGCAGGCCATTGCCGACAGCGAGGTCACCGACTCCGCCGTGCGCCGACTGCTGAACGATGCCGGCGACGACATCGACGACCTGATGACGCTCTGCGAGGCCGATATCACGTCGAAGAACGAGGTGAAGAAGAAAATATTCCTCGAGAACTTCCGCATGGTGCGCGAGAAGCTGGCCGACCTCAAGGTGAAGGACTACAAGCGTCTGCTGCAGCCTGTCATCGACGGCAACGAGATTATGGAGCTCTTCGGCCTGAAGCCCAGCCGCGAGGTGGGCACGCTCAAGCAGTTTCTCAAGGACGCCGTGCTCGACAACCGTGTCGAGAACGTGCGCGAGCCGCTGATGCAGCTGCTCATGGAGAAAGCCCGCCAGATGGGGCTGACCGCAACAGTGAAACAATAAAACCACACAAATATGAACGTAAAACTACACACCCCCAAGAGTCTGAAGGCCGGCAGCGGCTTGTCATCGCTGAAGCAGTTCGTGCTGTCGCTTGTAGCTACCACCATCTCCATTGTGTTGACATTCGGCACGGCCGCCGTCATCGACCACAGAAAGAAAGAGGCTGAGAAGCGTGAGATGGTCATGACAGTGCTCTACGACTTCGACCGTAGCATAGCCGTTCTGGAGAAGGCCGACACCCTTTTCCACGAAGCCGTCCGTCTGCAGCAGGAAGTGGCTCTCCATCCCGAATGGTATGACAGTCTGCGATTTGAGTTTATCCCGATAGGAGTGATTTCGCAGACCTTGTTTTCAGAGACTACTGAAAAGATTTTCTCATCTAATATTGAGACGTTTAACACCATTGGCAACGTCAACTTCCTCAGCGAGGTGTCCGATTTCTATATTCAGCGCCAAAACTACAAGGAGCAAGTCATCGATATGCTGAAGGAAGAACTGAAGGAGCTAAAGATTATGGAGTCGATAGAGGACTTGTTCAGGCTTGATATCCCGAATTATACGATGGACAATCAGCTGTTCCTGATGATTCTGAAGGAAAAACGAGGCAACTGCATGCGTATGATGGGCGTCAGCGAACAGCAGATGGCACTGTTCAGCCAGCAGCGCGTCGCTGACACTCATAATCCGGAAGAGGACTCCATCATGAATGCTATGTTTGAGGAGATCAGGGCTGCCGAGGCAGTGATTAACCAGGCCAGGAAGAAATATAACTAACTCATCTTCCGCAAGCCGTTACTGCTTCGAAATAGTCAGTACGCCGGCTGAGAGGGCGGGGACGCTGAGGACGACGTCGCAGCCGTCGGTCTTGGGGGTGGCGTGCTTGAGGGCTACGGCCTGCTTGTTCTCCATGCTGTTGGCTACGGTCAGCGAGCCGGGGGCGTAATAGTCGAACACAGCGCCCTTCACGTCAGTCCAGTCGCCTTTCACGCGCAGCACTGCCGGCTCTTCGGTGGGGTTCACTACCTTCACAATTACGTCGGCGCCGTTCTCCGACATCGTGGTGCTCACGCTGAGCTGGCCCGTCTCGCCGCTGTAGGCCAGACGGTACTTCGAGAAGTGGTCGTACCAGAGCTCGGTCACCTGGCAGTTGGGCGCCTTGAACAGGTCCTTATAGTCGAAGTTGATGAAGGCGTTGTTCCAGTCGGGCGCGTCGGTGCGGCGTATGAACAGGGCGGCGGCACCCATGGCCACCACGTCGCGCGCCTCGCACATATTGAGGAAGCCGCCGGCGAAGAGGCCTGTGCGCCAGTCGATGCTGTTCAGGTTCCACTCCGAGATGAAGAGCTTGATGTTCGGGTTCGGCCCGTCGGCTATCATTCGGGCGTAGCGGTCGTACTGCTGGCCCAGCCGCACGGGCCCCGTGGCGTAGCCGTTCTGTTGCTCGTAGTGGTGCAGGCTCAGGTAGTCGAAGTAATTGCCGCTGCGACGGATGAAGTCCTCGTCCTCGCGGAATCCGCCGCAGGCAATGATCTTGATTCCAGGGTCAATCTGGCGCATCGCAGTGCTGAAGTCGCGCACGCACTTCTCATAGCGGTCGATGCCCATCTCCCACATCTCGTTGTCAATCTCCCAGTACTTCACGTTGTAGGGCTCGGGGTGGCCGTTGGCGGCACGCTTGGCGCCCCATTCGTCGGTGGCGGGGGCATTGCAGTAGCGCAGCCAGTGGAGCGCATTCTGCAGGATGCTGTCGTACTCCTCGGCAGGGCGCTCGAACCTGACGCTCACCACGATGACCGGCTCGGAGCCCACCTCGCGGCAGAAGCGGATAAACTCGTCTGTCCCGAAGCAGTTCTGGTCGTAGTCGAGCCACATCCAGTGAGCCCAGCGCTCGCGCTGCTCCTGCGGGCCGACGCCCCATCTCCAGTCGTACTGCGCCACGTAGCCGCCGCCCGGCCAGCGCAGGCAGGTGGGGTGCAGCTCCTTCACGGCCTTCAGGATGTCGGGACGGAATCCGCCCATATTCTTACCCGTCTGCGTGGTCATCGTCGCCATGTCTACCTGCACCGTTCCGTCCTTCACCATGATGGCGAAGTCACCGTCAAAACTGATTTGTGTCAGCCCACCTATCGAGGCTCGGAATCTGCCTTCACCGTTGAACGTTGGCCTGAGCGTAAACTCGTATTTCTTCCAGTCCTTGCTCACTTTGCCCAATGACGCAAGCGCCACAAACTTGCCGTCGGTGTTGCGCAGTCCCACCTTCAGCTTGCCATTGCCCTTGGCGTAGATGCTGCCAATGTAGTTTTCACCCGCGACGATGTTCTGCGGCCCCTGGAAGATGCCAGCCTCGGTCTTGCCTGCCGTAATCTCCTGCGAGTAGCGCATGTTCACGGCGTCGTCCTTCACCAGGCGGTACTTGCCGCCCTCGCCGAAGGCCGTCCACTGCTGCGCCACGGCGGGAATCTTGACGTCGCCGGGCGTACCCTCGAAGAGCGTCCTGCCGTCAGCGGCCGTCAGCCGGATGTTGCGGTAGGTGGCCTCGGTATAGTTCACCCAGAAGGTCACGAAGTTGCGGTCGGCACGCTCCAGCCCGTCGTAGCTCACCACCTGCTGGCCGTCCCAATAGACCGTCGCCCTGCTGCCGCGGCTTTCGATGCGCAGCTTGTGCCACGCCTGCGACTCGTTCACCTGCTCCTTCGTGGCGGGGGCCGATGCCAGCGGCGCGAGCATGTTCATGCGCCGTCCGGGCCGGCCGCCGAAGCCTTGCGACTGGCGCACCTCCATCTGGCAGATTGAGAAGTCGGCGGTAGAGTTCTGCTGCTGCAGAGCGGCGCGTGCGGCAGCCTCGTTGGCGGCGTCAATCTGCGACTGCGTCTGCGCCGGCGTGAACGTGCGTCCCTCGTAGTACGGGTCGTGTATGCGTACGTAATAAGGTGAACCGTCGGCCTTGTTGCGGAAGGCGAAGCGGATGTCCATCAGTCCGCCGCTCCAGGCGCGCCGTGCCAGCTTGTAGGCGCGCCAGTTGACGTCCATCGTCAGGTCGAAGTCGCAGGTCGCGATGCTGTCAATTCTGAGCGGCTGCTCGTAGCGGGTAGGGGAGTGGAGCACCAGGTCGTCGTCCATGAACCAGCCGTCGAAGTAGCCGTCGCGCGGCGGAATGCCCGGATACTGCTCGGGCTCGAACGACCGCTCCTGAACGAGCTCCTGCCAGACGCCGTTGTTGGCCGAGAAGTAGATGTGCTCGAAGAGCTGCCCGTAGAGCATCTCGTCGATGATTCCCGAGGGCTGGCGGCTCTCGACTGCTATTTCATACTCGCGCTGGGCGCTGGCTGTAGTTACTGCGGCCAGAAGTGCTGTTAAAACGAAGTGTACGGCTCTCATCTTTACCTCCTTTTTTTATGCAAAGATAAACATTTTTTCCCATATTTCCAAATTTTGGCGCAACTTTTTGCTTGTTTTCTCAACAAGTTGAGGAGTTCATTGCAAGCATCAGCCGCCGCCTGACGACAGCGAGGTGGCCCCTCACGACAGCGAGGCGGCGCCTCACGACAGCGAGGTGGCGCGCGGGGAGGGCACTGGAACATCACAAACTTACATTTTGGTGAATCGCCGGAAAGCCCTGTATTTATAGGGCAACGAGGCGGCGCGTCACGGAGAAACTTACAAATTTACAATTTACATTTTTGTTCTTCCAAGTCAGAAGGAAAAGATTTTAAAGTATATATATTATTATAATAATATATATACTTTACTTTTCTGTTACTACTTCCTTACCCCTCATCTCCTTACTCCACATCTCCTGGAAGTGGAGCGAATACGAAACCAAAAATGTAAATTGTAAGTTGTAAGAATCGCCGCTATCCCCGATAAATACAGGGGAAAGCGGCGATTTTTGCACGAAAATGAAAATGTAAGTTTCCTACCCCCACATCATTTCCCCTCCTGAGTCAGGAGGGGCTAGGGGAGGTCTGAACAAGGTAATAACCTTTTATGTTGTGAAAGACTTGGGACCTTAAATCCTCACACATCACACACAAATCTTTTTCTTGACAAGAGATTTCGTGTCTGATTGCTGTCGATTTATGGTTCAGAAGTCCAAGCCTGCGTGGGCGAAATTACAAGAGGGGAAATTTTCCCTGTCGTCCCTCAAGGTCGTCCAGCCAACAATTACCCTCCTGCTGTGGTGGCCGGGCTCAAATTTGAGCTCGTTGACTGCCGACATGTGTTTCTCCCCATAGGCAGCAATGCTGATGTTTGCTTGCTCCTTACACGGGGAAACGGGACAACGGGACAGGGACATTAAGAGAAGTGGAAATCTTATCTATTATATTATATTATAATATAATATAATAGATATATAAAACTCACTTTGTTTTCCTCCATAACAACGCACCCTTAATGTCCCTGTCCCGTTGTCCCCTTTTTGTCCCCTGTGTAATAAGGTGACCTGCCTCAACCCACATCGCAGACAATTTCCCCTCCCGAGTCAGGAAAGGCTACGGGTAGGCGAGCTTGCTCGGGCGTTCGGCCCACGGGGACGCTTTGCTTGCAAAGAATGGGGCTAGGGGTGGTCTGAACCAGGGAATGAGCAGAGGGGCTGGCTGCACTGGACGAGAGCGCAAATTTGCGCCCTCGTAAAAACGACTCGGCAGGAGAATGTACGTGGTTCCAACTTTTGATTGACATTCAGTTTATCTTGCCGTGGTTAACGGGCTTTAATTTCAGCCCGTTGACAGTCGACGGGCAATCCTCCCAAAGAGCAAAGTTCAACCGAACCAGATTTGGATTGGTTGCGTACCCAGAGTACTGCTTAACGGATGCAATTTTTCATTGGTTACCGTGCCTCACCCACATGCTCCATTTTCCCCTCCCGATTCAGGAGGGGCGAGGGGAGGTCTGAACAAGCGCATGAGCAGGGCTGGCTGCACTGGATGCGGGCGCAAATTTGCGCTGGGACCCTAAATCCTCACGCATCGCACACAAATCTTTTTCTTGCCAAGCGATTTCGTGCCAGATTGCTGCTGATTTATGGTTCAGAAGTCCTGTTTACTGCGCCGCTCAGCGAAAATCGTAGCCAATGTTCCGCGTTTTAGAACTTTTTAACGCCGCCAGAGAACCATCTTTCGCGGATTTTTCGTATCTTTGCAAAAATTAATAAACAAAAAACTTAGAACAATTATGGAAAAGCGATTATTCATTTTACTCATCGCGCTCCTCGCCGTCGTTACCGGGGCTAAGGCGCAAAAGATTGATCCAATCGACACGAAACCAACCTTGACGCTGGAAATGTATTCTGGCGAGAAACTTACAAAAGAACAGATTATCGTTGCGAAGTTCATCGCCAAAAAAGCGGAGCTCACAGTAAAGGCAAATTTGCTTGATAATACCGACATGTTCTTTCAAGACGAAAAGACGTTGTTCTCTATTGGTAATGGCAAACTCAACCTTGGCACGGTGGTCGTACCAACTGACGTGACATGGGAGTATAACATCAAGCCGATATCGCTTAGTAAGACAGATATGCGGCTGCTGGCGGAAGCCGGTATAACGGGTACCTATGCTTATATAGCTCTGAACATCTCAGTAACTATAAACAAGACAAACTTCACCGACGAAACCTTCCGCACGTACGTTAGTGAGAATTTCGACAAGAACATCAACAATAAAGGCCGCCTCACGGAGGCGGAGGCTAATGCCGTCAAGGAGATTGCTGTAAGCGAGAAGGGAATTGCCAGCCTCAAGGGCGTTGAGTACTTTACGAAGCTGGAAAAACTGAATTGCTACAACAACCAGCTGACCGAGCTTGACGTGTCGAAGAACACTGCACTGACAACACTTTGGTGTTATGGAAATCAAATAAAAGAATTGGACGTTTCTTACAATATTGAACTTACAGATTTGGAGTGCAATGTTAATCCTATGACAGAACTTGATGTTTCTAACAATACGAAATTGTCAATCTTGTTTTGCGGCATCAAACAGCTGGAAACACTGGATTTATCGAATAACACGGAATTAACATATCTAAATTGTGAAGGTGCTTCATTGACAGAACTAAATCTCTCGAAAAACTCTAAACTGGAACGTCTAGATTGCCTAGGCTGCAAATTCACCTCAATAGACGTATCAGGCACGTTGTTAGAAAATCTGATGGTTGACGATAAACAGTTAATCACACTAAAGGCTTCTGGTTGCACGGCATTGATTCATTTAAACTGCCCTTCTTTATCGATAAAAGAAATTGACCTATCTGGTTGCACGGCATTGAGAGATTTAACTTGTATAAATAATCAGCTGACATCGCTTGATGTGTCGGGTTGTACAGCATTGAGATATCTTTTTTGCTCCAATAACCAACTCACCACGTTTAGTGTGTCTGACTGTTCGGCTTTGGAGTATCTTTATTGTGAAGATAATAAACTGACCACCCTAGACGTGTCAAAAAACATAGCACTCAAACTGCTGGATTGCCACCAAAACCAGATTCGAGGGGCGGAAATGACTGCGCTGGTCGAAAGCCTGCCAGGCGATATAACGGATGCTGAAATGCGTGTTTACCAAGAACCAGATGGTAACCTGATGACTCCGCAGCAGGTGGCGGTCGCTACAGGCAAAGGCTGGAAAGTCAACAAGTACGACGAGGCAACAGAGAAGTGGGTGGACTACCTCGGCGAATCAGTTCCCGCCGACGCGAACGGTGACGGCGAGGTGACGGCAGCCGACGTGGAGACCATCAGCGACTATATTCTCGGCCGGCTGGCGCCCGACTCGTGGTTCGACGAGGAATCGGCCGACGTGGTCGACGACGGCGTGGTCGACATTCAGGACCTGACGCAGCTGATCAAGTTGCTGACGGAGTGACGGACATCCCACATACTAACCGTTATCAATGGCGATTGATAACGACAAATGTTCATGGATTTTTAAGTTTTTTATTTTTCCCCTGCCGGCTGCGAAGCCCGCGGGGGTTTTTGCTGTCAGAAGACTTGGGACCTTAAATCTTCACGCATTGCACACAAATCTTTTCTTTGACAAGCGATTTCGTGTCTGATTTTGCGTGGATTTAAGGTTCAGAAGTCCTGGGACCCTAAATCTTCACACATCGCACACAAATCTTTTCTTTGACAAGCGATTTCGTGTCTGATTTTGCGTGGATTTATGGTTCAATACTCAGTGTTTGGCAACGGAAATAGTGAAACCATCTGAAAGATGGAGCCTGCATGGGCGAGAGTCAACGGAGGAAAATTTTCCTTGGTTGAATACCGCGACCAGAAAGGCGAGCTTCGCCCCTGCTACTCTCTCACGAAAACCGAGTGCCTGTACATCGCCACGTACACAAAAAAGTCCCTTTGTGAAAAGTGAAGAGTGAAGAATCTGTGAGTCAGGAGGGACCTTAAATCTTCACGCATTGCACACAAATCTTTACTTTGACAAGCGATTTCGTGTCTGATTTTGTGTGGATTTATGGTTCAGAAGTCCTGAGACCTTAAATCTTCACGCATCGCACACAAATCTTTTTCTTGCCAAGCGATTTCGTGTCTGATTATGTGTGGATTTATGGTTCAGGAGTCCTGGGACCGTAAATCTTCACGCATTGCAGACAAATCTTTTTTGACAAGCGATTCCGTGTCTGATTTTGTGTGGAATTTATGGTTCAGAACTCCTTGGGACCTTAAATCTTCACGCATTGCACACAAATCTTTTCTTTTGACAAGCGATTTCGTGTCTGATAGTTGTCGATTTAAGGTTCAGAAGTCCTTGCCTTAGAAGAATGTTTCTTGACCTTGTTCAGACCCCTCCTAACCTCCCCTGACTCAGGGGAGGAATCCCCCGCACGAAATTCCCCTCGGAGGGGAATTGCCGCGTCCTTTGATAAAAGGCCGTGTTATTCCGTGCCAAAAGAATTCGTGTTTTCGTGTTCAGTCAAGGTATGGCGATAACAGGCGTTTCCCCGAAAAATCGTCATAAAGTGCAAAAAAGTTATAAAGAGTTACGCGCGTAATACATCTTTTTTGTACCTTTGCAGTCTGTAAGTAAAAGTAAAAGGGTAAAAAGGTAAAAGAGTAAAAAAGTCAAAAGGTAAAAAAGTAAAAGAGTAAAAAATTAAATAGTTTAAAGAAACGACATTATGAAAAGGAACAAGTTTTTAATGATTGCGGCCTCTGCGCTGCTGCTTGCCTCGTGTGGAGGCGGCGGTGGCGGACGCCCGGAATTCGGTGACAACGAGTACCCCGTACTGGAGGTAGGTACCAGCAGCGCCTCGTCGCAGGCTACCTATCCCGCCTCCATCAAGGGTGTGCAGGACGTGCAGATCTCGCCGAAAGTTTCAGGATTCATTACTCGCATCAATGTGAAGGAAGGCCAGAACGTGGGTGCGGGACAGGTGCTCTTCGTCATCGACAACGCCACGTATCAGGCGCAGGTGCGCCAGATGCAGGCTGCCGTCAACACGGCGCAGGCCGCCTGCAACACGTCGAAGCTCTCGTACGAGAACTCGCAGAAACTGTATGAGAACAAGGTTATCGGCGACTTCGAACTGCAGTCGGCTACCAATGCCTACGAGAGTGCGAAGGCCCAGCTGGCCCAGGCTCAGGCCGGTCTGGCCTCTGCCAAGGAGACGCTGAGCTTCTGCTACGTGAAGAGCCCCGCCGCCGGTGTGGTGGGCACGCTGCCGCTGAAGGTGGGCGCGCTGGTGAGTGCTGCCTCGGTGCTGACCACGGTGTCGAACATCTCGTCGATGGAGGTCTATTTCTCGATGACCGAGAAGGACGCCCTCGACATGTCGAAGAGCGGCGACGGCCTGTCGGCCCTGCCCTCGGTGCAGCTGCAGCTGGCCGACGGCACCATGTACGGCCACGAGGGTAAGGTGACGAAGATGAGCGGCGTCATCGACGCTGCCACGGGTACGGTGCAGATGATTGCCGTGTTCCCCAACCCCGAGCGCCTGCTGAAGAGCGGCGGCTCAGGCTCCATCGTCATTCCCCACCACAACTCGTCGGCCATCGTCATTCCGCAGGCCTGCGTGATGGAGGTGCAGAACAAGAAGTTCGTCTACACGCTGGGCAAGGACAACAAGGTGGTGTATACCGAGATTAAGGTGGCTCCGCAGAACGACGGCAAGAACTACGTCGTGACCGACGGCCTGAAGGTGGGCGACAAGTACGTGACCAACGGCATCACGAAGCTCTCTGACCAGATGGAGATCGTGCCCATCACGCCTGAGCGCTACCAGCAGAAGATTCAGGAGCAGGCCAAGTCCATGACTGCCGGCGACATCGTTAACGCAATGAAAAAGTGATTATTTGAGTAGTAAAGGGAGTAAGTAGTAAAGGGAGTAAGTAGAATAGACTATGACGCAGAGCTTCAAGGAAATATATGCATGGCAAAGGGCACACGCTTTTGTCGTTAGTGTCTATCAGACCACGAAGAGCTTTCCTGACTATGAGCGTTTTGGACTCAGTTCGCAGTTCCAGCGTTCCGCAGTATCTATAGCTGCTAACATTGCAGAGGGTTATCGCAAGGATGGTATGTCTGACAAGTTGCGTTTCCTGAACATTGCACAAGGAAGTCTTGAAGAATGCAGGTATTATATACTTCTCTCTTACGATCTCAACTACATCAATTTAGACACTTATAATAATATGAATGCGAGTATCGAGGAAACGAGCAAGTTGCTAAATGCCTATTACCGAGGCATTAAAGAAAGGAATGTGCTATAGCCAGACTATCCTACTTACTCCTCAACTCCTTACTCCACAACTCCTAAAGAAATATGACTTTTACAAACTTTATTAAGCGCCCGGTACTGTCGACGGTGATTTCCATTCTCATCGTCCTGCTGGGTTTCATCGGACTGGTGTCGCTGCCTATTGAGCAGTACCCCGACATCGCACCGCCTACGGTCGTGGTGTTCACCAGCTATCCAGGTGCCGATGCCGAGACGGTAAAGAACTCCGTCATCACGCCGCTCGAGGAGAGTATCAACGGTGTGGAGGGAATGGACTACATCTCGTCGACGGCATCGTCAGGCTCTGCCAGCCTCTCCATTCTGTTCCGCCAGGGACTGAACGCCGATATGTGTGCTGTCAACGTGCAGAACCGCGTGCAGCAGGCGCAGGCCCTGCTGCCGGCTGAGGTGACGCGCATCGGCGTGACCGTCATGAAACGCCAGACGTCGCAGGTGATGATGTTCACGCTGACGAGTGACGGCCGCTACGACGACGAGTTCCTGACGAACTATAACAACATCAACATCATTCCCGCCGTGAAGCGTATTCAGGGTGTGGGCGACGTGCAGTCGCCGGGTGTGAAGACCTACTCGATGCGTATCTGGCTGAAGCCCGAGGTGATGAAGCAGTACAACCTGATGCCCTCGGACATCAGCGCCGTGCTGGCCGAGCAGAACATCGAGGCCGCCCCGGGTAACTTCGGACAGGAGTCGGACGTGGCCTATGAGTACGCCATGCGCTACACCGGCCGCCTGAAGACCGAGGAGGAGTTCGGCAACATCATCATATCGAGCGACGCCAACGGCCAGACGCTAAAGTTGAGGGACGTGGCGAAGATTGAGCTCGGCGGACTGCAGTACACGGTGTCGATGAAGAACAACAACATCCCGTCGGTGATGGGTATGGTGCAGCAGGTGGCCGGCTCGAACGCCAACGAGATAGCCAAGCAGGTGAAGGCCGAGCTCGAGGAGCAGGCCAAGCTTTTCCCGCCGGGCATGTTCTATAAGATCAACTACGACGTGACGGAGTTCCTCTACGCCTCTATCGAGGAGGTGGTGTTCACGCTGCTGTTCACGCTGGTGCTGGTGTTCATCGTCATCTACGTGTTCCTGCAGGACTGGCGCTCGACGCTCATCCCGCTGATTGCCGTGCCGGTGTCACTGATTGGTACGTTCTTCTTCCTGAACGTCTTCGGCTTCTCCATCAACCTGCTGACGCTGTCGGCCCTGCTGCTGGCTATTGCCATCGTGGTCGACGATGCCATCGTGGTGGTCGAGGCCGTGCACGCCAAGCTCGACCAGGGCTACAAGTCGACGCTGACGGCAAGTATCGACGCCATGAACGAGATTTCGGGTGCCATCATATCGATTACGCTGGTGATGGCCTCGGTGTTCATCCCCGTGTCGTTCATCGGCGGCACGACGGGTACGTTCTACCGTGAGTTCGGTGTGACTATGGCCGTCTCGATCTTCATCTCGGCCCTGAACGCCCTGACGCTGTCGCCAGCCCTGTGTGCCATCTTCCTGAAGCCGCACGACAAGGAGGGCCACGAGCGCAAGATGTCGCGCATCGACCGATTCCACGCCTCGTTCAACACGGCCTACGAGTCGGTGCTGGGCAAGTATAAGCGGGCCGTCGAGAAGCTGGTGCGCAAGCCGATAGCCATCGGTATTGCCGTCGTCGTCGGTATTGCGGTGCTGGCAGCAACCATGCTGACCACGAAGACCGGACTGGTGCCCGACGAGGATACCGGTACGCTGTTCTGTACCATCAGCATGCCGCCGGCAACGTCGGTGGCCCGCACCCGCCAGATTATCAATGAGGTGGACTCAATACTGGCTGCCGACCCCGCCATCCAGAGCCGTGAGCAGATTCAGGGCTACAACTTCATAGCCGGTGCCGGTTCCGACCAGGCAACGTTCATCCTGAAGCTGAAGCCGTTCAAGGAGCGCCAGAAAGGCTTCTGGTGGAAGCTCAGCGGACTGTGGCAGGGCGACGGTATCTACCGCTTCTTCCTGAACCCGATGGAGGCCAATGGCGTCGTCGCACAGATATTCATCAAGACGGCCCACATCAAGGATGCCTCCATCCTGGCCTTCTCGCCGCCTATGATTCCCGGCTTCTCGGCCAACTCGGGTGTGTCGATCGTGATGCAGGACCGTACGGGCGGCTCGCTCAACAGGTTCTTCGACGTCACCAAGGAGTTCATCGCCGGACTGAACAAGCGCCCGGAGTTCCAGATGGCACAGACATCGTATAACCCCAGCTACCCGCAGTACATGATCCACGTCGACGTGGCCAAGTGTAAGCAGGCGGGCATATCGCCCCAGACGGTGCTCGGAACGCTGCAGGGCTACTACGGCGGACTCTACGCCTCGAACTTCAACGCCTACGGTAAGCTCTACCGCGTTATGGTGCAGGGCTCGCCCGAGACCCGCATGACGCCCGAGTCGCTGAACAGCGTCTATGTGCGCACGCCGAAGGGCATGTCGCCCGTCCAGGAGTTCTGCAACCTTGAGCGCGTCTACGGTCCGACGAACATCACCCGCTTCAACCTCTTCACCAGTATCAACGTGACGGGAACCGTCGCCGACGGCTACTCCACCGGTGAGGCCATCAAGGCCGCCCAGGAGGTGGCCGACGAGGTGCTGCCCGTGGGCTACAGCTACGACTATCAAGGTCTGACGCGTGAGGAGGCCAAGGCCTCGAACTCGACGGCGCTGATTTTCGTGCTCTGCTTCATCTTCATCTACCTCATCCTGTCGGCACAGTACGAGTCGTACATCCTGCCGCTGGCTGTGGTGCTCTCCGTGCCGTTCGGACTGGCAGGCTGCTTCCTGTTCACGATGCTCTTCGGCCATGCCAACGACATCTACATGCAGATTTCGCTCATCATGCTGATTGGTCTGCTGGCCAAGAACGCCATCCTGATTGTGCAGTTCGCCCTTGAGCGCCGCCGTCTGGGTATGGCCGTCTCGTGGTCGGCCGTGCTGGGTGCTGCCGCCCGTCTGCGTCCTATCCTGATGACGTCGCTGGCTATGGTTGTCGGTCTGCTGCCGCTGATGTTCGCATCGGGCGTAGGCAAGAACGGTAACCAGACGCTCGGTGCTGCCGCCGTCGGCGGTATGCTCATCGGTACGCTCTGCCAGATTTTCGTCGTCCCGACGCTGTTCACACTCTTCCAGAGCCTCCAGGAGAAGTTTAGCCCGATGAAGTTCGAGAACGAGGAGGAGAACGAGGAAGTGGCTACCGAGATTGCCCAGTATGCCCATCGTCCTGTTGATTATGAATTAGAGAAGTAACGAAGTTATGAAGAAGATTTTGACAATAGCCTTTGGCTCGCTGATGATGGTGAGCTGCGGCCTTTACAACAAATACGAGCGGCCGGAGGTCGTCGCCGACGGCATCGTCCGCGACCCCGTGGCCCAGAACGGTACGCTGCAGTCGGCCGACACGACGTCGTTCGGCAACCTGCCCTGGCGCCAGCTGTTCACCGACCCGCAGCTGCAGCTGCTCATTGAGCAGGGACTGGAGAAGAATCCCGACCTGCTGAACGCCGCCCTGAACGTGCAGATGGTGAACGAGGGACTGAAGGTGGCCCGACTGGCCTTCCTGCCCTCGGTGGCACTGTCGCCGCAGGGAACCATCGCCACGCTGAAGACCGACCCCTCGGTGACGACGAAGTCGTACCAGGTGCCCCTCAGCGCCTCGTGGAACGTCGACCTCTTCGGCAACCTGCTGAACGCCAAGCGGTCGGCACAGATGCAGCTCATCGCCACCCAGGACTACCAGACGGTGGTGAAGTGCAACATCGTCTCGGGCATTGCCAACCTGTACTACACCCTGCTGATGCTCGACCGTCAGGTGGAGATTGTCAACGACATGGAGCAGCTGACCAAGGAGACGTGGGAGAAGATGCAGTTCATGCACGAGAACCGCGTGGGCTACCGCTCCACCGCCGTGCAGTCGGCAGAGGCTGCCTACTACTCCGTGCAGGCACAGAAGGTTGACCTGATGCGCCAGACGCGCGAGATGGAGAACTCGCTGTCGCTGCTCATCGGACAGCCCGCCCAGGCCATCAAGCGCGGCAAGCTGGCCGACCAGTCGCTGCCCTCGACGTTTGCTACGGGCGTCAGCATCGGCCTGTTGAACAACCGCGCCGACGTCCACGCCGCCGAGATGTCGCTGGCACAGTGCTTCTACGACGTGCAGCAGGCCCGCTCGCGCTTCTATCCCAGCATCACCATCACGGGCACGGGTGCCTTCACCAACAACAACGGTATGGTAAACCCCGGCAAGCTGCTGCTGTCGGCTGTCGGCTCGCTGGTGCAGCCCATCTTCCAGCACGGCCAGATCGTGGCCGGCCTGAAGGTGGCCAAGATGCAGTATGAGCAGAAGTACAACACGTGGCAGAACACCGTGCTGAAGGCCGGCAACGAGGTGAGCAACGCCCTCGTGAGCTACAACGCCTCGGCTGAGAAGGGCGACCTCGACTCGAAGCGCGTCGAAGTGCTGAAGAAGAACGTCGAGGACACCAAGAAATTGATGGAGTCGAGCTCGAACACCACCTACCTCGAGGTCATCTCTGCCCAGAGCAACCTGCTCAACGCCGAGATCTCGGAAGTGACCGACCAGTTCAACAAGATGCAAGCCGTCGTGAACCTGTATCAGGCACTTGGCGGAGGAGCGAAATAAAATTGAAAAATTGGAAAATTGAAGAATTGAAGTCCTCGTGGCTCGAAACTTCAATTTTTCAATTCTTAAATTCTTAAATTTTAAAGAATATGGCAAGCGAAATATCCCCCAAAGCCGAGATATCGCCCAAGGCGAAAATCGGCGACAACTGTAAGATATTCCCGTTCGCGTATATCGAGGACGACGTGGTGATAGGCGATGGCTGCATCATCTTCCCCTTCGTCAGTATCTGTAGCGGTACGCGCATGGGCAAGCTCAACAAGGTGCACCAGGGAAGCGTCATCGGCGCCCTGCCGCAGGACTTCGATTTCCGCGGCGAACGGTCGGAGTGCATCATCGGCGACGGCAACATCTTCCGCGAGAACGTCGTCATCAACCGTGCCACCCATACCGGCGGCCAGACCGTCATCGGCAACGGGAACGTGCTGATGGAGGGTGCCCACATCTCGCACGACACGAAGGTCGGCGACCAATGCGTCTTCGGCTACGGCACGAAGATTGCCGGCGACTGCGAGATTGAGGACAGCGTCATCTTCTCGAGCTCGGTCATCGAGAATGCCAAGACGCGCGTCGGCAAAGGCTCGATGGTGCAGGCCGGCACCACCTTCTCGCGCGACATCCCGCCCTACATCGTGGCTACGAAGAGAAACACCTACGGCGGCGTGAACTTCGCCGTAGGCCGCCAGCACGGGGTCGACGAGAAGACGCTGAAGCACATTGCCAACGCCTACCGGCTGGTGTTCAACGGCGGTACGTCGCTCTTCGACGCCGTCAACCAGATCGTGGAGCAGGTGCCCGACGGCCCGGAAATCCGTCATATCATCGAGTTCCTGCGCGCCACGAAGATTGGCATCATTTCAAGGAAATAGACCACCACACTGACTGAGCCTTATGAGGACTTGGCTAAGGAAACGTACTGGACTGCTTATCATCGTGCTGGCAGCAGTGCTGTTGGAAATCCTTTCTGCAGCACAGTATTACTCTACGCACTCCTTGATGGAGGAGCAGTTGGAGAAGCGCGCTGAGAGCGAACTGACGCTGAAAGCCATCCTGATTAAGAGCAGGCTCAACTCTGCCGAGGACGACCTGAAGAACCACGTCTGGGAAATCTGTGAGAACCTGCCGCATCCCGACTCTGTGGCGCAGTCCATCGGGCGCATGATTCACCTCAGCCGCTTCTTGCAGGGCGGAGCACTGGCATTCGTGCCCGATTACTACCCAGCCAAGGGACGGCTGTATGAACCGTATGCCCAGAAGAGTGGCGACAGCATCGTGAAGCGCCAGATAGGCGGCCCCGAGCACGACTACACGACAAGCGTTTTCTACCAACAGGCCATCGCTGCCAACGATGCTTTGTGGATAGAGCCCTATGAGGACACTGCTGGAGCGCAGACATCGGTTATTTCCTACACCAAGCCTATTTATGACAAGCGTCAGGAGCTGGCCGGCGTGGTGTGTGTCGACGTGGCATTGAACTGGCTGAGGGACACCATCGACCACCGCCATCTCTACCCGTCGTCGTTCGTCATGCTGCTTACTGAAGACGGCCGGCCGATTATCCGTCCTTCCGAGAGCCGTGTCAGCAGGGAGGAGTCGGATGCCATCATCAGCCTTATCAACGACAGTACGGTGGCTCGCGAGAAAAGCAGCAACGGTCGGACCACGATGTTATACTTCGACACCGACAAGCGCGACGGTACTATCTTTTATGCCAATCTGAAAGGCAAGCCCCACTGGCTGCTGGCTGTCGTGTGCTATGACGACGAGGTCTACGGTCCGCTTCTGCAGCTGCGCCTCCGCCTGCTGCTGCTCTCGCTGCTGGCATTTGGCATCCTGTTGTACATGATTTACAGTTTTGCCCGCAACGAGAAGAAGCTGATGAAGCAGTCGCTGGAGCAGGAGCGGATAGGCAGCGAGCTGCGCATAGCAAGTGAGATACAGACACAGATGCTGCCCCGTGAGAACAGCGTCACACGCGACGATGTCGACATTTATGGGTTGCTGGCACCGGCGCGTGAGGTGGGCGGCGACCTCTTCGACTTCTTCATTCGCGACGAGAAGCTGTTCTTCTGCATCGGCGACGTCAGCGGCAAGGGTGTGCCCTCGGCCATGCTGATGGCTGTCACCCATTCGCTGTTCCGTTCGGCCTCTGCCCATGAGAACAATCCTTCCCGTATCATGCAGAACATCAATGAGGCGTGTTGTCATGGCAATGAGTCCAGCATGTTCGTCACTTTCTTCATCGGCGTGCTCGACCTGCCTACTGGGCGGCTCCGCTTCTGCAATGCCGGCCACGACAAGCCCATCTTGATAGTCGGCCACGATTTGATGCCCGAAGACCGTAAGCCGAACCTGCCGCTCGGCGTGTTCGAGGATGTCAAGTACATGGCTTACGAGTGTCTTGTTCCTCCAGGCTCCACCTTATTCTTATATACAGACGGCCTGACTGAGGCCATGAACAGCCAGCACAAGCAGTTTGGCTTAGACCGGCTGCACGCCGTTCTGCAGGAAGGCGAGGAAATGCCGCAGGCGCTTCTGCAGAAGGTGACCGATGCGGTGGCCGAATTTGTGGAGGAATACGAGCAGAGCGACGACCTGACGATGCTCGCCATACACTACACGCCGAAGGTTGAGAAGGTTGTCCTGGACGAATCGCTGACGCTGAAAAACGATTCGCGGCAGGTGGCGCAGCTGAGCACGTTCGTCAAGGACGTGACGGGCAGGCTGCCGCTGAACGCCAAGCAGGCCGGCGAAATCCGCCTGGCTGTCGAGGAGGCTGTCGTCAACGTGATGGAGTATGCCTATCCCGTTGGAACGGAGGGCGACGTTACCATTGAGGTCAAGTCAGACGGGCAGCAGGTGAAGTTCATTATCAGCGACACGGGCGTCGCCTTCGACCCCACGGAAGCGGCGAAAGCCGACACCACGCTGTCGGCTGAAGACCGTCCCATCGGCGGCCTTGGCATCCTCTTGGTGAGGCGGCTGATGGACAGCATCAACTACGAGCGTGTGGACGGCAGGAACATCCTCACACTGAAAAAGACAATCCAAAACAATTAACTATACCATTATGAAGACTACAATTGAAGAACTGGACGGCAAGCTGATTGCTACGTTGGAAGGAGAAATGGACACCGCCGCTGCCTTAGAGGCGGAAAAGGCGCTGCAGCCGCTGTATAAGAGCGACGGGCGTGACGTCGTCATAGAGTGCGAGGGACTGGAGTATATCGCCTCCAGTGGTCTGCGCATCCTGCTCGGCATCCTGAAAGGCGCCAAAGCCGGTGGCAGTAAGGTGACGCTGCGTAACGTGAATGACGATATCAAGAACGTGTTCAAGCTGACGGGATTCATCGACCTCTTTGACTTTGAGTAAACCGCTATGGTTACTATCCGCGTTTCACCCATCAGGCTCCTGTGCATGGCGGGACTGCTGTCATTGTCTCTTGGCGCTACTGGCCAAGAGGAGGAGAACTGGCTGACCACTGACCTGCAGTTTATGGCCCGTGGTGAGATTCGCAATGGCGGACTGCCGCAAACCGATGATGAAGAGACGAGTGGCGACAGGTCGAACTTCCTGTTAGGACGTGCCAGACTGCTGATTGACTATCAGCGCCCCAATCTCGAGACCAAGATGAGCATTCAGCACTCGGGCGTCTGGGGGGACAAAGGCAGCAACATCAACGTCTTTGAAGCTTGGGCCAGACTGAACGCCAAGAACGGGCTTTTTGTTCAGGCCGGGCGCCAAGCCCTGGCCTACGACGACGAGCGTATCATCGGTCCCAACGACTGGGCGATGGCTGCACTGTCGCACGACGCGTTGAAGTTTGGCTACGAAGGTCATGGCCATCAGTTTCATGCCATTCTGGCCTATAACCAGAATGCTGAGAACATGAACAGCGGTAGCGACTATTACAGCGGCGGCGCACAGCCTTACAAGTCGATGCAGACAGGCTGGTACCACTATGACTTTGCCAATGTGCCGCTGGGAGCATCGCTGCTGTTTATGAACATCGGCTTGCAGGCAGGCGATAAGGGTGCCGGGAACGAACGTACTGAGTGGCAGCAGATTGTCGGTGCCTACGTGAAGTACAATCCCGGTCTGTGGTCGGCAGAAGCATCGTACTACAACCAAGGCGGCCACGACGAGGATGGTATTAAAATCAAGGCTTGGATGGCCAGCGTGAAGGCCACGCTGAAACCAAGTCCGGCCTATGGCTTTGAGGTCGGTTTCGACTACCTGAGTGGTGACGAGTACTTCGCCGTGCCCCAAAAGGGCGGCATTGGCCTGACGCGACACGATGTCATCAGGGGCTTCAACCCCATATACGGCTCTCACCATCAGTTCTATGGGGCTATGGACTTCTTCTATGTCAGCACCTATGTCAACGGCTTCACGCCCGGTCTGCAGAATGCTTTCGTCGGCGGCTATGTAAAGCCTCTGAAGGGGTTGAAGATAGGCCTCGACTACCATTATCTGGCTACGGCCACCAAACTGCACCAGATAGACATGACGCTCGGCCACGAGATTGAGCTGCGAGCCTCATACCAACTGATGAAGGACGCCTCGCTCTCAATGGCCTACTCCTATATGACAGGCACTGAGACGATGGAGCGCCTGAAGCGCGCCTCCAACGACGGCAGCCTGCGCTGGGGATGGATATCACTGAACGTGTCGCCCCGAATCTTTTCTACAAAATGGTAAGCAAAGAATAACCTAAAACTAAGAGATATGACAACTAAAACGCCTTTATCGAAAACGCAGTACGGCCTCTATGTGGAATGTGTCAACCATCAGGGAAAGGTCTGTTACAACCTACCATATTTATATATGCTGGACAGCAGCCTCGACGGCGACCGCCTCTGCCGTGCCATCGAGTCGGCTGTCGCCGCCCATCCTACGCTGTTCACCCGCATCGCCCTTGACGACAATGGCGAGCCTTTCCAGACAGTTACTGCGGACGGCGGTTTTACCATCGCTGTCGAGCCCATCGACGACATCGAGGCCGTGAAGCCCACGCTCGTCGCGCCCTTCGATATCTACAACGACCGTCTGTTCCGCATCCGCTTGTTGCGTGATGCTAAGCAATACTATCTGTTCATCGACTATCACCATATCATCGTCGACGGAACGTCGATGCAGCTGATGCTGAACGACATCGACAAAGCCTATCACGGCGTGACCCTCGAACCAGAGGAACTGACGCTGGCCGAGGTGGCCGCCAACGAAGAGACAGAGCGCCAGACGCCAGCCTTCGCCGAAGCCAAGGAGTGGTATGCCAAGAACTTTGACTGCGGCGATGTATACACCCCGCTGATTCCCGATCGTGAGGAGACCGTGCCCGCCGAGTCCTCCCTGCTACGCACCTTAAGCGTAAGCATCGACTCTGTCGATGCCTTCTGCAAGTCGAACGGCATCTTCAAGAGTACGCTGTTTACCCAGGCCTACGCCTTGTTGCTGGCGAAGTTCAACAACGAGCAGGAGTCGCTGTTCACGACGGTGTTTAACGGTCGTCAGGACAAGCGCCTGAGCCGCACCGTAGGCATGTTCGTCAAGACGCTGCCCGTCTATGCCAAGTTTACCAACGACACGACTGTGCTCGACTTCCTGCGTGCCGGTCAGGAACAGATGGGCGGCTGTCGCCAGCACGACGTCTACTCTTTCAGCGACCTGATGGAAGACCTGAAACCGCAGAGCAATTCGATGTTCGCATGGCACGCCGGCCTGTTCTCTGACGACACGATGGGCGATAAGCCTATGCAGGTGGAGCGCATCGGCAACAGTACCCTCGATGCGCCGCTCTATCTGAAGGCGTTCATCCGCGACGGCCACTACCAGGTCAAGGCTGAGTATCGCAGCAATGAGTATTCGGAGGAACTGGTAGCACAGTTCTTGGAGAGCTATGAGGCCGTGGTGGAAGGACTGCTGACGCAGAATCTCCTGCGCGATATCAGTATTGCCACGCCGTCACAGGTAAGACTTCTTGACAGCTTTAACCAGACCGACGTCGACTATGACGACACTCAGACCATCGTCTCGCTGTTCCGTCGTCAGGCAAAAGCTACGCCCGATAATGTGGCCGTGGTCTATAAAGAAAAGAGGTTCACGTATGCTGAGGTCGATGAGATGAGCGACCGCATCGCCGCCTATATCGCCTCGAAGGGTCTCAAAGCCGAGGATGTCGTCTCTGTGCTCATTCCCCGTTGCGAGTGGATGCCCATCGCCTCGCTCGGCGTGCTGAAGGCCGGCTGCGCCTACCAGCCGCTTGACCCAACTTACCCGAAGGAGCGTCTGAACTTCATGATGCAGGATGCCAGCGCGAAGCTGCTGATTGCCGATGAAGAACTGCGCCCCATCGTCAACGAATACCAAGGCGAAGTCCTCCTGACGAGCAACCTGTCCACCTATGCTGCAACACTGTTGCAGCATAGCGAACCAACGCCAGAGAGCCTCTTCATCCTCCTCTATACCTCCGGCTCCACTGGCGTACCCAAGGGCTGCCAGCTCACTCACGGCAACCTCGTCTGCTTCTGCCACTGGTACCAGCGTTTCTACGGTCTGAAGCCTGAGAGCAGCGTGGCCGCATATGCCAGCTACGGCTTCGATGCCTGTATGATGGATATGTACCCCGCCCTGACTTGCGGTGCCTGCGTACACATCGTGCCTGAGGAGCTGCGCCTCGATCTGATGGCCTTGAACGACTACTTCGAGCAGAACTATATCACCCACTCGTTTATGACGACGCAGGTGGGCTACCAGTTTGCCTCCAACATCGAGAACCACTCGCTGAAGTTCCTTTCGACGGGCGGCGAGAAACTGGCGGCCATCACGCCGCCAGAGGGCTATCAGTTCTATAATGTCTATGGACCGACGGAGACGACCGTCCTCATCACCCGCTACCACGTCGCGCAGAAGATGAAGGAAATTCCCATCGGCAAGGCGCTCGACAATGTCCGGCTTTACGTCGTCGACCCGCAGGGCCACCGTCTGCCCGTTGGCGCCGCCGGCGAACTGTGGGTGAGCGGCCCGCAGGTGAGCCGTGGCTACCTGAACCGTCCAGAGAAGACGGCTGAGGTGTTTATCAGCAATCCCTTTAACAAAGGAAACGAGAAATACGCCCGCTGCTACCGCACGGGTGACATCGTCCGCTACCTGCCCTCCGGCGACATTCAGTTTGTGGGCCGTCGCGACGGACAGGTGAAAATCCGCGGCTTCCGCATCGAACTGAAAGAGGTCGAGGCCGTCATCCGCGAGTTTCCCGGAATCAAGGATGCCACCGTGCAGGCCTTCGACGAGGAAAGTGGAAACGGAAAGTTCGTGGCTGCCTACATCGTCAGCGACCAGCAGGTGGACATCGAGGCTCTGAACAACTTCATCCTCGATCAGAAGCCGCCCTACATGGTGCCCGCCGTGACGATGCAGATTGACACCATCCCTCTGAACCAGAACCAGAAGGTGAATAAGCGTGCCCTGCCCAAGCCTGTCCGCTGTGCTGCGACAGTGTCGCAGCCTACAGAGCAAGCCCCGCTGAATGTCTTGGAGCAAGAACTGCACGAGGTGATTGCCGGCATCGTCAACAATACCGACTTCAGCATCACCACCGTCCTCGGCTACGCCGGGCTGACATCCATCTCCGCCATCCGCCTCGCCGTCTTGGTGAACAAGCGCTACGGCGTGGCCCTCGACTCGAAGTCGTTAGTCAAGTCTGGCACTCTGCAAAGCATCGAGAACGAAATCCTGAAGAGTCTGATGCAGCCCCAGGCGTCCCCGACTGCCCAAGCTGCCCAGACAGGCCAAGCCACCCAAACCGCCCCCCTCAGCTACGCCCAGACCGGCGTCTACTTCGAATGTCTGAAGAATCCCACGTCGACTATCTACAACATCCCCTATCTGCTCACTTTCCCGGCAGGGATAGAGTCTCAGCGTTTGGCCGATGTCGTGAAGCAGGTCGTGGAGGCTCATCCGGAACTGAGCATCCACTTTGCTACCGAGGGCGACACCATCGTGCAGACCTTGGCTGACAGCGTGCCCGTCGAGGTGCCCATCACAGAGATGACCGATGAGGCACTGGCTGCCTATAAGAATGAGTTTGTGCGTCCCTTCAACCTGCAGAAGCCGCCCCTCTATCGTTTCGAGGTCGTCAAGACCAACAGTGGTGTCCATCTCCTGATGGACGTTCACCACTTGGTGTTCGACGGCGGTTCCGCCGACCTTTTCATCCGCCAGCTCAACAGTGCGCTCGACGGTTCTCCCATCGAGAAAGAGGACTACACCTACCTCGACTTCGTCGCCGACCAGCAGAAAGCCGAGGACAGCGACCAGTTCCGCGCCTCCCAGCAGTTCTTCGCCGAGAAGTTACAAACATGTGAAGGCGCCAGCGAGATTCCCGCCGACCTCCCCAAGACCGATGCCCAGGGCTTCATCGGCGAGGCCGTCTGTCCGCTTTGCAGCGACACTGTCGCTGCCCTCACCGCTTTCTGCCGCAAGCGCGACATCACCCCCGCCCATCTGTTCCTCGCTGCCACGTCATACGTTGTCAGCCGCTACACCAACAACCGCGACGTCTATCTCTGTACCGTCAGCAGTGGTCGTTCGAACCTGAAGATTGCCGACACCGTCGGTATGTTCGTCAACACCCTCGCCCTCGGTCTCAGCATTGATGACGTGACGGTGGCTGACTTCCTCCGTCAGACCAGCAATACCTTCGACGAGACGCTGCGCCACGAGGACTACCCCTTCGCCCGCATCGCCACCGATTACGGTTTCCGTCCTGCCATCGCCTACGCCTATCAGGTGGGCGTGCTGTCGCAGTACACCGTAGGCGGGAAGCCCATCAGCCAGGAACTGCTGGAGTTGAACGTACCAAAGTTTAAGATCAACATTAAGATTGAGTCGCGTGGCGTGGTTGTCCAGTACGACGATTCCCTCTACTCCGACCGTTTGGGCAATGCTCTGGCCGAGAGCATCGTGGCTGTCGTCGGGCGGATGATACAGCAGCCTGAGAACAAGGTGCGCCAGCTCTCTATCGTCAGCCAAAAGCAAGAGGAGGAACTCTCACACCTTCGCCAGACGGCCACGGGCGATGCGCCCTTCAAGTTCTTCCACGACTGCATAACCCACTTTGCCAAGTCGCAGCCCGACCACGAAGCTCTGGTCGCCTGTGACGCCACGTACACCTATCGTGAGATGGACGAGGCTACCAACCGCATCGCCAACGGCCTGCGCCAGCGCGGCGTTCAGGAGGGCGACCGCGTTGCCCTGCTGCTGCCACGCACCAGCCGTCTCATCCTCTCGATGTTCGGCGTGCTGAAATCTGGTGCCGCCTATATTCCCTGTGACCCGGACTATCCCGAAGACCGTGTGAAGCTCATCCTTGAGGACAGCGAGGCCAAGATGATTATCACTCCCGAGCTTGCTGAGGAGCTCCTTGCTACTGAAGTGTCTGCTCCTGTCTCCTTAGGAGGGGATTTCGGAGGTGAGGCTTTGGCCTATCTCATCTACACCAGTGGCTCCACCGGACGCCCCAAGGGCGTGATGCTTCGCCACGCCGGTATTTGCAATTATCTCTACGGCCACCCTGCCAATGTCTTCGCCAACGCCGTGCTGACCGATGCCGACCGCGTGCTCAGCGTGACTACCATTTCATTCGATGCCGCCCTGCAGGACATCGGTATGGCCCTCTACAACGGCAAAACCCTCATCGTGGCCACCGAGGAGCAGGCTAACAACCCGCTCGACCTTGCTCAGCTTATCAAGGACCAGCACATCAATATGGTGAGCGGTACTCCCTCACGTTGGCAGACGTGGCTCACCAGTGAAGACTTCTGCCAGGCCATCAGTCAGGTCAAGATTTGCCGTGCCGGCGGTGAGAAGTTCAGCGATGCCCTGCTCTCGCAGATGCGAAGCGTCACCAAGGCCCGCATCTTCAACTGCTACGGTCCGACGGAAATCACCGTAGCCTCCAACAATGCCGAACTGACCGATGCCGAGGTCGTCACCGTCGGCAAGCCCCAGCTGAATGTCAAGGAGTTCATCGTCGACAGCGACGGCAACGAGCTGCCCGTAGGCGTGGTTGGCGAGTTGTATATCGGTGGTCGCGGTGTGGCCCGTGGCTATAACAACCTCGACGAGATGACGCGTGAGCGCTTCGTTGACTATCATGGTGAGCGCATCTACAAGTCGGGCGACTATGCCAAGTGGTTGCCCGACGGCAATGTCGTCATCCTCGGGCGTACCGACCACCAGATCAAGCTGCGCGGTCTGCGCATTGAACTGGGCGAGATTGAAAACGTGATGCTCAATGTGGACGGCATGGAGAAGGTAGTCATCCTCATCCGCAAACTCAGCGGGAAGGAACACCTCTGTGCCTACTATACTGCCAGCCGTGAGATTGCGCCGACTGCTCTGAAGGAGGAAATCAGCAAGAGTCTCACGCAGTATATGGTGCCGACGGCCTATTTGCAATTGGAGAAGATGCCGATGACACCCAACGGCAAGACCGATGTCAAGGCTCTTCCGGAGCCGCAGTTGGCCATCAGTGGCGACTATGAGGCTCCCCAGAATGATACCGAGCGTGCCTTCTGCGACATCTTCGCCAGTATTCTGCAGATGGACCGTGTGGGCGCCACCGATAACTTCTTCGAGCTCGGCGGCACGTCGCTCGTCGTCACCCGCGTCATCATCGAGGCCGACAAGGCCGGACTCCACGTGGCGTATGGCGAGGTCTTCGCCAACCCTACGCCCCGCAAGCTCGCCGCTCTGATTACTGGAACCACTGTTCCCGACGGTTCTACGTCGGGCAAAGCCGCTGACCCCGTTGCCGACTTCGACTACACCGCCATCAAC
Organism: uncultured Prevotellaceae bacterium; assembly: GCA_902800435.1. The sequence continues at coordinate 18,498 of CADCEQ010000022.1, read as the reverse complement.
AACCTCCTGCAGCGCAATGCCCTGGACTTCTTCCGCGCAGGCAAGCGCCAGCAGTTGGGCAGCGTGCTGATAACCGGCGCTACTGGCTATTTGGGCATCCACATCCTCCGCGAGCTTATCGACTCTGATGCCGACAATATCTACTGCCTCGTCCGCGGCAAGACCCAGGAGAAGGCCGAGAGCCGCCTGCGCACCCTGTTGTTCTACTATTTCTCGAAGTCCTTCAAGGAACTGTTCGGCCAGCGGCTGCATGTTATCCTCGGCGACGTTACGTCGTTCGTCGATGACGATTTCCCCGCTATCGATACCGTATTCAACTGTGCCGCCGTCGTCAAGCACTTCTCAGAGGGAACGGAGATTGAGGACGTGAACATTGGCGGTGCCAAGCGCTGCGTCGACTTCTGCATCAAGACAGGTGCCAAGCTCATCCATATCTCCACCGCCAGTACCCGTGGCTTGTGGGCAGGCGAGGCGAAGGACGACATCTTTACCGAACAGCGCCTCTTTATGGGCCAGTATCTCGGCAACAAGTACATCTACTCGAAGTTTATGGCCGAGCGGCTCATTCTCGACGCCGTTACCCTGCACGGCCTCAGTGCGAAGATCATGCGCGTGGGCAACCTCGCTGCCCGCTCCACCGACGGCGAGTTCCAGGCCAACTTCTCGACCAACTCCTTTATGGGCCGCATCAAGGTCTATAATATGTTAGGCTGTTGTCCTTACGCCATGCGCAACAAGCGTGTGGAGTTCTCGCCCATCAACGAGGTGAGTCAGGCCATTGTGCTCTTGGCTACAACGCCGACCGACTGCACCGTGTTCCATCCTTACAACATCCACAGCCAGTTCCTGGGCGACGTGCTTACAGGACTGACCACTGTCACGGGCGGCATCCGCTTCGTCGAGCAGGAGGAGTTTGCCGAGGCTATGGAGCAGGCCAAGAACGACCCACAGAAGGCCCGCCAGATGGCTGCGCTCCTGGCTTATCAGGACATGGCTCACGGACAGAAGACCACTGACGTCAGCCGCGACAACGACTACACCACGCAGGTGCTCTACCGCCTCGGCTTTGCCTGGAGCCCCACCTCCTGGGACTACGTCGAGCGTATGCTCACTGCCATCGGCGGCTTCGGTTTCTTCGAGTAAACGGATATGGAAAATATCAACAAACAGTTCTACAACTACCTCTGGGCCTACATCCTCGTGGCCCTGTCAGGCTGTTTGGGCAATGTGGTTGATGGCATCATTGTCGGTAACCTTATCAATGCCGACGGTGTGAGTGCCATCAACCTCTCGAAGCCCATCAACCAGTTCATCTTCACACTCCACCTGCTTATCAATGCCGGTGCGGGCATGTTGGTGGGCTATGCCTTGGGCAAGGGTAACCTTACCGAGGCACGCCAGTTCTTCACCCGTGCCCTGACGCTGAGCGCCGGCCTGGGCGTGCTGTTGGCTATAGTTGGCGGTCTGGTGTTCCCCGACGAGACGGCACGGCTGCTCTGCCGTAACGAACAGATTCTGCCTCTGGCCGAGGACTATATGCAGATTCTGCTGCTTGGCAATCCGGCGTTTATCCTGATGTGGGGACTCTCGACGATGGTTGGCGTTGACGGCCAGCCGAAGCTGGTGTCCCTGGCCGTCATCGTCGACAACGCCGCCAACCTCTTCCTCGATATTGTGTTCATCCAGTGGTGCGGGTGGGGTATCGCCGGATCGTCGTCGGCAACCATCGTCGGCCATCTCATAGGCATTGCCATCCTTTTGACCCACTGGCGGAAGCCTTCGCGCCTCAGGCTCGACCTCTCTTTTGTCGACCTGACCGCTTCCTGGCGGCGCATCGTCTCACAAGGCGCCCCGCTGGCCATTGCCTCGATCTCGCTCACGCTGCTGCTGCTCTCAGCCAATACCATTGTTACCAACACGCTGGGGCGTGTGGGCATCTTTGCATTCGCCGTTTGCATGAATCTGTTGCAGGTATATAACCTCTTCCTCAGCGGTACGTGTCAGACGCTGCAGTCTTTGGGAGCCATTCAAGTGGGCAAAGGCGATACCGAGGGCGTCAGGATGGTCATCAGGAAGGCCTTCCGCTTTATTACCGTAGCGATGGCCGTTACGTGTCTGATTGTCTGGATTGTCCCGCAATCCATCGCAGCCCTCTTCGGGGCCGATAGCCCGGAGTACACTGCCGAGACCGTTCACGCCCTGCGTATCTTCGCCCTCAGCTTCATCCCGTTCTGCTACATCTACGTGATGATGATCGTCTACAAGCTCTACAAGCACCATAGCATGGCGCTGTTCATCTCGTTCGCACTCTCGCTGACCGTCATCCCCGTTTTGTGGGTGATGGCCCGCTATGCCCCCGCTTATCTCTGGTACAGTTATCTGATAGCCTATATCATAGAGCTTCTGGTCATAGCAGGCCTTCACTTCCTGCGTCCTACCCGATAAGTTGCGGCAGGAAGCTGGAGACGATGAGGACGATGATGCCGCAGATAAGCACGGTGATGGTCTTCTGCGAGCAGCCCTTCCACTCCTTCAGGATGATGCCCCAGACGTTGGAGAATACCACGTTCAGCGCCATCAGGATGCAGAACGACAGGGTGTCCATCGTGCCGCCAGTCTCGAAGAACGAGCGGCCCAGCGACAGTCCGAAGAACTGCGAGTACCACAGAGCACCGGCCAGCAGGCAGAAGAGCAGGTTGTTGCCCCACACCGACTTCTTGGCATAGTCGCCCCACGTCTTGTTTTTCTGGTTCTGGTAGAAACAGTAGATGGCGTTGGTCACGAAGCCGCCCAGTGTCACGAGGAATGTGGCGGGCAGCGTGCGGAACATCGGGTCGGTCAGCTCGCCGAAGTTGATGTCCTTACCAAACTCCAAGCCCACGTTGAAGCAGCCGCTCATGAAGCCGGCCAACAGGGCGATGGCCAGACCCTTGGGGAAGTTGAAGTCCTTGACGGCAGCCTTCTTCTCCTCCTCGCTCAGCGAAGCAGCCTTCATCGAGCCTGCCACACCAATGATGGCGATGCCGACGAGCGTGACTACCACGCCCAGAATGACGGCGAACGTCAGCTTCGAGAGTGCGTCGAGCTCAGGGAAGAAGATGTTGAGCAGCACGGGGCCCATGATGGTACCCAGAGCGGCACAGGTGCCGAGGGCTATCGACTGTCCGAGGGCTACGCCGAGGTAGCGCATCGACAGGCCGAACGTCAGGCCGCCGACGCCCCAGAGTACGCCGAAGAAGATGGTCATCCACAGGTTGAACGACGGTGTCGAGGCAAACAGCCCGAACAGCGACTGTCCGGCAGGAACGGCCAGCAGTGCGCCGAGGAACGGCAGCACGAGCCAGGCGAAGACGCCCTGCACAATCCAGTACGACTCCCACGACCAGTCTTTTATTTTGTTGATAGGTACGTAGCACGAACTTTGGCAGAACGCGCCGATGGCAATGATGATTAGTCCGATGATGATTTCCATTGTTGTTTGGTTTTAATTTGTATTACGCAATTTCGTTGTAAAATGTTTTGCCTTAGCTGTCCGTCGCCTGAGGCGGCGCCTCGTGATTCTGAAGCGGTGCCTCGTGACTGCGAGGAGGCGCCTCTACTCCACCTTGCGGCAGTAGCTGACGGCGAGGCGGTCGTAGAGCTGCATCATGCGGGGCAGACGACGTTTGAAGTCGTCGAAGTCCTTCTGCCCGGGCTGGCACCACTGCACCTCGCTGATGGCATCGAGACGCGGCAGGAGCATGAAAAAGAGGTGCTCGGGAGCGGCGATGTACTCCGTCCACAGATTCACCTGCGGGCCGAGGATGTACTGCTGCTCCTCCTCAGTGAGCTTGCCGGGCACGAGCGGCTCGAACGAGTAGACCTTGCTGGCAGGCACGTAGCCGCCAATGCCGAGGGGCAGGTTCCACGTGTCCTTCAGCTGGTAGTAGTCGATGTAGCAGTAGTCGGTGGGCGTCATGATGACGCGGTGATGCTGGCGGGCGGCCTCGATGCCGCCGTTGACACCCCGCCACGACATGACGACAGCGCCTTCGGTGAGTCCGCCCTCCAAGGTCTCGTCCCAGCCGATGAGGTTGCGGCCCCGACTGGTGAGGAACTTCTCCACCTCGTGGTTGATGTAGCTCTGCAGCTGGTTCTCGAGGCTGTGCTTGCCGTCGTCCTTCAGTTGCAGTTCACGGATTTTGGCCTGGCACTTCGGGCAGTTCTTCCAGCGCACCTTGGGGCACTCGTCGCCGCCGATGTGGATAAGCCGGGAGGGGAAGACGTCGCAGAGCTCGCCGAGGACGGTCTTGATGAACGTCAGCACGTCGGGATTGCCGGCACAGAGCACGTCTTCGCTGACGCCCCATACCTGCCAGACGGGGTAGGGACCGCCCGTGCAGCCGAGGTTCGGATAGACGTGGAGGGCAGCCTGCATGTGGCCGGGCAGGTCGATTTCGGGGATGACGTTGATATAGCGCTCGGCAGCGTAACGCACAATCTCGCGGCACTCGTCCTGCGTGTAGTAGCCGCCGTAGGGATGTCCATCGTAGAGTCCCGTGTTACGGCCTATGACCGTCTGCTGGCGGATGCTGCCCTTGGCGGCGAGGTCGGGCAGCGCCTTCACTTCGAAGCGCCATCCCTGGTCGTCGGTGATGTGCCAGTGGAGCTGGTTGCAGCCGTGCAGGGCCAGCAGGTCGAGATACTGCTTGACGACGGCGACGGGGAAGTAGTGGCGGGCGCAGTCGAGGTGGACGCCGCGATAGCTGAAGCGCGGCTCGTCGGCGATGGTGACGAAGGGCAGCTCGACGGGGCCTCCTGCCGATGGCAGGCTCTTGCGCAGGGTCTGCACACCACGGAATATGCCGATGGGCTCGGCGGCGGTGATGGTGATGCCGGTCTTGCCGACGGTCAGCGAGTAGCTGTCGGTGGGGGAAGTGCTGACGCCTTTCTTGGCATGGCTAACGGCAAGACGGACGGCAGCTTTCTTGGCTGAAGGCTCCAGTTGAAGCAGGAGGCCGGTCTGTTGCTCTACCCACTGGAAGAGCATCTGTGCCGTGCGGGCTATTTCCGGGTTACTGGCATCGTAGGCGATGGTCATGCCAGGCTGCAGGGTGAACACCTTGGTGGTGTCCGTCTGTATGCTTTTGGGCAGCGGTATAACACGATAGTCAGCACGCCCCGCCTTCGTGGAGAGGGGCATGCTGACTATCATTAGGGCTGACCAGAGAATGACTGACAGCAGTTTTCTCATGGCAAGTCTGTGTTTATCGCTTCGACGTGACGTCCTTCTCGTACTGCTGGATGCAGGCGATGAACTCCTCGCCGACGGGGACGTTGTTCTTCAGGTTGAAGTAGTCGTAGACGGCGCCGAACGGCATCGACTTGGCCTCCTCCATCAGGGCGAGGCGCTCGAAGTACTGTCCGTTGTCCTCATACTCGCGCAGCTTCTGCTTCGGCTCGAGCATGGCCTGCAGGATGCACTTCTGCGTGGCGCGGCTGCCGATGATGTAGGCACCGATGCGGTTGATGCTGGCGTCGAAGTAGTCGAGTCCGACGTGAGCACGGTCGAGGGCGTCGCTGCGGACGAGCTCCTTGAAGAGGTCGAGCGTCTGGTCGTTCATGATGGTCACGTGGTCGGAGTCCCAGCGCACGGGGCGGCTGACGTGGAGCATCAGCTCGGGCACGTACATGAGCAGGGTCGAGACGAAGTCAGAGACGTTCTCGGTGGGCTCGTAGTGGCCGGTGTCGAGGGTGTAGATGTACTTGCGGGTAGCGCAGTAGGCGGTGTAGAAGTCGTGCGAGCCGACGGTGTAGCTCTCCAGGCCGATGCCGAAGAGCTTGGCCTCGAAGCAGTTCTTCACGCCGTCGAGCTTCTCCTCCATAATCTCGTCGAGCGAGGCGGCGAGCAGCTCGCGGTACTTCTTGCGCTGTACGGGGATGTCCTTCATGCCGTCGTGTACCCAGATGTTCATGATACAGGGGTCGCCCTGAGCCTTACCCATGGCGTCGGCAATGCGGCGGCAGCGCTTGGTGTGCTCAATCCAGAAGTCGCGGATCGACTTGTCGGGGTTGGCCAACGTGAGGTCGCCACTCTTCGGGTGCGAGAACGACGTGCTGTTGAAGTCGAGCTTCATGTTGTTCTCCTTGGCCCAGTCAATCCAGCTCTGGAAGTGCTCGACGCCGCACTGGTCGCGGTCGACGAACTTGCCGCCGAAGTCGCCGTAGATTTCGTGGAGGTTCAGACGGTGGTTGCCGCCGAGGAGGGTCTTGACGAACTCAATGTCCTGGCGCACCTCGTCGATGGTGCGTGCGCGGCCGGGGTAGTTACCGGTGGTCTGGATACCGCCCGAGAGGGCCTCGTTGCGCTCGAAGCCGACGACGTCGTCGGTCTGCCAGCAGTGGAGTGAGAGCTGCTGCTTCTGGAGCTGGTCAAGTACTGCGTCGGTGTCGACGCCAATGGCTGCGTAGCGCTCTTTGGCTACGGCATAAGCCTGTTCAATGAGATTTGCTTTCATAACATTAATTGTATTTAATAGAATTGTATTTTTCCAAAGAACCTTAAATCTTCATTAATCGGACACAAAATCTTTTTGACTCCTGACATATTCATAATTACCAGTAATATAGTCGTAGATGTAACGCTCCGATATGAGTCGTTTGGGATTTCCGAAGTTGATAAGAAGACCGGCGTATGAATCAGTCATGCGCAGATAGTTGAATAATTGCCCTCGATGGTCAGCATTTATTTCTGAAACGGCTTTAAGTTCTACTATCAAGTCACCGTAGCAAACGAAGTCTGCTATGTATTTCTTTTTCAGTTCATGTCCGTGAAATGACATTGTCATCGGCTTTTCGCGTTCCCAGGGAATATCTTTCTCGGTACAGATGATAGAGAGACACTCCTGATATATAGGTTCTGAAAGGCCATAACCTAACTCATTGTACAAATCCATGGCTGCGCCAATGATGTTGTACATCTTGTTCAAGTAGTCTCTTCTCTTATCTTCTAAGTTCATCCTACAAAAGATTATGTGAGAGATTTATGAGAATTTAAGGTTCTAAATTCACTTCTTGTCTACTATTGATAGGTATTTTTCGTAGGCAGCATCCCACTGGGCCTTGTCCTGGGGTTCGTAGCGGACGAGGTCGAGGGAGTCGGCAATGATCTGGCGCATCTGCCAGATGTCGCTGACCAGACCGGCGGCCTTGGCCTGCAGCATGATGTTGCCGAGGGCGGTGCACTCCTGCGGGCCGGCGAGGACGGTGGCACCGGTAGAGTTGGCCGTGAACTGGTTGAGATACTTGTTGAGCGAGCCGCCGCCGATGATGTGGAGCACGTCGAGCTGGAACGGGGCAAACTCCTGCAGCCAGGTGAAGACCTGACGATAGCGCAGGGCCAGCGAGTCGAAGATGCAGCGGCAAATCTCGGCGGGCGTCTCGGGGACGGGCTGACCGGTCTGGCGGCAGTACTGCTGGATGGCCTGAATCATCGACGTCGGGGCGGCGAACATCTGGTCGTCGGGATTGATGAGCGAGCGGAAGGGCTCTACCGTCATAGCCTGCCCCTGCAGTTCGGGATGACTCAGCTTCTGCACCTCCTCGGGCCACTCCAGTCGGCAGCGCTCGTAGAGCCACATGCCGCAGATGTTCTTCAGGAAGCGGGTGGTGCCCTCGATGCCGCCTTCGTTGGTGAAGTTGCGCTCGTAGGAGAGGTCGTTGATGATGGCATCCTTCGTCTCGATGCCCATGAGGCTCCACGTGCCGCTCGACAGGTAGGCGAACTGCTCGTCCTTGGCAGGAACGGCAGCAACGGCAGCTCCCGTGTCGTGGCCAGCGACGGCAACAACAGGCACGGCGCCGAGGCCCGTCAGCCGCTGCACCTCGTCGGTGAGCACGCCGATGACCGTTCCCGGCTGCACCATGCGACCGAACTTGCTGCGCGTCAGCCCTAACGAGGCAAGCAGGCGCTCGTCGAGCTGTTTGGTGCGCGGGTCGAGCAGCTGGCTGGTCGAGGCGATGGTATATTCGCACACCTCGTTGCCGGTGAGCATCCATGAGAGAGCGTCGGGGACGAAAAGAATTTTCTGCGCGTTGCGGAAGGCGCTGTTGCCCTCGCGCTTCATGGCGTAGAGCTGGAAGATGCTGTTGAAGTTGAGGAACTGAATGCCCGTGATGTCGTAGACCTCCTTGCGTGACACGACGTGGCGCAGGTAGTCGTCCATCGCGTCGAATGTAATAGGATCGCGATATGCGCGCGGATTCCTTAATATAGCACCGTCGTTGCCGATGAGGACGAAGTCGACGCCCCACGTATCGATGCCGATGGAGGTAATCTCCAGGCCTCGGCGGGCTACTTCCTTCAGTCCCTTGATGATTTCAAAGTAGAGGGCGTAGATGTCCCAGTAGTAGTGGCCCCCCTGCTCAATGAGGTTGTTGGGGAATCGCGTCACCTCCTCTAACGAGAAGCGTCCGTCGGTGATGTTGCCGATGATGGTGCGGCCGCTGGTGGCCCCCAGGTCTACGGCAAAGAAATACTTCTTCTGTTCCATATTTGTTTTGTTGTGATTAGCTGTTTTAAGTTTACGTTTGCAAAGGTAGTAATAAAAAGGCGGGGGCGATATGATAATTTGATTTTCTTACCTTTATTTTTGATTTATCGGAAAGAAAGTGTTACCTTTGCGGCGAAATTCAATTACTTTATACAATATGGCAACATTAACAATCCTGATTGTCACCGTCTTCTGTATCGGCTACCTGTGCATAGCTTTGGAGAGCGTGACGAAAATCAACAAGGCGGCCATCGCCCTGCTGATGTGTGTGCTGTGCTGGACGCTCCTGATGATGGGGCCTGGCGCGTATTATCCTGACGTGGCCGCCGGCAGCGTGGTTCACCACATTGCCGAGGTCATCGAGCATCACCTGGGCGATGCGGCCGGGACGCTGTTCTTCCTGATGGGCGCTATGACCATCGTCGAGATTGTCGACTCAAACGGTGGCTTCAACTTCGTGCGCGACACGCTGAAGACGCGCTCGAAGCGCAAGCTGATGTGGCGCATGGCCTTCATGACGTTCTTCCTGTCGGCCATTCTCGACAACCTGACCACCTCCATCGTGATGATTATGGTGCTGCGCAAGCTGGTGCAGGCTCGCGAGGACCGGCTCATCTATGCCGCGCTCGTCGTCATCTCGGCTAACTCGGGCGGTGCCTTCTCGCCCATCGGCGACGTGACGACCATCATGCTCTGGATTAAGGGCGTCATTACGACGCAGGGCGTGCTGACCGAGATTTTCATACCGTCGCTCGTGTCGATGCTTGTGCCGGCGTTCATCCTGCAGTACTCGCTGAAGGGGAAGTTCGACAAGGAGCAGAACCTGCCGAAGGCCGACGTCAGCCAGTTTACGAAGACGCAGCGCGACATCATCTTCTGGCTCGGTGTGGGCGGCCTCTGCTTCGTGCCTATCTTTAAGACGCTGACCCACCTGCCGCCGTTCATGGGCATTCTGCTGGTGCTCGGCATTCTGTGGACCGTGACTGAGATTTTCCACTACAACACATCGGAAGAGGACACGATGGCCAAGCGCGTGAGCGACATCATGACCAAGATTGACCTTTCGACCATCATGTTCTTCCTCGGCATTCTGATGGCCGTGGCCGTGCTGCAGGAGGTGGGCGTGCTGACAGCCCTCGGCGAGGGCCTGAACGAGACCTTCTCGGGCAACTACTACGTCATCAACGGCATCATCGGCGTGCTCTCGTCGATTGTCGACAACGTGCCCCTCGTGGCAGGCTGCATGGGCATGTACCCCGTGGCCGCCGAGGGAGCAATGGCCGTCGACGGCATCTTCTGGCAGCTGCTGGCCTACTGCGCCGGTGTGGGCGGCTCGATGCTCATCATCGGCTCTGCCGCCGGCGTAGTGGTCATGGGATTGGAGAAGATTACCTTCGGCTGGTATATGAAGCGCATCACGTGGATAGCCTTCGTGGGCTATCTCGCCGGCATCCTCATCTACTGGCTGGAGCGTTCTCTGCTATTCTGAGTTCGCTTGGCCGGCGTCCGGTCTTGATCTTGAACTTAGCTGAGAAATAGTCTGGCGACTCAAAGTTGAGTCGGTAGGCTATTTCTTTTACGCTCATAGCGGTGGTCGACAGCAGCTCCTTGGCGCGCTGCAGGCGCAGGTCCTGCTGGTAGATAGCCGGCGAAATGCCGGTGTGCTCTTTGAAGAGCTTGCGGAAGTTGGAATAGCTGACGCCCATCTCCTCGGCCACCTGCTGGATGGTGAGGTTGCTTTCGAGGGCTTCGCGTATGCGCAGGCGAGCCTTACTTATCATATCAACATGCGTCTGGTTGCGGCTCAGCTGGATGTTGCGCTCAAGTGAGTACATCAGTCCGATGAGGTGGTTGACGATGCCGGCCATCAGCTGCTGCGAGTAGGCGGCCTCGATGACGGCGGTGTCGTATGCCTGCTTGTAGAGTCGCACAATCTCATCGCTGAAGCCGACGTGGTAGACGGGTTTCTGCGGCGAGAGGAAGCCGGCGCGCACGCGGTCGTCCATGTTGCGCCCCTTGAAACCTATCCAGTAGCTCTTCCACCCGGTCTTGGGGTCGGGGTGGTAGGAGTGCCACTCGCCGGGGAAGAGCAGCCAGAGGTCGCCCTCGCGCAGCTTCGCCTCGCGGACGGTGGCGCTGTGGAATATGCCTTCACCTTCGGTAAGGTAAAGCAGCTGGTATTCGTTGAGCTCGCGTCCGCGCTCCAGTTCGAAGTAGTATCCGTCAGCGTGGCCGCGGGTGGGGTAGGAGTCTCCAGGTTTGATGTCCTCATAGCCGACGGTGCTGACGGTGAGGCCCCATAGAGAGTCGCGCTCATTGGCCAATAGGTATTTGCTGATTTGCATACGCTCTTAGGTTTTTGTCACTGTTTTTCTGCGCACAAAGATAGGCAAATTCGCTGGAATAGCAAAATAAAGAAATAAAAAAAATGTAAAACGCTTGGCAGTTTCAGGGAAAAGCGTTACTTTTGGGGGCAGAAAACTTAAAACGCAGAAATATGATAGACGTAAAAGAGACTTTGAAGAAGAGTGAGGAGAGAATGGAGATGGCTGCCATGTTCCTGGAAGAGGAGCTGAACCGCATCCGCGCCGGCCGTGCCAACGTAGCCATTCTCGACGGTGTCAGGGTGATGTCTTACGGCAGTAAGGTGCCCCTGAACCAAGTAGCAACCGTGATGACGCCCGACGCCCGCACCATTTCCATCAAGCCGTGGGACCGCAAGCAGATTCGCGACATTGAGAAGGCCATCATGGACAGCGACGTGGGCATCACGCCCGAGAACAACGGCGAGGTCATCCGTCTCGGCATTCCGCAGCCTACCGAGGAGCGCCGCCGCGACCTGGTGAAGCAGTGCAACAAGATTGCCGAGAAGGCCAAGGTCGAGGTTCGCAACGTGCGTAGTGACATCAAGGACAAGCTGAAGAAGGCCATCAAGGACGGACTCTCTGAGGACAACGAGAAGGACGCCGAGCTGGAGCTCCAGAAGATTCACGACAAGTACATCAAGAAGCTCGACGAACTGATTGAGGCCAAGAACAAGGAAATCATGACCGTGTAGCGCTTCGCTCGTGAAAAGTGAAGAGTGAAAAGTGAAAGGTCTTGTTGTCAAGAATACAGGCAGCTGGTACACCGTCCGCACCGACGATGGCCAGTTGCTTGATTGTAAAGTAAAGGGGAACTTCCGTATCAAAGGCATACGGAGCACGAACCCCGTGGCCGTCGGCGACCGTGTGACGCTTTCCTCCCCCTCGACAGGGGGAGGCCAGGAGGGGGGCTGCTGGATTACCGGCATCGACGACCGCCGCAACTACATCATCCGCAAGAGCATCAACCTCTCGAAGCAGAGTCACATCCTGGCGGCTAACGTCGACCAGGCACTGCTCATCGTAACCGTTGTCCGCCCCGAAACCTCCACCACGTTCATCGACCGTTTCCTCGCTTCGGCCGAAGCCTACAGCGTGCCTGTCGTCCTGGTGTTCAACAAGACCGACACGCTCAGCGCCGACGAGCAGCACTACCAGCAGATGATGGTCACGCTCTACGAGACCATCGGCTATGAGTGCCGCCAGGTTTCCGCCGTCACGGGGCAGGGCGTCGACGAACTGCGTCCGCTCTTATGTGGCAAGGTGACGCTGCTCAGCGGCAACAGCGGCGTAGGGAAGTCGACGCTCATCAACCGCCTCGTCCCCGGTGCCAACCTGCGCACCGCTGAAATCAGCGATGCCCACCAGGCTGGGCAGCACACCACCACGTTCTCGGAGATGATAAGCCTGGCCTCCCCTACTGCCTCCGAGGGGGCTTCCTACCTCATCGACACGCCGGGCATCAAGGGCTTCGGCACGTTCGACATGGAGCGCGAGGAGATTTCCAGCTACTTCCGCGAAATCTTCCGCTTCTCGAAGGACTGCCGCTTCAGCAACTGCACACATACCCACGAGCCTGGCTGCGCCGTGCTCCGGGCCGTCGACGACCACCTCATAGCCCAGAGCCGCTACCAGTCGTACCTCTCGATGCTCGACGACAAGGACGAGAGTAAATACCGCGAAGCTTACTGATTTGATTATGAAGAGATTAGCAATATTAGCACCATTGTCGGCGCTCGTCATGACCGCGTCGGCACAAGTCAAAACCACCGTAACAGAATTCCTGCAGGCAGGGCCGTATGCCGTGGCTGCGCCGTTTGCCGCCGACAGCGTCGACGTGCAGGGCAAGAAGTTCGACGTGAAGTCGTCGCTCTCAGCATTGCCGCTGCAGGCTGAGGCGCAGGGCGTGTTCAGCGGCAGCGTGCTGCCCTCGCTGAAGGACGCTAAGTCGGTGGGCGTGCTGACGTTCTACGTGAACAACGCCGACTACGTGAAGGGAAAGATCACCGTGAAGGGTCCCAGGAACTACAAGCTCTACATCGACGACAAGGAGGCCGGCGCCGACCTGAGCCTGGCCCCCGAGCACCATACATTCGCCATCCGCTATCTGGCCGAGCCCAACGACACCGACAGCATCAGCGTCAGCTTCGATACGCAGATTGCCGTCAGTCCGACCACCGACAAGCGCCACCCCTACATGATTCATGACCTGCTGGACGGCCGGCGCGTGCGGGGCATAGCCCTCTCGGCCGACGGTTCGCTGGTCAGCATGAGCTACCAGACCACCGAGCCTACGGGAAACAGCCGCTGGGACTACGAGCTGCGCGAGGCGAAGAACGGCCGGCTGCTGCAGCGCCCCACGAGAAGCGTGAACTGGATGCCTACGAGCACAGCCTGGCTCGAGGAGGAGAAGGAGCAAGGCCTGCGCGTATTATATAAGGTGGACGCCTTGACCGGCGAGCGCACCCGCTGGGCCGCCGGACTGCCTGAGGGCAGCTACACCGTCAGTCCGACCGAGGACTACCTCATCATCACCGCCACCGAGGACGGCCCGAAGGAGGATGCCGGCGTCTTCGAGGTGACCGAGATGGACGACCGCCAGCCCGGCTGGCGCAAGCGCAGGTACCTTGTGCGCTTCGATGTCAGGACGGGCGTCAGCCAGCGCATCACTTTCGGCTCCAAGGGCCAGTACCTGGCCGACATCAGTGCCGACGGGCAGAAGCTGCTCATCGGCGCCAGCTACTCCTGGCTGGCCCAGCGCCCGACGGAGGTTGGCGACTACTACCTGATGGACGCCCGTACGCTGAAGGTCGACACCGTGCTGCAGTGCGTGGGCTTCCTTGGCGGTGCCCTGCTGTCGCCCGATGCCAGGCAGATTCTGTTCACCGGCACGCCCGAGGCCTTCAACCGCATCGGCTGTCAGCTGCCACTCGACGTGACGCCGAGCATGACCGAGAACGAGCTCTTCCTCTACGACATCGCCACCAAGAAGGTGACGCCGCTGACTAAGGACTTCGACCCGAGCATCAACAGCGTCGTCTGGTCGAAGGCCAGCGGACAGATATTCTTCAATGCCGAGAACCGCGACTACGTACACATCGATCAGCTCAATCCTGCCGACGGCAAGATTGTCAGGCTTGAACTCGTCGGCGACAACGCCTACCGCTTCAGTCTGTCTGAGCACGCCAACGTGCTGGGCTATCTCAGCGATAAGACGATGGAGCCCACCTCTGCCTTCATAGCCTTTACGGCCAAGGGCAAGAGCGCCGTCAAGCAGTTCTCCCTCTTCGAAGGCAAGACCGCCCTCGGCGACGCTGAGCTTGGCACCTGCCGCGACTGGAATTTCACCAACAGCAACGGCGACACCGTCTATGGGCGCCTGTATCTGCCTGCTGACTTCGACGCCGCGAAGAAGTATCCGATGATAGTCTACTACTACGGCGGCTGCTCGCCCGTCACGCGCACCTTCGAGTCGCGCTATCCCGCCCAGTACTACGCCTCTCTCGGCTACGTGGTCTACATTCTGCAGCCCAGCGGAGCCACCGGCTTCGGCCAGGAGTGGGCCTCGCGCCACGTCAACACCGCCGGCGGCGCGCCCGACGCTGATGGTTCCGTGCCTGCTGGAACGCCGGCAGGTGACATCATTGAGGGCACGAAGCGCATCTGCGCCGAGCATCCGTTCATCGACGCCTCGAAGATAGGCTGCATGGGTGCCAGCTACGGCGGCTTCATGACCATGTACCTGCAGACCGTCACCGACATCTTTGCCGCTGCCGTCAGCCACGCCGGCATCGCCAACCACACCAGCTACTGGGGCGAGGGCTACTGGGGCTACAACTACAGCGAGGTGTCGATGGCCAACAGCTACCCCTGGAGCCACCGCCAGCTCTACGTCGACCAGTCGCCGCTGTTCCGTGCCGACAAGGTGCACACGCCGCTGCTGCTGCTCCACGGCAATGCCGACACCAACGTGCCGCTCATCGAGAGCCTCCAGATGTTCACGGCCCTGAAACTTCTGGGCCGCGAGGTGGCATTGGTCGAGGTGGCAGGCGAGAACCACCACATTCTCGACTACACGAAGCGCACGCGCTGGATGCAGACCCAGATGGCCTGGTTCCAGAAATGGCTGAAGGGCGACTCCACGTGGTGGGACGCCCTCTATCCGAAGAAGCATCTGTAGGCCTTACTTCGCTTTATAGATTCGCACGCTGTAGTAGACGGCGACGGCCAGCAGCAGGCCGACTGCTGCCAAGACGGGCCAGGGCGAGGGCGACTCAAACAGCAGCAGCGAGCAGGGGATCGACAGCGTCAGCAGCAGCAGCGTCAGGGCTGCGACGCGCGTTGAGCGGATGCCCAGCTCGTACTGCCGCGGGGTCTTCATCTCCACGGGCATATTGATAAGGTGGGGGTAGTAGGCCTGCACCAACAGACCGGCACCTATCACCGTCGTGATGAGGCAAGGAACCAGCAGACCCCACGGCGACCCGTAGCCATTGGGATGGCCGTTGCCGTCGAAGTGGGTGGCGATGACGCTGGGCGCACTCTTCAACATTAGGATGACAAGCACCCATACCAAGACAGCTAGTACGAGGAACGCTATCTCGAAGACGGTGCCTTCCTTCGTCCTGTTCACTTTTATCTTCTGTTTCTTTTCCATATCACATCGGGGGGAGTTTACGCACAGCCATGACTGTGGCGGCGGTGCTGACGATACCTACAGCCAATACGGTGAACGCGAATGCCGTAACGTTCATGATTCCTGTGACAAACAGCGCTACCAGAATCAGCAGGAGAATCATCTGGACGGCCATGATTAGCATCAATGCTTTTTTCCTATTCATTGTTTTCTTCTTCGTTTGTGGTTTGACCTTGACGATTAGCACCCGCCATCGTCTTTTTCTTCGGCAGACGCTTCGCCTTCCGCAGTGCCTCGGTGATGATCCACTGCAGCTGGCCGTTGGTGCTGCGGAACTCGTCAGCAGCCCAGGCCTCTATAGCGTCCATCGTTGCCGCGTCAATGCGCAGGATGAAACTTTTTGTCTTCTTTTCTGCCATCAATAACGTTCACCGATCAATGATTCAATGTTCCCGTATTCACCACCGGCTGTGCTGAGTCGTCGCCGCAGAGCACGACGAGCAGGTTCGAGACCATGGCGGCCTTCTTGTCGTCGTCCAGCTCCACGATGTCCTCGTTCGACAGCTTGTCGAGCGCCATCTTCACCATCGAGACGGCACCCTCCACAATCTTCTCGCGGGCCGTAATGATGGCCGAGGCCTGCTGGCGGCGCAGCATCACGGCGGCAATCTCCGGAGCGTAGGCCAGGTAGTTGATGCGGGCCTCGACCACCTCGATGCCGGCCAGGGCCAGCCGCTCGTCGAGCTTCTGCTCCAGCTGCTGGTTAATCTCGTCGCCGCCGTCGCGCAGCGTCAGTTCGTCGCTCTTGTCGTCCACGTCGTCGTAGGCATACTGGCCTGCCACCTGGCGCAGGGCGGCGTCGCTCTGCACCTTGACGAAGTTCTCCAGCGCGTTCATCAGTCCCTTCGTGTCCGAGCCGATGCTGTTGGGGTTGGCGGCCATCGTCTGCGAGTCAATCTCGAACAGGGCCTTGTACGTGTCCTTCAGCTTCCACACCAGCACCAGGCCAATCATCACCGGGTTGCCCACCTTGTCGTTCACTTTGATGGGCTCGGCGTCCAGGTTGCGTGCGCGCAGGCTCACCTTCTTGGCCGTGTAGAACGGGCAGATCCAGTAGAAGCCCGTCCGGCTGAACGTGCCGCTGTACTTGCCGAACCACGTCGTCACCCGTGCCTCGTTGGGCTCCAGCATCAGGAATCCGCACCACATGATGATGTTCACCAGCAGCAGAAGAATGCTGCCGCCCAACTGCCAGCCGCCGAAACTTCCGTTAGAGGCATCCAACACGATGATGCTGTTCACAATCATGAAAATTGAGAATACCAGCACAGCGATATTCACAAACAACATCAGGAAGCCGTTCAATACAGTTCCATTGAATTGATACTCTTTTGTTTCCATAATTCTTTTTACTTTTTTACCTTTTTACTTTTTTACCTTTTTATCTTTTTACTTTTTTACCTTTTTACTTTTTTACCTTTTTACTTTTTTACCTTTTTACTTTTTTACCTTTACATGATATCATTTTGATAGCGCAAAGATATGCTTTTGTTTTGGAATGACAATGGAAACGGCTGAAACTTTAACAACAATTAAGGTTTCCTGCGCCGTGTTTCCTGTTAATGTTCGTACCTTTGCACCCATGAACACTGAAGAATTGGAAGGAAAGCGCATTGCCGTGCTGCTCTCAGGCGGTGTCGACAGCAGCGTGGTGGTCTACGAACTCGCAAGGCTCGGGCTGCATCCCGACTGCTTCTACATCAAGATAGGGCCCGAGGAAGAGGAAGAGTGGGACTGCTCCAGCGAGGAGGACCTCGAGATGGCCACGGCCGTAGCAGCGAAGTACGGCTGCCGGCTCGAGGTGGTCGACTGCCATCGCGAGTACTGGGACCAGGTGACGCGCTACACGATAGATAAGGTACGCGCGGGGCTGACGCCCAACCCCGACGTGATGTGCAACCGTCTCATCAAGTTCGGCGCCTTCCACGAGAAGCGCGGCCACGACTACGACCTCATCGCCACCGGGCATTATGCGCAGAAGGAGAAAGACCCCTCCCACCTCCCCTGTTTAGGGGAGGCTTTGAGTTCTCCCCCTAAACAGGGGGAGTCAGAGGGGGTCTTCTGGCTCTGCACCTCCCCCGACCCCGTGAAGGACCAGACCGACTTCCTGGCACAGATCTACGACTGGCAGCTCGAGAAGGCGCTGTTCCCCATCGGCCACTACGTGAAGGACGAAGTGCGGCTGATAGCCGAGCGCGAGCACCTGGTCAGTGCCCACCGCCGCGACTCGCAGGGCATCTGCTTCCTGGGCAAAATCAACTACAACGACTACATACGCCGCTACCTCGGCGAGCAGCCCGGCGACGTCATCGAGCTCGAGACCGGCCGCCGCATAGGCGAGCACCGCGGGCTCTGGTTCCACACCATCGGCCAGCGTAAGGGCATGGGCTTCGGCGGCGGACCCTGGTTCGTCGTCAAGAAGGACGTCGCCCGCAACATCCTCTACGTCAGCCACGGCTATGACCCGCAGACGGCCTACAAACAGGAGTTCCCCATCCACGACTTCCACAGCATCAACGGCCAGCTGCCCCCTGAGCGCATCACCATCAAGATACGCCACACGCCGCAGTACCTGCCTGCCCGGCTCACGCCTACCGCCCCCGGCTGCTACACCGTCCGTGCCGACGCCCCCATCCACGGAGTGGCCCCCGGCCAGTTCTGCGTCGTCTACGACGAGTGGCACCACCGCTGCTACGGCTCGGGCGAGATCACGGTCTTCGCGCCGTAAATAGCCAGAGGCCACGTCCCACCCCCTTCGCTACATAAAAAAAGCCTGCCCGTTCCCTATGAACAGGCAGGCTTTTTAGTTCGTCAGAAGAGCGGGCCGTAGCCCATGCACGAGGTCGTCCCCAGTGCCGTCAGGAATGCCGTGAGCGCGGCTACTACAACCTTCACCGCCAGCTCAATC
>CADCEQ010000021.1 GCA_902800435.1 uncultured Prevotellaceae bacterium | reverse complement strand
AGGTAATTCTTACGATTTCGTAGAGGACACCGATGCAGGATCCATCTCTGGCTACGTGATTTACAAAACGCAGGCTTTCAACGAAGCGACCGACGCTATATTGAAATTCAATAATAGTTCTGCAGAAACTTATTATTGGTATGTCGGACAGACGGATCCTTCATCGATGAGTTCAATAGATCCTATTGTAACTGATACATCTTCACCTGGTTGGAGGGAAATTGGAAATTCATTGCCAGAATATAGTTCTTCTAATATGTTATGGAATTCATCTAATACTATTGGATTAGGTTCTAAAACAACATGGTATTTAGCATTGCCTATGAATTCTATTAAAGTATATTCAGCAGGTATTGATTTGACGTCTGATTTATTAGAATATAATGGTTCAAAATTAATAAATGGAATAAATTATTATATTTATACATCTAAAGGAACAACAAGATACTTAGGTTATGATATATACTAAAATTAAAAATATAATAAAATATATGTATTTAAAATTATGGCAGTTAAACACACAATAAATGGAATAGAATTTAATGACATTAAAACTTCATTAAAATCATTTGTTCCGGTAGTAAATGGAGAAATATATCAATACACAACAAATGAATTAAATGAAGATTTTGGTGTTGGTGGAGATTTACCAAAACTAATAAATGCAGTAGAAATTGACTGGAATGGCGCAAGACCGGACATTGGTGAAGATGCAACAAATGGTATCACAACAACTGGTGAATTATTATCCAGCATTAAAGGAGTGTATTCGCCAATGTTTGCGAATTGAACGCTGATTCGCAGAGTTTGGCGAAGTTACTGATTGACCCTTCACTTCACCACAATTCGTCAGATAGTCAGGCGGTTGTGGTGAAGCGTTGTTTTGTCTGGTGCCAGTCTTCATGTCGACCTGTAACAGCGGGACTCTTTGCTTTGCAAAGCGAGCAAGCTCGAGCGCTTTTGTTACACACTCCCTTGTTCAGACCACCCCTAGCCCCTCCTGACTCAGGGGGGGAATTACGCAGCAGGGGTACTTTGCTGCCGCAGCCTACATCTTCCTCATCTATGCCCCAAAGTAGGACTCTCAGGAAGACTTACACTCATACCATAATGCGGCGCTTTCCTGGTAGAAAAGCGCCGCCTTATGTGCTGAATTGACTTATGCGTTAGTCGGCAGCCTCGAACTCCTCGAGGAAGCGGGTGTCGTTCTCGGAGAACAGGCGCAGGTCGTTGACGCGGTACTTCAGGTTGGTAATGCGCTCGACGCCCATGCCGAAGGCATAGCCCGAGTAAATCTTTGAGTCGATGCCGCACTGCTCGAGCACGTTGGGGTCGACCATGCCGCAGCCTAAGATCTCGACCCAGCCTGTGTGCTTGCAGAAGCCGCAGCCCTCGCCGCCGCAGATGAAGCACGAGATGTCCATCTCGGCTGAGGGCTCCGTGAACGGGAAGTATGAGGGGCGCAGGCGGATCTTCGTGTCGGGGCCGAACATCTCCTTGGCAAACGAGAGCAGAACCTGCTTCAGGTCGGTGAACGAGACGTTCTTGTCGATGTAGAGACCCTCCACCTGGTGGAAGAAACAATGGGCGCGGGCGGTGATGGCCTCATTGCGATAGACGCGGCCCGGACAGATGACGCGGATGGGCGCCGTCAGCAGTCCGTTCTCGTCGTGCATCTGCTCCATCACGCGGGCCTGTACCGAACTGGTGTGCGAGCGCAACAGAATGTTCTTGGTCACGTCGTCAGGATGCTGCGAGACGAAGAACGTGTCCTGCATGTCGCGGGCGGGGTGGTCGGCGGCGAAGTTCATCTTCGTGAAGACGTGGAGGTCGTCCTCCACCTCGGGCCCGTCGGCCAGCACGAAGCCCATGCGCGAGAAGATGTCGATGATTTCGTTGGTCACGATGGTCAGCGGGTGGCGCGTGCCGAGCTTGATGGGGTAGGGGGTGCGCGTCAGGTCCATCTGCTCGTCGCCCGTCTCCTGCGTCTCACACTCCTCGCGCAGCTGGTTGATGCGCTCTAAGGCCATCTGCTTCAGCTCGTTGATCTTCATGCCCACGGTCTTCTTCTCGTCGGCAGCCACGTTGCGGAAATCGTTCATCAGGGCGGTGATTTCGCCCTTCTTGCTGAGGTACTTCAGTCGAAGCTGTTCCACTTCGTCTGCATTCTTTGCGCTCAGCGTCTGTACTTCTTTCAGAAGTTCGTCTATCTTGTCAAGTAACATATCAATAGGGTGATTTTTTAATTTCGGGTGCAAAGGTACGAATTTTTTTTAATTCATAATTCATAATTCACAATAATTTATTAACTTTGCACGCTGAATTTGAAAGACGAGCAATGAAGAGGCTTTCTTTTGTTGCAATGGCACTGGCCTTGCTGACACTTTCGTGCGGAGGCAGGCAGGCGGCAGCACCGGCGGACACGACGCCGGCCGACACTGTCGACACAACAGCCACGGACTCTGTGGAGCCGGTTGACACGCTTGAGCAGCTGATTGCCGAGACACCGATGCCGAGGGCCGCCGACGAGCTGTTCGACGACTTCCTGTTCAACTTCGCTGCCAACCGCAACCTGCAGATGGAGCGCGTGAACTTCCCGCTGCCGAATGTGCGCAACGGCAAGACGACGCAGGTGGGCAAGGGCGAGTGGAAGATGGAGCGCTTCTTCATGCGTCAGGACTACTACACCGTGCTCTTCGACAACCAGCAGCAGATGGAACTGGTGCGCGACACGTCGGTGAGCCAGGCTACGGTCGAGAAGATTTACTTCAACACGGGTGCCGTGATTCAGTACCAGTTCCGCCGCGTCAAGGGTGCGTGGATGCTGCTGGAGGTCAGGACGGAGCCGATAGCCTCGAACCGCAACGCATCGTTCCTGGAGTTCTACCACCAGTTTGTGACCGACTCGGCGTTCCAGACCGAGAGCCTGGCCCAGACCGTAACGTTCGTAGGCCCTGACCCCGACGACGACTTTGCTCAGATGGAGGGCATCCTGACGCCCGACACGTGGCCTGCCTTTGCGCCCGAGCTGCCCGACCGCATGATCTATAACATCGTCTACGGCAAGCAGGAGGAGGACTCCGACGAGAAGATTTTCATGATGCGCGGCATTGCCAACGGCATGGAGGTGGAGATGACGTTCCGCCGAAGCGACGGACAGTGGAAACTGGTGAAGATGAGGGAATGAGGAATGAGAGACCTGTCGGACTATAGCCTGAAGAGCCACAACACGTTTGGTATTGACGCCCGCTGCCGCCGTTTCCTGGAATACGAGACGGTGGAGGAGGCTGCTGATGTAGCTGAGCTGCTGGGCCGTGAGATCAGACCTTTTATTATAATAGGCGGGGGCAGCAACCTGCTGCTGACGCGCGATTTCGACGGCATTGTGGTACATTCGGCCATCAAGGGCTACGAGACTGACGGCACGCTGATGACCTGCGGCAGCGGTATGACGTGGGACGACGTCGTGCAGTTGAGTCTTGACAGCGGACTCTACGGGGCCGAGAACCTGTCGCTGATTCCCGGCGACGTGGGAGCCAGTGCCGTTCAGAACATCGGCGCCTACGGTGCCGAGGCGAAGGACCTCATTCGCGAGGTGGAGTGCGTCGAGATTGCGTCTGGCCGTCGGTGCGTGCTGACAAACGCCGACTGCTGCTACGGCTACCGCCAGAGCCGCTTCAAGCAGGACTGGAAGAACCGCTACCTGATAACCCGCGTCACCTATCAGTTTGCTGCTGAATTCTCGCCCCGCCTGGACTACGGCAACATACGTGCCGAACTGCAGCGGCGCGGCATTGCAGAACCGACGCCCCAACAGCTGCGCCAAACAATCATAGACATCCGCCGCGAGAAACTGCCCGACCCAGAGGTGACGGGCAATGCCGGCAGCTTCTTCATGAACCCCGTCGTCGGCCGCGAGAAGTTCGAGCAGCTGTTGGCACAGTATCCCGATATGCCACACTACCACGTCGATGATGATCACGAGAAGATTCCCGCCGGCTGGATGATTGACCAGTGCGGCTGGAAGGGTCGCTCGATGGGCCGTGCCGGTGTCCACCCGAAGCAGGCCTTGGTGCTGGTGAACCTCGGCGGTGCCACGGGGCAGGAAATCGTTGCGCTCTGCGAGGCCATTCGCCACGACGTCGGTCAGCGGTTCGGCATTGACATCCATCCCGAGGTGAACATCGTATAGAGGATTTTCCTAAAAAAAGCCGAATAGTTTGGATATGTGAGAAAAAAGTTGTAATTTTGCAGTCCAAACTAATAGCTATTTACAATATGAGAAAACTACTAATCACGCTTTGCGTCACCGTCGTGAGCTGCCTTTCGGTAAAAGCCGAGCTCAAGGCCGGCGGCGAGTACTACATCTGGCTGAATATCTATGAGAAGTTGTTGG
Source organism: uncultured Prevotellaceae bacterium (assembly GCA_902800435.1). The sequence continues at coordinate 36,156 of CADCEQ010000021.1, read as the reverse complement.
GGTCGGACACCACGAACACAGTTCCTGTGTTGTCGGCCTACGACGTGAACGAAGACAAGGACGGCTATGTGTTCGTGGCCGAGGATTCGGGCAAAAGTGGCTATGTGCTGCTGCGTCAGAAGGGCAGCAACAGGTATTTGGCTGCCAGTGGCAAGAATACGTGGAGCATTATCTTTGAGAACAGTCGTTCTACGGATGATCGCTTCTGTTGGAAGATGACGGGGCCTGACTGTTATGCTTACCTTATTAACAAAAAAAATGAATCTAATCAAGAGAACCACTACGTGGGCATCGACGGCGCGAAGAAAGGCAATAAAAATGTCAGCATCTACTACGACAAGCGCAAGAGCAGTCACGGACAGTTCTCGGTGATTCCTGCCGTGGGCAGCTCCTGGGACGAGGCACGCCAGGCCTACTGCTCGGGCGACTACGAGAATGCCCAGGGCGTGAATGAGGTGGACTACTGTCAGCTGAACGACAAAGAGATTGACCGCAGCGATGCTGTAGACATCCACATCACGTCGAACGACAACCCGATTCTCGGCAACACTTCGGTGAACCTCGGCAGTGATCGCACGTGGCTCATTTTCGACAACATCGTGCCCAGCAAGGTCATCAGCACCTACCTGAAGTATGTGACCATCAACGGAGATGCGGCAAAGAATGGTACGAATTGTCGTGTGGCTATTTACCTGAACGGTGCCGCCGTTATTCCTGTTCCGGCAGTGGTTATGGCCTGTGATGGCACGGAGGGATCTTTCGACTTAACCGTAGGTAACCACAAAGACCTCTCGGAGGTAGGACAGAGCAACACGATGACCAGCTTCATCTTGCGTCGTGGTTATATGGCCACCTTGGCTTGCGGCACAAACGGTTCGTGGTATAGTCGCGTCTTCGTGGCCGACCATGCCGACCAGGTGGTTACGCTGCCCGATGCCTTGACCAAGCGTGTGTCGTCGGTCAACATCAAACCTTGGCAGTATGTGTCGAAGAAGGGGTGGGGCAACACAAAAGGCTCCAGCGGCGGCCCCGGCCTGAGGGCCACGTGGTACTGGTCGTGGAGCGCGGGCTACAGCTCGACTAGTGACATGGAGTACGTGCCCTGTCGCCAGCACCGCTGGTGGCCCAGTGCCGGCGAGGTGAACGAAAAGACGGCCACAGCCGCCATCTCCATAAACGAACCTGACCATTCTGAGCAGCACACCAGCGACAAGTGCTCGTGTGGCGGCACCATTAGTGCCGAGACGGCTTTTAGCCATAATAGTGAGTTCCAGCCAAGCGGTGGCCGCATCGGTTCGCCCCAGCCGCAGGCCAATGATGATTTCAGCTACCTTACGTCATATTTCAATAAGGTTGACAATACTGGGTATTCGCGCTGCGACATTGCCGTCAGTCATGCCTATCTGCCTATTGGCTCGCGCGATGCCGCCTCATACGCTAAGTATGTCACTGATACTTACTGGAAATTGTGGGATACTAAAAACGGCGGTGTCGGGCGTCCTATTTGGTTAACGGAACTGGAGGTGGGAGCGACATGGAACGACGCTAAAAGTGTAATCGGTGGTAATTATGATAAAGCTCGTCAGTACTTGCAGGCATTACTTGAGCGTTTGGAAGAGAGCAATTATATTGAGCGCTATGCCATTTATGGGTTTGACCATTGGGGCAACTATATGTATTATGAGGCTAATCCCAGCAAAGGATTGACCCCTGCCGGACAGGTCTATCGTGACCACCGCTCTACCTTCGGTTATAACGCGAACAATATCAAGGTGCCCACATGGTCGAAGCCTAGTGCCAAGAAACCTACGCTGACCTATTCTGTTGACCCAGACAGTCGTGTGGTGACGTTCACGGTCAATAACCCGAACGGTGATTCTACCGACGAACTGCTGATAGAGTATCAGCCCGAGGGGGGTAACTGGCAGCCCCTGTCGAAGCTGAGCGACGACCGTAATAAGTTGGAGAGCAACACCGTGACGATAACCCTCAGTTTTGACGACCTTGATATGGCAGGCGGTAAGTTGCGCGTCACATCGACAACGCTCTATGGCGGCAGTGCCACGAGTGACGAGGTGGCTGCTCCCATAACAGCCGAAGTCAGCGATGATTGGACGGTGGCTGAGACGGATATCATTTACAATGGAATGTTCATGACGGTGCATGAAGACGCTAACTACCCTGACGGCTGGACACGTACCAACAACTGGGGACAAATGCGGAAAGACATAGAGGGTAAGTTTGCTACAGCCTACTACAACCAACCGGGTTCCTTGCAGTATGGCAAAGAGGCTGAACATCTGATGCCGCTGGCCGCTAATTCCACTTACAGGCTGACGTTCAGCTACCGTTCGCATGAGGCCAATTCTAACAACAGTGTTACCGTCAGTTTACTGAATGGCGAAGACGGCGTCAAGGATGTCAAATTCCCCGGCGTGGGTTCTACAACAGAATGGAGCACAGTGACTACTGAACTGAAGACGGGTGCTGCTGGCAACTATGTGCTAACGCTAGCCAATAGTGGAAACACATGGATGACTAATGTGTCGATGGTAAGGCTTGTGGAAGTCGGCGATGTTGACGGCAGCGGAGGGCTTGATGCTGACGACGTAAGTAAGCTCGTGTTGCATCTGCTCGGTCAGACACCCGACGGGTTTGTCGAGAGTGCTGCCGACGTTGACGGCAACGGTGTAGTTGATATCAGCGACGTGACGAAGCTTATAGAGAAGGTGCTGTCACCGAATTAACTTCATGTAGTCGGTGTAACTGATAAAGCGGCCTCCCATTGATTCGAGGTGAGGCGTATGAAACTGGCAGTCGATAACCGTACCGCCAGTTTCTTTCATTGTATGGGCCAGATGGATGAGGGCCAGCTTCGAGGCGCTGGGCACGAGCGAGAACATGCTCTCGCCGAAGAAGGCACGCCCGATGTTGACACCGTAGAGACCGCCGACCAGCCGCTTGTCCTCCCACACCTCGACGCTGGCGGCGAAGCCCTCGCGGTGGAGATCCGTGTAAGCGGCAATCATGTCGGGGCCGAGCCAGGCACCGTCCTCGTCGATGCGCAGGCGGCTGCAGTTGCTGATGACGCCCCGGAAGTCCTCGTTGATGCTCAGGCGGTACTGGCCCTTGTTCATCAGCGTGCGCATGGAGTGGCTGACGTGAATCTCGTTGGGGAAGATGACGAAGCGCTGCATGGGACAGAACCAGACGGGGTCGTCGCGACGGAAGGCGTACCACGGGAAAATGCCGTTGCTGTAGGCCAGCAGCAGGCGGTCGACGCTCAGGTCGCCGCCGACGGCTATACAGCCGTCAGCATCGCCGAAGCGCGGGTCGGGGAACCACAGGTCGTCATCTAATTCGTAAACCATCGCCGTCCTTTGTTATCGTAACGTCGCCGCCCTCCTTGAGCCGTCCGAAGAGGATTTCGCGCATGAGCAGCGGCTTCAGCTGCTGGCCGATGACGCGGTCCATCTCGCGGGCACCGTACTCGCGGGTGAAACCTTGGTTGAGCAGATAGTCGAAGGCCTCGTCGGTCAGCGTCATCGTCACGCGCTTGGCGGTCAGTTTCTCTTGCAGTTCGCCGAGCTTCTTGCGCAGGATGAGTGTCGCCATCGTGCGGTCCATGTCGTGGAACACCACTGTGCCGCTGAGGCGGTTGATGAACTCGGGCTTGAACGTCTTCTTCACCTGACTGAGCATCGCCTCGCCGCGCGAGGTGTTGCCGCTGAAGCCGATGTTGGCCTGCGAGGCGTGCTGTGCGCCGGCGTTCGACGTCATGATGAGCACCACGTTGCGGAAGTCGGCCTTGCGGCCCTTGTTGTCGGTCAGTCGGGCGTAGTCCATCACCTGCAGCAGGATGTTGTAGATGTCCTGGTGGGCCTTCTCTATCTCGTCCAAGAGCAGCACGCAGTTGGGCGTCTTGCGGATGGCATCTGTCAGCAGGCCGCCGTCCTCGTAGCCCACGTATCCGGCGGGCGAGCCGATGAGTTTGGCCACGGTGTGCTTCTCGGTGTATTCGCTCATGTCGAAGCGCAGCAGTTCGATGCCCAGCTCCTTGGCCAGCACGCGGGCCACCTCGGTCTTGCCGACGCCCGTGGGACCGACGAAGAGCAGCGAGGCCAGCGGCTTGTTGTCGTCGAGCAGTCCGGCCTTCGACATCTGCACGGCCTCCACAACCTGGCGGACGGCCTCGTCCTGACCGTATATCTTCGCGAGGATGCGCTCGCTGAGCGTCTCGAGGGCGGCGTTGTCGTCGTCCTTCATGGCCATAGCCTCCACCTTGCACGTCTTGGCCAGGATGTCGGCAATGAGCTGTCGGGTGACGACGGGGTAGGGGATGTCTTGGGTGGAATGGGCTGGATGGACAATTTGGGCATCATGGGAGGAGTGAGCGATTTCTACGGCGGCGCCGGCCTCGTCGATGAGGTCGATGGCCTTGTCGGGCAGGAATCGGTCGTTGACGTACTTGGCGCTGGCCTCGACTGCAAAGTCGAGGGCGGCGTCCTCGTAGACCACGTTGTGGAACTCCTCGTACTTCGGGCGCAGCTGGCGCAGGATGTGCTTCGTCTCGTCGACGCTCGGCTCGGCGATGTCAATCTGCTGGAAGCGGCGCACCAGTCCCTTCGAGCGCGAGAAGTGGCGGTTATACTCCTCGTAGGTGGTCGAGCCGATGAAGCGCAGGCTGCCCGCCTCGAGACAGGGCTTCAGCATGTTCGAGGCGTCCATCGAGCCTTCGCCTGTGGCGCCGGCTCCTACGAGTGTATGAATCTCGTCGATGTAGACTACGTTGTTCTGGGCCTCGCCGCTGATGCCGTCCATAATCATCTTGATGCGGTTCTCGAAGTCGCCGCGATACTGCGTGCCAGCCAGCAGTGTGCCCATGTCAAGCAGGTAGACGTGGCTGTCCTTCAGTCGCTTGGGCACGTTGCCGTCCTTGATGCGGCGCACCAGTCCCCAGACGAGTGCCGTCTTGCCCACGCCCGGCTCGCCGACGTGCAGCGGGTTGTTCTTGTCGCGGCGGCATAGCACCTGTATGGTGCGCTCCAGCTCCTGCTCGCGGCCGATGAGCGGATTCTTCTCGTCGACGTGGTCGTTCATGCACGTCACCAGCTTCCGCCAGGCCGTCGGCTGCTTGTCGCCCTCCGTGCCGTACTCCTCCTCCAGGTGGTCGTCGAAGTCGCAGAAGTTGATGAGGTGGCTCATGAAGTTGCCCTCCTTGCCGTAAAGGGCGTCCTTCAGCAGGTAGCAGGCCCACGAATCCTCCAGATGCAGGAGCCCCGTCACCAGATGGGGTGTGTCGACGGCCTTTGCACTGCTGTTAAGCACCTGCTGGCAGGCAATCTCTAAAAGTCTCGACATCTGCACCGACGTCTCGGGCACGTATTTGCGGTCCTCGGGTATGGTCTCGATGGTCGCCAGCTGCTTCTCCAGTCGGTCGGCCAGGGTCTCGGGCGAATAGAAGATGTTGAGCGCAGCGTGGAAGTTGTCGTCGTCGAGCAGCGTCATGAGCAGGTGTTCGGGCATGATGAACTCATGCCGCCAGTCCAGACAGCATTGCAGCGACTTGTTCAGTATCTTGCTTGCGCGTTCAGTTTGTTTTATCTCAGCCATTTCTCTTTTCTATTCCGGTTCATAGGTCAGCCGCAGGGGGAAGTTCTCTTCGCGGGCCATCAGCGTGGCCTTCTGCACCTTCGAGACGGCGATGTCGTAGGTGTAGATGCCCACGACGGCCTTGTCCGAGTGGTGCACCTGCAGCATCAGCGCCTCGGCCTCGGCGTCGCTCTTGAAAAACACCTCGACCAGCACCTTCACGACGAACTCCATCGTGGTGAAGTCGTCGTTGTAGATGGTCACCTTGTATCGTCGCGGTTCGCGCAGGTCGGTGCGCTGTCGTTCGCGTGTTGCTGACTGTTCCTGTGGCATAATGGCTGCAAAGTTAAACAAAAAAGGCCACATCTGCAAGCGATGTGGCCGTTTTAATATGGTTTAATACTTCAGGGCTTAGAAGTTGTAGAACACACCGAACTGGATGTTGTTGCTCAGGTTCAGGAACTCGAACTTCGAAGTAGCCTTGGCACCGCTCACGTCGGGCTTGCTGCTGGTGTAACCGAGGATGTTACCGAACTTGGCAACGAGACCAAAGCTCTGGTTCAGGCTGTAGGCCATACCGGGCTGCACGTAGAGGCCCCAAGAGTTGGTTGTCATGTCGGTTGTGTTGCCTGTGGCATACTTGTACTCGTCCTTGCTTGTGGTGTAGCCGAACTTACCATCGCCGAAGAAGGCCAGGTTGCCCATCTTGATGGCGGTGTAGCGGAAGTAGGGAGCGAAGGTGAATTCCGATGTCGTAACTGTGGGCTCGCTCTTCTCGTTCTTGTTAGAGCTGTAGCCAATCTCCACGCCGACGCCCATTGTGTCGGTGAAGCGTACGCCGAAGTGAGGGATGAAAGAGAACTTGGTGTTCAGAGTAGAACCGTCGTGCGATGTGGTAGAGTATCCCAGTGAACCACCGATGTACATGTTTGTCTGAGCATTCATGCTAACAGCTGCAAAAGCAGCAACCAATGTCATTAAAATCTTCTTCATTTTTCTTTCTTTTTAAAGGGTTATTATCCTAAGTGATTAAATTTTCTTGTGCAAAGGTACGGGTAGTTTGTAGAATAATGTTCTTTTTTTAATCTTTTTTACGGATTGTGTGCGCAAACATGACTTAAGTCAATTAAAAACCTATAAATAAATAAGGTGAAACGCCGGAATGTGGACAGAAAAGCGTATCTTTGCATCAGAACTAAAACAAGACAGTTATGAAACGTACAATGATTTTGGCCATCTGCGTGATGGGCGGGCTGGGTCTGGCCACTGCACAGACCAAGGACGGCGGCATCTCGGCTGCCATGATGAAGGACATTGTGAAGGAGCAGAAGCAGCTGCCTGTGAACAAGGCGCTGGTCAATGCCGTCGCTGCCAATGCCATCGACGACCTGGCCAAGAACCACGCCAATGCCGGTGCGCTCGACACTTACTTCAGCATCGAGACCAAGCGGCAGTCGATAACCGACCAGAAGTCGAGCGGCCGCTGCTGGATGTTCAGCGGCTTCAACGTGCTGCGCTCCAACTACACCGAGCAGCGCGACTCGATACAGCTGGAGTTCTCGCAGGCGTACCTATTCTTTTATGACCAGTTAGAGAAGGCCAACCTCATGCTGCAGGGCATTGCCGATACGGGCAAGAAGCCTATCGACGACCAGCGCGTGCAGTTCTTCTTCCACTATCCGCTGAGCGATGGCGGTACGTTCTGTGGCGTGGCCGACCTCTGCGAGAAGTACGGGCTGGTGCCCAAGGAGGTAATGCCCGAGTCGTTCTCGTCAGACAACACGTCGAAGGCCCGCTCGCTGATAGCCTCGAAGCTGCGCGAGTATGGTCTGCAGCTGCGCGACATGGTGCAGAAAGACAAGAGCCAGACGGCCATCAACAAGGCCAAGGTGCGCATGCTCGCCCAGATCTACCACATGCTCGAGATGACCATCGGCCAGCCGCCGCAGAAGTTCACTTACGCCTTCAAGACCAAGGATGGGCGCAGCGTGGGCCGTGCCAAGGAGTACACGCCGCTGTCGTTCTATCAGGAGGTGGTCGGCGGTCCGCTGAACGGCACGTTCATCATGGCCATGAACGACCCGCGCCGTCCCTACTACAAGACCTACGAGGTGGAGTACGACCGCCATACCTACGACGGCCACAACTGGAAGTACATCAATCTGCCGATGGACGAAATCGAGAAGATGGCTATTGCCTCGCTCCGCGACGGCCGCAAGCTCTACAGCAGCTACGACGTGGGTAAGTTCCTTGACCGCAAGCGCGGCTATGCCGACCTTGAGAACTTCGACTACGGCTCGCTCTTCGACACCACCTTCGGCATGGACAAGGCGCAGCGCATCTCGACTTTCGACAGCGGCTCCACCCATGCCATGACGCTCTGTGCCGTCGACCTTGATGAGAAGGGCAACGCCACGAAGTGGAAGGTAGAGAATTCCTGGGGTGCCGACTGGGGGCAGAAGGGCTGTCTGATTATGACCGACCGCTGGTTCCGCGAGTTTATGTTCCGCCTGGTGGTCGACAAGAAGTACGTGCCCGAGAAGATTCTTCAGGCTGCCGAGCAGGAGCCGGTGATGGTGATGCCTGAGGATCCGCTCTTCCTGCCTGACGAATAAGAAGGGGCTGCGGCAGCGCCGCAGCACAGCCGACCGAGGAAGGGGGATTATTATTTAGGCTCAACATGAACGGCCACGTGGGTGTCCTGCCCATAGTGGCCTTTTAATGTGTCTTCAACCTCCGTTGCTTTGTCGTGGGCTTCGCGCAGGCTCATGTCGCCGTCCATGAGGATGTGCAGCTCGATGGCGTAGTGGTTGCCAATGCGGCGCGTGCGCAGGTCGTGGGGCATGCTGACGCCGGGCACCGAGGCCGCAAGCCGCAGAATCTCGTCCTCGACGGCGTCGGGTAGCGACTGCTCCATCAGGTCGCCGATGCCGCTGCGCAGCAGGTCGGCGGCCACCTTCACGATGAATGCACCCACGATGACCGAGGCTGCAGGGTCGAGCACCGTCCAGCGCTGGCCAAAGAAGATGGCGCCGCCGATGCCCACCGCCGTCCCGACGGACGACAGTGCGTCACTGCGGTGGTGCCAGGCGTTGGCCTCTACAGCCTGCGACTTCAGCTGGCGGGCCTTGACCATCGAGTATTGGTAGACGCCTTCCTTGAGCATAATCGACAGCAGCGCCGCCCACAGTGCCAGCAGTCCGGGCGCCTCCAGCTGCTGGCCTCCGAGCCAGGCGGCAATCTTCACTGCGCCGCTGTAGACGATGCCGACGGCCACGACCAGTAGCGCCACGCCGATAATCGTGGTGGCCAGCGTCTCGTATTTGCCGTGACCGTAGTCGTGCGACTTGTCCTCGGGCTTGCCGCTGATGTGTACGAACGCCAGCACGATGATGTCGGTCACGAAGTCCGACAGCGAGTGGACAGCGTCGGCCACCATCGCCGCACTATGGCCCAGGATACCCGCCACGAACTTGAACACCAGCAGCACGACGTTCACGGCGCCGCCCACCAGTGTTACCTTGTATATTTCCTTGTTGCGTTCCATTTACTTCAGCGGCGCCGGACCGTCGAGCGTCGGCGTCACGGGGATGATCTTGCCCTTCTTGTCGAACGTCAGGCGGTCGATGCACACCTCGCGGTGGATGCCCGGCTCGTGGTCGACGAAGTTCTTGTTGATGCGGTGGTAGACTATGTACCACTCGTCCTTGCCGGGAATCTGGAGGATGCTGTTATGGGCCGTGCCGTAGATCTTGTCTTCGGGCTTCTGACGGATGACCAGGTAGTTCTGCTCGTCGATGGTGATGGGACCGAGGGGCGACTTTGCCGTGCCGTAGCAGACGTGGTAGTTGGGGCTTCCCGTGTCGTCGACACTCCAGAGGAAGTAGTACGTGCCTTTGCGGTAGAAGACGTAGGCACCCTCGCGGAAGGCCCAGGTCTCGAGCGAGCCGCCCTTCGGCGTCAGGTTGACGATGGTCTCCTTCTTCACGCTCGTCATGTCGTCGTTCAGCTCGGCACCGGCCATGAAGCCGTTACCCCAGTAGATGTAGCACTTACCCGACTTCGGGTCCTGGAACACGTCGACGTCGATGGCCTGTCCGCCGCGCACGCCCTGAGGACGGTCGGCGTCGGTAAGGATGGGCGCACCACTGTCAACAAACGGCCCGGTGGGCGAGTCGCTCACGGCCACGCCAATCTCCTTGCGGTTCGACTGCGGGTTGTGGGCTGAGAAGTAGAAGTAGTACTTACCATTCTTCTCGATGATGGCCGGTGCCCAGGCGTTGCCCGTGGCCCAGCGTACCTGGTCGCCCCTGACGTCGAGCATCTTGCCCTCATCCTTCCAGTCAATCAGGTTCTCTGAAGAGAATATGCTGAAGTCATGGCCGCCCCAGCCCGGTGTACCGTCAGTGGTCGAGTAGATGTAGTATTTCTTCGTCTTGGTGGAGTAGAGCACCTCAGGGTCGGCGTGGAAGCCCGTGAGAATGGGCTGCTTGTGGCTGGGGAACGCCTCGAGCAGACGCTCCTTCTCGGCACGCGTGATGGGGATGATGGTGCCGTGGCGCGGCGTGAACTTGCCCTTCATCTGCGTGTTCTGCACAAACTTAAACGTCTTCAGGTCCTCCGAGCGGCAGAATTGGTAGTGACCGCTGCCGTAGCAGTCGTACATGATGATCCACGACTTCCCGTCGATGGCCTTGCAGACGCCGACACCCTCTACGGCCTCCTTCGTCTGCTCCACGTTGCCTGGAATCATCTGCCATTTGTCCGTCAGCTGCTTGGCAGTGGCCTGGTAGATGCCGCGCCCCGACTCCTGCTTGTAGAAGAGGTGGTATAGCTGGTCGGCCTCGTTGTAGACGATGTCGCCGTCGATAGTCGCATTGCCGGCATCGAAGAGCCACTTCGGCTCGCCCTCGAGGTCGGTGAAGTCCTTGTTGGCATACTGGTAGTAAATCTTGTCGTACGACCCACGGTCGCTGGTGCGCAGCGAGTAGAACACCATGTACTTGCCAGCCTTGTGGTCGTAGATGGTCTCCGGCGCCCATACGCGGATGACGTTCTTCCACGTCTTCGTGTAGCGCGTGGGGAAGTTGATGGTCGAGTGCTGCCAGTTGATGAGGTCGGTCGACTTCAGCAGCACCATGCCGCGGTTGCTCGACCAGCCCAGTGCCGAGCGCATGTCGGTGCAGACCATGTAGAACGTCTTGCCGTCCTCGCCGCGCAGGATGTGGGGGTCGCGCACGCACTGCGTCAGGGCTATCGTGTCGCTCTCGATGACGGGGAATCCGTCGTTCAGCGGCGTATAGTTATAGCCGTCGTCGCTCAGGGCGTAGCAGATCTGCTCGTCCTTCGGGTCGTTACTATTAAAATAGGTAAAGAGGTAGGCCACCATCTCGTTAGGGTCCTTCGGCTGTTCCTGTTGTACGGCCGTCTTCTTCTTGGCGCCAGTGGCAGTCAGCGCGAAGCCCACCAGCGCGATTGCAGTCAGTAAAGTTTTGCTTCTGTTCATAGTTATTGTGGTATTTGTTGTTTATAGTCGTTAGTCGTTGACGATGGTGATGCGGCCCTGGGGCTTGGCGTAGGCAGCGCCGGTGGTACCCTTCAGCACTTTCTCCATGTAGTTGGCAACGACGTCGCGCGTGAGGTCGGTTCCCTCCTTGAGCACCTTGCTGCCCTTCAGCGCGTCGTAGAAGCCGCCGCCCTTGTAGTAGGTGGTCACGGCGACGGTGTAGCTGCGGTTGGGGTCGATGGCTGTGTACTGCCCCGTGGCGGCGTCGAGCACACGCACGTCGCTGACGGTGTGGCTGGCAGTGTGGACGGTGTAACTGATGCCGGAGCATTGGGGGAAGTTACCGTCGAAGTCGGGCGTGATGGCGGTACACTTCTTCAGCATGTCGAGGATGGTGGCACCCGTGACCTCGAGTTTCACCAGATGCTGGTCGTAGGGCGAGAGGGCGGCGATGTGGCCGTAGGTGATGTTGCCTGCGCGGACGTCGTTGCGGATGCCGCCGCCGTTCTCGAAGGCGATGTCGGTGCCAAGTGCTTGGCGGTAGGCGTCGGCCACGAGGTCGCCGGCATTGGTCTCAGCCTTGCGCACGAGCATCTGTCCGTTCTCGTCGGTAACCACGAGGTCGTAGTCGCTGGCGCTGATGACGCGGTTCACAATCTGGTTCATGAGCGTCTTGATGCTGTCGGTGGCAGCCGTCACGCGCGGGTTCTCATAGGGCACCTCAGAGGCGGGAACGAGGACAGTCTGCATGCGGCCGTCGGGCGTGATGATTAGCTTGCCGATGTTGGCAAACTGCGTGCCCGTCTGGGTAATGCCGATGGGCTTGCCCACGAGGTTCGCCTGAGTGTCGTGGGGAATGGTGTTGTGGCTGTGGCCGTCGAGCACGACGTCGATGCCCTTGGTGGCGGCTATCAGGCGGTGGGAGTCGAAGCCCATGGACTGCGTCTCCTCACCGACATGCGAGATGAGCACCACGTAGTCGGCACCCTCGCGACGGGCATCGTCGACGGCATCCTGAATGAGCTTGTAGAACACCTCGGGCATGAGGTCGTAGATGACGTTGCCGTCGTCATCGTGGAAGGCGTAGCTCTCGAGCAGCATGGTCTCGGGCGTGACGGCTCCTACGAAGGCCACGCGCTTGTCGCCTATACGGTAGAGGACGTAGGCGGGGTAGTAGGACATCGAGGCGCCGGCATCGGCGAAGTTGGTGCAGACGACGGGGGCGTCGAGCTGGCTGAGCAGCTCCTTCATGCGTGGTACGCCGTAGTCGAACTCATGGTTGCCGAGGGTGATGGCGCTATAGCCCACGTGGCGCATGATGTCGACGACGTACTGTCCGCGCGAGACGGCGCCCGACGTGCCTCCCTGCAGGTAGTCGCCCACGCAGACGGCAACGGCGTAGGCGGTGTCGCTGCGGTTGATGGCGTCGCGCAGTCCGGCAATCTTCGTATAGCCGTCGATGTTGCAGTGGACGTCGTTCTCGTAGAGCACGACGATGCTCTTCGGCCGTGGCTGTACGGGCTGCGGCTGCTGCTGTTCGAGGGTTCTGCATGAGCTAAGCGTTATCAGGCTGCAGGCAATGGCGGCAGCCAGCGTCTTAGATGTAAAAGATGTAGTCATAGTCTTCAGATTCTTCATTAGTAGTGCAAAGGTACAAATAATTTTCGGAAGAGCGGCAGGTAATTAAGAAAATTTCCGTAAATTTGCAGCCAGAACGTGAAAACAGAAGAATCTTATGCTTGAAATCATCATCGCAGCAATCATCGGCATCGGCATAGGCATGGTGGCCGCCTACCTCGTGGCCAACCGCCGCTACACGGCGCTGCGCATCATGTCGGAGGCTACGGCGACGTCGCTGCACCATACCACCGTCGACCTGGAGGGCAAGAACGAGCTGGTGGCCAGCCTGCAGGCCGAGAACCGCCACCTGAACGCCCTCAGCATCTCGCAGGAGAACGAGATTAGCCTGCTGAAGGAGCAGAACGCCGCCGAGACGCGGCTGCGCCAGGAGCAGTTCCAGGAGCAGCTGAACGTCGTGCGCGAGCAGTTCCACAATCTGGCTGCCAACGTGCTATCGAAGACCAGCGACCGCCTGAAGGACGAGAACCGCGAGGCGATGGAGCACATCACCAAGCCCATCGGCGACAGCTTTGCCGAGCTGCAGAAGACCATCGTTGAGAGCGACCGCGAGGCTGCCAAGACCGCTGCCTCGCTGACCGAGCGGCTGCGGCAGGTGGGCGAGCAGGCCGAGCGGATGGACCGCACGGCGACGCGGCTGACCAATGCCCTGCGCGGCGACTCGAAGCAGGCGGGCGACTGGGGCGAGCTGGTTCTGCAGGAGCTGCTCGACTCGCAGGGCTTCAAGCGGGGCTTCGACTACGACATTCAGGACACCATCACCGACCAGGACGGCTTCAGCGTGCGCAACGAGGACACAGGCCGCTCCATGCGTCCCGACGTCGTGCTCCACTATCCCGGCAATCAGGATGTGGTCATCGACGCGAAGGTCTCAATCAAGGCCTACTACGACTACGTGAACGAGCAGGCGGAGAACGTCCGCCAGCAGATGCTCGACCGCCACGTGCAGAGCCTGCGCTCACACGTGAAGGAACTGGCCGTCAAGGACTACAGCCGCTACATTCAGCCGCCCCGCACGGCCATCGACTTCGTCATTATGTACGTGCCCAACGAGACTGCCCTCCAGGTGGCTCTTGCGCGCGACCCGAAGTTGTGGGCCGAGGCCTTCGACAAGAAAGTGTTCATATCGAGCACACAGAACCTCTTCGCCATCCTGCGCATGATTCAGATAGCCTGGCGGCAGCACAACCAGACGGAGAACCAGAAAAAGATTGTGGGGCTGGCCGAGCAGCTGGTCTCGCGCATCGGGCTGTTTGCCGAGCGTACGGCCAAGATTGGTCGCGACATCGACACGCTGACTACTGATTTCGCCGATATGCAGAAGTCGGTCGACGGCACGCGTGGCATCCTGCAGAAGGCCAATGAGATGAAGCAGCTGGGCATCAAGGAGGACGTGAAGCACCCCCTGCCGCCGATGGAGGGGGAATAAAAGGAGTTCAAGGAGTTCAGGGAGTTCAAGGAGTTCAAGACAATACTTAATTCCCTTGTCTCTTTCACGGATTAGAGGATTCTGGAGTCAACGAACATATGTCCTGAACTCCTTGAACTCCCTGAACTCCTTGTCTACAAAGAACAAGCGGAGCTTGTGACAACTGAAACGTTATTTCCCTAAGAATTTGGAGTCGAGATAGGCTTGGAAGGCCTCTTTGTAGAGGTCGCCTATAGGCAGGCTGGTGTCGGCGTCGAGGATGACGCGGTTCTTGTTAACCTCCTGAATCTTAGTCAGATTGACGATGTAGGAACGGTGAATGCGCATGAAGCAGTCGGGCAGCCGCTCCTCCAGTTTTTTCATTGAGAGCAGCGTGATGATGGGCTTCGGCTCACCGTCGAGCCACACCTTCAGATATTCGCTCATGCCCTCGACGTAGCGGATGGCGCTGATGGCGACCTTAACCATGCGGTAGTCGGTCTTCAGGAAGAGCGTATCGTCGTCGGCCGTGTCCTGAGGCTGTGGGGCCAGCCGGTCGCGCAGCCGGTTGGCAGCCCTCATGAAATCCTGCAGTCCGAAGGGCTTCAGCAGATAGTCGACGGCATTCACCCGGAAGCCCTCGACGGCATATTCCGAGTAGGCTGTGGTGAAGACCACGAGGGGTGGGGCGGTGAGCGACTTCACGAAGTCCATGCCATTGAGGTCGGGCATGTTGATGTCGCAGAAGATGGCGTCGGCAGTGTCGTGCTCCAGGAACTGGCGTGCCTCGAGCGCACTCTGGCACTGGGCGGCCAATTCAAGGAACGGCACCTTTATAATATAGGTGACGAGCTGCTGCAGAGCCAGTGGCTCGTCGTCGATGGCTAAACAGCGAATGTTCATTTACGATTTACGATTTACTATTTTCGATTTTAAGGGAATGTCGAGTTCAACGTTGTAGACGCTGGCGTCGTCCTTGATGTGGAGCGCGTAGTCGTGACCGTAGAGCAGGTTCAGGCGCTTGCGGACGTTGGCGAGGCCCACGCCGCCTTTCGTTCCCGACGTGCCGTCGCCTGCCTTCGAGTTGCGGCAGTTGAAGTGCAGGCGGTCGGCCTCGACGCTGGCCTTCACCTCGATGAACGAGTCGTGCTGGTAGCTGACGCCGTGCTTGAAGGCATTCTCGACGAAGGCAATGAGTATCAGCGGGGCGATGGTCTTGTCGGGCACCTCGTCGGGCAGGCTGAGCGTAATCTTCACCTTGTCGGTATAACGCAGCTGCATCAGGCTGATGTATGTGCGTACGAAGTCGAGCTCGCGGGTGAGCGGCACGCCGTGCTTGTCGCCCTCGTAGAGCACGAAGCGCATCATCTTCGACAGCTCGACGATGGTCTCCTGCGCCTTGGCGGGGTCGATGTCGACCAGGGCGTGGATGTTGTTGAGCGTGTTCATGAAGAAGTGTGGGTTGATTTGATAGCGCAGGTACTCCAGCTGCTGCTCCAGGTTCTGCTTCTTGAGCTCTGCCAGCCGCTTGCGGTCGTCGCTGCTGCGGAAATAGCCCTTGATGCCCAGGTTGGCACCGAACATCAGCAGAAGCACCACGATGCTCAGTATCTCGCGCTCGCCGAAGAAGGGTGGGGGAACGTCGCGGCGGAACCTGTCGTGGCGCGGCCCTTCATGCCGGCGTTCGCCAAAGGGCGGCTGGTGACGGTCGCGCATCTCGGTGGGCGGCGGCCCGAAGCCCTTGTGCCGCCTGCCTTCGGGACGGCTGTTGCACTGATAAACCGTGAACCCTGCTATCATGACGCCCATGAGCGTGAAGTAGGCCGCCCGCCGGTGTCCGTAAACCAGCAGGGGCGCCAGCAGGAAGTTATGGATAAGAAACAGCAGCAGAAAGACAGCAAACCGGCGCCACAGGAAGAACACCTCCGCCCAGTCGAACACGGCATTCGGCTCGCCGACCATACGGATATAAGCACTCAGCAGCGGGGTTGCAAAGAGCACACCCCACACTGCCAAGTAAATCAGATTCTCCTGACGCGACTGCTTCATCCAGATTCTTCTATCCATACTCTATAACGTAGGAACAGACCGTTTTATTGTGCTGTGAACGACGTGACGTTGTTGGTGCCCACGGCCGACGAGCCGAGGTAGAGGCCGTGCCAGGCCGTGGTGGCGTCGGTGGGAGCCGTCGTGCTGTATTTCACGTTGTAGGTAGAGCCCTTCACCATGCCGGTGGCTGTGAACAGCGACAGATTGCTGTTGCATGAGCCTGCAAAGGAGTAGGTGACCAGATTCTTGCCCGATGCGTCGGCCAGCGTGTAGTAGCGGTTGGCTGCATAGCTGATGCTGCTGGTCAGGAGGGCATAGCCCTGCTTGGCATTCGAGATGGTGCCGCTGCTGCTGCCACCGCCGCCGCCGGGACGTCCGCCTCCGCCGCCTCCGCCGCCTTGGCTGCCGCCGGCGCTGATGCCGATGCCCGTGCCGGTAATCTGTATGTACGAGTTGTTGTCGCAGTCGAAGCCCTCCTCGGCCCCGCCCTTCGTCGAGTAGGCGAAAGCCACGCCGTTGCCGATGGTGATGGCCCCGGTGGTGCCGGCGTTCGAGTCGACGGCGTCGTTACCGTTCGAGTAGCAGACGGTGACGCCTCCGTTGAAGTAGATCTTGCCTGCCGAGTTGATGCAGTCGTCGTAGCACTGGAAATAATGCTGGCCGCCCCTGATGTCGACACTCGTCTTCGACTCCAGGCCCTCGCCGCCGCTGGTCTTGGTGTAGACCTCGGTCTGACCGCCGTAGACGGTGACGGCGCAGATGGCCTTGATGGCCTTGGCCGACGACGAGCTGTAGGCCGACCCCGTCTGCGTGACGGTGAGCACGGGGCCCGTGCCGTCGCTGCGGCCCTGGGTGTAGCTGCCCGTGATGTCGGTCCACTTGGTGCCGCCGCCCATGCCGCCGCCCATGCCGCCGCCGGGACCGCCCCAGCCGCCCCAGCCGCCTCCGCCGCCGCTGGTCGACTTTGTGCCGTCGCCGCAGCTGATGGCCTTGCTGGCATTGCCGCTCATGGTGATGCTGATGGTACCGGCATTAAGGGCAATGTTCAGGCCCTTCAGTCCCTTGGCCGACTTCACGTCGTTCGCGATGGTGGTGGGCGCCGCGCTGTTGACGATGGTCAGCTCGCCGCCGTTGGTCTCAATGTCGTCGGCGCTGATGCCGCGACCGGCCGTTCCCTTGACGTTGATGGCCACCGTGCCGTTGTTCTGCACCACCTTGCTGCCCTTGATGGCTGCCACATACGACGGGTCGCTGCTGTCGCTGGTATCGACGGCGCCGTTGGCATTGAAGGTCAGCGTGCCGCCGTCTATGCGCACCGTGCTGTCGGTCTTCAGGCCTTTTCCGCCCTTGGCCGTGGTGCTGACGGTCAGCGTGCCGCCTTCGATGTAGATGTTGCCGCTGTCCTCGTCCTCGTGGTCGGCGGTCTCGCCGGTGCTGGCTGTGCCGTCGAGGTCGCATTGTATGCCGTCGTCGCCGACGCCGCTGATGCTGACCGCGCCGCTCTTCATGAGGAAGTACTCATTGCACGAGATGCCGTCGGCCACGGCCGCTGTGACGTTCAGCGTCAGGTTCTTCACCTCAATGTAGTCGCCGCTCTTGATGGCGTGCTTCGTCAGTCCCGCGACGTTCAGCGTGCCGTTGCCCTGCAGCTGCAGCTGGCCCTTGCTGTAGATGCATCCCGTCTGCGCGCCCGAAGCGCCGTCGGCCAGCGTGTTCACGGTGTTCTTCTTGACGCTCAGCTGTATGCGCTTGCCGTTGCTGATGTTGATGGCCGCACCGCTGGGGTTGGTCATCGTCAGGCCTGCCAGCGCCACCGTACACTTATACGAGCCCGCGAGGGCAAACTCGCCGTCGGCGGTCGTGCCGCTGAGGGTGTAGGTAATCTCGTCGCCGTCGACGTCGGCGGTGTTGCTCTGTGCAATGCTGACGTGGCCGCCGCTGACGGTCGGCGTGACGTACTGTGCCACGTTGCCAGCCACGCTGACGGTGGCCGCCGTGCCGTCATAGCTGATGTCGACGGTGTTGTCCGTCACGGCCGTCTCGTCGACGGTCATGGCGTCGATGTCGCCGACGGTGAACGTCTTGCCCATGATGGTGAGCAGCGTGCCGTTCTCGCTGTAGGTCATGTCGCCCGCAGAGGCTGCCGGGAAGAGGTAGCTGACAGAGCCCACCTTGACGTTCAGCGTCTGGCCCGTAGCTGCTATCGTCAGCACGAGGGCCGTGAGTAGTGCAAATACCTTTCTCATTTCACCGTCATTTTATAGGTTCTGTCCTTGGTCTTCACGATGTAGACGCCCTTGGGCAGGTTACTGTTGTCGATTCGGCGGCCGTTGAGGTCGTAGATTTCCGTGGCCTCGTCAATCGTGGCGGCGGTCGCCGTGCTGATGCCGGTGGTCGTCTCGTCGGTGGCCGTGAAATACATCTTGCTGAGGTTCGCCAGCGTGAACGTCTGCTCGCCGGTGCTCAGAGTATTTCCTCTGATAGTCATCTTCAGCTGCGAAGCGGGAACCGAAATCCTGGCTCCGTCAGTCGTCTCGAAGGTCAGATAGGTGTAGCTGTTGTCGGCGTGTGCAACCGACAGCCCCATCATGGCCAGGAATAGTAAAACAATCTTTTTCATGCTTTCTGTAAATTAGTTTCGATGGTGCAAAGATACATAAAAATAACGGGGCGGCCAAACAATTTCAGCAAACGCCCCGTTTCATTCAGTGAAAATATTTAATTAGGGAGACAGGGAGACAAGGAGTTCAGGGAGTTCAAGACGTATGTCTGTCAGCTCCGAAATCTCTCAAAAAAAGGAGTTCAAGGAAACCAGGTAATGTCCTGAACTCCTTGAACTCCTTGAACTCCTTGAACTCCCTGTCTACACAGAGTGTTATTTGTAGCACTCGAAGATGCTGTCAACTGTCTTCTGCGGCAGCTTCTTCGTGATCAGACTGACAATCCAGACGACGGGGAAGCCGCCGACCATGGCGATGGCGCCGCAGTTGATGGGGTTGATGGGGTTGCCCAGCAGCATGTTGACAACCGTCAGGCCGACACCCCAGACGAAGCACGCCCAGACGCTGGCCGTCGTCACGCCGCGCCAGTAGAGACCGAGCATGAACGGAGCCAGGAAGGCACCGGCCAGCGCGCCCCACGAGATGCCCATGAGCTGGGCGATGAACGTCGGCGGATTCAGCGCGATGAGCAGCGAGATGGCGATGAAGAACATGATCAGCACGCGCATCACGACCACCTTGCGGCGCTCAATCTTCTCGGCCACGATGTCGTCGATGGTACCGTCCTCAACTTCACCGGGCAGCGACTTCTTGTCGCGGTAGATGAGGTCGAGCGTCATCGTCGAGCTCGAGGTCAGCACCAGCGAGGCCAGCGTCGACATCGACGCCGACAGCACCAGCAGCACCACGAGGGCGATGAGCACGTCGGGCAGCGTGACGAGCATGGCTGGGACGATGGAGTCGAAGGCTATCTTGCCGTTGGCGCCGATCACGGGGTCGTACAGACGGCCGAAACCGCCGAGGAAGTAGCAGCCGCCGGCCACGATGAAAGCGAAGATGGTCGAGATGATGGTGCCGCGCTTGATGGCTGCCTCGTCGGTGATGGAGTAGAACTTACCCACCATCTGGGGCAGTCCCATCGTGCCGAGCGACGTCAGGATGACCACGCCGAGCAGTCCCCACGGGTCGGGGCCGAACCACGAGGCAAACATGCCGCTGCCCGGCTCGGTGGCGCCGTCGGCGGGCAGCTGGGCCAGCTTGTCGACGGCAGTCGACAGTCCGCCCTGTGCCGAGAGCACGGCGGCGATGATGGCCACGATGCCGAAGAGCATGATGACGCCCTGTATGAAGTCGTTCATGGCCGTTGCCTTGTAGCCGCCCAGAATCACGTAGACGGCCGTCAGGATGGCCATGATGATGACGCAGTACTCGTAGGGAATGCCGAAGCCCATCTCGAAGAGCGTTGAGATGCCCTTGTAGACGCCGGCGGTATAGGGAATCAGAAACACGAACGCGATGACCGAGGCCACGACGCGCAGACCCTGGTCGCTGAAGCGGGTGCCGAAGAAGTCGGGCATCGTGCGGCTCTCAATGTGCTGCGTCATCAGCTTCGTGCGGCGGCCCAGCAGCAGCCAGGCCAGGAGCGAGCCGATGACGGCATTGCCCACGCCAATCCACGTCGACGACATGCCGTAACGCCATCCGAACTGTCCGGCGTAGCCCACGAAGACCACTGCCGAGAAATAAGAGGTGCCGAAGGCAAAAGCCGTCAGCCAGGGACCCACGGCGCGTCCGCCCAGCACGAATCCGTCAACACTGCTGGCCTGCTTGCGGGTGTAGACACCCACGCCAATCATCACGGCCAGGAAGATGATGGTTAAAAGAACCTTGATAATCATAATAGTAATGGGTGGGCTTTTAGAATGCTACTTGTACTTGTGCCTGGAGCCAGTTATAGTCGTCGCCTAACATGTCGCCGCAGAGGCAGCGCGTGTACTGCAGTTGCAGACGGCACTTCTTGTAGTACCAGTACTGCAGTCCGACGGTCAGGTTCGTCTGGTCCCAGCCGTCCACCTTCGTGTTGCGGTCGAAGGTCTCGCCGCTGGCAACGATGTCGAGGGCGTCGACCACGGGGATGCACGTCGTCACATAGCCGCCGCGCGAGCCCACCTCGCCGTCCTCGCCGCCGAGCCACTCGGCACGTATGCTGGCCGGACGGGCCTCCTTATACTGGCCCTTGGAGTAGGGCTGCGTCTTGTACTCGGCACCCACCGAGTAGCGGTTGCGCTTGTAGTTGTCGCCAACGTTGATGCCGGGGTTCCAGGCTGCCGTGTTCACGGCGTTGCCCGTACCCAGATAGCCCGAGGCCACGAGGCGCAGACCGTCGATAGGCTTCACCTCCAGCTTGGCAATGAAGTCCTTCTGGTTGTTGCGGTCCTTGCGGTTGATGCCCTGTCCGCTCATCAGCGCCAGCTCGTAGTGCAGCTTGCTGTTCAGCAGGTCGCCGTAGACCATCAGACCCATGTCGCGGCCGTAGTTCACGCCGTTCAGGGGGTCGGGGCCCTCGCCGGCCAGGTAGAGCACGGCCTGCGAGTACACGTCGATGAGCTCCAGCTGCGTGGGCGACATCGGGTTCTCCATCGTGTAAGAGTGCTTGAACTGTCCCAGTCGGGCGGTGAGCGTGTTGTTCTTGGTAATACGGTAGTCGGTGTAGAATTCCTGGACTACGCTCGAGAAGTCGTGCATAAACAGAAACGACCATCGGTCAGTAATGCGGGCCTTGGCCCAGAGAAGTGTGCGTTTCAGGTTGTAGGAGTTGGTCTTCTCGCCGTTCGGGTCCTGATAGGACCATCCTCCTTGTGCATAACCGTTCAGAGTAATGCGGCTGGTGAAGTCCTTCATCCAGTCAATCTCCGAGTCACTTTTCTGTTGCCCCATGGCGGCAGTACTGCTGAACGCTGCCAGTGCTACGGCCAGCGTCAGGCTTTTCACTAATTGTTTTTTCATCGTTTTTTTGTCATTTAGTTTGGTTTAAACTGTTTATGCGGTGCAAAATTACATCTTTTTCATGAAAAGCAAGCAAAAAAGGTTAAAAAAATAGCAAAAAACTAACACTTTGCTATTATTTGCCGCATGCAAGTGCACATTCGTACCGCCTTTACATTATAATAAGGTGGCGTCACGGGCTGCCGCATCCATCACCCGCCGCCTGACGACAGCGAGCCGCCGCCTCACGACAGCGAGCCGCCGCCTCCCACACATCATTTCCCCTCCTGAGTTAGGAGGGGCTAGGGGAGGTCTGAACAAGGGAATAACCCTTTATGCAGCGAAAGTCCAGGGACCCTAAATCTTCACACATCGCGCACAAATCTTTTCCTTACCAAGAGATTTCGTGTCTGACTGCTGTCGATTTATGGTTCAGAAGTCCAAACCTGCGTGGGCGAAATTATCGCTGGGGAAATACTCCCTGTCATTCCGAAAGGTCCGTACAAGCTGATGATCGTTTGCTCCTTACACGGGAAAACGGGACAACGGGACAGGGACATTAAGAGAAGCGGAAATATTATCTATTATATTATATTATAATATAATATAATAGATATATAAAACTCACTTTGTTTTTCCCCATAACAACGCACCCTTAATGTCCTGTCCCGTTGTCCCCTTTGTCACCTGTCCATTTTCCCCTCCTGAGTCAGGAGGGGTTAGGGGTGGTCTGAAGAAGCGCAAAAGTCATACGCAAGTTCAGACCCCTCCTGACCTCCCCTGACTCAGGGGCGGAATTCACACCGCAGACAATTTCCCCTCCTGACGTCAGGAGGGGCTAGGGAAGGTCTGAACAAGGTAATAACCTTTTATGTTGTGAAAGACTTGGGAACCCTAAATCTTCACACACCGCACACAAATCTTTTCCATACCAAGAGATTTCGTGTCTGATTGCTGTCTATTTATGGTTAAGAAGTCCAAACCTGCGTGGGTGAAATTGCAAGTGGGAAAATTTTCCCTGTCGTTCTGAAAGGTCGTCCAGCCAACAATTCACCCCTACTGTAGTTAACGGGCTCAAATTTGAGCTCGTTGACTGCCGACGGGCGGTCCTCCCAAAGATCAAAGTCCAACCGAACCAGATTTGGATTGGTTGCGTACCCAGAGCACTGCTTAACGGAAGCAATTTTTCTTTGGTTACCGTGCCTCAACCCACATTCTCCATTTTCCCCTCCTGAGTTAGGAGGGGCTAGGGGAGGTCTGAACAAGCGCAAAAGTCGTACGCAAGTTCAGACCCCTCCTAACCTTCCCTGACTCAGGGGCGGAATTCACATCGCGGACAATTTCCCCTCCTGAGTTCTTGCATGCAAGCGTCCTTCGGCCGAGCGAGGAGGGGCTAGGGGTGGTCTGAACCAGGTAATAACCTTTTCTGTAGTGAAAGACTTGGGACCCTAAATCTTCACGCATTGCACACAAATCTTTTCCTTGACAAGGGATTCCGTGTCTGATTGCTGTCGATTTAAGGTTCAGAAGTCCTGGGACCTTAAATCTTCACGCATCGCACACAAATCTTTTCCTTGACAAGCGATTCCGTCTCAGATTGCTGCTGATTTAAGGTTCAGAAGTCCTGCTTTCTGCGCCGCTCAGCGAAAATCGTAGCCGATGTTCCATGTTTTAGAACTTTTTAACGCCGCCGGAGAACCAATATTCACAAATTTTTCGTACCTTTGCAAAAAATAAAAAAACCAATGACTACAATTATGAGGCAAAGATTATTCATTTTACTCATCGCGCTCCTCGCCATAGTGACGGGGACGAAGGCCGCAACCATAGAACTTTACGACGGCCAGAAGTGGACGGACAACATTGAGACGGTTTTGAAGGTGCTTGTTGACAACAGGATACTCGAAACAGAAAAAGTTGGCAAAAATATCGTCTTCTCCAGAAAAGGCAAAAGGCTGTTCGGCGTTGAGGTAGATAAATTAGGCAATCAGGCTATTCGCGTGCCGCAGACCGTGATTCCTTCGATTGACAGCTTTGGAGCACTCATTTTGGGCGAGAGATATAAGGTGAACTTCAGCGTGGTTATCAACTCGACTACTTTCCCCGACTCGAAGTTCCGTGCATACGTAAAAGATTTCGATACAGACACTAGACTCTCGCCCGGCCGCCTGACAGCGTCAGAGTGTGATGCCGTCAAGAATATTGAAGTTGGTTCGAATGGGATAACCAGCCTCAAGGGCGTTGAGTATTTCACGAATTTGGAAATGCTGCGTTGCAATAACAATCAGCTGGAAAAACTTGACGTGTCGAAGAACACAAAACTGTACTTGCTGAATTGCAGCAGTAACCAGATTCAAGGTGAAGGCATGGCTACGTTGATCAACAGCCTGCCCGAAAGCGGCGGTGATCTATATGTTATCGATGCACAAAACGAGGGCAACCTGATAACCCCCGCGCAAGTACTGGCTGCTACGGATAAGCGTTGGAATGTATTTATGTACGACGGCTCTGACTGGGTTGCCTACGACATCTGGCCTCTCTCCATCGACGAAGTCAATTTCCCCGATGCTACTTTCCGCGCATACGTCAGCAATAATTGCGATACGAATGGCGACGGAGTTCTCTCGAAAGTGGAGGCTGAGGCCGTCACGGTGATTTATGTGTGTAGTAAGGGAATTACCAGCCTCAAGGGCGTCGAGTTTTTTACGAAGCTGGAAAAACTTGACTGTTCTATCAACCCGCTGACAGAACTGGACGTAACTCACAATACGGAACTTAAAGAATTGGATTGTGGTGGTACTTGGGAAGACGATAATCCTAACCAATTGACCAGCCTTGACGTATCGAAGAACACGGCGCTGACATATCTGGGTTGCGTCTACAACAAGCTGACTTCCCTTGACGTGTCGAAGAACACGGCGCTGGGCCACCTGTCTTGCAACGGGAATCAGCTGAAGAAACTTGATGTTACAAACAATCCTGTTCTGACATATTTGACGTGTGATGGTAACCAGCTATCCACAATTGATGTTTCAAACCATAAGAAGTTGACAGTTTTGGGGTGTGGTAAAAATCAGCTGACTGCCATTGACATATCCAACAATCCTGCTCTGACATATTTGTCGTGCGATGGTAACCAGCTATCCTCACTTGATGTGTCGAACCAACCAGTACTTCAGTCGATTTATTGCGACATGAATGCAATCAATGGAAAAAGCATGGAGATGTTCATAAAGAGTCTTCCGCGATTGTCTGGCGGTTGGGTGAGAATCATAGACTTATCATCTTCCGACGAACAGAACGTTATTACAAGGACCCAGGTACTGGCTGCGAAAGAAAAAGGCTGGAAGGTGGTGGATCGAAATGGAAATGAATACAACGGCATTATCATTGCTGGCGACGCGAACGGTGACGGCGAGGTGACGGCAGCCGACGTGGAGACCATCAGCGACTATATCCTCGGCCGGCTGGCACCCGACTCGTGGTTCGACGAGGAATCGGCCGACGTGGTCGACGACGGCGTGGTGGATATTCTCGACCTGACGCAGCTGATTGCACTTATTGTTCCCCCCTTTACCTTGAGCTGTCCCGACGACCACCATCCCCACGCGATAGACCTCGGGCTGTCCAGCGGCACGAAGTGGGCCTGCTGCAACATTGGTGCTAACAAGCCCGGGAGCTGCGGCGACTACTTTAACTGGGACGTGAATACAGTTCAGAACGCATGGGGCGGCAATTGGCAGATGCCCAGTAAAGAGCAGATGCAGGAACTTATCGGCAATACGACGATGGAGTGGACAACCCTGGGCGGCGTGAATGGTCTCCTGGTGACAGGTTCTAACGGCGGCTCCATGTTCCTGCCCGCCGCTGGTTTTTGCTTTAGTGGCACTACCAATCCTTCGTTTGTGGGTACTGATGGTTGTTATTGGACGTCGACACCCGATTCGGGCTCAAACACCTGGGGATTGTCCTTTAGCAAGGAGAACAGAGATTACTGGAATCATTCAAATACTGCCGGCCTGCCTATTCGCCCTGTCAGGAAGTAGGCTGGCCCGCAGTTTATTCAGGAGGTCTGAACATGGCCTCAGTTTTTCTTGGCACGGAAAAACACGGAGGACACGGTTAGAATGATGGGATTCCGTGTAAACCAGCGTTTTTCCGAGGCACCTTTTGTCTTTTCATACAAAAATACGAGGTTTTTGTTGGCGGTTAGGTGGAAAAAGTGTACCTTTGCGCCCATAAAACCGAAGAAAGAATGAAACACCAGTTACGCAGTGCCGTGTGCACAGAAGGCCGCCGCATGGCGGGAGCCCGCGCCCTCTGGGTGGCTACGGGCATGAAGCATGAGCAGTTTGGCAAGCCCATCATTGCCGTTGTCAATTCGTTTACGCAGTTCGTGCCGGGACATACCCACCTGCACGAGATAGGACAGATCGTGCGCGAGGAGATTGAGAAGATGGGCTGCTACGCCGCTGAGTTCAACACCATCGCCATCGACGACGGCATCGCCATGGGCCACGACGGCATGCTCTATTCGCTGCCCTCGCGCGACATCATTGCCGACTCTGTGGAGTACATGGTCAACGCCCACAAGGCCGACGCCATGATCTGCATCTCGAACTGCGACAAGGTGACGCCTGGCATGCTGATGGCTGCCATGCGACTGAACATCCCCGCCGTGTTCTGCAGCGGAGGCCCGATGGAGGCCGGACGCTGGCGCGGCGAGAATGCCGACCTGATAACGGCGATGGTGAAGGGCGCCGACCCGTCGGTGACCGACGAGGAGATGCGCGAGATTGAGCAGTGCGCCTGTCCGGGCTGCGGCTCGTGCTCGGGCATGTTCACCGCCAACTCGATGAACTCGCTGACCGAGGCCATCGGACTGTCGCTGCCCGGCAACGGCACGATACTGGCTACGCATACGAACCGCGTCGAGCTGTTCCGCAAGGCCGCCCGCCAGATTGTGAAGAACGCGCTGGCATACTATGAGGACGGCGACGAGAACGTGCTGCCGCGCTCGATAGCCACACGCCAGGCCTTCCTCAACGCTATGACGCTCGACATCGCCATGGGCGGCTCTACGAACACCGTGCTCCACCTGCTGGCCGTTGCCCAGGAGGCCGGCGTCGACTTCACCATGAAGGACATCGACCAGTTGAGCCGCAAGACGCCCTGCCTCTGCAAGCTGGCGCCGAATACGCAGAAATACTCGGTGCAGGAGTGCAACCGCGCCGGCGGCATACTCGGCATCCTCAACGAACTCGACAAGGGCGGACTGATTGACGGCTCGGCAAAGCGCGTCGACGGCATGACGCTCAGCGAGGCTATACAGAAATACGACGTCAACGGACTGGAAGACGAGATTGCCATCTACTCCAGTGCCCCCGGTGGACGATTCTCGACGGAGATGGGAAGTCAGTGTGAGTATTACCCCTCGCTCGACCTCGACCGCGAGAACGGCTGCATACGCGACATCGAGCATGCCTATACGAAGGACGGCGGACTGGCCGTGCTCTTCGGCAATATTGCCCAGGACGGCTGCGTGGTGAAGACGGCCGGCGTCGACGAGAGCCTGTGGCACTTCGAGGGTCCTGCCGTCTGCTTCGACAGCCAGGAGGACGCCTGCGAGGGTATCCTCGGCGGGCGAGTGAAGAAGGGCGACTGCGTGGTCATTACCCACGAGGGCCCCAAGGGCGGTCCGGGCATGCAGGAGATGCTCTATCCCACCTCTTATATCAAGTCGATGCATCTGGGCAAGGAGTGCGCCCTGATTACCGACGGCCGCTTCTCGGGCGGAACATCGGGTTTGAGCATCGGCCACATCTCGCCTGAGGCTGCCAACGGCGGTAACATCGGTAAGATCAAGGACGGCGACATCATCGTCATCGACATCCCCTCGCGCTCCATCAGCGTGAAGCTCAGCGACGAGGAGCTGGCCGCCCGTCCGCAGCAGCCGCTGAAGCGCAACCGCGTGGTCAGCAAGGCTCTGCGCGCCTATGCCCAGAGCGTCAGCTCGGCCGACAAGGGCGGTGTGCGAATCATCGATTAACGAAATTATCAGGCAATGAAACAGAAGTATGCACTCACCATCCTGTTTGCCCTGATCATCGCATCGGGGCTGACGAGTATTGGCTGTTATCAGGCGACGGAGAGGATTGTGGCCGAGGATATGGAGTGTGCGCTGACGAAGGCGCTGGCCGAACAGCAGAGCGACGCCATCACCCCCGACACCATCCGCACGTTCAACAGCTATCTGAAGATGGAGCAGTTGCGCGGTCATGCCGTATTGGCCGTTGCCACCCGCCAGGACGGGCTGCGCTGCGAGGCCAAGTGCTCGGCGGCCACCATCTTCTCGATGTCCGACCAGCGGCCGGCTTCGGTGCTGTGGACCGTCGCCATACTGTGGGCGCTTTATTGCTTCTGGCGCTTCAGGCGCGAGGTGCCGCTCATGACGTTCGGCGGCTTGGCCTATGCCGAGCGCGAAGGGCGGTTCTATAACAAGCTGGGCAAGCAGGTGAGGCTCACGCCCATGCAGCAGCAACTGATGGAGATGTTCTTCCGCAGCGAGTCGCACCAGCTGACGAAGACCGAAATCTGCGACGCCCTCTGGCCCAAGAAAGACGATGCCAACGACACGCTCTACACCCTGATCCGTCGCCTGAAGCCCATCGTCGAAGAACATTCCAACCTGAAAATCGAGTCGGACAGAGGTCGGGCATACGAGCTGAAAGTCAAGTAGTTAGCCGTCTGTCAGCGAATTGTCAGACAAATGTCAGGCTTTATTTTTGGAGGTCGTTGATTCTCTTCATACCTTTGCGTCCGTAAAACGACAGCAAACGTATGATGAAAGCAACAACATTTAAGAAACTGAACACCCGTGTAGCGTGGCTTGTCTTTGCCATAGCCGCTGCGGTGTATGGTCTGACGGTCGAGCCGACGGCCAGCTTCTGGGACTGCCCGGAGTTCATTGCGTGTGGTTACAAGTTGGAGATTGGCCATCCGCCCGGGGCGCCCGTCTTTATGCTGGCAGCCAATCTGTTCGCCCAGTTGGCCGGCGACGCGTCGAAGGTGGCCTTGATGGTCAATCTGCTGTCGGCGCTGCTGAGTGCCGGCTGCATCTTCTTCCTGTTTCTCACAATCACCCACCTGGCCCGGAAGCTGGTTTGTCCTTCAGAGCTGGGCTTTACCCTTTCCCAGGTCGTCAGGATTGAGGCCTGCGGCGTGGTGGGCGCCCTGACCTATACGTTCAGCGACACGTTCTGGTTCTCGGCCGTCGAGGCCGAGGTCTATGCCTTCTCCAGCTTCCTGACGGCCCTGATGTTCTGGCTGATTCTGAAGTGGAGCGACGAGCTGGACAGTCCGCGCAGCGACCGCTGGATTATCCTCATTGCCTACATCACCGGCCTCTCCATCGGCGTTCATCTGCTGTGCCTGCTCTGCCTGCCCGCCATGTCGTTCGTGGTCTATTTCCGGCGTACAAAGCGGGTGACGTGGCGTGGCATGACGATGACGCTCCTGGCGGGCGGCCTGCTGGTGGCCGTTATCCTCTATGGCGTCATTCCCGGCGTGGTGCTGATGGGCGGCTGGTTCGAACTGCTGTTCACCAACGTGCTGGGCTGCTCCTACAACACGGGCCTCGTGTGCTATATCGTCGTGCTGACAGCAGCGCTCGTCGCGCTCTACTATAAGGTGGAGCGGCGGGCGTTCAGGCTGTCAATAGCCTGTCTGCTGATGGTGCTGGCAGGCTACAGCAGCTACGGCGTCATCTTCATCCGAGCCAACGCCCGGCCGCCGATGTGCGAGAATGCCCCCGACAACATCTTCTCGTTGGGCAGCTACCTGAACCGCGAGCAGTACGGCAAGACGCCGCTGCTCTACGGGCCGGCGTACTGCAGCGAGGTGGAACGCACGGTAGAAGGCGACTACCTGGTGCCGCGACAGAAGGAGGGGAAGGCCATTTACCGTCCTGTGGCCGACTCGTCGAAGCATGAGTACGAGGTGGTGCGCAAGGACATAGACTATGTGTATAAGAACAACATGTACTTTCCCCGCATGCACTCTGCCCGCCACGCCAAGGCCTACGAGGACTGGCTACAAGGCGTCGAGAAGCGGAACGGCGTGCCGACGATGGCCGAGAACCTGCGCTTCTTCCTGACTTATCAGGTGAACTTCATGTACTGGCGCTACTTCCTTTGGAACTTCGTGGGGCGGCAGAACAACATTCAGGGACACGGCGAGGCGGAGCACGGCAACTGGATAACCGGCTTCAGCTGGATTGATGACTGGCTCTTGGGCTGCGACACGTCGAAGCTGCCGACTGACCTGGCGCAGAACAAAGGGCGCAACGTGTTCTACGGCATGCCGTTGCTGCTCGGGCTGCTGGGCATGCTGTGGCAGTGGCGCCGGGGGCGTGAGGGTCGTCAGCAGCTGCTCGTCGTCGCGCTACTGTTCGTGATGACGGGCCTCGCCATCGTGGTCTATCTCAACCAGACGCCGCTCCAGCCCCGTGAGCGCGACTATGCTTACGCCGGCTCTTTCTATGCCTTCGCCATTTGGATAGGGCTGGGAGTGGCTGGGATGAGTGAGAAGATAAAAGTGGGAAGTGAAAAGTTAAAAGTGAAGAGTGAAAAGTTGTCTTTCGCCCTTTGTGTTGGCAGCCTTTTCGTTCCCCTTCAGATGGCTACGCAGACGTGGGACGACCACGACCGCTCGGGCCGTTACACCTGTCGCGACTTCGGCGCCAACTACCTGGAGAGCATGCCGCGCGAGGGGAACCCCATCATCCTGACCAACGGCGACAACGACACGTTCCCACTCTGGTATAACCACGAGGTGGAGGGCTTCAGAACCGATACCCGCGACTGTAACCTGGAATACCTGCAGACCGACTGGTATATCGACCAGATGAAGCGCCCGGCCTACGATTCGCCGGCCCTGCCCATCAGCATGGAACACGACGACTACAAGGAGGGGCGGATGGAGTATGTGCCCGTCGCTGCCGACAGCCTCACCATCGGCCAGACGGTCATCTCGCTGAAGGGCGTTCAGGGGCTTTACAAGAACGAGCTGATGGTGCTCGAGATGCTGTCGGAGGCCAAGTGGGAGCGCCCCGTCTATGTTTCCATCAGCTTAGGCTCCGACATGATGCCCTTCCTGCGCGACCACCTGGTGCTCGAAGGGCTGGCCTATCGCATTAGCCCGACAGCAACGGGGAAACAGATTGACGTTGAACGGCTTTACGACAACATCATGCACCGCTTCCGCTATGGCGGTCTGAACAAGAAGGACATCTACGTCGATGAAGACATCAAGCGTATGGCTTATTACCACCAGCTCATCATGGGCGTGCTCATCGACTCGCTCCTCGAGCAGGGCGACACAGAGCGGGCTCTGACGGTATGCCGGAAGTGGCAGCAGGAGATGCCCCACGAGAACGTTCCCTATACGGAGTACGCGCTGGCTATGGCCCGCTGCTATTACACGGCCCGTCAGCCGGAACAGGGCGACGCCATTGCCGCCGACCTGCTGCGCCGTTCAGCCGAGTGGCTCTCGTGGATTGACACGATCAGGCCCTCGCGCCGCGGCGGGTCGCTCTACTCCCGCCACATCTGGCTGCAGACTATGGAGCAGGCACTCCATCTGGCCGTGCAGTTTGAGAGAACAGAATTGTCAAATCATTACATCGAGCCTTATGAACACTTCATCAAACAGGGCTAAGCGCCCCTTCATCTTCGGCACCGCCAGCCGCAGCATCCTCATCGCAGCCTGCACGCTGATAATCCTTGGCTACATCCTGATGTCGGGCCCGGGCAGTACGGCGCATTCCTTCAATCCCGACATCTTCTCAGTGCGCAGGATAGTCGTTGCCCCGATACTGTGTCTGGCGGGCTATCTGCTCATCATCATCGGGATTCTCAAGCGAGGATAATTGCACAGCAGAACGGCCATAAATACCCGCTCACGGCAAAAAAAGTGTTTTTTCTGCGCTCGTTTGATTGAAATTTTGTAACTTTGCACCGTTTTTTCGTTACAGAATGTTACAAAACGATATATGAGAGACAGAATAACAGGATCGAAAGCGCTGATGAGGGCTCTGAAGGCCGAGGGCGTAAAGACCATCTTCGGCTACCCCGGCGGCACCATCATGCCCGTCTACGATGCGCTGTTCGACTATACACGAGGAGAGAAGAAATGCTTTGACCACATACTGGTGCGCCATGAGCAGGGTGCTACCCACGCCGCCGAGGGCTACGCCCGCGTCAGCGGTGAGGTGGGCGTGGCACTCGTCACCAGCGGCCCCGGCGTCACCAACACGCTGACGGGCATTGCCGACGCCATGCTCGACTCGACCCCCATCGTGGTGATAGCCGGACAGGTGCCCATTACGGCGCTGGGTACGGATGCTTTCCAGGAGGTCGACCTCGTCGGTGTGGCACAGCCAATCTCGAAGTGGTCGTACCAGATACGGCGTGCCGAGGATGTGGCGTGGGCCGTCAGCCGTGCGTTCTACATTGCCCGTACGGGGCGTCCCGGCCCTGTGGTGCTCGACTTCACGAAGAATGCGCAGGTCGAGGAGATTGACTGGGAGCCCCGCAAGGTGGACTTCGTGCGCTCGTACGTGCCTTATCCGAAACTCGACGAGGCTGCCGTCCGCGAGGCTGCCGAGCTGATTAACAACGCCCAGCGCCCGCTGGCCTTGGTGGGGCAGGGGGTAGAGCTCGGCAACGCCCAGGAGGAGCTGAAGGCATTTCTCGAGAAGGCCGACATCCCCGCCGGCCGGACGATGCTCGGACTCTCGGCGCTGCCGTCGAACCATCCGCTGAACGTCGGCATGCTGGGTATGCACGGCAACTACGCCGTCAACCTGAAGGAGCAGGAGTGCGACGTGCTGATTGCCATCGGCATGCGCTTCTCCGACCGCGTGACGGGCAACGTGAAGACCTACGCCAAGCAGGCTAAGATTATTCATCTCGACATCGACCGTTCTGAGATTGACAAGAACGTGAAGACCAACGTGGCCGTGGTGGCCGACTGCAAGGAGTCGCTGCCCGCCCTGACGGCCTTGCTCCATACGAACAAGCATGCGGAATGGCGTGAGTCGTTCAAGGCTTTGGACGAGAAAGAACGCACGAAGGTCATCGAGCCGGCCATCCATCCGACGGAGGGCCCGCTGCTGATGGGCGAGGTGGTCAATGCCGTTGCCGAGCGGGCTCAGGACGATACCGTACTGGTGACGGATGTCGGTCAGAATCAGCTGTTTGCAACCCGTTACTTCAAGTATCACCACAAGCGCAGCATCTGCACCAGCGGCGGCTTGGGAACGATGGGCTACGGCATGCCGGCAGCCATCGGTGCCACCTTTGCTGCCCCCGGCCGGCAGGTGTGTTGCTTCATGGGCGACGGCGGCTTCCAGATGAATATCCAGGAGCTGGGCACCATCATGGAGCAGAAGGCGCCGGTGAAGATGATTCTGATGAACAACCACTATCTGGGCAACGTGCGCCAGTGGCAGGATATGTTCTGGATGCGCCGCAAGTCGTTCACCAAGATGCTGAACCCCTGCTACGAGCTGATTGCCCAGGGCTACGGCATTCCCTACGCGGCCGTTACTGACCGCAGCCAGCTTGCTGCCGCCGTTGAGCGCATGCTGACGACCGACGGTCCGTTCATCATGGAGTGCGCCATCAAGGAGGAGGACAACGTGCTGCCGATGACGCCGCCGGGCATGAATGTCGATGATATGATGTTGGAGATTTGATAAGGGTAAAAAGGTAAAAAAGTAAAAAGGTAAAAAAGTAAAATGGAAGAGAAGAAACTCTATACCCTGCTGGTCTACTCTGAGAACGTGGCGGGTATCCTGAACCAGATTACCGCTGTGTTCACGCGCCGCCAGGTGAACATCGAGAGCCTGAACGTGTCGGCATCGAGCATTCCCGGCGTGCATAAGTACACCATCACCGCCTGGAGCGACGAGGACCAGATTATCAAGATAACGCGCCAGATAGAGAAGAAAATCGACGTGGTGAAGGCCAACTACTTCACTGACGACCAGCTGTTTATCCGCGAGACGGGTCTCTACAAGCTGTCGACGGAGAAAGTGCTTGAGAACCCGGAGATATCGCGCACCATACGCCGCTTCGGTGCCAGCATCATCGAGGTGAACCCCACGTACACCATCGTCATGATGTACGGCGTGACGGAGCAGATTATCGAGCTCTTCCGCGCCCTCGATGCCTTCGACTGTGTGTTTCAGTACACCCGCTCGGGCCGCATCGCCGTTACGCGTGGCAAGCAGGAGCAGGTCAGTGCATTCTTAGAGGAAAGAGAGCAGCATCATGGATAAGATAGGACGTTACGAGTTTATGGCCGAGCCGTTCCACTGCGACTTCTCGGGCCGCCTGTTCATGGGGCACTTGGGCAACCACCTGCTCAATGCCGCCGA
This sequence comes from uncultured Prevotellaceae bacterium, assembly GCA_902800435.1. Next base: position 2,035 of record CADCEQ010000021.1, on the reverse strand, counting down.
CTTCCACTCTTCGGCACGGGGCTTCGGCATGAAGTATCTGCTGGGCATTCAGCGCTCGTGGGTGCTCTCGCGACTGGCCATCGAGATGACGGAAATGCCGCCGATGTACACGAAGTTCAACGTCGAGACGTGGGTGGAGTCGGCCATGCGCTTCTTCACCAGCCGCAACTTCGCCGTCATCGGCCAAGAACCAACACCCAACACCCAACACCCAACACCCAAAATCTACGGCTACGGCCGCAGCATCTGGGCGATGATCGACACCGAGACGCGCCAGCCGACCGACATCTACTCGATTGACAACGGCGCCATCAAGAACTGGATAGTCGCCGACCGCGAGTGCCCCATCGACAAGGGCGGCCGCGTCAAGATGTCGGACGATGCCCAGCTCGTGCGCACCATCGACACCTATTACAACGACGTCGACATCAACGGCCATATCAACTCGGTGAAGTACATCGAGCACGTACTCGACCTCTGGCCGATGGACTGGTATCGCGAGCATGCCGTCAAGCGTTTCGAGATTGCCTACGTGGCTGAGGCTCATGCCGGCGATAATCTGTATTTCTATATGGAGGAAGAAGAAAACAACACATTCAACGTCCGCATTGTCCGCACCGACGGCACGGAGTGCTGCCGTAGTAAGGTTAAATTCCTCTAAATGTGACGTTTTCTCCTCACTAATTCGTACCTTTGCATCCGATTTCTAAGTTAACCCCTCGTCGCGCCCTCGTGTAGGGTGGGAGTGGACTGACAAAACGACGGCTCTCGGGTTAGGGCTGGCATGGTACACAGGGACAAGTATAACATTAAAAACAACAATTGCATTATGGCAGAAATGAATTTTGGTGGCGTTATCGAAACAGTAGTCACCAGCAAGGAGTTCTCACTCGAGAAAGCACGTGAAGTATTAAAGGATGAAGTCATCGCCGTCATCGGCTACGGTGTGCAGGGGCCCGGACAGGCCTGCAACCTGCGCGACAACGGCTTCAACGTCATCGTCGGACAGCGCGCAGGCAAGACCTACGACAAGGCTGTGGCCGACGGCTGGGTGCCCGGCAAGACGCTCTTCAGCATCGAAGAGGCCGCCGAGAAGGGCACCATCCTCTGCATGCTGCTCTCCGACGCTGGTCAGATTCAGCAGTGGCCCACCATCAAGCAATACCTGAAGCCTGGCAAGACGCTGTACTACAGCCACGGCTTCGCCATCAACTGGAGCGACCGCACGGGCGTTGTTCCCCCGAAGGACGTCGACGTCATCATGGTGGCTCCTAAGGGCTCAGGCACCAGCCTCCGCACCATGTTCTGCGAGGGTCGCGGCCTGAACTGCTCGTACGCCATCTATCAGGACGCTACGGGCAAGGCCAAGGACAAGACGCTGGCCTTCGGTATCGGTATCGGTGCCGGCTATATGTTCGAGACAACGTTCCAGCGCGAGGCTACCAGTGACCTCACCGGTGAGCGCGGCTCGCTGATGGGTGCCATCCAGGGCCTGCTGCTGGCTCAGTACGAAGTGCTGCGCGAGAACGGCCACTCGCCCTCGGAGGCCTTCAACGAGACCGTCGAGGAGCTCACCCAGAGCCTCGGCCCGCTCTTCGGTGCCAAGGGAATGGACTGGATGTACGCCAACTGCTCGACCACCGCTCAGCGCGGTGCCCTCGACTGGGCTCCCCGTTTCCACGACGCCATCAAGCCCGTCATGGAGTGGCTCTACTACTCGGTGAAGACCGGCAACGAGGCACAGATCACCATCGACGCCAACTCGAAGCCCGACTACCGTGCCGGCCTGGAGAAGGAGCTCGAGGCCATGCGCAATCAGGAGATGTGGCGTGCCGGCGAGACCGTCCGCAAGCTGCGTCCTGAGAACCAGGAACTGTAAGGAGTTCAGAATAAAGAAAGAAAATCTCCGAATCGCCAAGCGGTTCGGAGATTTTTGTTTGGTGGAAATGGTCCGTTCAGAACGCCAGCGGACCGTAGCCCATGCACGAGGTCGTCCCCAGTGCCGTCAGGAATGCCGTGAGCGCGGCTACTACAA
>CADCEQ010000020.1 GCA_902800435.1 uncultured Prevotellaceae bacterium | reverse complement strand
AAGAGGACGTTCAAGCCATTCTTTATACTCCAACCATAGCGCAGCCATCTCCTCCTCTTCCAAAATGGGAGCCATAGCCCAGAAGATGTAGTCATGTATGACATTCTGCCTCTTGAGTTTGAACTCCTCGGCTTCTGCGATGCTGTCCGTTTCGCTCTGCCTGTAGATTCCCGACTCCCTCTCCTGTTCATCCTGTTTGACATCCGAAATCATCACAGAGGGATTCTTCTGCTGCTTCTTAGTAAAGACGCTACTAAGCTTGTCCAGGAAGGAGTAACAGCATACGACACCGGATTCCAGCAAAAGAAAAAACAGCACAACAAGAACACCGTAAGGAATGAGATGGCTCTTGTCGTATAGTTGGGCGGCCAACATATACGACACAATAAGAACTAACACACTAATAGCCACTAATATGGCTATGTCACTAATCTCGAGTTTTTTTAATTTTCTGTTCATTACTTACAAATTTTAATAGATATACGTATTTTTATCGCCGCAAAAGTACATTTTTTCCAAAATATTCTTGCTCTAAAAAAATAAAAAGTCGTATTTTAACACTTTTACGACTCATACGGCCTTCATTTGGGCGATTTTCGCGGATTTCAGAGTAATTTTGTCAACTGATTCGCGCTTCGACTCGTCGGCCATCGCGGCATAGATCTGAGTCGTGGCGACGTTCTTATGACCAAGGATATGCTGGACGGTATAGACGCTGGTGCCTGCCTCAACCTGTAGCGAACCCAGTGTATGACGGCTGCAGTGATAGGTTATATGCTTGGTAATGCCTGCCTCCTTCAGCCAGTTCTTCAACGGTGCCTGGGTGAGGCTGTCATTGAAGCCGACAAAGACCTTGTCAGTAGGCTTGCGGTTCTCATCTTCATCATTGAAACCAATCAGTTCCAAAGCCTCGTCGCTGATAGGATTGTTCACCAGTTCCTTGGTCTTCTGCATACGGAGTGTAACGTACATGCCACCGTCACCGTATGGCTGAATCTTGTCCCATGTCAACTGCTTGATGTCGCTTTTGCGCAAGCCTGTCAGACAAGAGAAGAGGAAAGCCTTCTTCAACACCTCAGAGGAACAGGGGGTGTTGGCGAGATTGACAAGTTCCTGACGAGAAAGATGCTCCTTCTCCGTGGGGATAGTGTCGATACGCTCCAAGAAGCCGTTGGGATTCTCCATAATCTTGTGCTCGCGATAGGCGGTATGGAGCACAGCGCGAAACGTTGACCAATAGCCTGCGATGCTGTTGATGTGTAGCGTCTGATTCGTATGCTTCAGCTGGTGGGCGGTCATCAGATACTCTTTGAACTTGTTACAGAGGTCAACATTAATCTCATCGAAGCGGCATTTACCGTTGCAGAACTTCTTAAAATGGAGATAGACGTTCTCCCACTTCGTGTTCTTCTTGTAGGCCTTGTCCTTGAAGTAGTCGAGGAAACTGCCCTTCATCTTCTCTTTGTCGAAGAAGTCATAACGCTCGTTGACGATGCTCTCGAAACGACGGCAGCGCAGAGCCTCGGCCTTTTCGCGCATGCGGTCGTTGTAGTCCTTCTCGCGCTGCGATTTCGGCTTGGCGTAGATGTAGATGCCAAGCGACTCATGGCGCATGACCTTCATAGTGCTCTCGTCCCTGTAGCCAGGATAATAGTCCAAGTAAAAGGATAGCTGTTCTCCGCCTTTTATCTTCCGTGTTCGGAGGGTCACGGTCTTACAAATGTTACTCATATACCTTATTATATTTTAATGAATATTCTTGGTGAAGCGTCTCTTCACGGCTGCGAAATTACCTCATTATCCCCCGATTATCAACATTATTACGCATAATGCGTCAATAATTGATAGATAATGTTAGTTGGTGAGGTGCAGACTAAGATAACGACTATTTTTATTGTTTATAATCGATGGATTTACTTGGTTGTCCATGCAAGGGAGTAGCTGCCAAATTGAGTCAGTCTTTCGGCCATTACCCTGTCGAAGTCCAGTTTTGGTATCAGGTTCTTCACGCCCACCTTTATAGTGGAGATATTACTCTTCTTGGCAATGATGCCGACATTTGCTGTGCTCATCCCGTACTTATCGGCAGCTTCCCTCGCTGTGTAGTAGCTTTCATCATTCACGATGTCGGTGCGTCTCAATTGCTCAAAATGGTCTTTGGAGTAGTAGGTCTGGCCATACTCGCGCTTGGTAGGAATATGATGGCGATAAGCATTGGAGCGGACAGATGCAGCACTCATGCCGTATAGTTCTTGTGCTTCTTTCATAGTTAGCCACTCATTAACGGCCTCCACTTCAGCCGACTTGCCAAACAAGACATCCATGTGCTTGCGGCTGTAGTAGTTCATTCCCGCTATTCGACACACTGGCACTTGGTTCCGCTTGGCCGAAGTGTAGAGCCACGACTTCTTGACCTTATAAATGCGCATGACCTCTTCGCCGGAAATGTAGTCGAGCACTTCTGACTCTTGGACATTACTCTCCACATTCATGACATTAGCTTTACTTTTCTTTGTCGCTTGGGGGGTGGACTTCTTCGGCCTGTTCGTTGGCAGTACTCTGTGATATGGATTTCCTGCCAGCATCTTCTCAATATCTGCCTTGCGGATAAAAGCCATGCGACTGCTGATTCTCGATGCTACCAGCCTTCCCTCGTTCACCAACTTGTAAACATACTGCCTTGAACACCCCATAAGTATCGCAGCCTTGGCAAACGTCAGGTACTCCTGCTGCTGGAGATCAATCATGGGTTCTACGGCATTCATAAAATCCTGCTGCCGTTTCTTCCTTGCCTCTTTTGCCTTCGTCTGACACTCTTCGCAGCAATACTTCTGCATTCCGCTCCTTGCTGCGAACTTCTTTCCACAATACTTGCACTTTCTGACTTGCTTCATTTTCTTATCACTTTTGATGGTTCAACGTACATTTTCTTTTCCCCTACCGTTGAGTCAACCTTCATGCACCATTGTCACCCTATGTCAACTCCGTTCGCTTCGTGACTCTTTCCGAATCCTTCCGTCCTGTTTTGTCACCCTTTGCACCTCGTCGTAACCCGTTGTCAACTAAGTCCGCAGAATGACGATTTTCAGGCCCCGTAAATTCCTCGCGGTAGAAATACGTTGCAAAAATATACTGAAATTCGGTTACTACCAAATTCCAACCATTAAGTGTTAAAAATCAAAAGTTGCTGAAAATGAGCGTTTTACAAATGGATGGTATTAGATATTCATGGTTGTTTATACCCGTTTAGATACAATCTCTAAAAGCCCAGGCTCCAATTGATATGATGGAATTGGGAATAATAATGGAGGTCAAACTGTAACATTTCTCAAACATATTTGGGGCGATGGACGTTACAGAGTTGGGGATACTGATGGAGGCCAGACTTGCACATTCCCCAAATGCTCCCCAATTAATATACTTGACAGAATTGGGGATGGTCACGCCAGTCAAACTCTTGCAGCCAGTAAAAGCGTGATCTAAAATGGCAATAACAGAATTGGGTATGGTCACAGAAACCAGGTCCCCACAATCCAGAAAAGCCTCTTTACCAATGGACGTGACAACGTAGGTAACTTCGTTATAAAACACTATGTCAGGGATAACTACATCACCTGAATATTTGTTTGGTTTACTTGTCACTTCTGCCGTCTTATTATATGAAGAGAGGTCATAGTAAATGCCGTCAATCTCCACAACATCTGCACTTGCCCACATTGGCGAAAGCATCAAAATGAATAAGAATAATAGTTTCTTCATTGTTGTTATTGTTTTTGTTATTATTTACTATTGAGTATCTGTTCCAGCGTGATGTCTGGATTGGTTTCTCCGAACACATCCTTCTTCAGCTTGAGCTTGCGATGCTGGACGGCTGAGACGGTGATACAGTAGATGTTGCCGATGGTGCGGTTGCTGAGACCCAGGCGGGTGAGGATACACAGGCGGATGTCGTCTTCCGTCATATCAGGGTACTGCTCGCGGATGTTGGCGAAGCGGTTGTTGTCGATGGCGTTGAGCGTCCGTTCTATCTCGCTCCACTCGTGCAGACTGAGCGTGATGAGCGAGTCGCCGCTCTGGTTCAGCTTCTTGATTACCTCCGTCCGTTCGAGGATGAAGTTCTGCAGGAATGCCACCACTTCGTTTGTCTGGTGCAGCAGCGTCTTCTGGTGCTCGGCCTCCTGCTGTAGCTGGCGCTTCTCCTGTTCCTGAATGTGCATTCTATTCCGAATCATCAATGCAATCGCCAATATGACTATGAGCGATGCAACGATTGTTATCAGGAGTGTACGTCTGTACGTCTGCGAGCGGTATTCCAGTTGCTGGTTCTCCATCTCCTGACGCAGCGTCTCCTGATAATACTCGTCTTTTTGTTCGAGCGCCTTGTAGTAGAAGTCCTCCACTTGTGCGAAGGCTTCAGCCACGCTATCCTCCACCTGTGTGGCCCCTATCCGTCGGAGCGCTATCTTGGCGAGGTTGCTCTGCACGATATAAGCCATGTGGACATCGTCGCCCGGCTCAATCTGCCGATAGACGGTCTCTGCCGAGTCGAGCATGTTGAGGCTGAGGTAACTGCGGGCCAACACTTGTAGCGTGCCAGGTCGAAGCCCCCCTCCGTCTCCCCCCTGTAGGGGGAGGGATTCTGCTTGGCGGGCGTAGTCAACCGCCAGACGGTAGTCCTCCTTTGCCCAAGCGATGTTGGCAAGACTGGTCAGCGTCTGGCACACGAGGTCAGTCATCTGGCTATTCCTTGCTATATCGTATGCGCGATTAGTGAAATCGAGCGCTTCGTCGTAGGGTCCTTCTTTGGTGAAAGCCACTTGAGCGGCGTAAGTGCCTGCGTAGTCGAGCAGCATGACATGATTACGCTCGTCGTCGGGATGCTGCTCATAGACGGTCAGCGCTTGCTTCATCAGTCGCAAAGCCTCCTCAGGGTTGCTCTGCGACAAGGCTTCGGCCAGCCGCTGATACGCGATATAATTGGTGTGCCAATCCTCCGACGCTTCCGACAACTGGATGGCCTTCCGCAGCAGCGTCTCACCCTGCCGGATGCTGTCGTTGGCCAAGGCTACCTCAGCCTCCTCCAGACAACCTGCTGCCGTCGGCGTATCTGTCTGCTGCCGAACGCAGGCAGTCAGCAGAACGGCGATTATGAATATGTAAAATGTTCTCGTTAGCATGTCGTTGTTTTTTCGTTATTTCTCGGTTGCAAAGATACGACATTTTTCCGAATGATGTATCTCCTGCCTATGGAAAAGATGCGAACAAGCCAAAATAGGAAGCAACTAATAATCAGCGATTTGCCGGAAACAGAGGGCTTCGGCCTATGGAAAAGTAAGAGCAAAGGTATGGAAAGGGGTATCACTTTTTGGCTTTAGAAGCAAAAAAAGATTTGGAACTATCGACTTTATTGTGTAATTTTGCCACCGAATACATTTAACTAAACGAATTATGAAACGAGGATGGATTGGAATGTTGCTGCTGCTTGCGCCCCTGCAGCTTGCGGCACAGGAATGGAAGCTGGTTTGGAGCGATGAGTTCAACGGCAGCGGACGGCCCGACGAGGCCACGTGGAGCTATGAAGAAGGCTTTGTTCGCAACCACGAAGCACAGTGGTATCAGGCCGAGAATGCCTTTCTGCAGGACGGGCTGCTCATCATAGAAGCAAGGAAAGAGCAGCGGCCTAACCCCACCTACCGAGCCGGCAGCCGCCAGTGGGGGCAGCAGCGCACGAACATCGACTACACCTCGGCCTGTCTTCATTCGCGCGGAAAGCGTGAATTCCTGTATGGTCGGTTAGAGGTGTGCGCCCGTATTCCGACGGCTGGCGGCAGCTGGCCTGCCATCTGGACATTGGGCAGCAGCATGCAATGGCCTTCGTGCGGCGAGATTGATGTGATGGAATATTATCGCATCAAGGGCGTTCCCCATATTCTGGCCAACGTGGCGTGGGGTAACGACCGCCCCTACCAGGCCGTGTGGAACAGCAAGAAGATTCCCTTCACCCATTTTACCAGTCGCGATAAGGCTTGGGCTCAGCAGTTCCACGTGTGGCGCATGGACTGGGACGAGACGAGCATCCAGCTCTATCTGGACGATGAGCTGCTGAATGAGGTGCCTATGAGTCAGACCGTCAACGGACAAGTCGGGCGCAACATCAACCCCTTCACCCGCAAGCAATACATCCTGCTCAACTTAGCACTTGGCGGCGATAATGGCGGCGAGATTGACGACTCAGCCTTCCCCATGCGCTACGAAATAGACTATGTCCGCATCTACGAACGCAGTCAAAAGTGAAAATAAATTGTGATTTATTTTGCATTCTTCTCACTTATTCGTACCTTTGCAGTCGCAATTATATAATGTACGGAAACAATTAATACAAGAATACAACAATGGATTACAATTTCAGAGAGATTGAAAAGAAATGGCAGAAGCGGTGGGTGGAGCAGAAAACCTACCGCGTAGTGGAGGACCCGAAGAAGAAGAAATTCTACGTACTGAATATGTTCCCTTACCCCAGTGGAGCCGGTCTGCACGTGGGTCATCCGCTCGGCTACATCGCCTCGGATATCTATGCCCGCTACAAGCGCCAGCAGGGCTTTAACGTGCTGAACCCGATGGGCTACGACGCCTACGGACTGCCAGCTGAGCAGTATGCCATACAGACAGGACAGCACCCTGAGAAGACGACGTTTGAGAATATCGACCGCTACCGTTCGCAGCTTGACAAGATCGGCTTCTCGTTCGACTGGGAGCGCGAGGTGCGTACCTGCGACCCAATCTACTACAAGTGGACGCAGTGGGCCTTCCAGCGTATGTTCAAGAGCTACTACTCAACGGCCTCGCACAAGGCCCAGCCGACTATCAAGCTGATTGAGCACTTCGAACTGATGGGTACGGAGAACTGCAACGCCCTCGGCACAGAGGAGCTGCACTTCACGGCCTCCGACTGGGCGGGCTTCTCGGAGAAAAAGAAGCAGGAGGTGCTGATGAACTACCGCATAGCCTATCTAGCCGACACGATGGTGAACTGGTGCCCGAAGCTCGGCACGGTGCTGGCCAACGACGAGGTGGTTGACGGCGTCAGCGTTCGCGGCGGCTATCCCGTTGTGCAGAAGAAGATGCGCCAGTGGTGTCTCAGAGTGAGCGCCTACGCCCAGCGTCTGCTCGACGGCCTTGAGGAGATTGACTGGACCGACTCGCTGAAGGAGACGCAGCGCAACTGGATTGGCCGCTCGGAGGGTACGGAGGTAGAGTTCAAGGTAGCTGACAGCGACAAGCACTTCACCATCTTCACCACTCGTGCCGACACGATGTTCGGTGTGACGTTCATGGTGCTGGCTCCTGAGTCGGAATTGGTGGCTCAACTGACCACGCCGGAGCAGAAGGAAGAGGTGGAAAAATACCTCGACTACGTGAAGAAGCGCACAGAGCGCGACCGCCAGATGGACCATAAGGTGACGGGCGTCTTCTCCGGCTCTTACGCCATCAATCCGTTTACCGACGAGAAGATTCCCATCTGGATTGCCGAATACGTGCTGGCCGGTTACGGTACGGGTGCCATCATGGCTGTGCCTGCCCACGATAGCCGCGACTACGCCTTTGCCAAGCACTTCAACCTGCCGATTATCCCGCTGATTGAGGGTGCCGACGTCTCTGAGGAGAGCTACGATGCCAAGGAGGGCATCATGTGCAACTCGGCCAGCTCGAAGTTCTCGCTGAACGGCCTGACCGTTAAGGAGGCTATCGCCGCTACAAAGAAGTTCGTCACCGAGCAGGGCTTAGGCCGCGTGAAGGTGAACTACCGCCTGCGCGATGCCATCTTCTCGCGCCAGCGCTATTGGGGCGAGCCGTTCCCCGTTTACTACAAGGAGGATATGCCCTATATGATTCCGAAGGAGTGTCTGCCCTTGGAGCTGCCCGAGATTGACGAATACAAGCCTACGGAGACGGGCGAGCCGCCATTGGGCCGCGCCAAGATGTGGGCCTGGGACACGAAAACCAATAAGGTGGTCTCGAAGGACGAGATCGACAACAAGACCGTCTTCCCCCTGGAACTGAACACCATGCCCGGCTTTGCCGGCTCCAGCGCCTACTACCTGCGCTATATGGACCCGAAGAATGAGAAAGCCCTTGTTGACAAGGATATCGACGAATACTGGCGCAATGTCGACCTCTATGTCGGCGGGACGGAGCACGCTACCGGACACCTTATCTACTCGCGCTTCTGGAACAAGTTCCTCTACGACAGCGGTTATAGCTGCGAGGACGAGCCGTTCAAGAAGCTGGTCAACCAAGGTATGATCCAGGGCCGCTCCAACTTCGTCTATCGTATTGAGGACGAAGGTCAGGACAAGGGCAAGTTCGTCAGCGTCGGACTGAAGGACCAGTACACCACGACGCCCATCCACGTCGACGTGAACATCGTTTCGGCCGACGTGCTCGACATCGAGGCTTTCCGTGCCTGGCGCCCTGAGTACGAGAACGCTGAGTTCATACTCGAGAACGGCCAGTACAAGTGCGGCTGGGCCATCGAGAAGATGTCGAAGTCGATGTTCAACGTCGTCAATCCCGACATGATTGTCGAGAAGTACGGTGCCGACACGCTGCGCCTCTATGAGATGTTCCTCGGTCCCGTGGAGCAGTCGAAGCCTTGGGACACCAACGGCATCGACGGTTGTCACCGCTTCCTCCGCAAATTCTGGAACCTCGTCAGTTCTGTATGTTGCGATAATATCGCAACAAACGGGACAACAGCAACTCCCGATAACCTGAAGAGCGTCCACAAGCTCATCAAGAAGGTGACGCAGGACATTGAGACCTTCAGCTACAACACCTCCATCTCGGCCTTTATGATTTGCGTCAACGAACTGTCGCAGCAGAAGTGCAAGAGCTCCGAGGTGCTGAAGACGCTCATCGTGCTCATTGCCCCGTTTGCCCCGCATATTGCCGAAGAACTTTGGGAGATGTACGGCGGCGAGGGCAGCGTTTGCGACGCTCAGTGGCCGAAGTGGGACGAGCAGTACCTGGTGGAGAACACCGTCAAGCTGGGTGTAGCCTTCAACGGCAAGACCCGCCTGGAGATGGAGTTCCCCGCCGATGCCGACAACAAGACCATCGAGGAGGCCGTGCTCGCTGACGAGCGTGCCAAGAAGTACCTCGAAGGCTTCCAGGTTGCAAAGGTTATCATCGTCCCTAAGCGTATGGTGAACATCGTGCTGAAGAAGTAAATGACAATCAATCACAAGTTGATACTCAAAGAGGTCGGGGATTATGTCGGCATAACCCTCGGCCTCTTATTGTACACGTTCGGCTTCACGTTTTTCCTGATGCCCTACGAGATAGTGACGGGCGGCGTGTCCGGTATCGGCGCCATCGTCTACTATGCCACCCACTTCCCCATCAGCTATACCTATTTCCTTATCAATGGTCTGCTGCTCATCGTGGGCCTGAAGATTCTCGGCTGGAAGTTCCTGACCAAGACCATCTACGCCATCCTCGTGCTGACGTTCCTCCTGGGCTTGGCACAGGAAATCATCCCCAAGGACCCGTCGGGCAACTTCGTGAAGATTCTTGGCGAAGGTCAGGACTTCATGTCGCTGGTCATCGGCTGTATGATGACGGGCACGGCCTTGGCCATCGTCTTCCTGAACAACGGCTCTACGGGCGGCACCGACATCATTGCGGCCTCGGTCAACAAGTTCCGCAACGTGTCGCTCGGCACGGTGTTGACGTTTGTCGACCTCATCATCATCGGCTCCTGTCTGTTCATACCGCAGTTTGGTGAACTGATGGAACGCATCCATAAGATTGTGTTCGGCTTCTGTACGATGGTCATCGAGAACTTCATGCTCGACTACGTGATGAACCGCCGCCGCCAGTCGGTGCAGTTCTTCATCTTCTCGAAGAAATGGCAGGAGATAGCCAACGCCCTCGGCACGAAGACCGACCACGGCGTCACCATCCTCGACGGCCACGGCTGGTACACCGGTCAGGAGCGCAAGGTCATCTGTCTGCTGGCCCGCAAGAGTGAGTCGACCTACATCTTCCGACTCATCAAGATGATCGACCCGAATGCCTTCGTCTCTCAGAGTGCCGTCATCGGCGTCTATGGCGAGGGTTTCGACGAAATGAAAGTGAAAGTAAAAAAGCAATATGAAGATAGTATTCGCAACGAACAACCAGCACAAGCTGAGTGAGGTGCGCCAGATTCTGGGCGACAGCATCGAGGTATTGTCGCTCAACGACATCGGCTGCCACGAGGATATCCCCGAGACGGGAACGACGTTAGAGGCCAATGCCCAGCAAAAGGCCCAGTACGTCTACGACCACTACCACATCGACTGCTTCGCCGACGACACCGGCCTCGAGGTCGACGCCCTTGGCGGTGCCCCCGGCGTCTACAGTGCCCGCTATGCCGCTATTGGCTGTGCTGCGACGTCGTCGCAGCCCATCGACCACGACTCCGAGGCCAATATGACGAAACTTCTCAACGAATTAGGAGAAAATAACAATCGTAACGCAAGATTCCGCACCGTTATCGCGTTAATACAACAGGGCGAGCTGCACGAGTTTGAGGGCATCGTCAACGGCCAGATCATCCGCGAGCGCAGGGGAGGAGAAGGCTTCGGCTACGACCCCATCTTCCAGCCAGACGGTTACGACCAGACTTTCGCCGAACTGGGCACTGAGGTAAAGAACCACATCAGCCACCGCGCTCGGGCTACCAAGAAACTCTGCGAGTTCTTGAAAAAGTAAAAAGGTAAAAAAGTAAAAAGGTAAAAAAGAATGATGAAGTTAGGTACAAATACAATACGAAGGTGGGTAATTGGTGTCTTACCTTTTTACCTCTTTACCTTTTTACCTTTAAATGCGCAGGTCGGCACCTGGCGCACTTATATGTCGTACTATGAGCCGCAGCAGATCGTTAAGGCCGGCAACAGCCTGTTTGTCCGCGCCTCGAACGACCTGTACCAGTACAACCTGACCGACCACAGCATCACCACCTACGACAAGAACACGGGACTGAGCGACTCCTATATCACCCATATCGGCTGGAACCAGCAGGCCAAGCGGCTCATCATCGTCTACCAGAACTCGAACATCGACCTGATGGACCAGAGCGGCAACGTCAGCAACATCTCTGCCCTCTACCGCAAGTCGATGACCGACGACAAGACCGTTGACAGCCTGACCATCGACGGCCTCTACGCCTATCTCTACGCCCGCTTCGGCATCGTGAAAGTGAACATGCAGCGGGCAGAAGTCAGCGACACCTACACCAAAAACCATCCCGACTACCCCACCAACCTCCCTCCTTCGACCGTCAACGCCGACTGGCAGGAGTATATCGACGTGGTGAGAACGCTCAAGCCCGACGGTCCGAAGTACAACTACTTCAACTATATGAAGTACGACAACGGGAAACTCTATTCAACAGGTGGAGGATGGCGCGACGGTGGCGAATTCCAACGCCCAGGTACTGCACAGATACTTGAGAATGGTGAATGGAGCACATTGCAGGACGACATGGAGCAGACCACCAAGTTGAAATATCTGGATGCTACAAGCATTGTCTACGACCCAAAAGACAAAACCCACCTTTTTGTAAGTACGTGCGGAACAGGTCTCTATGAGTTCAGGAACGGACTGTTCATCCAACGTTATGAAGAAGCCAACAGTCCGATGAATAGCAGTATTGCAGGTAATCCAAACTATATCCGTATCGACGGTTTAGTATTCGACAATAACGGTATGCTCTGGATGACCTGCAGTTCACGAAATGATGCTGGAAACATGCTACTGCGCTTTAATCCGAATAACAAGGAATGGAAAGCATTAAATAACGACGAACTCTACGATAACGGTGACCGCCTGCGCATCCTGAAAGGCTCATTCCTCGACAAGGACGGCTACATCTGGCTGTTCAATAGCCATCACAGCTATCCAGTGCTGCTCAGACTGAACCCCACAACAGAGAAAATAGTCAGATATGACAATTTTACTAATCAGGACGGTACGTCGTATGCAATCAATTACGTGCGATGTGCAACCCAGGATCATGAAGGCAACATCTGGATGGGCAGCGACCAGGGACTCTTTATGTATAACAGTCAGCAGATAGCCGACCCGACAGCTGGTTTTACGCAAGTAAAGGTTCCTCGAAACGATGGTTCCGACTACGCCGACTACTTGTTGACAGGAGTCAACATTACCTGCATTGCCATCGATGGCGGAAACCGCAAATGGATTGGTACTGACGGCGATGGTGTATACCTGATCAGTGCCGACAACATGGCGCAGGTTCATCACTTCACGACCGCCAACAGTCCGCTACTGTCTGACGTCATCGAGTCAATAGCCATCAACAACAGTACCGGTGAAGTGTTCTTCGGAACCGAGAACGGCCTTTGCTCATTCATCAGCGATGCCACTGTTGCCAATGCTGAAATGACCGACGACAATGTCTATGCCTACCCCAACCCTGTGACGCCCGACTATACCGGTCTTATCACCGTCGTCGGACTGACACTCAATGCCGACGTGAAGATTCTCTCTTCCTCTGGCAAGCTGATTGCCGAAGGACGCTCTAACGGCGGGTCGTTCACCTGGGACGGATGCGACCGTAACGGCGACCGGGTGGCCAGTGGCGTCTATATGGTCGTGACTGCCGACAACGGCGGTAATAAGGGAACTGTATGCAAGATTGCCATTATCAAATAAAAACGGTCGCCTTAACTTCTCACAGCCGCCAACATGAGAAAAAGCTGTTTTCTGCTGCTCGCACTCTTTGTCAACTTCTATTCCCGGGCTGACAATACCGACGAAATCAGTCGTGCGGGTCTGCCTGTTCTCAGTATCACTACTCAGAATCAGGAAGAACCTGTGTGCGACTTCGTCTTTGCACCGGAGGGGTGTTTTGGCATCAGCACCGTTAATCAAAGCAAAGTACCGGGCAGGGCCGTCTTAACCGTCAATGGACAGAAAATATTCGACTCCGGAGAATACGTTAAAGGTGTCAGCGGCATGACTATCAGAATACGCGGTAATACCAGTGCCTACTACAACAGCAAGAAACCTTACAAGATAGAGCTCGAAAAAAAGAACGACCTACTCGTTAGGGGCAATAATCAATACAACGACAAAAACTGGATTCTCATTGATGAAGGCAATGACGGGCTCAACACGCTCATAGGATTTAAAATGAACGAAATCCTGGGACTTGGAGGATGGACCCCCGACTATCGGTTTGTCAATCTATTCATCAACGACGACTACCGTGGCATCTACATGCTGCTCGAGTCAATCAGGCGCAATCCCGACTGCCGCCTGAATGTCGACAAGAAGAGCGGCTTTATCTTCGAAAGCGATGCCTACTGGTGGAAAGAGGATGTCTACTTCAGTAGCAATGCCGGAGTTAAGTACACCTTCAAATATCCTGACAGCGATGACATCACACCACAGCAAACAGACTATCTGCGCCAGGCCGTCAACGTCATGGAGCAGTCGTTCACTGCCGGCAACTATGCTGACTACATCGACGTGACGTCGTTTGCTTACTGGATAATGGCCCACGACATACTCGGAACGTTCGACAGTGCAGGTGCGAACATCTACCTGACGAAATACGACAACACGGACGACAGTAAAATAACGATGTCCACGCTCTGGGACTTCAATTCAATCATGAAAACCACTAACCAGTGGTCGCGCATTAGAAGCGACAGCAACTTCTACTTCGGGCGTCTTTTTGCTGACGCTGACTTTACCAACACCTACTGGAACATCTGGAAACAAAAGTCCGACAGCATCTTCACTGAGATGACCGACTTCATCCGGCAGTTTGCCTCATCCGAAACAGCTGCCGCACTACAGAATAGCAGAACCTACGACGGACTACGCTGGCAGTACGAACCGTCAACCGTCAACGAAAACATTCAGGAAGCACTGACGTGGTTTACAGAACGACAGCAATGGATCGATAACCAATACCATACTCTCGGCATTCGGCCAACTATTTCTATCCGTCAGCCATCAGCCGTCTATTCCATCACAGGACAGCGCATAGGCAGTCGTGTAACAAAACCTGGTATCTATATCATAAACGGAAAAAAGATACTGATTAGCTCAGCTCAAGCATCCGCTCAATAGGCTTCACGGCCTCCTTGGCTATCTCCGCATCTACTTCTACCTCGGGCCATTCATACTTCAGCGTGTTATAGACCTTCAGCAGCGTGTTCATCTTCATATACTGGCACTCATTGCAGCTGCATTCCAGACCGCTCTCTGATATTTCAGGCGGCACAGGGATAAATTCCTTACCGGGACACGACCGCTGCATCTCGTGCAGAATGCCGGCCTCCGTCGCCACAATAAACTGCTTTTTGTCGCTCTGTTGGCTATACTGCAACATCGTTGCAGTCGACCCCTTCACATCAGCCAGCGCCAGAACAGGCCCCTTACACTCCAAGTGAGCCATCACAACAGCCTCCGGATATTGCTGCTTCAGCTCCACAATCTTCTGCGCCGAGAAGCGCTCATGCACATGACAGCCGCCATTCCAGAGCAGCATCTCCCGTCCCGTCACCTCATTAATATAGTTACCAAGGTTATAGTCAGGCCCGAAAATCAGCTTCGCATCCTTGGGCAGCTGATCGACCACTTTCTTGGCATTGCCGCTCGTCACCACCACGTCAGTCAACGCCTTCACCGCCGCCGTCGTGTTGACATAGCTGATGACCTGATACCCAGGATGCTCGTCCTTAAACTTCTTCAGGTCTTCAGCCTTGCATGAGTCGGCCAGCGAACAGCCGGCATTCAGGTCAGGACAGAGCACCGTCTTCTCAGGCGACAGCAACTTGCACGTCTCGGCCATGAAGTGAACGCCGCACATCACCATCATCCGTGCGTCGGTCTCTGCTGCCTTGCGCGCCAAGGCCAGCGAGTCGCCAACGAAGTCGGCTATGTCTTGTATGTCGCCAATGGTGTAGTAGTGAGCTAAGATAATGGCATCTTTCTCCTTACACATACGACGGATCTCAGCCTTCAGGTCGATGCCTTCGTTGGCTGCCTCGTCAATGAAACCCTGTTCTCTCCACTGCTTTTTCAACTTCATCATATTATTATTCTTTTTTCTTTTTCTTTTTAAGAATATAAAATGTAAAGGATGATAGGCCGTTGATAAGTGCAAAACTTTTCTGTCGTTTATTTGCCAGATTGTTTTTCCCCTATAGACGTTGCGGTTTCCACATCCTGTGTGAATACTAACTTGCTGACCTTACGGCTACTTCGATAGTTATCCACAATTTCCTTTTTCGGTGCAAAATTACTAAGTTTATATCTTTTTCTATCAAAAAACGGTGGAAATCTTTCGAAAAACCTATAAATAAGTAAGCGCATATACCCAATTCACGTCTCTTTATTTGATATTTGTAAAGTTATCCCATAGTTATCCACTGAGTTTTCCACAATTATTATTACCTTTGCAGGCAATATGAGAAAAATAAGAACTATAGAGATGCAGCGGCTCACGGTAGAGGAATTCCGCGAGGCTGAGAAGTTGCCGATAATTGTGGTACTCGACGATGTGCGGTCGATGCACAACGTTGGCAGCGTGTTCCGGACGGCTGACACGTTCCGGGTAGAGGCGGTTTACTTGTGTGGAATAACGTCGACGCCACCAATGGCCGAGATTCACAAAACGGCGCTGGGGGCTGAGGAGAGCGTTAGCTGGAGCTATTTTTCTACTGCGCAGGAAGCTGTGCAGCAATTGAAATCGGATGGCTATACGGTCTACAGCGTTGAACAGGTAGAACATTCAACGAAACTTCACCGCTTCCAAGCTGAGAGTGGTGTGAAGTATGCCGTTGTGCTGGGCAACGAAGTAAAAGGCGTCCACCAGGAAGTGGTAGACGCCAGTGATGGTTGCTTGGAAATACCGCAACTCGGCACGAAACATTCGATGAATGTCAGCGTAACGGCTGGCATTGTCATCTATAAGTTTGCCGAGCAACTGCTCCTGACTTAAACTTACTCGGGCGAGAAATCGCTCTTGCCGACGCCGCA
Organism: uncultured Prevotellaceae bacterium; assembly: GCA_902800435.1. The sequence goes on along the minus strand of CADCEQ010000020.1, from coordinate 24,537 downwards.
GATGGGGCATACCCAATCCTCGGGGATGTCTTCAAAGGCGGTTCCGGGCTCAATGCCGCTGTCGGGATCGCCGACCTCAGGGTCGTACACGTAGCCGCATACGTCGCATACATACTTTTTCATACGTTTTGACTGTTTAATTTTTGGTTAATAATCTGTTCTATTCTCTCAGTAATTTGTTCTGGTTTAATGAGGTTCATACAGGCCATATCGCCTCGTCGGCAAGGTTTGTTGCCATAAATACTGCACGGACGGCAGTCGAGATCAGCCTGTATGGCGTTCTCTATTGATTGGTTCCAGCCCATGAAGCCGGCAAATGGGTGGGTGGCTCCCCAAACACTAACCACGGGCGTTGCCGTGAGCGATGCTAAGTGCATGTTTGACGAATCCATAGAGAACATCACATCAAGATGACTCATAAGTATGAGTTCTTGATGCATGCTTTCCAAGTTTTTACTGACATAGACGCAGCGAGGCAGTTCCTGGCACCATGTAGTGAACAAGCGGTCTTCTTCCTTACCTTGGCCGAAAAGGAAGAAACGGGCATTGGGATATTTTTTCTGTAACTGCTCAATAATCTGCCGCGTGCGGTCAGTAGGGTAGGTCTTGCCGGGGTGAGCAGCCGTTGGTGCAATACCAATCCACTGTTCAAAGCTCTTTTTCGGCCCGATAATGGCAGGAAGCAAATTTAAGTTGCCGCCTTCAGGTGGGAAAAGCGACGTAAACTCCAACCTAACTGGGTAACCTAAACGGCTAAGTACATCGGCATAGTTTTCGAAAGGAGTCCTAAGCTGTTCGCGTACCTTATTATTATTAGAAGTGAGTCTTCGGCGGTCTCGGCGATGCTTGTTGAGATGCTCAACACGATATCGGCCCATGTTGAAGCGCATGCGCAGGTACTCAGAGCGCAGCACATTGTGCAAGTCGGCTATCTTGGTAAACTGCTTTGCCGTAAGCCGACGATAGAGTGCATTGAGCCCACGTACGCCATGATATTCTTTTTTGAGGTCGGCTTCCATAAAGTCGACATTGGGTGCCAGGTCTTCGAAGAAAGCACGTGCAAAACCCCGGCTCAATACCGTAATGCGAACATTAGGGTATTGTTTAGCCAATGAATAGACCACAGGCACGGCCATAGCCACATCGCCCATAGCCGAGAAGCGTATGATGAGTATATGCTCTCGTTTCACTTCTTCTGGTACAAGATGGGGTTAGTCGATGGATCGTTGTACATCTTCATCTGTCGGTACACCTTCATGTAGATGCGCCCGGCCTTAATATCCTCAAGCAGCTGGTCGATGGCTGCCGAAAGGTCCGTCTGCTGTTCCAGCAGCACGTCGAGCTTTGCCTGACAGCGCTGGCGGTGTTCGTCGGTAGCATCGTCGCGATTCACCTGCTCCTGCATGTGGTAAATCTTCAGGGCGAGAATGCTCAGACGGTCAACGGCCCAAGCCGGACTTTCGGTGTTGAGTCTTGCCTCAGGCAGCGGCTTCACATGGCTATAGACCTGACGGAAGTAAGTGTCGATTTGTTCTACAAGGTCCGTACGGTCCTGGTTCGAACGGTCGATACGGCGCTTCAGCGACAGAGCCTCGACGGGGTCGATGTGCGGATCGCGGATAATGTCTTCGAAGTGCCACTGAACGGTGTCAATCCAGCATTTCATGTAAAGCGAGTACTCAATGGAGTCACGCTGATAGGGATTTTTGACGGGCGTGTCAACGTTGTCTGTCAGATGATAGTCGTTGATGGCTTGCTTGAAAATGTTGTTTGCTTGTTCTGTAAATGACATGCTTTTTTCTTTTTGTTTTGATTTTCTCTGCAAAGCTACAGAAAGTTTTCCACATCTGCAACTAAAACGATAATTATTTCATTATAATTTGCATAATAAGCGTACAAAATACACGAAAAAGAGGCTAATTCTTGCACAATTATACCCCAAATGTGCATAAGAGAGTCACTTTTCCTCGAAAAAATTTGCGTAACTGACGGAAATTGTGTTACTTTGCACCCGCAAACGGCGAAAGGCCGTGAAAAATTTTCAAGATAGCAAATAATTATTAACATTTTAAAGATTAAAATTATGTCAGAAATTGAAAGCAAAGTAAAGGCAATTATTGTAGACAAATTAGGTGTTGACGAGGCAGAGGTTAAGCCCGAAGCAAGTTTCACAAACGATCTCGGCGCCGACTCTCTTGACACTGTTGAGCTCATCATGGAGTTCGAGAAGGAATTCGGCATTTCTATTCCCGATGATAAGGCTGAGAAGATTGGTACCGTTGGCGATGCCATCGCTTATATCGAGGAGAATTCTAAATAATGTCACTTAGGTGATAGGTGATGGGTGTTGGGTGTTGGTTGATTCTTTTCAACCAGGATTCAACACCCGTTCAGTAATAACAAATACCCATCACCTGACACCCTACAACCCCCAAAATATGGAATTAAAAAGAGTTGTTGTAACAGGTCTTGGTGCCGTTACGCCCGTCGGCAATACGCCCGACGAGATGTGGAAGAACCTCCTGGCAGGCGTTAGCGGAGCCGCACCTATTACACTTTTCGATACAACCCTGTTCAAGACCAAGTTCGCCTGCGAGGTGAAGAACCTCAACGTCAACGACTACCTGGACCGTAAGGAGGCCCGCAAGATGGACCGCTACACGCAGCTGGCCATGATTGCTGCCAAGCAGGCCGTCGAGGATTGCGGCATGGACCTTGAGACAGCGGACACGAACCGCATCGGCGTGGTCTACGGCGTGGGTATCGGTGGCATCAAGACCTTCGAGGACGAGGTGAAGTACTACAGTCTGCACGAGGCTGACGGCCCGAAGTTCAACCCCTTCTTCATTCCGAAGATGATTGCCGACATCGCCGCCGGACAGATTTCGATTATGTACGGCTTCCACGGCCCCAACTATATCACCGCCTCTGCCTGCGCTTCGTCGTCGAACGCACTGGCTGATGCCTTCAACCTCATCCGCTTAGGCAAGGCCAACGCCATTCTGGCCGGTGGTGCCGAGGCTGCCATCTGCGCCTGCGGCGTGGGCGGCTTCAACGCCATGCACGCCCTGTCGACGCGCAACGACGAGCCCGAGAAGGCCAGCCGTCCGTTCAGCGCCTCGCGCGACGGATTCATCATGGCTGAGGGTGCCGGTTGTCTCATCCTCGAGGAGCTGGAGCACGCCAAGGCCCGTGGTGCCAAGATCTACGCCGAGATGGTCGGTGCTGGCATGAGTGCCGACGCTCACCACATCACCGCCTCTCACCCCGAGGGCCTCGGTGCCAAGCTCGTGATGCAGAACGCCCTTGAGGATGCTCAGATGAAGCCCGAGGACATCGACTACATCAACGTTCACGGTACCAGCACCCACGTCGGCGACATCTCTGAGGCCAAGGCCATCAAGGAGGTCTTCGGCGACGCTGCCTTCAAGCTGAACATCTCGTCGACGAAGTCGATGACGGGCCACCTGCTCGGTGCTGCCGGTGCCGTTGAGGCTATGGTTACCGTGCTGGCCGTTAAGAACGACATCGTGCCGCCCACCATCAACCATGAGGAGGGCGACGAGGATCCCGAGATTGATTATAACCTGAACTTCACCTTCAACAAGGCACAGCAACGCACCGTCCGCGCCGGACTCTCAAATACGTTCGGATTCGGCGGCCACAACGCCTGTGTCGTCTTCAAGAAGTATGAGGCTTAATGACATTATCGACCGTATAAGGCTCCCTTTCCGCCAGGAGAAGGAGCTTTTTTCTTCTCTCTACGAGGTCATGGGGTTCTATCCCCATGACATCAGCTACTACAAGCAGGCACTGATGCACAAGAGCATCGGCCGCCGCAACGAGAAGGGCAAGCCGCTGAACAACGAGCGCCTGGAGTTTCTCGGCGACGCACTGCTCGATGCCGTCGTGGGCCACATCGTCTACGACCATTTCCCCGGCAAACGCGAGGGCTTCCTGACGAACACCCGCTCGAAGCTCGTCAGCCGCGACACGCTTGGCAAGCTTGCCGAGGAAATGGGACTGAAACGGCTCATCGTCAGCAGCGGGCAGAACAACTCGCACAACAGCTATATGGCCGGCAACGCCTTCGAGGCGCTGGTCGGAGCCATCTATCTGGATCAGGGTTACGAAGGCGTCATGCGGTTTATGAAGAAGCGCATCCTGGCCCAGCTTATCAACATCGACAAGGTGGCCTACAAGGAGGTGAACTTCAAGTCGAAGCTTCTGGAGTGGAGTCAGAAGAACCGTGTGCGGATGGAGTATAAGATGAAGAAGCAGGAAACAGACAAGGAAACCGGCTCGCCCGTCTTCAAGTTCCAGGTCTACATCGAGGGCGTGCCCGGCGAGTCGGGTAAGGGCTTCTCCAAAAAGGAGGCTCAGCAGCTGGCTTCAGAGGCCACGCTGAAACGCCTGAAGCGCGAACCGCAGTTCATCGATGCCATCTTCACCGCCAAGTCGGAGCGCACGAAGATGGAGGAGATGCCCACTATGAGCGTCCCCGACCCGGAGGCTGAGCAGGAGTTTGTCATCCGTCAGGAGACACCGGAACAACCGGAGACTCCTGAAGTCGAGAATGAAGCCCCAGCACCGGAAGAAACCGACGAGTTCGACCTGAGCGACATCAAGTCAACGCCGGAAGAGCCCTCGCGCGAAGACATCATCGCCGCTGCCGAGGCAGCAGCCTTTGAAGCGCAGTAAGGTGTAGCGGTCATACCGTCTTGTCAATCTTGACGGTGAGGGTATGACTGTCGAAATGAATACCTTGACGTTCTACAAAGTGTCTCAGTATGCCCGCCTCGCCTAATTCGTGGGGCGTGCCGATACTGAGACCTTTTTCTGCGTCCATCAGCCAGATGCAGTCGGCTATCTGCAGGGCCAGTTCCAGGTCGTGAGTGGAGAGGAAGATGGTCTTCTGCTGTTCACGGCTGATGCGCCTTAGCAACAGCATCACCTCCACCTTGCTCGGGAAGTCGAGGAAGGCTGTCGGCTCGTCCAGATAGATGACGGGCGTCTGCTGGGCCAGAGCCTTGGCTATCATCACCTTCTGTCGCTCACCGTCCGACAGCGTGTCGACCAGCCTGCTGCTCAGGCAGCTGATACCCACCAGCTGCAGCGACTCGTCGACGATGCGCAGGTCCTCCTTGGAGTTCGTACCCCAGAAGCCGGTGTAGGGCGACCGGCCCAGGCTCACCAGCTCGCGTACCGTCATATTCCTCACGTCGGGCTTCTCCGTCAGCACCACGCCGATAATCCGGCTCAGTTCCTTGGGTGTATAGTCGTCTATCTCATGGTCGGCTGTCACCACTCTGCCGCTCAGTTTCGGCTGAAAGCCCGACAGCGTGCGCAGCAGTGTCGACTTGCCCACGCCGTTGGCGCCTATCAGGCAGGTCAGTTCCCCCTGCCGGATGGCGGCATTGATACCCGAGGCAACCGTTTTGACGCTGCCTTTCTTCTGGTAACCGATGGTCAGGTCTTCCAGCCTGACGCTCTCACTCATGTTGTTCGTCATTCAACTTTTTGCTGCAAAGTTAGGCAATAATCTTGTTTCCACCAAATTTTCCGGCCTGTAAGTTTGAGTCAGCTGCCTTGACCACCATTTTCAAATCCGTCGACAGCTACAGAGGATGATAAAGCCTGAAATATCCTGCACTTCCTGCACTGACCACTGAATGCCAGCCAGTTACGTGGCATATCAGTATCTTTTACCTGCACTGATACCAGCACCGAAACCTGCACTGAATTCCGTACTGAGACCTGCCCAGGAACCCGTTCATGGACATTTACTGGTCAGAGCGCCCGCTTTTCAGTTGTTTCGCGCCTTGAAAAACTGTTTTTCCTGCCTTGAAAATCCGATTTTCACTATTTGAAAATAATGCTGACTGGGATTTTGAAAATGTATTACACTGCGCCTTGCCGCAAAGGGGTCGGTGCAGGAACGAGTGCAAGTTCAAGTGCAGGAAAAACGGGACTCCAAGGCTCATAACCTATTGGCAGTCAGTGGTCAGTGCAGGAAATGGGGGTTCAAGTACTCATTTTGTTTTCTGTCGCTGTTTCTGCCGCTTTTTGAACCCCTTGTAGGCTATAGAGCCTGCCGGGTGGCCGGCGGCAAGTGCTTTCTTGTACGTCTGGCGAGCCTCGCTGTAAGCACCCAGTCGCTCGTAAGAAACGGCCATGAACAGATAAAGATCGGGCGTGTGGTAGCGTTTACTCAGTGCGCTATCGCCATAGATAATGGTGTGCAGGGCGTCATCCGCCTCGTATGCGTCATAAGCCAGTTGGCAGAGCCGCTTGAACTCACTGACGCGCGTCAGTGAATCCTCCGTTGACTCGTCATCAACGATGGCCGCATCGTCGGCATCGCGCACCCTCGACCAGTAGATGCCACTGGTCATGCCGCTTGCATGGCTGTCACCCATACCAACCACGCCGTATTTCTCATTCTGCTTGTCTGTCCGTAAAGCCCTGCGGTAGTGGGACTCCTGCGCTGTAGCCGTCAGGCAGACTGCCGTCAGTACGAAGATTGTGATGATAGATTTCATAACCTATTTCTTTTTACCCTGCAAAAGTAATGCTTTTCGTTTAAAACGCCAAAGATTTCCAGTAAAAGCATAACTGTCTCAATAATTGTTTGTATCTTGCCTGATGTAAGAGAGAAGACGTTAAAGTTAAAAAGTGGTAATTACTTGATAAAATATTCCCATATTTGGGAATTGTTCGTTATATTTGCAACATTAAGATGAAAATAGTCTTTGAAGATACGGATTTGGAAGAACTGATATGCGATTAGTTGATGTGGCAAACGACTTGCGAGCACTGCCATGAAGGGTGCAGGGTTCTCATTTTTTGTTGCCATAATGCTCATTGATGATATTAAAATGAGAATGTCGGTAATAGAATAAAAACAGTTTGGAATATGAAACTAGCAGAAGCATTAAGCATCCGAAAGGACTTACAGAAGCGCATACAGCAGTTGGGACAGCGCATACAAAACAACGTAAAGGTGCAGGAGGGCGATGAGCCGTCTGAGCACCCCACAGAGCTGATGAAGGAACTTGACTCGTGCCTTGTTCAGCTTGAGTCCCTCATCTGGCGTATCAACGCTACGAACATGAGTACCCGCAACAGCGATGGCAGGACGCTGACAGAACTGATGGCGAAGAAAGACGTGCTGACCATGAGAATCGGTACGCTGCGCAGTGCCTTTGAAACGGCTTCTTCAGGTCACGACCGTTATTCGCGATCGGAGATAAAGATGGTAACAGTCATTGACGTAAAGGCACTCGGGAAGCAGATTGACGACTGTTCGGCCCAGCTCCGCAAGCTTGACATCGAGATACAGTCGCTGAATTTCCAGACAGAACTGACAGAGTGACAAACTGGCATCCGCATTCACAGGGCGAACTGGAAACCCAATCATGGCCGCTGTCCGGAGCCGGCAGCAATCTGTTCGATTCAGGAACTGTTACGGCGCAGGCTCAGCACGTCCTTACTCGCATGCACTGTTCATGCTGCACATCGCACTACCACCCGGTTGACTATGAGTGTCGGATGCCTTTCATTCTTTTATTCCAGCCTTGTAGAGATTGTTAGGATTCACCAACCGAAGCTTCCCCCGCCGGGAAGCTTTTTTTGTGCCCTGATTCAAGGCGTGGCTCGAAGAACCGTGGCAGTGTGCGCCCCGTAGCGTCTTGGTAAGAACTGAGGGAAAATTTTCCCTGAGTAACCTGAGTCCATGCTGACTCCATTTTAATTGCGAACGCACTGTGTTCACAATTGTGTAAGGACGCATTTTGCCTAACACTGAGTATTGAACCTTAAATCCACGCAAAATCCAACAGGAAATGATGATTCGCCTCTTCAGACCTCCCCTAGCCCCTCTTAACTCAGGAGGGGAATTATGGGCGGGTCGGATTCCTCCCCTGAGTCAGGGGAGGTTAGGAGGGGTCTGAACAATGGATGATTCGCTTGTTCAGACCTCCACTCGCCCCTAGCACTCGCCATTCGTGGTCATTTGGTCATGGTCATTTTGGTCAAAATCGATTTCGGGAACGCGGTTATTTGCTCACTATATATAAATATTTTAATATTTATATATAGTGCCGATTATGACATTGTCTGTTTTCGATTTTGACAAATGACCAAATGACCAAATGACCGCAGCACCCCGCTTTTTTGTGCAATAATAAAATATAATCGCCTCGTGATTCGTAGACCGCAATGAGAATGTCGTACCTTAGCACCTGTAGAGACAAGCGGCGACTTAGAAGTGCAAACCCGGCCACTTAGCACGACTAACTAAGCCACTTAGCCGAACTAACTATTCACTTTAAAACCAAGAAAAACTATGGCGGTAGCAAGACAAATTACGATGCATTTATCCCCCGGTCTGTTGCTTCATTCCTTCGAAGAATTTCTGCTGCAGCTGGCGGGCAAGCTGGTTTCCGGGATTGAGCTTCAAGGCTTTCTCGTAGTTCTGCATCACGTCGATGTAGTAGCGCTGGCCGTTCTGGGCGGGGTTCTGCACGATGCGCACCATGTAGAGGAAGCCGCGGAGGGTGCAGACGTCAGACGGGTCGGCAGACGTCATCTGCTCCAATGTCGTGATTGCCTGTTCCGCTTCCTTCAGAAGGTTCTCGGTCTGCGGGGCGTGGGGATTCATCACAGAGAAATTCAGACTCTGCAAGGCCATCTGGTACTTGGGCTGGATGCTGTCAGGAAACATGGCCTCGATGCGCTTCATTTCCGCAATGCAGTTGACGAAAGCCTCGGGCGTCGGTTGCTGCAGTTTGGCGAGCGACTGGCCGATGAGCGCCTGCATCTGCACAGGCTGCTGGGCAAAGGTTCCAAGACTTGCCATTACGAAGAGGGCGATAACTAACACGCGTTGTTTAGAAATTTGAGATGTCATAAGCTTTGTTATTTTTAAGTGAAACAAATATGCCGATGTATAGGAAGCGGTCGCGTGAGGGCACGACAGGGGTGCCATTCGCGTCGTAGCGGAAGATGTTTGTCCGACCGAAAACGTTGTTCAGCGAGGTATAGACGATGACCTTGGGGCTCAGCAGGTAGGTTAGATTCACGTCCACGCTGTTGTAATGTGGCGTGGTGCCGGCGGGGAAATGCCGTCCACTGGCGTATGATTCCGACAGGCCGACGATGACTTTGCCGATGGCGTATTTGGCTGTCAGGCGCAAATTGTGGCGCGAGACGTAGTCGGGGGTCCGCAGTTCGGGATAGTCGAGGCAGAGCCGTTCGGAGTCATTGAACGAGTAAGAGAGGGTGGTCGCCAGGCGCTTGCTGAACGAGTGGTCTTCCAGAAAGATGTCAACGCCCCGGCTCGTGCCGTAGCCAGAAGACTGATAAGCGCCCTCCACCAACAGCGGCAGGTGGCGGTATTTCTTCCAGTAGGGCTCGATGCGCAGAAGGGAGGACTGCGACCGATACTGCACGGAAAAGATGGCGTGGTCGGCGGTAGCTTGGCTCAGTGCCTGATGGCTCATTGCCAGATAGTCGTCCTCTGCCGTCTGGCTATAGCGGCCTGCCACCAACGAGAATTGCAGGCGCGGGCTGGGGATATAGCTCAGCGTAGCCCGCGGCATCAGAAGCCAGCTTGATTCCATCAGTTCAGCTCTTGCCGACATGTTGAGAAACAGGCGGGGGACGACGCGCCACTGGGCATCGGCGTGGGCAGCGAGGATGTTGTAGTCGAGCTGATAGCGGTAGGCATCGTAGCTCAACGTGCTGTTGCGGAGATAGTCCTCAGCGCCTGCCGACAGTTTCAGTACGTCAGAGCAGACCTTGCGCACTTCGGCCTTCAAGTGGACTTCGTTGCGGAAGTTGTGGTAGTGGTCGCCTGTAGTCTGCGCATTGTCAATATCGTTGAACACAGTGGAGTTGGCGACACCTGCAAAGAGCGAACAGCCGCGGCCTATCGGCGTCCTCTGAGTGACGTTAGCATAGATGTTGTGCTCCTTCAGCGAGAGGCTGCGGTTGCCGGTATGCAGTCCTACCGACGTTAGGTCGTAGCCGACGTATGATTTCAGCACGCCGGCCGTCTGGAACTCCTTCTTGTATTGCGCCTCGCCCGACAGCTTGCGATAAGGGCGGGTGAAGTCGTAGCGCTGAGAGAACAGCCGGTCGTAGAGGCCCGTGCTGGTCAGGGCGGCATTGAACGACAGGCTGCTGCTCTGATAAGCCTTGGTGCCGCCGATATTCCAGTCGACGAGCGAGGCACTCACGCCAAACTTGTCGCTTGTGGCCGCATCGGTCGTTTCCATCGGCAGCACAGCCGAAAGTGCCTGTCCGTATTCGCCGCCATAGCCGCCCAGCGAGAAGTTGATGCCTTTGAAAAGAAACGGTGAGAAGCGTCCGCGCACGGCGGTGTTCTCAGTGTTGGTGCTGTAGGGCACAAGCACGTGCATACCGTTGACGAACGTCTGGCACTCGTCGTGGGCACCGCCACGGACATACAGCTTGCCGTCCTCGCCCACCTTCTGCGTGCCGGGCAGCGTCTGCAGTGCTGCCACGATGTCGCCGCACGAATTGCCTGCCATTACCACGTCGAGCGCGTCCATCGTCTTGAAGCTGTCGCCCTTGCCGAAGCTGAAGGTGCTTGCCGTCACCACCACCTCGCTGATGGTAGCGCTCCGCTCAGTCATCCGGATGGAGAGGTCGGCGAGCTGGCTGGCGTCGGCAGTCAGCGTATAGTCCTCGTAGCCGATGAAGGTGGCCTTGAGGGTGACTTCGCCCGCTGCTGACGTGGCGAACGAGAACCGTCCGAGCGAGTCGGTCAGACATCCGTCGATGGTACCTATTATAAATACGTTGGCTCCGGTGAGCGGTTCCTTCCCGTCGCTGACAATGCCCGAGACGAGGGTCTGCGCAGCCAGGTTGCAGGCAGCCGTCAGCAGTAGAACGATGTGCGTAATCCGATGTTTCATGCCGCAAAGATACGGCAATATTCTTACCCCTCCAAATATCCGTGACAGACAGCTAAAACCGCTGACGGAAAGCTATGCCCGGCGGCGAATGACTAAGACTGAGGACGAATGACTAAGCGATAAACGACTTTAGCCGAGGCACGTATGAGCGTGAGACGGGGATGGTGGCAGGGCATGTTCCGAGCGTCAGCTGATAGCCGTTGGAGTTGCCCTTGGCCGAGGTGATGTTGTTCACGTTGACGATGAACGAGCGGTGGCACTGGAAGATGTTCTCGTAGTCCTTCAGCTCGTCAATGACGGCCGTCAGCGTGGTATGAACTTCCGTGGCTGTCGGCTTCCCGTCTTTCGTATGGCAGACAGAAACGTTGTTCTTCTGCGCCTCGACATAAAGCAGGCTGTTGATGGGAATAGTGAGGTCGTTCCCCCTGACGTTGTTGTCGTGGATGGTGATTGTTATGTCCTTCTGCTCCTCCGCCGTGTTGCTCAGCATTGCCTCCATCCTCTCTCTCAGGCTCAGGTTATACTCGAAGCCGACGGTCAGTGCGGTGATGATAACCCCGATGATCAGAGTCCAGTACAGGAAAATGAGAAACAGCTGGAGCGTGACGGGATAAGTGAAGACGAATGAGAACAGGAGGAAGTTGCCGATGGCGATAAAGAGTATCAGGCCGAGTACGGCACTCGCCTGATGCCAGATGCGCCACGGCTTGACGCGAGCATATAACGGCTCGACGACAGCCCACGCATAGAGCGCATAGCAGCCGGTCGTGACGAGTCCGAATAAAGCGGCTACCAGGCATTTGCTGCCTTGATACATACTGAATCCGAACGGCTGTAATAGAAAGAGTATCGCCCAGACAAAGACACCATAGACGATGCTGTCTCTCAGCCAGAACCGACTCTTCTTGAATGGATATGTGCGGGTAAGGAATGACATCAGCTTTCTGGAATTTAGGGTGCAAAGTTACAACATTTCCGGGAAAAAGATTGCTTTTGCCCTTCCTTTTTTATGAAGATTGCTCAATGAGGGCGCGGAAGACGGGGTTGCGGCGCAGCAGCCGGGCGTTGCCCGTCATCAGGAGCTGACAGCGGGCGCGGGTGATGGCGACGTTCAGCTTGCGGTCAATGGTGCGGCCGTCCTCAGTGAAGCAGTTGCTGGTGAGGAAGTCGAGCTGATAGGGCCGGCTGACGGTGAACGAGTAGATGATGACGTCGCGCTGCGAGCCCTGGTAGCGCTCCACGGTGTCGATGGAGATTTGTTCCAGTTGGGGCAGACCCAGCTGCGCTATCTCCTGACGGATCATGGCTATCTGGTTGCGGTAGGGCACGATGACGCCCACCGTCTTCAGCGGGTCGAAGCGGCCGCCGTAGAATCGGCAGATGCGCCGCAGCAGGTCGGCCACGATGCGCGCCTCGGCGGGGTTCGTCTTGTCGGAGAAGGGATGGGGGTTATGGGCATTATGGGCAATGTGGGCATTTTGGGAGTCGCTGTCAAAGAAGAGGACGCGGTGCTGCTTCAGCAGGTCGTCGAGGGCGTCGTCCGAGGGCAGGTCGTAGTGCAGCGACGTGTCGAGCTGGTGCTCCAAGGGCACCGGCTCCAGCCGCTCGCTGTGGTAGAACATCTCGTTGGGGAACCGGGCAATGTCGGGGTGCATACGGCCCTGCTTGCGCAGAATGCCGGTAAACAGCGTGCGCCCGCAGCGGCGCTCCCAGTTCAGCAGGCGCTCGAAGAGCGACTGGCGGCAGTCGCCGATGCCGATGGCGTTGAGCAGCGGGTCACAGACCCTTGACTCCTGCTCCGACTGCTGCACGACGGCGGGCAGCTGCTTGTGGTCGCCGACGAGTATGAAGCGGTCGATGCTGTCGCTGCTGAGCAGTCCGACGAGTCCCGGCTCCAGAATCTGCGAGGCCTCGTCGACGATGCACAGCGCGAAGTGCTTCAGCTGGAAAATCCAGGGCCGCGCCTGCAGCATCGACGTGGTGCCGACGACGACGGGCGTGGCCTCGATGCGCCGGCGTATGTCGTCGAGCTTGGGCTTCTCGCCGAGCCTGTTCTCCAGCAGGCGGTCCCTGAAGCGCGGGTCGCACGATGTCTCGTTGCCTATGCGCAGGTAGTCCTGCCCGCTGTCCTCCAGCATGGCGCAGATCTCGTCGACGGCGCGGTTCGTGTAGCTCATGAGGAGGAGGGTGGCGGTTGATGGGTGTTGGGTGGTGAGTTCCTCCTCCACCATAAACCGGAGCGCCATCGACGTCTTGCCCGTTCCCGGCGGTCCGACCAGCAGGAAGTAGTCGCGGGCCTGCTTGGCGCGCAGCAGCACGTCGTCGTAGTGCGGATGGTACGGGCGCGACAGCCGCAGCGATGTGTCGGCCTCGGGCTCGCGCTGGCCCAAGAGGAGTGCCCGCTTGCGGGGGGCCGACGTGATGAACTGGTGCAGACTCTTGATGGCACTCGTGGTGTTCATGTCGCTGCCGGCGTGCTCGATGGCCCAGCGCCCCTGCTTCATCGGGTCGATGCCCTGCTGCTCGTCGGCGAGCCTAACCTTCACGCCGTCGCTGCCCATCTGCTCTATCGTACCTTTATATAATATAGCCTTGCGCACGTCGGGCTCGTCGCCGTCGTAGTTGTAGAGATAGACCATGTCGCCCCGGCGGAAGTTCAGCGTGGGGTTCGCCTCGTTGCCCAGTATGATGTTGCCCGTCTCCTGCTTCTCGGCCAGCGGCATGTTCCACAGGTCGCTCACGGCACCGCCCTGCCCCTCCTGCCGGCCAACCTTCGCCAGCAGCTGTTCGCGGTAGACGAAGGTCATCATGCGCTCGTAGTAGGCACGCTCGGTGGGAGTCAGAATTGAGAATTGGGAATTGAGAATTGACAATTGGGGCTCGATGTAGCGGTGGAAGTAGCCGTCGCGCTCGGCACCCTTGAAGACGACGTCGGCGCGCAGCAGCGGCAGGATGCGGCCGAAGCCCTCGCGGGCAATGAGCATCTCGGTGGCCACAATCCGGTTGCGCAGACGGATGGCCTCGCGGAACAGCTCGCGGTAGAAGTTGACGTAGAGCAGTCCGCGGGCGGCGGGGTAGCGCGAGTAGAGCAGGCGGATGTCGACCTGCGAGTCGGTGCGCCCGAAGTTATAGCGCAGTATGCCGTAGTAGAGCAGCAGCTGCACGTAGTGCTCCTCCTTCTGCAGGCCGGTGCCCGTCGGCCGGGCGTTGCGCTCGAGGTTGTAGTTCTTGCCCGACTTCTGCTCCACCAGCAGTCGCATGTCGCTGGTCATCAGGTCGACACGCCCCTGCAGGCCCAGCCGTTCGCAGACGAACGACGGCTCGAGCAGCGCCTTCTGGCGGTCGTAGTCCTGGCCGAAGAGTGCCTCGACGGCCTCGCGGATGTTTGCCGACTGCTGGCGGGCATCGTCGACAAACCGCTGGGGGTTGAAGTCGTCGCAGGTGGTGAATTGCAGCGCCTGCTCGCGGAAGAAGCTGTTCATCGTGTCGCTCAGCGGCGCCTCGCTGTCGTGGATGATGTCGTCGAGTGCCGCCCCGGCAAAGTTACCCAGGAGCATCGCCTGCGAGTTGCCGCGGGGCCTGAGCCGTTCGGCGGTGTAGAAGAGCGGGTGGTGCCCGTAGCTGCCCTGGAAGCAGTGGGCCAGCGCCGAGATGTCAAGCAGGAAGTCGGGCTCTACCACCACCAGGCCGGGCTGCACACGCTCTCCCTCAGCGTGACTGTCGAGCAGGTTCAGCTGCATCCCCTCGCGCAGCATCTTGCGCAGGTACTCATGCTCCGAATAGTCCACCTCGACGTGCCCGCCGTCGGCAGTGTCGGCCCAGATGGTCTGCCCGTCGAAGCGGCTGACGACGCAGCGCAGGTAGCGGGTGTTGGGTGATGGGTGTTGGGCGGTGGATGAAGGGTGGAGGGGTAGCCGCTGCAGCAGTTCACCGGGAATGCCCGTCTTGAACACCGCCGAGACGAACAGCGCCAGAGCATGCACATCATGCAGCCACTCCTCACGGCTCAGCACCGTAGCGTGGTTGGAGTGGCGCCGCATCTGCTGCACCGCCATCCGCTCTGCTGTCTGCATGCCGCACCGCTTCGCCAAGTAGTCGACCTGCGAGAACAGGTTGCCGAAGCCCGTACCCGCCGACTTCAGCCCCTCGGCGCAGCACAGTACCAGCGTCTCGTGCATAAAGCGGTTGCCAGCTGCCGACGGTTCCGTCGTCGCCAGTTCCAGGCAGCGTTCGTATAGTTCTTCTACTGTCAAGGTATTTACAAAAACAGGGAGACTGGCTTGTCCCCCTGTGGAATGTTATTTGATGTACTCCGAGAAGTCGGTCAGGTGCATATCGCCCTTCCTGGCCAGCGTGTCGTGCATGGCGAAGGCGGCGGTGAGGCAGTGGCGCGTGTGTCCGCCGGTGCCGAGCTTCAGGTAGTCCCAGAGGAGCTGCTTGTAGTCGGGGTGGGCACAGTTCTCGATGATGGTCTGTGCGCGCTGCATGGGGCTCTTGCCGCGCAGGTCGGCCACACCCTGCTCCGTGACGATGATGTTCACGTCGTGCTCCGACGAGTCCTGGTGGGTAACGAAGGGCACCACGCTCGAGATGAGACCGCCCTTGGCCACCGACGGGCATGTAAATATAGATAGGTAAGCGTTGCGGATGAAGTCGCCCGAACCGCCAATGCCGTTCATCATCTTCGTGCCGCTGATGTGCGTGGAGTTGGCGTTGCCGTAGATGTCGACCTCGATGGCGGTGTTGATGGCGATGACGCCGAGACGGCGGATGACAGCCGGGTGGTTCGAGATCTCACTCTGGCGCAGCGTCAGGTGGCTTTTGAAGTAGTCCATGTTGTCGTACACCTGCTTCAGGCACTCGTTCGAGACGGTCAGCGAGCAGGCCGAGGCATCCTTCACGCGGCCGCTCATCATCATGCCTACAACTGCATCCTGCAGCACCTCGGTGTAGATGTTGAAGTCGGGCACGTGCTTATCCTCGCCCAGAGCGCCCAGGATGGCGTTGGCCGTCGAACCTACGCCGCTCTGCAGGGGCAGGAACTCCTTGGGGATACGGCCAGCATGAAGCTCCGAAACCAGAAACTCAGCCGTCAGATAGCCAATCTTATCGGTCACGGGGTCGCTGTCCTTAAAGGCACGGGCCTCGTCAGGGATGTTGCACTCCACGACGCCAACCACCTTCGACTTGGGAATCGAGACGTAGGGCACGCCGATGCGGTCGCAGACGTTGAAGATGGGGATGGGCTTGCGGTAAGGCGGGTCGAGCGGCTCGTAGACGTCGTGGATGTACTTGGCGTCAGGGCTGTGGAACGAGTTCAGCTCCAGTATCACTTTCTTGGCCAGACGGGCAGCCGTGGGCGAGATGCCGCCTGCAGCTGTCAGGTAGACGTGCCAGTCGTCGCCGCAGTCCTCAATGTCGCAGACCTCGAGGATGGCCCAGTCGAGGTCGCCGTAGAAGCCGTAGCGCAGCTCCTGTGCCATGTGGCTCAGGTGCAGGTCGTTGTAGGGAATCTCACCGGCGTTGACATGCTTGCGGAAGTCGGGGTTCGTCGTGTAGGGCGCACGGTACTTGATGGCCTGTGCGTTGGCCAGGTCGCCGTCGGTCGACTGTCCCGTCGAGGCACCGGTGAAGATGGCCACCTTGAACTCGCGGCCAGCCTCGTGCTCGGCCAGCGCAATCTTTGCTAACTCTTTCGTGGTTGCCTTGGCCACACCGGCAGGCGTAAAACCACTCATGGCGATCTGGTCGCCGTTCTTAATCAGTGCTGCAGCCTCTGCAGCTGTCAGTTTCGTATAAGCCATATTTCTTTGTTGTTTACGAATTTCGGTGCAAAGTTACTAATTATTTTTCACTTACGCTCCACATATTACACTTTTTTACCTTTCAAAGGTATTCCATGAGCACGTCCCAGACGGCGATGATGTGGCAGACGCTACCTGCCAGCACAAAAAAGTGGAAGATGGAGTGCATGTACTTCCGCTTGTTGAGAGAGTAGAACAGGGCACCGGTGATGTAGCAGACGCCCTCGGCCATAATCCAGACGACGGCAGCGGTGGAGACGGAATCTATCAGCGGCTTGAAGGCGACAAGGATGCTGAGGCCCATGCCGATGAAGCAGAGGGTCTCGAGGTTGGAGTGCTCCTTCAGGCGGATGAAGCTGACGATGGTGCCGGCAATGGCGCAGAGCCAGACGAAGGTAAAGAGGCTCCAGCCCCAGTAGCCCTGCTGGCGCAGGGCGACGAGCGTCAGCGGCGAGTAAGAGCCGGCAATGTGCCAGTAGATGGCGGCGTGGTCCCAGCGCCGTAGCCGCTCCTTCCACTTCGAGTGGTGCTTCATCGAGTGGTAGAGCGTTGAGGCGACATAGCTGCCGAGCATGCCGAAGAGATAGAGTATGACGCCTACGCGTGCCCAGTTGTTGTCGGCCTGGAAGCACCAGACGAGGAAGATGATGCCAAAGACGACACCAAGCAGGATGCCGCCGCCGTGGGATGCCGAGTTCCAGATTTCCTCTTTCTTAGTATAGCGTATCATTTCTTCCTGATGAAGGTGAGGCCATCCCGCATGGGCAGGATGACCTGCTCCGAGCGAAGGTCACCGGCGACGTAGTCGTTGAAGCGGCGTATGCCCTGCGTCTGCTGGTCGTGGTCGTAGGCGGGGTCGGTGACGTGACCGTCCCATAGCGTGTTGTCGGCCACGATGAAGCCGCCAGGCCGCAGCACGGAGAGCGCCATGTCGTAATAGTCGCAGTAGGCCCGCTTATCGCCGTCGATGAACACCATGTCGAACTCAACGCCCAAACGGGGAGCACCATCCAGCGCATCGCCGATGATAAAGGTAATCTTGTCGGCCACTGCCGACTGCTCTATCCACGGTCGCGTGAAGTCCTCCATCTCGTCGTTCACCTCGAACGTGTAGAGCCGGCCGCCTTCATTCAGTCCCTCGGCCATGGAGATGGCCGAATAGCCGCTGAACGTTCCCACCTCGAGCACGTTCTGCGGGCGAATCATCTCGACGAGCATCTTCAGCAGCCGCCCCTGCAGGTGGCCGCTGGCCATCCGTCCGTGCAGAGTCTTCACGTTGGTGGCGCGCCAGAGGCGGTACAGGTAGTCAGGCTCTGGCGACGTGTGGTCAAGGATATAGTCGTCGAGCGTCATTTCAGTAATGCCTCAATGGCCAGTCGGTAGCTGTCGAGACCGAAGCCGCAGATGACGCCCTTGCAGGCGGCCGACAGGAACGAGTGGTGACGGAACGGCTCGCGCTGGTGGACGTTCGAGATGTGTACCTCGATGACGGGACAGCACAGCGAGCGGATGCAGTCGTGCAGGGCCACGCTGGTGTGGGTGTAGGCGCCGGCGTTGAGCACGATGCCGTCGCAGGGCTCGAAGAATCCTGCCTGCTGCATCTTGTCGATCAGTTCGCCCTCGACGTTGCTCTGATAGTAGTCAATCGTCACGTCGGGGTATTTGGCGCGGAGCTGTTCCAGATAGGCGTCGAACGACTCGCTGCCGTAGATGCCCGGTTCGCGCTGGCCCAGAAGGTTAAGGTTGGGGCCGTTGATAATCTGTATCTTCATAAGTTCTGTATGTTATTATGTGTCTGATTGTGACTTGTCAATGAACTCACGGGGCGACTGTCCGAAGTGCTTGCGGAAGACCGACGAGAAGTAGGGCAGCGACGAGTAGCCCACGGTGTAGGCCACCTGCGTGATGTTCAGCTTCTGCTCCTTCAGCAGACGGGCGGCCTGCTCCATGCGGATGTTGCGTATGAACTCCGAGACGGGGATGCCCGTCATCTCCTTCATCTTGCGGTGCAGATGGGCACGGCTGATGCCGGCATCGCTGCAGATGTCGTCGACGCCGAACTCGCTGTCGCCGATGTGGTCGTTGATGCTCTTGATAATGCGCTCCATCAGCTGCTCGTCGTTGCCCTTCACCTCTATCTGCTGCACTTTCTCGACGGGCTGCTGCGAGCCCGAGAACTTGCCGCGCAGGCGCAGGCGGGTGCTGATGAGGTTGTCGATGGTGGCGTGCAGCTCGTCGACGTTGAAGGGCTTGGTCAGGTAGGCGTCGGCACCCTTCTCCAGTCCTTCAAGGCGGTTGCCGATGTCGGTCTTCGACGTCAGCATGATGACGGGCAGGTGCGAGATGTTGACGTTCGTGCGGATCATGCGGAGCATGGTGAAGCCGTCCATCTCGGGCATCATCACGTCGCTGATGACGAGGTCGTAGTGGTTTGTCAGCAGCTCCTTCAGTCCGTCCTTGCCATTGTGGCAGGCGGTGAAGTAGTAGTAGTCGGCCAGCTCCTGACCGATGAAGCGTGCTATCTCCTCGTCGTCGTCGACCACCAGCACGTGGAACGTCGAGCTGGGCTGGCGGCGCCCCGACAGGCGGACGCTCTGCGGCCGCTCGGCCGTGGTGTCGAGCTCTTCCTCGGTGAAGTGGCTGCTGCCTTGTGGCAGCCTGACGGTGAAGACGGAGCCCTTTACGCCGTCGGTGCGGTTGCGCCCGCTGATGGAGCCGTGGTGCATGTCGACAATCATCTTGCACAGGTTCAGGCCGATACCCGTTCCCTGAATATGGGCCGACTTGTCGGACTTGCCCTGGTAGAAACGGTCGAAGAGGTGCTGCATCGTGTCCTCGCGCATACCCGTTCCCGTGTCGGTGACGGTCAGCTCGACGTAGTCGCTGAGCGGACCGCGCGCATTGTCGTCGTGGCCCTGCGAGAGCACCATGCTGATGTCGCCACGGTCGTAGCTGTACTTGAAGGCGTTCGACAGCAGGTTCGACACCACCTTGTCGAACTGCGTGCGGTCAACCCATGCCGTGATGTCCTCGTCGCCGGTAAACGTGAAGTTGATGCCGCGCTCGCGGGCGTTGTACTCATAGATTTTGTAGATGGTGGCTATGAAGTCGTGCATGTTGGTCTCGCGGCAGTGCAGGTGCATCTGCTGCTTGTCAATCTTGCGCACGTCGAGAATCTGGTTTACCAGCGAGAGGATGCGCTGGGCGTTGCGGTCGATGACGCTCAGGTCCTGCTTCGACTCGTCGTCGAGGCCTCGGCGGCGCAGCTTCTCAAGCGGTCCCAGAATTAGCGTCAGCGGCGAGCGTATGTCGTGGGTAGCGTTGATGAGGAACTTCATCTTGTCCTCGTCCAGGCGCTGGCGCATGCGGCGGCGGTAGGTCCAGCCCAGCAGTCCGGCAATACCCAGCAGACCTAAGATGTAGAGGGCGTAGGCCAGACGGGAGCGGTACCACGGGGCCTTGACCACGATGGTATAGGTGCATGGCTCCGAGGCTACGCCGTTGTCGACGGCGCGCACCTCGAGCAGGTAGGTGCCGCTGGGCAGGTGGTTCATCGTTATCATGTTGCGGCCAATCTCGCCCCCAATCCATTCGCCGCCGTTCAGGCGGTGCTCGAAGACGACGTTGGCTGCGCCGACGTAGTTGAGCAGCGAGAATTCCAGGGTGAAGGTGTTGTCAAGATAGCTCACGGTGAAGTGGTCGCTCTCAGCCACTGGCCGTTCTGTGACCTGCGTGCCGTTCGACTCGGTCAGCGTCGAGACGGCGCGCCCGCCGATGTAGAAGCCAGTCAGCTGGAGCTTTCCGGGCTGCACCTGCACACTGCGCACCTGCTGGGGCGTGAAGGTGGTCAGTCCGTCACCGGTGGCGAAGAAGATGCGGTCGTCAGATGTATGCAGACCGGCACTGGCCACATACTCGCGCCCGGCCAGTCCCGAGCCGCTGATGTAGCTCACCCACTTCTGCTCGTCCATCAGGAAGTGCCAGATGCCCATTGTGGTCGAGCACCAGTAGTCGCCGGCATTGTCTTGCACGACGTAGCACACCGACAGGTTCTTCAGCGGCTCCGACTCGGGCAGCTCCATCATCCGGTTGGTGTTGCGGAACCACATGTAGGGTCCCTGCTCCGTGCCTATGCTGATGTCGCCGTCGCGGGTCTCCATGAGCGTATTGACCGACTTGTGCAGGAGACTGGTCCAGCCGAAGGGCTTGAACGTGTCACCCTGCGGGTCGTAGCAGGTCACGCCGTCGGCGGTGCCTACCCAGACGCGGCCGTCGCGGTCGGCCATCATCGACAGAATCCAGTCGTTGCAGAGTGTGCCGCGCTTCTCGTCAACCGTGCGCGTCATCGTGATGAGGCGGAACTGGCGGGTAGCGCGGTCGTAGCGCAGCATACCCTTGGCGTAGACGGAGATAAAGAGGTGGCCGTGGCCGTCGTCGACCATCGTGTTGAACTTGTCGCACTCAAAATCGGAGAACAGCTGCGAGCGCCCCGACAGCGGGTCGTAGGCATACAGTCCGTGGGTGGTGCCCAGCCAGTAGGCCTTTTCAGTATCGCGGTAGATGAACTCTACACTGGCAGGCGACTGCGGGTGGGCCACGATGCGGCCCTGGCGGTCGAAGCCGTAGACGCCCTTGTTCTGCACCGTACACCAGGTCATGCCGTCGTCGCCCTCGCAGACCGACGAAACGTATGAGCCGATGTCCTGCTTCTGGGCTGAGAAGCTCCACGACGTGAACTGTGCTTTGCGGTTGGGAATCAGGAAGAGGCCTTTCTGCTGACAGCCCACCCAGATATTGCCCAGCCGGTCCTCCTGCAGTGCCCAGATGATGGCGGTGTTCATGTCGAAGCCGGGGGCCGTGGTCGTGAAGCGCTGCAGCCGGCGCGTGCCGGCAGGAATCCAGAAGAGTCCGTTGCCGCGGGTGCCCACGTAGACGTTGCCGAGGTGGTCCTTGATGGCCGTGCGGAATCCGCCCAGGGCCTGCGCGTCGCCCAGGTCGATGGGGCTGTCGACGGGCTGGCCGTGCTCGTAGGCAAGAAACCTGTCACGGCAGACCACCATCGTGCGCCCCTCCCAGTCGAAGAAGGCCGTCGGCACGCCGAAGGGCGTCGACGACATCTGTACCTCCTTGCCCACAGGCTTGTAGCCAAAGCGGTTGGCACCGCCCTTCCAGAAGCCGCCGTTACCGTCTTCGAAGATGCAGTTGAAGAACACGTCGCCGGGGTCGCTCTGATAGTCGTTGCGACGCTCCAGCTGAAGCGACGAGGGGTTCACCTCGTAGACGCCGTAGCCCGACGTTCCCACCAGCAGCTTGCCGTCGCGCAGCTGCAGAATGGCCGAGGCTCGCGGGCGCAGGCTGTCGGGGAAGTGGTAGTTGACGAAGCGGTCGGTGGCCGGGTCATAGCGCTGCAGTCCCTGCGTGGTGCCCACCCAGAGGCGGCCCTCACGGTCACAAAGCAGCGAAGCCACCGTGTTGAAGCCCAGCGAAGTGGAGTCCTGCGGGTTGTTCAGGTAGGAGGTGAAGCGGTAGCCGTCGAAGCGGTTCAGTCCGAACTCGGTGCCTATCCAGATGTAGCCCATCTGGTCCTGACAGATGCTTGTAATATTGGTGCTCGACAGCTTGTCGCTGGCGAAGAGATGTCCGGTCTGTGCCATGACCTTCAGGCCACAGATACCCAGTAGTAATATCAGTGTAAGTAGTCGTTTCATTTTCGTAAAAGTCGTCAGTTTTCAGTTTGTCTATTCAGAAGACGGTGCAAAGGTAGCGAATTTATCTGAAACGACCAAAAAAAAGTTTGTCGGCTGCCTATATTCGCATACGAGCAGCCGACAAAAGAAAACTAACTACTTTTTACCTATTAAAATTACTAACTTAATAACAACATTATTATTCTGTGACAACCTTCAGCGGCGACTCTTCGCCGAAAAGGTACTGCGGCTTGTAACCGCCGTAGTCAATAACCAATTTCTCAAACACAATGCCGGGATGGCGCGGACGGAGCGTCAGCTCGTGCCAGTCGGCAGCCGTTACGGGCAGTTCGACCTCCGACTCCACCACGCGGCGGGCAATCGTCGGGTAGAACACCGAGTACTGATAGGGCTGGCGGTCGACCAGCGTCTTGTTGAAGTTCACCGTCTGGGGCTCCGAGTTGTCGAGGCTGACGGTATATTCGTGGCCGCCGAGATCGAGGAAGTCGAGCGTCGACTTCACTACGACGCGAACCTTCACCTTCGCCGTCTGCTCGGGCAGCTGGAAGCGGTAGGTGAGCGCGGCGTCGCCGGTCTCGCGGGTATAGGGCGTCAGCGCCACGGCGCTGCGGGTGCGGCCGTAGTCGGGATAGACGGTCCACTGCGTGCCCTCGGGGGCTGTGGCGCGGTAGTAGTGCTCAGCCTCGATGGCAAGGTAGCCGGGGGCGGCGGGGAAGGTGTAGCCTGTCGGAGCGCTCGGCCCTTGGGACGCTTCGCTCTGCGAAGAACCGACGGGCACGGTGGCTGTTCGGGGCAGCATGTCCTTGGGGAAGTTGTCGTTCCACGAGCGGTAGCCGATGTGCTTCTGTATCATCATGCCGTTCCACTTGCCGCCGGCGATGTCGCGGTTATAGCCGAGACAGAGCAGCGAGTCGCGACGGAAACAGTCGGCCACGCGTGCGGCCCACTGGTTGGCGTCGGGGTTGTTCTGGGCTGCCAGATGCTGGTTCATCGCCTGGGCGTAGTACATATCGTAGAGGTTGGCCATCGCCTGCACGGGGAAGAGCACCAGCTGGCGGTAGAAGTCGCGGCGGCTCTCAGGGATGTCGAGGAAGAGGCGCAGGGCGCGGGTCTCGAGTCGCTGGTAGTCGTCGGCCACGCGGCGCCATTCGCCGGTTGCTACGTTGTAGGTCTTGGCATCGAGCATCTCAGGCGTGACGCGACCCATGTACTGGCAGTTCTGGTTGTAGATGGCAGCAGCCTCCTCGGCTGTAGGACCGTCGAGCACACTGGCGAAGAAGTGGCGGGTATGGTCGGTGACGGTCTGCTGGGTGTACTGCTTGGGAGCCCAGGCCATGTCCATGAAGAGCTGGATGGGATATTCCATCGGCTTCAGGTCGCCCACGTTCAGGATCCAGAGCTTCTCGATACCGAAGTCGTAGGCCAGCGAGAGCTGCTCAAACATCTGCTGCGTCTGCGTGATGTTCAGCCACTTCGAGTTACGGGGCGCACCGACGTAGTCTACGTGGTAGTAGATGCCCCAGCCACCCTTGCGGCGGCGCTCCTCGTCGTTCTTCGGCACGCGGCGGATGTCGCCCCAGTTGTCGTCGCTGACGAGCATCGTCACGTCATCGGGCACGCGGAAGCCGGCGTCGTAGTAGTCCTGCACTTCTTTATACAGAGCCCACACCTGGGGTGTCTCCTTGGCGGGGCGGCCCGTCACCTGCTGTATGATCTTGCGCTGACCAGCGACGATGCTTTCCATCAGCATCGTGTCGGTCTCCTTGCTCATGGCCTCGTCGCCGTCGCCGCGCATGCCGATGGTCACGATGTCGTCGGTACCCTTCATGCGCTCAATACCTTCGCGGAAGAACTGGTCGAGCTTTTCCTTGTTCGTCTGGTAGTTCCAGGCGCCCCACTCGCGGCGGTTGCGGGCGTACTCCTGGTGGTTGCGGGCCATCGGTTCGTGGTGCGACGTGCTCATGATGACGCCCATCTCGTCGGCCACCTTCGAGTTCTCGGGGTCGTCGGCATAGAAGGCCCAGCCCCACATGGCCGGCCAGAGCATGTTACCCTTCAGGCGCAGTATCAGTTCGAAGACTT